>NZ_JBBHZJ010000024.1:0-455 GCF_049843535.1 Hydrogenophaga sp. T2 | reverse complement strand
TCCAGAAAATCCCCGCCCGGGCTGTCGAAGCGCGAGACACCGCCGCCATCGCGTTCGATGTCCCAGCCGAACAGCACACCGTCGGGCTTGAGGCGGAACTTCAGGCGCAGGCTGCCCGGCTTGGCGCGGATGTCGCGCAGGACCGCGTCGGGGATACGGGCGGCGACGGGCACAGAGTGGTCACCGAGGACCGTCCCGCCGTACCAGGTGGCGCGGCTGAAGTCGTATTGCCCGTTCTGTCGCCAGACCACGTGAACCGTTTCCGGCACATGGGTGGCGCCGGTGGTCATGATTTCGCGGTTGCGCCTGGCCACAACCGCTGAGGCATAGATGAGTGCTCCCCTTTCATCGTGAAAGGTGACTCCCTCCATCTCCGCCCCCGGCACCGCGTCCACCACCAGCACCAGCCCGATCCCGCGAAACCGCCGCTGCTGGTCCACGTTCGGCGCATTCGC
>NZ_JBBHZJ010000023.1:0-862 GCF_049843535.1 Hydrogenophaga sp. T2 | reverse complement strand
CTTACTTCTTGGTGTAGATCTGGTCGAACGAGGCGCCGTCGGCGAAGTGCGCCTTGGCCGCCTTGTCCCAGCCGCCGAAGGCCTGGTCGATGGTGAACAGGTTGAGCTTGGGCAGCTGCTTGGCGTACTTGGCCTGGGCCTTGGTCGAGACCGGGCGGTAGAAGTTCTTGCCGATGATGTCCTGCGCCTCTTCGGTGTAGAGGTACTCGAGGTAGGCCTGGGCCACGGCGCGCGTGCCCTTCTTGTCCACGTTCTTGTCGACCACGGTCACCGCGGGCTCGGCCAGGATGGACAGCGAGGGGTAGACGAAGTCGAACCTGGTGCCGAACTCTTTCTCGAGCAGGTAGGCCTCGTTCTCCCAGGCGATCAGCACGTCGCCCTGGTTGCGCTGGGCGAAGGTGATGGTGGAGCCGCGCGCGCCGGTGTCGAGCACGGGCACGTTGTTGTAGAGCTTGGCCACGAAGTCCTTGGCCTGGGCGTCGCCGCCGAGCTTGCGCTTGGCGTATTCCCACGCGGCCAGGTAGTTCCAGCGCGCGCCGCCCGAGGTCTTGGGGTTGGGGGTGATCACCTTGACGTCGGGGCGGATGAGGTCGTCCCAGTCCTTGATGTTCTTGGGGTTGCCCTGGCGCACGGCCAGCACGATGGTGGAGGTGTAGGGCGAGCTGTTGTGCGGCAGGCGCTTCTGCCAGTCCTTGGGGATCCACTGGCCGTTGGTGTGCAGGGCGTCGGTGTCGCCGGCCAGGGCCAGGGTGGCGACGTCGGCGTCGAGGCCGTCGATGATGGAGCGGGCCTGCTTGCCCGAGCCGCCGTGGGACTGTTTGATGGTCACGTCCTGGCCGGTCTTGGCCTTCCACTGCTTGGC
>NZ_JBBHZJ010000022.1:0-1026 GCF_049843535.1 Hydrogenophaga sp. T2 | reverse complement strand
CATGAAAGTTTTCTACGACAAGGACTGCGACCTGTCCCTCATCAAGGGCAAGACGGTGGCGATCATCGGCTACGGCAGCCAGGGCCACGCGCACGCGCAGAACCTCAACGACAGCGGCGTGAAGGTGGTGGTGGGCCTGCGCAAGGGCGGGGCCTCGTGGGACAAGGTGGGCAAGGCCGGCCTGAACGTGCTCGAGGTCAACGACGCGGTGAAAGCCGCCGACGTGGTCATGATCCTGCTGCCCGACGAGCAGATCGCCGAGGTCTACCGCAACAACGTCGAGCCCAACATCAAGCAGGGCGCCTCGCTGGCCTTCGCGCACGGCTTCAACGTGCACTACAACCAGGTGGTGCCGCGCGCCGACCTGGACGTGTGGATGGTTGCGCCCAAGGCCCCGGGCCACACCGTGCGCAGCACCTACACCCAGGGCGGCGGCGTGCCGCACCTGGTGGCGGTGCACCAGGACAAGACGGGCAAGGCGCGCGACCTGGCGCTGAGCTACGCCATGGCCAACGGCGGCGGCAAGGCCGGCATCATCGAGACCAACTTCAAGGAAGAGACCGAGACCGACCTGTTCGGCGAGCAGGCCGTGCTGTGCGGCGGCGCGGTCGAGCTGATCAAGATGGGCTACGAGACGCTGGTGGAAGCCGGCTACGCGCCCGAGATGGCCTACTTCGAGTGCCTGCACGAGCTCAAGCTCATCGTGGACCTGATCTACGAAGGCGGCATCGCCAACATGAACTACTCGATCTCCAACAACGCGGAGTTCGGCGAGTACGTGACCGGCCCCGAGGTGATCAACGAGCAGTCGCGCGCAGCCATGCGCAACGCGCTCAAGCGCATCCAGAACGGCGACTACGCCAAGATGTTCATCCTCGAAGGCCGCACCGGCTACCCGAGCATGACCGCGCGCCGGCGCAACACCGCCGCGCACAGCATCGAGGTGGTGGGCGCCCAGCTGCGCGCCATGATGCCCTGGATCGCCAAGAACAAGCTCGTCGACCAGACGCGCAACTGAGCGCGCCA
>NZ_JBBHZJ010000021.1:0-1064 GCF_049843535.1 Hydrogenophaga sp. T2 | reverse complement strand
ATGGCAAAAGAGAAATTCGAGCGGACCAAGCCGCACGTGAACGTGGGCACGATTGGTCACGTGGACCACGGCAAGACGACGCTGACGGCGGCGATCACGACGGTGCTGGCGGCCAAGTTCGGTGGTGCTGCCAAGGCGTACGACCAGATCGACGCGGCTCCGGAAGAAAAAGCGCGCGGCATCACGATCAACACCGCGCACGTGGAATACGAGACGGCCAACCGCCACTACGCGCACGTGGACTGCCCGGGCCACGCCGACTACGTGAAGAACATGATCACCGGCGCCGCCCAGATGGACGGCGCGATCCTGGTGTGCTCGGCCGCTGACGGCCCGATGCCCCAGACCCGCGAGCACATCCTGCTGGCGCGTCAGGTGGGCGTGCCCTACATCATCGTGTTTCTGAACAAGTGCGACATGGTCGACGACGCCGAGCTGCTCGAGCTCGTCGAGATGGAAGTGCGCGAACTGCTGAGCAAGTACGACTTCCCTGGCGACGACACCCCGATCGTGAAGGGCTCGGCCAAGCTGGCGCTCGAAGGCGACAAGGGCGACCTGGGCGAGCAGGCCATCATGCGCCTGGCCGACGCGCTGGACAGCTACATCCCCACCCCGGAGCGTGCCGTGGACGGCGCCTTCCTGATGCCGGTGGAAGACGTGTTCTCGATCTCGGGTCGCGGCACCGTGGTGACCGGCCGTATCGAGCGTGGCGTGATCAAGGTCGGCGAAGAAATCGAGATCGTGGGTATTGCGGCGACGCAAAAGACCACCTGCACGGGCGTGGAGATGTTCCGCAAGCTGCTCGACCAGGGTCAGGCCGGCGACAACGTGGGTATCCTGCTGCGCGGCACCAAGCGCGAAGAAGTGCAGCGCGGCCAGGTGCTGTGCAAGCCGGGCTCGATCAAGCCGCACACGCACTTCACGGGTGAGGTGTACGTGCTGAGCAAGGACGAGGGCGGCCGTCACACGCCGTTCTTCAACAACTACCGTCCGCAGTTCTACTTCCGCACGACCGACGTCACGGGCTCGATCGAGCTGCCGAAAGACAAAGAGATGGTCATGCC
>NZ_JBBHZJ010000020.1:0-1240 GCF_049843535.1 Hydrogenophaga sp. T2 | reverse complement strand
GTGGGCTGCTGCCGGTTTCACAGACACCTTGTTAAGGTGGAAGATGAAACCGGAGGTGGCTCATGGAGAGAAGAAGGACATTCAGTCGCGAGTTCAAGCTCGAGGCGGTCAAGCTGGTCAGCGAGCGTGGCGTTTCGGTGGCCCAAGCCGCCAAGGACCTGGACGTTCACGAGAACGTGCTGCGCAAGTGGGTGCGTGAGCTGCGGGAGGAGCCGCAAGAGGCGTTCCCTGGCAACGGCAAGCAAAAGGCCCAGGACATCGAGATAGCGCGGCTTCGCAAGGAGGTGGCCAAGCTCAAGATGGAGCGCGACATCCTGAAAAAAGCCGCGGCCTACTTTGCGAAGGAGTCGATGTGAAGTTCGGCTTCGTGGCGAAGCACCGAGGGGCCTGGCCGGTCAATCTGATGTGCGAGGCGCTCGGTGTCTCGCGAGGCGGCTTCTACGCGTGGCTCACGCGGCCCAGGAGCCGACGCAGCTTCAGTGACGAGGTGCTGGGCGCTCAGGTGCATCAGAGCTTCGTGCGCAGTGACCGCACCTACGGCGCACGACGTGTTTGGCACGACGTGCTGGAGCAAGGTCAGGCTTGTGGTCTGCACCGCATCGAGCGGCTCATGCGTGAGCAGGCACTGCGCGCTCGGCCACGGCGGCGTGGACTGCCCAAGGACCGAGGGGAACGCAGCGCGGTGGCTGACAACGTGCTCGACCGCCAGTTCCAGGCCGATGGCCCGAACCAGAAGTGGGTGGCCGACTTCACCTACATCTGGACGGCAGAAGGCTGGCTGTACGTGGCTGCTGTGCTGGACCTGTACTCGCGGCGCATCGTGGGCTGGTCGATGCAGGAGAGCATGACCTCGCAGCTCGTGGTGGACGCGCTGATGATGGCGGTGTGGCGCCGGGGCAAGCCGGTGGCCTTACTGCATCACTCGGACCAGGGAAGCCAGTACACCAGCGAGCACTTCCAGAGGCTGCTGGACGAACAGGGCATCACTTGCAGCATGAGCCGGGCCGGCGAGGTCTGGGACAACTCGGCCATGGAGAGCTTCTTCAGCTCCCTCAAGACCGAGCGCACGGCCAGGAGGGTGTATCGAACGCGAGGGCAGGCCCGTTCAGATGTGTTCGACTACATCGAGTGCTTCTACAACCCGACGCGCCGGCATTCGATGCTCGGATACCTCAGTCCCATACAGTTCGAAAAAGCTCAAGAAGCTTAGGTCGGTGTCAACGGAACCGGCAGCAGCCCA
>NZ_JBBHZJ010000019.1:0-1531 GCF_049843535.1 Hydrogenophaga sp. T2 | reverse complement strand
GCACACGGCCCGTGTCGGGCTCGCGCGCCACGCGCACCCCCTCACCCCCCGGCCCTGTGATCTGCACCACCCGGTCGCCGCGCGCGTCCCAGCCGTAGCGCGTGATGTCCGAGTCGGCCGGGCTGTTCTGCGGCCCGTTGGGCAAGGGCCCGTCCTGCTGCACGCGCACGCTGCGCCCGTTGATCGTCGCGTAGCGGTATTCGGTGCTGCGCTCGATCGCCACGCCGCTGGGCACGAAGCGGCCTTGCCCGTCCACCGGGCTGTACCCGCTTTCGTCCACCCGCAGCAGCTGCCGCGCCGCGTTGTAGGCCAAACGCAGCGTGTGCACCCGCCCCGCCACCACGCTCGGGCGCTCGATGCGCCGCGGCTGCGGGTCGGGCAGCGCGTCGGGGTCGGTCGTGTCGAGCGGCGCGTAGGCGTAGCGCACGCGCCACTGCGCGGGCAAAGGCCGGCCGCGGTGGTAGCGCAGGAGGCTGCGCTGCGTGACGCGGCCCTGCGCGTCGCGCTCGGTGCGCTGCGTGAGCACGGGCCGGCCCCGCGCGTCGAGCCGGGTCTCTTCGACGAGCCGGCCCAGGCGGTCATAGGCGTAGCGCACGTTGGTCGGCCCGCAGGCCGCGCAGCCCGCGCCGCGCACCTGCAGGATGCGCGGCTGGCCCGCCACGAGGGCCGTGGTGTGGTCGGTGGTCTGGCCCAGGCTGTTGGTGAGCCGGGTGTGGCCCTGGCCGGCGCGGCCGCCGTGCGTGGGCAGCCATTGCAGGCGCACCTGTTCGAGGCCGGGCGCACCGGCGCGGCGCTCACCCTTGAAGCTGAGCACGGCGCGGCCCTGCGCGTCGTAGGCCCAGGTGCTCAGGCGCTGCGGGGGCGGCCCGCCCTGCTGTTCGCTGATGCCGGTGAGCAGCACGGGCCAGCGCGGGTCTTCGTGGTGGTAGTGGCGCACGCGCGCGGGCTGGCCCGCGGCGGCGGGGGCGGTGACGCGCACCAGGCTGGCGATGCGTTCGCGCGGGTCGGCGCGCGAGCCCGCGGGCAGCGCGGCGCCGTGCGCGTAGCCGAAGCGGCCCACGGGGGTGTCGATGGCGTACACGCCGCGGAAGGGATCGCGGCTGTGTTCGCCGCGACGCCCCGGGTAGTGCAGCACGAGCCGCCGCCCCGCGGGGTCGATGACCTCGCGCAGCCAGCCGCGTTCGTCGTGGCGCAGGCTCAGGAATTCGCCGCTGGGCACGCGGATCTGTTCGAGCCGGCCCTGGCGGTTGAAGCGCAGTTCGCGGCCGTCGGCCCAGGTCCAGACGTGTTCGGTGCCGCCGGCCACGGCCTGCGCGCGCACCCGGCCTTGCAGGGGCTCGCGGGTGCGGTAGGTGCCGGGGCGCTGGGGCATGCGCTCGAAGCGCAGCCGCGTGCCGTCGCCCTGCACGATCTGCAGGCCGTCGCCGCGCACGCGGAGTTCGCTCTCGTAGCTCAGCCGCCAGCCGCGCCCGAGCACGCCCTTGCCGTGTTCGGCGCTGTTGTAGTGGCGCACGAGTTCGAGCCCGAGCAC
>NZ_JBBHZJ010000018.1:0-1534 GCF_049843535.1 Hydrogenophaga sp. T2 | reverse complement strand
AGCTCAACGCCCAGGCCAACCGCCTCGCGCGCCAACTGCAGGCCCTGGGCGCAGGCCCGGGCGTCACCGTGGGCCTGCACCTGCAGCGCTCGCTCGAACTGCCCCTGGCCTACCTGGCCGTGCTCAAGAGCGGCGCGGCCTTCGTGCCGCTCGACCCCGAGCTGCCCGCCGCGCGCCTGGCGCAATTGCTGGCCGACACCGCTGCGCCCATCGTGCTCACGCAGTCGGCGCAACAGGTCGCGCTGCAGGCCGCGGTCGATGGCGCACAGCCGCAGTGGCTCGCGCTAGATGCCCCACCGCCCTCGCTGGCCGCGCACGACAGCACCAACCTGGCGCTGGACCTCGCCCCCGACGCCCTGGCCTACGTGCTCTACACCTCCGGCTCCACCGGCATGCCCAAGGGCGTGATGGTGCCGCACGCCGCCCTGAGCAACGTGCTGCAGTGGGCCGTGAAGGCCTGCGGGCTCGGTCCGGGCCAGCGCATGCTGCACAAAACCAGCATCGGCTTCGACCCCTCGCTGCTGGATCTCTTTGCCCCCTGGCTGTGCGGCGCCACCACCGTGGTCGCGCAACCCGGGGAACACGCGCTCTCCGACGCGCTGGTGAACACCCTGCGCGCGCAGCGCATCACGCACGTGATCCTCGTGCCTTCGCAATTGCGCGCCGTGCTCGAGCTGCCCGCGCTGGCCGACTGCACGGACCTGCGCTACGTGATCGCCGGCGGTGAAGCGCTGGACACGGCACTGGCCCGTGCGCTGCTGCAGCGCTTGCCCGGCGTCACCCTGGGCAACTTCTACGGCCCCACCGAAACCACCATCGTCTCGGTGCACCACGAGGTGGGCCGCGAGCCGGCCGATCCCATGCCCATCGGCCACCCGATCGCGGGCACGCACTGCCATGTGCTCGGCCCCGAGCGGCAACTGCTGCCCGCGGGCGCCGAGGGTGAGCTCTTCATTGGTGGCCGGGGCCTGGCCCTGGGCTACCTGAACCGCCCCGAGCTCACCGCCGAGCGCTTCGTGCCCGACCCGTTCAACCCGGGCCAGCGCCTGTACGCCACGGGCGACCGCGTGCGCTGGCTGCCCGACGGCCAGCTGCAGTACCTGGGCCGTACCGACGATCAGGTCAAGATCCGCGGCGTGCGCATCGAGCTCGGCGAGGTCGAGGCCGCGATCAACGCGCTGCCGCAGGTGCAACACGCCGTGGTCGCGGCGCACGAAGAACGCCCGGGCCAGCACCGGCTCGTGGCCTACGTGGTCGGCAAGGCGGGCTGGGAGCCCGGCGATCTGCGCGCCGCGCTGCGCGAGCAGTTGCCCGAAGCCATGTTGCCCACGGCCTGGGTCGCGCTCGAACGGGTGCCGCTGCTGCCCAGCGGCAAGCCCGACCGCAAGGCCCTGCCCGCGCCCGACGCCCAGGCCCTGGCCTTCGGCAGTGCAGCCTACGAAGCGCCGCAGGGTGCGCAGGAAGCACTGCTGGCGCAGGCCTGGCAGGCCGTGCTCGCCGTGCCGCGCGTGGGCCGCCACGACCACTTCTTCGA
>NZ_JBBHZJ010000017.1:0-1552 GCF_049843535.1 Hydrogenophaga sp. T2 | reverse complement strand
TCTCGGCGGCCACTCGCTGCTGGCCATGCAGCTCGTGGCCCGGCTGCGCGAGGCGGGGTCCCGCCTCGCAGTGCGCGATGTCTTCGATCAGCCGGTGCTGCAAACGCTGGCGCAGCGCATGCGCGCGGACACGCCTTCGGATCTGACCGATGCGCCCTCCGCCATCCCCCTTGGCACCCAGCGGCTCACGCCCGATGACGTGCCCATGGCCGGACTGTCACAGGCCGCGCTCGACACGCTGGTGGCGCGCATACCCGGCGGCCTCGACAACCTGCAGGACGTCTACCCCCTTGGCCCCCTGCAGGAAGGCTTGCTGGTCCACCACCGCTTGCATCCCGACCAGGACCCCTATTGGCTCGATCTCGTGCTCGCCTTCGACGAAGAGCAGGCGATGCAGGACCACGCGCAGGCCTTGCAGCGCATCGCGGCCCGCCACGACGCCTGGCGTACCCGCTTTGCCTGGGACGACCTGCCCCATCCGGTACAGCTCGTGCTGAGGCACGCGCCGCCGACGCTGACCACGCACGCGCTCGAACCCGGCGAAGACGCCGAGGCGACCCTGCGCCGGCACGTGCAGCAGACGCGGTTCGACTTGCAGCACACCCCGCTGGTGCGGCTGCACGCCATGCAGGACACGACTCACCGGCGCTGGCTACTCGCGGTTCAGATGCACCACCTGATCGGCGACCAGCTGTCTCAGGAGATCGTGAGTCTGGAGACCGCGGCCATCCTTGCCGGGCGCGAAGCCGAGCTGCCGCCCGCACCAGCCTACCGGCACTTCGTGCAGGCCACGTGCGCGGCAGACGGCGCGACGCAGGAGGCTCACTTCAAGGCGCTGCTGGGCGACCTCGCCGAGGGTACGGTGCCTTTCGGGGTGTCGGCCATTGGCCCCGAAGGCGTGGACGCGCACCGCGTGCGACTGGACACCGCGGCATCGGCGGCGCTGCGTGCCGCGGCGCGCCGACAGGGCGTGCCGGTGTCGGTGCTGGCCCACACCGCCTGGGCCCTGCTGCTGGCGCGCTGCAGCGCCCGCGACGACGTGGTCTTCGGCACCGTGCTCTCCGGCCGCCTGGCTGGCGGCGGCGATACCGCGCGAACCGTGGGGCTGTTCGTCAATACCCTCCCGCTGAGGCTACGGCTCGCGGGGCAAAGCGCGGCCCAGGCAGTGCGCCAGACCCGCGAGACACTGACCGGCCTGATGGCCCACGAGCAGACGCCGCTCGCCGTGGCACAGCGCTGCAGCGCCGTACCCGCCGCCCGCCCGCTGTTCACGAGCAACCTCAATTTCCGGAGCCAGCGCGAGGCAGCGGCCGTTCGCGACGGCCGCGTGCTGTCGCGGTCGCAGGGAACACACTACCCCATCGGCGTCGCCATCGACGACCTCGGCGACGGCTTCGAGATCGAGGCCCAGTGCGCCGCCGGCATCGCCCCGCAGGCGTTGGCCGCACAACTGCTGCAGGCCCTGAAAGGCCTGGCCGATGCGCTGCTCGACGCGCCCGACACACCCGCGTTGGCCATCGAGGTGCTGCCGCCCGCGCAGCGCCACCAACAG
>NZ_JBBHZJ010000016.1:0-1579 GCF_049843535.1 Hydrogenophaga sp. T2 | reverse complement strand
CCTCGGCGGCCACTCGCTGCTGGCCATGCAGCTCGTGGCCCGGCTGCGCGAGGCGGGTTGCCATGTGGAGGCTCGAACCGTGTTCGACCACCCCGTGCTCTGCGAGCTCGCGCAACGCCTGCGACCACTCACGCAAGCGGCCGATGTCACCGCCCCCCAAGGCCTGCCGCTGGGTGCCACACGCATCACGCCCGAGCAGGTGCCGCTGGCCGAGCTGTCTCAGGCCGAACTCGACGCCCTGCTCGCCCACGTGCCCGGTGGCTGTGCCAACGTGCAGGACCTCTACCGCCTCGCGCCGCTGCAGGAAGGCCTGCTGTTCCACCACCGCCTCAATCCAGCCCACGACGAGTACTTGGTCTGGTCGGTCCGAAGCTTCGACAGCGCGGCCGCGCGCGAGCGCTACATCGCCGGCCTGCAGGCCATGGTGCAGCGCCACGACGCCTGGCGCACCTGCTTTGCCTGGGAAGGCCTGCCTCACCCCGTTCAGGTGGTGCTGCGCGACGCGCAACTGCCGGTGCACCCTCAAGTGGCCGAACCGGGCCGCGATGCCTTGAATGCCCTCAAGGCCGCCGTCGCCCCCAGCCGTGCCCCGATGGACGTGCGCGAAGCGCCCCTGCTGCGCTGCCATACCCTTGACGACGCGGTCAGCCAGCGCTGGCTGCTCGCCATCCAGATGCACCACCTGACCGGCGACCACGTGTCGCTGGAAGTGGTCGAGCAAGAAATCGCCCGGCTGTGCGAGGACCCGGGCGCGGTGCTCGAGCCCGCCCCTGCCTACCGCCCCTTCGTGCAACGCGCACGCGCCGTCGACCCGTTGGCGCAGGAAGCCCATTTCCAGGAGGCCTTGGGCGAAGTCACCGAGGGCACCATGCCTTTCGGGGTGCGCAACATCGGCAGCGACGGCGTGCGCGGCCACCGCGCCAGCGTGGACGCGGCCCTGGGCGCAAAACTCCGCCGCGCGGCCCGCCGACACGGCGTGACCGCGGGCGTGCTCTGGCACACCGGCTGGGCATTGCTGCTCGCGCGCGCCGCACAGCGCCACGACCCGGTCTTCGGCACCGTGCTCTCGGGCCGGCTCGACGGCGCGGACCAGCAGGCGCGGACCGTGGGGCTGTTCATCAACACGCTGCCGCTGCGCGTGGACCTCCAGCAGGCCAGTGCGCGCGAGGCGCTGCAGCGTACGCGCGAGGCCCTGAGTGCGCTGCTGCAGCACGAGCAGGCCACGCTGACGCTGGCGCAGCGCTGCAGCGGCGTGCCCGCGTCCGAACCCCTGTTCACGGCCATCTTCAACTACCGACACTCGTCGCCGGCGGCGGTGGGAGGTGACCACCCCCAGGCCTCGCTGCTGGGTCGGCTGCTGGACGCCGAAGAGCGCGTCAACTACCCCATCGGCGTCGCCATCGACGACCTCGGCGACGGCTTCGAGATCGAGGCCCAGTGCGCCGCCGGCATCGCCCCCGAGGCCCTGGCCGCCCAACTGCTGCAGACCCTGCAAGGCCTGGCCGAAGCGCTGCTCGACGCGCCCGACACGCCCGCGTTGGCCATCGAGGTGCTGCCGCCCGCGCAGCGCCACCAACAA
>NZ_JBBHZJ010000015.1:0-3283 GCF_049843535.1 Hydrogenophaga sp. T2 | reverse complement strand
ACCAGCCGTACCCGTGTTGCAACCCACGCTGCAGAAGCACAGGGACATCAGCGCCAGCCACCGGCGGCGCGCCACTTGATCGTCGTTCAAAGGGTCCATCGTCACTCCACTTTCAGGTTCAGGCCGTAGCCGTTGCGGTTCAACCAGTCGAGGTAGCGCTGCATGTCCACCGTGCCGGTCACGAAGCGCTGCCGTTGCGGGTCGTCGGGCGGCAGGTAGTCGACGAAGGCCGCGGTGTCGGCCCAGCTCATGCCCGAGACGAAGGCCATCTGGCGCTGGGTGGCGCGATCACCGCCGCCGTAGCGCACCGGCCGGTCCTCGGCACCCGGATCGGGTGCGCCGGTCAGGATGCTGTTGCTGCGGTCGTGAACGACGGGGTTCGCAACGATGTGGTGGAGCGATTCGGGCTCGTTCATGCGAACGCCCGCCGCTTTGGCCTGTTCGACCATCCACACCAGCGCCACTTGCGAAAGCTGGTTCTCGCTCTCCGCGAAACCCCCGCCGATGTCGGCGTGCGCGCCCACAAAGCCCCGCTCGATGCGCGTGCGCCCTGCCTCCGGCTCGGGGCCGTTCGCCGCCTGGGCAATCGATTCCAGTGGGAACGCGCCCACCGACCCGTAGGGATGCAGGGTGTTGCCCCGGTACTCGTTCAGGGCCACGGCCTGGGCCACGTGGGTGAAGGCGTCGGGGATCGCGAGCCGGTAGTCGCGGCCGGCGTTCGTGCTGAGCACCGTGTCGAACAGGCCCATGAAGCGCAGGTCCACGCGCTGGCAGCGGGCCTGCGGCGCGCCGTCGCTGCCGATCGCGGTGTAGTGGTAGACGCCGTCGCGCGTCGCGGCCACGACCTGGTTCGCGAAGTCGCGCGCCTCGGACGCACCGCGGCTGAAGCCGACGATATCGACCGCCATCGCGGCGTCGTCGTCGAGCGCGAGATCGGCCTCGTCGTTGAAGTACCGCAGCATGCGGTCGATGCGCGCCACGCCCGAATGGTTGAGGGCGTTGTCCAGCCAGGGCGGCACGATGTCGCCGTAGTACGGGTCGCGATGCAGCGTGCCCACGCCACTGACGTAGCGGCGGTCGCCATCGCCGTACAGCTGCCTGAACCGCCACACATTCGATACCGACCCCCCGCGCGAGCGCAGCCATTCCTCGTCGTTGGTGTTGTCCGTGCCATCGAAGGCGAACAGCACCAGCCCGAGCGGGTCCACGTGGCCCAGCGGGTTGTTGCCCACGTAGGCGTAGGCGTTGAGCCCGCCCGCCAGGCCCAGGGGGTCGGGGCTCAGGTAGCGCCCGGCCTGCGGGTCGTAGATACGCTGGTCGTTGGCGTGCAGGCCGGTGGCCTCGTCTTCCCATTGCCCGGGCAGGCGCAGGTCGAGCCGGAAGCCGCCGCGCGACAGGCTCCACGGTGCGGGCAGGCGCTGGCCGAAGGGCGTGTACACCGCGGTCCACAGCGCCGCACCGCGCTCGTCGGTGGCCGCGACGGGCGCGCCCAGGTGGTTGGCGTGCACGTAGCGGATCGCCGGCCGGGCGCCGCTCACCCCCTGCCAGGCCAGCGCCGCGGCGCGGCCCAGCGCCTGCCACACGCCCTCGGCCGGCGCGCGCAGCGGCACGGGCCGGGGCGGGTCGATCACCGCGAGCAGCTGCTCGCCCAGCCACACGTACTGCCGCGTGATGCGGCCTTGTGCATCGAGGTCGGCGATGCGGTGGCGCGCGTCGTCGTGCAGGTGGTGTTGCGAGCGCCGGCCCTGCTCGGCCACGCGCAGTCCGCGGTGGTCGTGGCGGTAGCGCGTGGTCTCGCCCGCCTGCGTGACGCCGGTCAGCCGGCCCAGGCCGTCCCAGGCGTATTGCCGTGTGCCATCGCGCAGCACCCGCCCCGCGCCATCGCGTGGCAGGTCGCGGCGCGGGTCGCGCTCGGTGGGCGCCGCACCGCCGCCGGGCCCGGGCTGCTGGGCGAGCAGCCGATCGCCCAGGCTGTCGTGGTGGTAACGCCAGGTGGTGGCGGGGGCGTCGGGCCCGGCGTTTCGCACCGCCTGCAGCAATTGGTCCTGCGGGCCGTAGGCGAGCGCCAGTTGCGCCACGCCGGCCCCGAGGCCGCTCGCGTCGTCGCGGCGCAGCAGCACATTGCCCGCGGCATCGAAGCGCAGGCGGCTGTCCCACAACCCGCGGTGCTCGCGCGGGTCGGGCGCGGTGTGCGGCGCGCCCGTGTACGCCACGCGCGCCAGCACGCCCTGTCGGCTGCGCTGCCAATCGCCTTCGATGCCGTTGCCGTAGGCGATGTGCGTGAGACCGATGAGGTCGCGCCGCAGGTCGCGCGCCAGGGTCACGCGGCCCGCGCCAAACGGCGCCCAGGGCCCGGCCTGCCAATGCAGCGCCACGATCTGGCCCTGGCCGTTGCGCTCGAACTGCAGCTCGCTGCCGTCGGGCAGGCTTTGCGCGGCCAGCAGGCCCTGGCCGTCGCGGCGGTAGCGGGTGGTGCTGTGCACCCAGCGGCCGTCGTTGAGCCGCAGCGACACGGCCTTCTCGACCACGCGGCCCTCGGGGTCGCGCGTGTAGTGCTCGGTCTGCTCAGGTCCTTCTACGGCCGCGAGCGCGCCGCCCTGGTAGCGGTAGTGCACGGTCTGCGCGGGCGTGTTCGCGCTGCCCGCGGGCGGCGTCACGCGGCGCTGCACGAGGCGTCCCGCCGTGTCGCGCTCGAGCGTGATCCGGCTGCCATCGGCGGGCAGCACGCCCACCAGGCGGTCCATGGCGTCGAAGCGGCGCAGCTCGCGGCCGCTGTCGGGGTGCTCCACCGCGACCTCGCGGCCGAAGTCGTCCCACCAGCGCCGGTGCGTCACGCGCCGCAGCACGCGCCGGCCGTCGTGGGCCTCGGCGCCGAGCGTGTGCCAGCGGCCCTGCGCGTCGAGGGCGTGGTGCAGGGTCAGCGGCTGATGGGTATTGGCCGCCTGCACCACGCGCACGGCGGCGGCTTCGCGCTCGTAGCGGGTCCAGCGGCCCAGGGGATCGATGCTCGCCACGAGGCGCCCGTCTTCGTCGCGCACGAGATCGGTGTGCGCGCCGCTGTCGTCGCTCACGCGCCGCAGGCGGCCCTGGGCATCGCGCTCGTAGCGCTCCTGCTGGTCGATGCCGGCACCGACGACGCGCGTGGCGAGCAGATGGCCTTCGCTGTCGTAGCGTGCCTGGCGCAGGATGCCGCGCGCGTCGGCCTGCCACAGCAGCCGGCCTGCGGCGTCGAAGGCTTCGCGGATGGCGGGCGCGCCGTGGCCGGCGGCCTCGGGCGCCTGCT
>NZ_JBBHZJ010000014.1:0-6602 GCF_049843535.1 Hydrogenophaga sp. T2 | reverse complement strand
TCCCCCTGCGGTTCCCCCTGCGGTTCCCCCTGCGGTTCCCCCTGCGGTTCCCCCTGCGGTTCCGCCCTTCGGGGGAACCGCAGGCTCACTGACTATCCGCTCTCCCCCGTCACCTCGAGGCCAAGCTATCCGAAGCGAGCCAAGAATGTCAGCGAAACATAGGAGCCGCGGCGGACGAGACCGACGAATGGGGGAGAACGAGCGAAAAGGATGGCCGGAGATCGGACCATTGATCCTGAGGATCAATGGTGGCAGCCGAGGTGCATGCCAGGAACAAGTCTGATCCGGACAAAGGCGCCCCTAACCCAACCCTCATGCATCAGAGAGGAAGGCTTCTTGGCTCGATTTTTTGGCCCTGTGAGGCATCTTGAGAAAAGTGGTGATACCTGGTTACCAGCGGATCAAGATAGCCCGCCACCATCGAACTCAAAGATCAAAATTTTTGCGGTGCTGCACAAAAATGCGTCCTCAGCAAAAGCGTGGACACGGGGTACCGCTTGCACACTCAAACAGGCAAATTTCCTTTTTTGCGCGCGCGCCCGCGTGCGCGCGCTTTTCTTTTAAAGGTCTGCAACAGACCATACGTTTACGCTCACTAACTTCTGCCTGAGAAGGGTTCAGTCGTGCCTACCCCCACCGCCAGCGAGTCTGGAGCCCCTGCAACGCAGGGGCTTTTTTGTTGGGCGAACGCGAGGCGGGGCGCGGGGTTGCGGGGGGCTGGGAGATTTCTCTTGGCTCTCAAAAGTACCGGGAGCAGCACTCGTGGGCGGGCCACGAGGGGTTTTCTCTCAAACCCGCGATTCGGCCGATCCCGATAGGGCGCAGTCGCCACATCTCCCAGCGATGTGGTCAAGCGCATGAGTCGCGGCTAGTTCGACAACAGAACCGTGGACAAGGCAGCCCAATAAATCCGTTGCCTTAGGTCACGGGGCGTGCCAGATCGCTGAAGCTAGGGCCGCACGCCAAAGGCTGCACTGCAGCGGTTGCTGCTTGTTGATCTGCTGCGCTGAATGTGCGCTCTGCGCCACGTTGCGGTCGTTCGTCATCGATACGACTAGATCGACGACTCGCAGTTGGCTCGGTGAGGGCTAGACTGCCGCAGTCGGCCAGCAGCGGACTTCGAAAGTGATCGAAAAAGACGCCATGTTGAGTGTTATCGGTGTTGCCTTGATTGCCCTTGGCGTCGTAGCTGCACTTTTCGGGGATGCTCAGGTTTCAACCAGCCGCGGCACCATCTCACGCATGTTTCGGTGGAGCTCGGGCCAGGCTAGGAAGCAGAAGCTGGCTTGCGCTGCCTCCCGATATCTGTAGCGCGTAGGTCTAGAGTCCGATCAACCCGAGAAGGAGATCGGACCGATAAAGAAGCGATACACCGAAGAACAGATCATTGGCTTCCTGCGCGAAGCCGATGCCGGGCTACCGGTCAAGGAGCTGTTCAGCCAGCCCTCGTCGTGCGCGAACTCGGAAAACACCTCGTCGTTCTGGGCATAGACCTTCAGGCTCCCGAGCGCCAGAGACGCATGCCCGAGGTAGACCGTGAGGTGATCCAGCAGGCGAGCTTGCGGCTCATGAGGCAACTGCTGGGGGTTTTCAGGCGGCGCAACGACGTCGACCGTCGCCTGCTCAGGCGCAGCCACCACGGCCGGGCGCGGCGTCGAATGTCCGCTGCGGCCACGCCTGTCGCGGTACTGCCGATGCCGGATGGCCAGCAGCCGGTTGAACGCCCTCAGCAATCCGAGGTGCAGCGCGCCGCGCATAAGGATCCACAGAGAGACACCCGGGTCACCACGCTCGATGCGGCGAACCATGCTGATGGAGGTGTCAACCTGAGAAGCGAACTCGTGCTGGGTCCAGCCGCGGCGGCGCCGGGCTTGGTGAATGCAATTGGCGAGGTGTTTCTCAGCGCGGGCAATGGCGTGGCTAGCAGAGGTATTCATGGCGGCAAAGGGGTCTCAAGGAACCCTTGCCATTCTTGCGTCACGATCATTGGTCTGGCCTTGCCCATGCGGTACCGCGCCAAGAGCCTACCCAACCTCTGCCTCTAACCATCCCGGTGTATCTGGGCAACTTCGTTTCTACGCATGGCCCTCACAAAAGCCAGCTCCTTTTGTATCCAGCCTAAATGCCTTGAGCACATGAGCAAACAAGAACTCGGTCGTTGGCGTCCGGGCCCACGCCCACCAGAATGTGCAGACCCAACCCGAGAAGGAACCCAGCCATGACGCTTCGCCTTGGTGATATCGCCCCGGACTTCACACAGGACTCGACCCATGGTCCTATCCGCTTCCATGAGTGGGCGGGTGACCACTGGGTGGTTTTCTTTTCCCATCCGGCCGACTTCACGCCCGTCTGCACGACCGAACTCGGCCGCACCGCAGCACTGTCGAGCGAGTTTGCACGCCGCCATGTCAAGGCCATTGCGCTCAGCGTGGACACGCTAGCCTCGCATGCACAGTGGGTGCCCGACATCGAAAGCACGCAGGGCGCCACAGTCAACTTCCCGATCCTGGCCGACGCAGACCGGCGCATCGCCACGCTCTACGACATGATCCACCCGAACGCCTCGGCCAACGCCACGGTGCGCAGTGTGTTCATCATCGACCCGAAGAAGGTGATCCGAACCACCTTCACCTACCCTGCCAGCACAGGTCGAAACTTCGACGAGATCCTGCGCGTGATCGATTCGCTGCAGCTCACCGATGGGTACAAGGTGGCCACGCCGGTGGACTGGAAGGATGGCGACGACGTGGTGATCCTGCCCAGCCTGCAGGATGCGGCCGAGATTGCCGAGCGCTTCCCCAAGGGCTTTCGGGCTGTGCGGCCCTACCTGCGCCTGACGCCACAGCCGAACCGTTGAACCGGCCGGCGCCGACCCCGGCGGCGGGATCAGTTGACCGCCAGCAGAAAGCGGAACGTCGCTCCCCCGCCCTCCCCGTCGTCCAGCGCGATGTCGCTGCCGTGCAGCTGCAGGATGCGCCGCACGATCAGCAGACCCAGGCCGCCCGCCACCTCGGGGCCGTAGCGCCAGCCGTCGCGGGCCGCCGGCCGGGTGAACAGGACCGCCCGCAGGCCCTCCGGAACGCCCGGCCCCTGGTCCAGCACCGTCACCTCGACGGCCTGGTGGTGGTGACGCAAACGCACCGTGATCACGCCGCCCGCGGGCGAGTGCTGAATGGCGTTGTGCAGCAGGTTGGTCAGCACGCGTTCGATCATGCCGAGGTCGGCCTGGACCCTGGGCAGCGAGTCCGCGAGGTCGGCCACCAGCCGTTGCTGTCGCGCTTCGGCCGCGAGCTCGAACTTCTGGAACACATCCTGAACCAGCTCGGTGATCGAGAAGGTCTCGCGGTTCGGCTTGATGCCGCCGTGCTCCAGCCGCGCCAGCTCGAACAGCGACTGCGCCAGGGTCCCCACCTTGCGGCTCTGGCCCAGCGCGATGTCGAGGTAACGGCGCCGATCGGCCGGCGAGAGCGTGTCGTCCTTGAGCCGCAGCGTTTCCAGATAGCCGTGCAGCGACGTGAGGGGCGTGCGCAGGTCGTGCGAGATGTTGGCCACCATCTCGCGCCGCTCCTGGTCGCGCAGGCTCAGCGCCTGCCACTGCTCGACGATGCGCCGGGTCATTTGCGAGAAGGCGTGCCGCAGCTGGTGGATGTCGTCGTGGGGCGGCCCCTCGCCCGTCGGGATCGGTTGCGGCGGCACCGCGCCACCGTCCTTGGTTTCAAAGCCCCGCACGTCGGCGGTCAGTTCGCGCAGTGGCCGCGTGATCCAGCGCAAGGCGATGAAGGCGGTGACCAGACCCAGCGCGATCACCAGCAGCATCGACCACAGGGTGGCGCGCAACACGCCATCGCCGATGAGCTCGCGCACCAGGTTCTCGTGCGCCTCGCCGATCAGCACCACGTACACCCAGCCGTGGACGCGGCCATCGCTGATCAGCGGGGCGGCGCTGAACACCTTGCGGGCCTGCGCGCTTCGGGGGTCGTCGCCCAGCACGGGCAGGCGGGCGCCGTCCCACAGCGCCTGCAGGGGCTGCACATCCACCCGCTCGCGGCGCAGCCGGCCGGGCGCGGCGGCATGGGCCGCGATGCGGCCGTCGGCGTGCAACAGGTAGACCTCGACGCTGGGGTTGACCTGCATCAGCATGCCGAAGAGGCCATTCACCGCGTTCGCATCGAAGCCGTCGGGCGACAGCACGCGCTGGTTGTTGTCCGCGATCTGGCGCGCCAGGTTCAGCGACAGCCGCTGGATGGCCTCTTGCGCCTGCAGGTCGCCGGCGCGCATCTGCAGGGCCATCGAGGCCGCGCCGCAGACGATCAGCAGCAGGGCCACCAGCGCGCTCAGGCGCTGCGTCAGCGACAGGCGCCGCCTCATCCCGCCGACTCCCGGGGGTTGCCGAACTTGTAGCCCCGTCCCCAAACCGTGAGGATGCGCGCGGGACGGGCGGGGTCGGTCTCGATCTTCAAGCGCAGGCGGTTGATGTGCGTGTTGACCGTGTGCTCGTAGCCCTCGTGCCGGTAGCCCCAGACCTGGTTGAGCAGTTCGATGCGGGAAAACACCTTGCCCGGGTGGCGCGCAAAGAAGTGCAGCAGGTCGAACTCGCGCGGGGTGAGGTCGACCGGACGGCCCTCCAGGTGCAGCTCGCGCGCCAGCGGGTCGATGCGCAGGCCATCGATCTCGAGCGTGCCGGCCTCGAGCTTGGCGTTTCGCGCCAGGGCATCGGTGCGCCGCAGCAGCGCCCGCACCCGCGCAACGAGCTCGAGCACCGAGAACGGCTTGGCCAGGTAGTCGTCGGCCCCCAGCTCCAGCCCGAGGATGCGGTGGACTTCGCTCGACCGCGCGCTGGTGATGATGATGGGCGTGTAGCGCGCCATGGCCCGCGCGCGGCGGCAGATCTCCAGCCCGTCGACGCCGGGCAGCATCAGGTCGAGCACCAGCGCGTCCCAGTGGCCCCGCTCGAGCAGCGCCACCCCGGCATCGCCATCGGCGGCGTGCTCGACGGCAAAGCCCTCGTCGCCGAGGTGCATGCGAAGCAGGTCGGCGATGTGCACGTCGTCCTCGACGATGAGGATCCTTTTGGCGGCGGTCATGGGGCGGCATTGTCGGCGGTGACCGGGCGCCGGACACTTCACAGATTGTTGAAGGTTCGGCGAGGACTTGGGGAGCGCCGCGGGCGCACATTGCGGCCGGTGCCAAGGACGCCGATCGCGCCCCCCGCGCCGACCGTCTACCGCGCATCCCTCCCCCAACCCGTTCTGGAGCCAAGTCCATGCCATCACCGGCCATCCTTCTTGTCTCGGCCGCGGCCGCTTTGCTGAGCACCGCCGCCTCTGCCCAATCCCCCGCGGCGGCGCCCGTCGACCCCGCGTCCTTCCTCGACCAGTTCGAAGCCACCTTCGGCAAGTTCGAGGGCTATCGCCGCTCGGGTGCCAAGGGCATCTGCGCCGTGGGCGAGTTCGTGGGCACCGCCGAGGCGCGGGGTCTGTCGACGGCGTCGGTCTTCAGCGGCAGGCCAGTGCCCGCGGTGATCCGGTTCTCGGTCGGGGGCGCCAACCCGAAAGCGGCCGACAACACCAAGTCGCAGCGCAACCTTGCCATCCAGTTCGACCTGCCGGGCGGCGAGCAATGGCAGATGGGCAACATCTCGGCGCCGGTGTTCGGCGCGTCGTCGCCGCAGCAGTTCCTGGGCCGCCTGGCCTCGCTGCAGCCCGACCCGGCCACGAAGATGCCCGACCCGGCCAAGGTGAAGGCGTTTGCCGACGCGAACCCCGAGGTGCTGCTGCAAGGCCGCCACTTCGCGTCGCAGCCCGTGCCCGCCAGCTTCGGCGCGGTCAACTACTGGGGCGTGCACGCCTTCGGTTTCGTCAACGCCAGCGGCACCACGCAGTTCGGCAAATGGATCTTCGAGCCGGTGGGCGGCGTGCAAGGCCTGAGCGACGACGAGGCCAAGGCCAAAGGCCCGAGTTTCCTGTTCGACGACCTGCGGCAGCGGGTGAAGGACGGCAAGGTCGCGTTCAACTTCAACCTCGAGCTGGCCCAGCCCGGCGACAAGATCGACAGCGCCACGGTGCCGCTGCCCGAGGGCCGCAAGAAGGTCAACCTGGGCTTGCTCAAGGTGACCTCGGTGTCTGAGGACGCGGGTGGCGCCTGCCTGACGATCACCTACAACCCCATGGTCTACCCCAAGGGCATCCAGCCCTCGGCCGATCCGATGATCGCCGCGCGCGCCGCCCCGTACGCGGTGGGCCTGGGCCGCCGGCTGGGCGAGGGCGCGAAGCAGCAGTGACGGCCAGGCTCGGCGGGCCGCCGCGCGGGGGGCGGGCCGCCGGTGCGGCTCAGATCATTTGGTCATAAACAAGCAAAAAGGTATTCGTTCCCTCGGGGTGGCGTTGCCCGGAACATACCGGGCTCGCCGATCACGGCCCCCGCTGCCCCCGAAGGAACGACCCATGACCACCCGCCGCCACCTCCTGCACACCCTGGGCCTGAGCGCCCTTACGCTCACCGCCGGCCTGGGCCCAGCCCTGGCCCAGCCCGCCCCGGTCACGCTGCTCAACGTGAGCTACGACCCCACGCGCGAGCTCTACGTCGAGATCAACCAGGCCTTC
>NZ_JBBHZJ010000013.1:0-17172 GCF_049843535.1 Hydrogenophaga sp. T2 | reverse complement strand
GTCGATTCCTTGATAAAGAACTTTGCCCGTGTTGCGGTTTTAGGTCTGCACGCTGCTGCTGGTTCGCCCCGCACGGGCACAGGGCGGCGCGGCGTCGCAGACCGACTGAAATGAAAGGGTCGACCCCGCGAGGGATCGACCCGTTGTGCTTACTTGGCGCGCGCGGCGACGATGGCTTCGGACACGTTACGCGGGGCTTCCGAGTAGTGCTTGAATTCCATCGTGTAGGTCGCACGACCCTGCGACATCGAGCGCAGCGTGGTGGAGTAGCCGAACATTTCCGACAGCGGCACTTCGGCCTTGATGGCCTTGCCGCCGCCGGGCATGTCTTCCATGCCCTGCACCATGCCACGACGCGACGACAGGTCGCCCATCACGTTGCCGGCGTAGTCTTCAGGCGTCTCGACTTCCACGGCCATCATGGGCTCGAGGATGACGGGGTTGGCCTTCTTGCAGCCTTCCTTGAAGCCGAAGATGGCGGCCATCTTGAAGGCCTGCTCGGACGAGTCCACGTCGTGGTACGAACCGAAGTGCAGCGTGACCTTGACGTCGACCACCGGGAAGCCGGCCAGCACGCCGGTGTTCAGGGCTTCGATCACGCCCTTTTCCACCGCGGGAATGTACTCGCGAGGCACCACACCGCCCTTGATGGCGTCGACGAACTCGAAGCCCTTGCCGGCTTCGTTGGGCTCGATCTTGAACACCACGTGGCCGTACTGGCCCTTGCCGCCCGACTGGCGCACGAACTTGCCTTCGGCTTCGTCCACGCTCTTGCGGATCGTTTCGCGGTAGGCCACCTGGGGCTTGCCCACGTTGGCTTCCACGCCGAATTCGCGCTTCATGCGGTCGACGATGATCTCGAGGTGGAGCTCGCCCATGCCGGAGATGATGGTCTGGCCCGATTCTTCGTCGGTCTTCACGCGGAAGGACGGGTCTTCGGAGGCCAGGCGCTGCAGTGCGATGCCCATCTTTTCCTGGTCGGCCTTGGTCTTGGGTTCCACGGCCTGTGCGATCACGGGCTCGGGGAAGACCATGCGCTCCAGGGTGATGACGGCATCGGGATCGCACAGCGTCTCACCGGTGGTCACTTCCTTCAGGCCCACGCAGGCGGCGATGTCGCCGGCGCGGATCTCTTCCACTTCCTGGCGGTTGTTCGCGTGCATCTGCACGATGCGGCCGATACGCTCTTTCTTGCCCTTGACCGGGTTGAACACGGTGTCGCCCTTCTTGAGCACGCCGGAATAGACGCGCACGAAGGTGAGCTGGCCGACGTAAGGGTCGGTCATGAGCTTGAATGCCAGCGCCGACAGCTTTTCGCCGTCGTCGGCCTTGCGCGTCGCGGGCTCTTCCTTCTCGTCGGTGCCGGACACCGGGGGGATGTCCACCGGCGAGGGCAGGAAGTCGATCACGGCGTCGAGCATGCGCTGCACGCCCTTGTTCTTGAAGGCGGTGCCACACAGCATGGGCTGGATCTCGGTGGAGATCGTGCGCGTGCGCAGGCCGTTCTTGATTTCTTCCTCGGAGAGGTCGCCCTCTTCGAGGTACTTGTTCATGAGCTCTTCGCTGGCTTCGGCGGCGGCCTCGACCATCTTCTCGCGCCACTCCTTGGCCGACTCGACGAGTTCGGCCGGGATGTCGTGGTACTCGAACTTCATGCCCTGCGAGGCCTCGTCCCAGATGATCGCTTTCATCTTGAGCAGGTCGACCACGCCCTTGAAGTTGTCTTCAGCGCCGATGGGGATCACCACGGGCACGGGGTTGGCCTTCAGGCGCACGCGCATCTGCTCGTAGACCTTGAAGAAGTTCGCGCCGGTGCGGTCCATCTTGTTGACGAACGCAAGGCGGGGCACCTTGTACTTGTTGGCCTGGCGCCAGACGGTTTCCGACTGGGGCTGCACGCCGCCCACGGCGCAGTACACCATGCAGGCGCCGTCGAGCACGCGCATGGAACGCTCCACCTCGATGGTGAAGTCCACGTGGCCCGGGGTGTCGATGATGTTGAAGCGGTGCTCGGGGTAGGACAGGTCCATGCCCTTCCAGAAGCAGGTGGTCGCAGCGGACGTGATCGTGATGCCACGCTCCTGTTCCTGCTCCATCCAGTCCATGGTGGCGGCGCCGTCGTGCACTTCGCCGATCTTGTGGTTCACACCGGTGTAGAACAGGATGCGCTCGGTCGTCGTGGTCTTGCCAGCGTCGATGTGCGCGGAAATGCCGATGTTGCGGTAACGCTCAAGGGGCGTGCTGCGGGCCATGGAAATACTCCGGAAAGGGTTCGAGCCCGCCACCCCGGGATGTGGGGCTTGCGGGCTCTCGGGTCAGGTGGATCGGAAGAGGGTAACGTCCGGATCAGAAGCGGAAATGACTGAAGGCCTTGTTGGCCTCGGCCATGCGGTGCACCTCGTCGCGGCGCTTCATCGCGCCGCCACGGCCTTCGGTGGCTTCGATCAGCTCGTTGGCCAGGCGCATGGCCATGGACTTTTCGCTGCGCTTCTTCGCGGCTTCCTTGATCCAGCGCATCGACAGCGCCAGACGACGGACCGGACGCACTTCCACGGGCACCTGGTAGTTGGCGCCACCCACACGGCGGCTCTTCACTTCCACCATGGGTTTGACGTTGTTGATGGCCGTCGAGAAGATTTCGAGCGGATCCTTGCCCGACTTCTTCTCGATCTGCTCGAACGCACCGTAGATGATGCGTTCGGCCACGGCCTTCTTGCCGCCTTGCATGATCACGTTCATGAACTTGGCGACTTCGACGTTGCCGAACTTGGGATCCGGCAGGATTTCACGTTTAGGGACTTCGCGACGACGGGGCATGATTCACCTCTTGCTTCAGTTGATGTCCGGACGTCCTTGTTATCCAGACACCCCGCAGACCCATCTGGAGCCTGCACTTACTCGGCCTTTGTTCAAGGCCACTACGCCGATCCGGCTCGTCTGGCCGGCGGCACCGAATTTCAGAAAACCGATCAGGCCTTCTTGGGACGCTTGGCGCCGTACTTGGAGCGCGCCTGCTTGCGGTCTTTCACGCCTTGCAGGTCGAGCGAGCCACGCACGATGTGGTAGCGCACACCGGGAAGGTCTTTGACACGACCGCCACGGACCAGCACCACGCTGTGTTCCTGGAGGTTGTGGCCTTCACCGCCGATGTAGGAAATGACTTCGAAGCCGTTGGTCAGGCGGACCTTGGCGACCTTACGAAGCGCCGAGTTCGGCTTCTTGGGCGTCGTGGTGTACACACGGGTGCACACACCACGGCGCTGCGGCGAGTTTTCCATGGCCGGGCTCTTGGATTTGGTCTTTTCGACCTCCCGGCCCTGGCGCACGAGTTGGTTGATGGTTGGCATTGAAAACGTCCCTAAACGTTTGAAAATAGCGAAGCCTTCCGGAAAATTCCGAAAAGCCCGCGAGTGTAGCACTGGACCGCCACCGGCGCCAAGCCTGGGCCCGGCCCAGCCAGGTTTACTGGATCCAGAGGCGGATCGCGTCCCAGGCGCGGCCCAGGATGCCGGCCTCTTCCACGGTCTCGAGCACGGTCAGGGGCACCTCGACCACGGGCTGGCCGGCCGCCGTGGTCACCCGCAGGGCGCCCAGCGATTGGCCCTTCTGCAGCGGGGCCACCAGCGGCTCGGGGCGCACCACCTCGGATTTCAGGCGCGCGCCTTCGCCGGCCGGCACCGACACCACCACCCCCTCGGCACGACCGAGCTTGGCGGTGTCGGCCTTGCCCTTCCAGACGCGCGGCTGCGCCGCGGGCTGGTTGGCCGCCAGCAGGCGAACGGTGTCGAAGGCGGTGTAGCCCCAGTTCAACAGCTTTTGGGTTTCCGCGGCGCGCGCGTTTTCGCTCGACGCGCCCAGCATCACCGACAGCAGCCGGCGCTGGCCGGCCGGGCCGTCTCCCAGGCCGGGCACCGGGCGGCGCGCCGTGGCGACCAGGCAGTAGCCGGCCGCGCTGGTGTGACCGGTTTTCAGACCATCGACCGTGGGATCGCGGAACAGCAGCAGGTTGCGGTTCGTGTCGTTGGTGGCGGGGGTGCCCGGGTAGCGGTAGCGCTGGATGGCGTAGTAGCCGACGTACTGGGGAAAGTCGTTCATCAGGCGGGTCGCCAGCGTGGCCAGATCGCGCGCCGTGGTCGTGTGCCCCGCCTCGGTCAGGCCCTCGGGATTGCGGTAGCCCGTGGCCTTCATGCCCAGCGCCTTGGCCTGCTGATTCATGAGTTCCACGAAACGCTCGACCGAGCCGGCCACGCCTTCGGCAAGCGCCACGGTGGCGTCGTTGCCCGACTGCACGATCATGCCCTTGATCAGGTCTTCAACGGGCACCTGCATCTTGGGGTCGATGAACATGCGTGACCCAGGCATCTTCCAGGCGCGCTCGCTGACGCCAAAGGTCTGCGTGAGCGAGATCTTGCCCGCACGCAGCGCGTCGAAGACCAGGTACGCGGTCATGAGCTTGGTCAGCGAAGCGGGCTCGACCGGCGCGTCCGGGTCCTTGCTGGCCAGCACCTGGCCGGTGGTGACATCGAGCAGCAGGTAGGCCCGGGCCGCGATCTCGGGGGGCTGCGGCATCTGGGCAGCGGCGCCCATGTGCAGGCCCAGGCTCAGGGCCAGGCCCACCAACAGGGAACGGAAAGACAGTCGCAAAACAGGAATCCTCAAGGGTCGGGAAACAAGAAACGGGAGAGAACTCAGGCGCGCAAGTGCCGCCCCACCAATTCGCGCAGCAGGGGCAACTGCCCATGGAAGAAATGCCCTCCGCCAGGCACCACCGTCACCGGCAGCACCTGGGGGCGGGCCCAGTCCATCACGGACGCCAGCGGCACGGTGTCGTCGAGTTCGCCGTGAACGACCAGCGTGCGCGCGTGGAGTTCCTGGGCCACCGGGGCCACATTGAAACGACTTGCTGCCGTGCCCACCAGCACCACCTGTCGAAGGGCGCGGCCTTCGGCATGCAGCCGCTGCACCGCGTGGCTGGTCACGAAGGCACCGAACGAGAAGCCCGCCAGCACCAGGGGGCCCTCGGCCGCCTCGGCCCGAACCACCGCCAGCAGGTCCTCGAGTTCACCGTGGCCCTCGTCGTACACACCCTCGCTGCGCCCCACCCCGCGGAAGTTGAAGCGCACCGCCAGCAAGCCTTCAAGCACGGCCGCTCGGGCGAGGGTCTGCACCACCTTGTTGGTCATCGCGCCGCCGTGCAGGGGATGCGGGTGCGCGATCACCGCACACCCATGAGGCACGGCCTCGGGCCGGTCGATCGCCACCTCGAGCGCGCCGGCCGGACCGGCCATCAGGCGAATCTCGGTCTGCGCGTTCACGTCAGCGCCCCACCTCCGGCGGCGTGCGCAGCCGCTCGACCACCACGCCGTCGCGCAGGTGGGACCGCACGATTTCATCGATGTCGTCCTGGTCCACGTAGCTGTACCAGACGGCTTCGGGGTATACGACAGCAATGGGCCCGCCCGCGCAGCGGTCCAGACAGCCCGCACGGTTCACGCGCACCCCGCCCGGCCCGGCCAGCCCGAGGGCCTTGGCCTGCGCCTTGCAACGCGCAAACGCCGCCTCGGCGTTGTGGTTTGCGCAGGACGCTTCCCCGCCTTCGCGCTGGTTGAGACAGAAGAAGATGTGCCGCTGGTAATAAGACGGCGTGGGCGCAGTGGGCTCGGACATGCAGGAATTCTAGGCCCGGGCCCCGGCGTGCCCGGGCGAGCGCGCGACCGCGCCCAGGCCGAACGCGATGGCGGCGTAGGGCCACAACCAGCCCAACCACTGGGACACACCGTGAAAGCGGATGAAACGCCCCTGCTCCCAGACCTCGATGGACTGCGCAAAATAAGGCACTTCGGGCGCGCGGTTGAGCAGCGCGAGCGACACGCCCAGGCACATCAGCATCAAGGCATGGCACAAGCGCCGGGACAGGGGCGCACAGGCCAGCGCCGCCACTCCGGCGCCCGCCAGCCCTGCGATCGCCGGCTCGGTGGCCCAGGCCCAGGCATGGGCGGGGCCGTAGGTCAGCGCCCCCGACAAGCCGGCAACCGCCCAGGCGCCAGCCAGAAACACCGCAGCGAACACCAACCTTCGCCACCAGAAGCGCATATCGCCATAGGCCATGAGCAGCGGCGCGAGCAGACCCAGGGCCACGCAGAACGCCTCCGTCAGCGGACTCAGGGGATCGGCTGGCAACCCCGGTTCGGGCAACCAGTGCACGAAGGGCGTGTCGCCCATCCACTCCGCGAGCGCATCGGTCAGGCGGTCCCAGGCCTGCCCCAGGCCAAAGGGGATGGACAGCGGATACAGCAGGGCAAGGGGCCACACCGCCAACAGCACCAGGCTGCCATGGGCGCGCGGATCAAACCAGCTCTCGCGCCAGCGGCCCCAGTGCTGCAAGAGGCCCCCACGGTTCGCCAGCCAGGCCAGCACGCAGCCCAGGGCGCCACCGGCCGTGTTGAGACCGAAATCCACGTTGGACGCCACGCGCATCAGCAGGTAGGTTTGCGCGCTTTCAATCCCGGCCGACAGCAGCATCGGAAGACCACCCCCGAGCACCCACCACGCGCCGCGCCGCCCGCCCAGGCGCAAGACGGCCACCGCGATCAGAAAGCCCAGCGGCACGTAGCCGAGGAAGTTGGCGTACAGGTCGAAGGCCGTCCAATACTGGGGCCAGGGGGCCGTCATCCAGGACCAGGGCTCCACCCCCTGCACCCGCCAACCCGAAAACGGATAAAGGCTGGCATACAGGATGAGCCCCGCATACAACAAGGCCAGCGGCCAGGCGGACGTGCGCATCAACGGCAGGCCGGGCGCGGCGATCAAAAGGGCTTGACGACCACCAGCACCACCGCCGCCAGCAGCAGCAGCACGGGCGCTTCGTTGAACCAGCGGTACCACACGTGCCCGCGCCGGCTTTCGCCGCGCTCGAAGCGGCGCAGCAGCGCGCCACAGGCGTGGTGGTAGCCCACCACCAGCAGCACCACGAACAGCTTGGCGTGCATCCAGCCATTGCCCGCACCGCGGCCGATGCCGTAACCGAGCCAGAGCCACAAACCGAACCCGATGGCCGGCACCGCCAGCACGGTGGTGAAGCGGTACAGCTTGCGCGCCATCAGCAACAGGCGCTCGCGCTCGGCCACGCTGGCGGGCGGCACCATGGCCAGATTGACAAAGATGCGCGGCAGGTAGAACAGCCCCGCGAACCAGCTCGCGACGAAGACGATGTGAAAGGCTTTGATCCAGAGCATGGACGCAGTGTAGGGCGCACCGCCCACGCCCCCGCCAAACACCCTTCCAGGCAAAAAAAACCCGGCCATGGGCCGGGCTGGGAAGCCTTTTTGCTGTCACACACTAAGGCACCCGCTCAGGGAGGAAAAGCGGGAGGAGCCTTTCGGCTCCCGCCTCCAGTTTATCGCAGTTCCAACTTCGAGCAACGACAGACCTGTCAGAGTTGACAGTGTCTGCACATGCAAACGGTCTACTCCTGAAGGCCTAGGCCAGGCGAAAACGCCCCGGATCGGCACGTCCAGCCGCCTGAAGCGTGAACAAGCGCACAGACGGCAAACAGGATGGCCCGCCAGCGCCGCCAGACGCCGGAAGGCAGGAAATGCCGTGGGCGGCGGAAATCAGCGCCCGGCCAGTTGGCGCAGGCGTGCCAAGGCTTCGTCGAAGCCGCAGCGTTCGTGCATGTCCTGGCGCAGGTAGGCGAGGATGGCCTCGCGCTTTTCTATGGCCAGGTCGGCCACACGATCCGCGCCCTTCTTATACTCGCCCACCTTGATCAGCAGTTCGATCTCTTCGTACTTGGCGAGCCACTCGCGCACGCGCCCGGCAGCGGCCCGGTGCTCGGCGCCGACCAAGGCGCTCATGACGCGCGACGACGACGCCAGCACGTCGATCGCCGGGTAGTGGTTCATCGCCCCCAACTTGCGGGAGAGCACGATGTGTCCGTCGAGGATCGAGCGCGTCTCGTCGGCCACGGGCTCTGTCATGTCGTCGCCCTCCACCAGCACCGTGTAGTCCCGATGGACGATGAACGGTCACAGTAAGGTGTTTTGTCCGCGCGGGCGCACAGCGCGTCAGCGCAGGCGCTGCACCTGCAGCGTGTCCACGCCGCCCGCGCGGTTGCCCCAGGCCTGACGCACGTGGCTGGCGACAGCGGCAATCTCTTCGTCGGTGAGCTGGCCGCGGAACGGCGGCATGCCCCAGGGCCGGGGATGGTTCGCGGTGCTGGGGCCGTAGCCGCCATCGAGCACCCAGCGCAGCAGGTTCACGGGCGAGGCCTGCGTGACGGCGCGGTTGCCCGCCAGCGGGGGAAACGCCCAGGGACCATCCGCCGGTGCGCCCTCGGCCCACGCGCCTTCGCCCTGGTCGCCATGGCATTGCGCGCAGCGCTGCTCGTACACGCGCGCGCCCAGCGTCAGCAGGCGGGCAGGCGCCGCTTCGTCGTGGCGCGCCACCGGCTCTCTCGGCACCTGCTGGAGGTAGACGGCGATCGCGCGCAGGTCCGCCTCCGGCAGGTGCTGCGTGCCATGGCGCACCACCTCGGCCATGGGTCCGGCGACACTGGCGTGGGCATTGCGGCCACCGCGCAGCAGTTCGACGATCGCCTCCACGCTCCAGTCCTGCACGCCGGCCTCGGACGGATCGCGCAGCGAGGGCGCGGTCCACGCGCCATCGGGCATGAGCCCGCCCGCCAGCGCCAGGCCCGGGCTTTCGAGCACCCCGCTCTCGCGGTGGCAGGCCGCGCAATGGGCCACGCCTTCCACCCACCACGCGCCGCGGTTCCATTCGGCGCTGCGCGCCGGGTCGTCGCGGTGTTCGGCGGGGGTGAAGAACAGGGCGCGCCACACCGCCAGCGCGATCGGCTGGTTGTAGGGAAAGCCCAGCCGGTGCGGCTCGCGCGGCCGATCGACCGGCGCCAGCGTGCGCAGGTAGACGAACAGCGCGTCGGTGTCGGCGCGCGACAGGCGCGTGGTGTGGGGGTAGGGAAACGCCGGGTACAGCAGGCGGCCGTCGCGCGACTGGCCGTGGTGCAAGGCGCGGTGGAACTCGGCCGCGGTCCATCCGCCCAGCCCGCTGGGGTGTGGCGTGAGGTTGCTGCTGATGAGCGCGCCGAAAGGCGTGTGCACCGGGTGTCCGCCCGCCCAGGGCTGGCCGTCGCGCGCGGTGTGGCACGCCATGCAGTTGCCGCCGCGCGCGAGCAGTTCGCCGCGCTCGATCACCGCAGGGGTGGCCACGGGCTCCGGGCCGTCGACCAGCGGGGCCGGCCGCAGCTCGCGCAGCACGACCCACGCAAAGGCAGCGGCCACCAGCAGCAGCACGGTCGCGGCGATCCCCAGCAGGCGGCGCGTCATCGCACGCCCCCGAGGTCGCTGCCGCAGCGCAGGGGCAGCGGCGCCGGCAGGCGGTCCAGCGGCCGGGCGTCGGCACCCAGGGGTTGCGCGGCCAGCCAGCTCGCCACGGCGCTCACGTCATCACCGTTCAGGCGCTGGGCGATCGCGGCCATGCAGTCCGGCGCCGTGGCGCGGCGCATGCCGGTCTGCCACGCGCCCAGCTGGCCGATCAGGTAGTCGCGTGGCAAACCGAGCAGGCCGGGAATCGCGGGCTGCACGCCGGTCATGCGCTCGCCGTGGCAGCTGGTGCACGAGGGCAGGTTCCTGGACGCGTCGCCCACGCGCACCAGTCGCTCGCCGCGCGCGCGCTGCTCGGGCGTGCCCTGCGCCGGTGCGGGGGGCGGGTAGGGCAGGTGCAGATCCGCGAAGTGCGCGGCGATGTCGCCCAGGTAGGCGTCGTCGAGGTGGTCGAGCAGCGAAGTCATGCCCACGGCCTGGCGCCGGCCGGCCTGGAAATGGCGCAGCTGGTTGTGCAGGTAGGCCGCGGGCTTGCCCGCGATGCGCGGGTAGTAGCCGTCGGGCGTGGCCCGGCCCTGCTCGCCGTGGCAGGCGGTGCAGGCCTGCACGCGCGCGGCGAGTGTGTCGGGCACACGGACGGGGGTGGGGCGGGGAATCTGCGCCTGGGCGGCGGTGGCCGCCAGCGCTGCGGCGACAATGGCAAAGCGGATCACGCGCCGACCGTAACACAGCACGCGCCCCTCGCCCGCCATGCCCACGCACCCGCCTCCACCGATAGACCCCGAGCGCTGCCCGCTGTGCGGGGGCAACAACCGCTGCGCGATGGAAATCGAACGGGCCACCGGCGAGCCCCAGCCGCCCTGCTGGTGCGTGAGCGAGACCTTCACGCCCGCGCTGCTCGCGCGGCTGCCCGAGGCCGCGCGGGGCGCGGCCTGCATCTGTCCCGCCTGCGTGAAAGCCGCGCTGGACGCCGCCCGATGACCGCGCCCGATCAAGCCCCGGACCCCAGCGGCCTGCCCGCCCTGCGCGAGCGCTACGGCCCACGCTACCGCTGGCTGCTGCTGCTCGCGGTGATGGTGGGCACCATGGCCTCGATCATGTCGTCCACGGTGGTGAACGTGGCCATTCCCGACATGAGCCACCACTTCACCCTCGGGCAGGAACGCGCGCAGTGGGTCACCTCGGGCTTCATGGCGGCCATGACGGTGTCCATGCTCACCACGCCCTGGCTGCTCGCGCGCTACGGCTACCGCCGCACCTACGAGGGCTGCATGTGGCTGTTGCTGGTGGGCGGCGTGGCCGGCGGCCTGGCCAACAACTACCCGCTGGTGCTGGCCGCGCGCGTGGCCGAGGGCCTCGCGGCCGGCGTGGTGCAGCCCATTCCGGCGATCATCATCCTGCGCGCCTTCGAGTCGAACGAGCAGGGCCGCGCCAGCGGCATCTTCGGCATGGGTGTGGTGCTGGCGCCGGCGCTGGGGCCCAGCATCGGCGGCGTGCTGGTCGATCTGTTCGGCTGGCGGTCCATCTTCTTCATGGTGGTGCCGTTCTGCATCGTGTCGCTCTGGCTCGCGAAGAAGCTCATCCCCACCACGGCGCCGGGCGGCGGCGCGGCCAACCGCGCGGGCGCCCGGCTCGACTGGCGCGGCCTGCTGCTGGCCGCAGTGGGCACGCTGTGCCTGCTCAACGGCCTGGTGGAGCTGCAGGGCGGCACGCCGGCCGGCGCCTCGGCGCTGCTCGCCGCGGCGCTGGGCCTGCTGCTCGCCTTCGTGTGGCTGGAGCGGCGCACGCTGCGGCTGCGCCAGCAGCACCCGCACCGCGGACAGGACCCGCTCATGAACCTCTCGCTGTTCCGCGACCGGCGCTTCGCCATGGGCAGCATCGTGGCCTTCATCTACGGCATCGCGCTGTTCGGCTCCACCTACCTGCTGCCGGTCTACATGCAGATGGGCCTGCAGCTGTCGCCGTCGGTGGTGGGCACGGTGCTGCTGCCCTCGGGGCTGGTGCTGGCCCTGACCATCGCGGGCGTGGGCCGGCTGGCCGACCACCAGCCCACGCACCGGCTGGTGAGCATCGGGGTGCTGCTGCTCGCGGCCTCGTTCGCGCTCATGACCACCATCCGCCTCGACCAGGCGGCCCGCATCATCCCGCTGCTGATCGTGTGGGCCATCGTGGGCCGCATCGGCCTGGGCTTCATCCTGCCCTCGCTCAACATCGGCGCCATGCGAGGCCTTGAGCACACGCACATCCCGCAGGGCTCGAGCGTGATCAACTTCCTGCGCATGCTCGGCGGCGCGGCCGGCGTGAGCCTGTGCGGCATCTTCCTCGAGTGGCGGCTGGCGGCGCACGGCCAGGTGCTGTCCGCGCAGCAGGCCAGCCCCGACCGGCTGCGCGCCTTCGACGAAACCTTCCTGCTGCTGGCCGTCATCTGCGGGCTCGCGCTCATCGCCGCACTCAAACTCAAGGCCGAGCCACCCGCAAAATAGCGCGCCACCGCCACACACCGCCCATGTGCCAACTGCTCGGTCTCAACTGCGCCACGCCCACCGACGCCACCTTCAGCTTCACCGGCTTCCGCGAACGCGGCGGCAACACCGACCACCATGCCGACGGCTGGGGCATCGCCTTCTTCGAGGGCAAGGGGCTGCGGCTCTTCCTCGACCACGAAAGCGCCGCGCAGTCGCCCATGGCGCAGTTCCTGCAGGCCTACCCGCTCAAGAGCCGCAACATCGTGGCCCACGTGCGCAAGGCCACCGTCGGCGAGGTGGCGCTCGAGAACGCGCACCCCTTCGTGCGCGAGCTCTGGGGCCGGCAATGGGTGTTCGCGCACAACGGCGACCTCAAGGACTACGAACCCAAGCTGCACAGCCACTTCCGCCCCGTGGGCACCACCGACAGCGAACGCGCCTTCTGCTGGCTGCTGCAGGAGCTGCACAAATCGCACGCGGGCCTGCCCAGCGTGCGCGAGCTCACGGCCACACTGCGCGAGCTGATCCCCCAGGTCACGCGCTTCGGCAACTTCAACTTCCTGCTGTCCAACGGCGAGGCGCTCTGGGCCCACTGCAGCACGAACCTGCACTGGCTGGTGCGCCAGCACCCGTTCGCGCTGGCCACCCTCAAGGACTGCGACTGGACGGTGGACTTCGCCACCATGAACCAGCCAGGCGACCGCGCCGCCGTGATCGTGACCACACCGCTCACCAGCAACGAGCAGTGGACCGCGTTCCAGCCCAACGAGCTCAAGGTCTTCGTCGACGGCCTGCCGCTCGAGTGAGCCCCGGCCCCTAGGGCCATCCCTGATGCCCGGGCAGACCGCGGGCATACCCCTCGGGTCTATGATCCCCGCGTGCCCCCGCACGGGGTCGCCGACCTCATCCGACACCAGGAGACACGCATGCAACGACGCCATTTCATCGCCGGCGGGATCGCCGCCGCCAGCCTGCCCTCGCTCTCGTTCGCGCAGGCGCTGGAGAAGCCCAAGTGCACCATCGCCGTGGGCGGCAAGAACCTCTTCTACTACCTGCCCCTGACCATCGCCGAGCAGCTCGGCTACTTCAAGCAGGAAGGCCTGGACCTCACCATCGTCGATTTCGCGGGCGGCGCGCGCGCGCTGCAGGCCGTGGTCGGCGGCAGCGCTGACGTGGTATCGGGCGCCTTCGAGCACACGGTGAACATGCAGTTCAAGGGCCAGCCCATGCGCGCCTTCGTGCTGCAGGGCCTGGCGCCGCAGATCGTGCTCGGCGTCAACCCCAAGACCATGGCCAACTACAAGAGCGTGGCCGACCTCAAGGGCAAAAAGATCGGCGTGACCGCGCCGGGCAGCTCCACCAACGTGCTGGTGAACTTCGTGCTCGCCAAAGCCGGCCTCAAGCCTTCCGACGTGAGCATCGTGGGCGTGGGCGCGAGCAACGGCGCCGTGGCCGCCATGCGCGCGGGCCAGATCGACGCCATCAGCAACCTCGACCCGGTGATCACGCTGCTGCAGCGCTCGGGCGACCTCAAGGTCGTGACCGACACGCGCATCGTGAGCGAGGCCGAGAAGGTCTTCGGCGGTCCCATGCCCGCGGGCTGCCTGTACGCCCCGCAGGCCTTTGTGGACAAGAACCCCAACACGGTGCAGGCCATGACCAACGCCATGGTGCGCGCCAACAAGTGGATCCAGCAGGCCGGCCCGGGCGACATCATCAAGGTGGTCCCCGAGAGCTACCTGCTCGGCGACCGCGCGGTCTACATCGACGGCTTCCTCGCCGCGCAGAAGGCGCTCTCGCCCGACGGCAGTATCCCGGCCAAGGGCGCCGACACCGCGTTCCGCGCGCTGGGCAGCGTGGACGCCGAGATCGCGAAGGCCAAGCTCGACCTCAACGCGGTCTACACCAACAGCTTCGTGCAGAAGGCCGTGGCCAAGTACCCCAAGGGCTGAGATGACGGCAGCGATCGAACTGCAGGGCGTGGCCTGCACCTTCATCAGCAAGGACGCGCCCGGCCAGCGCTACACCGCGGTCGACAACGTCGACCTGCGTGTGGGCGAGGGCGAATTCGTGAGCGTGGTGGGCCCCACCGGCTGCGGCAAGAGCACGCTGCTCAACGTCGCGGCCGGGCTGCTCGAACCCAGCAAGGGCAGCGCGCGCATCTTCGGTGAGCCCCTGAAGGGCATCAATGCGCGCGCGGGCTACATGTTCCAGGCCGAGAGCCTCATGCCCTGGCGCACCGCGCTCGACAACGTCATGGCCGGCCTGCAGTTCCGCGGCGTGCCCGACGCCGAGGCGCGCGCGCAGGCCGACGACTGGCTGCGCCGCGTCGGCCTGGGCGGCTTCGGCGACCGCTACCCGCACCAGATGAGCGGCGGCATGCGCAAGCGCACCTCGCTCGCGCAGACCCTGGTGCTCGACCCCGACATCATCCTCATGGACGAGCCCTTCTCGGCGCTCGACATCCAGACGCGCCAGCTGATGGAAAACGAGGTGCTGGAACTCTGGGCGCGCAAAAAGAAGGCGGTGCTGTTCATCACCCACGACCTCGACGAGGCCATTGCCATGAGCGACCGCGTGGTGGTGATGTCGGCCGGCCCGGCCAGCCGCCCCATCGGCGAATTCGCCATCGATATCCCGCGCCCGCGCGACGTGGCCGAGGTCAAGACCACGCCGCGTTTCCTCGAGCTGCACGCCGCCATCTGGGCCGTGCTGCGCGACGAGGTGCTCAAGGGCTACCAGCAACAACTGCAGAAGGCCGCCTGAGGCCGCGCACCCGCCATGTGGACGTTTCTCAAGCCCCGACCGGGCAACCTGCGGCTCTGGCAGTTCGGCCTGCTGGTGTTGATCTTCGTGTTCTGGCACGTGATGACCAAGCCCGGTCTGGTGCCCACCTTCATGTTCGACAACGACCGCCAGGCGGCGTTCTTCTTCGGCGAACCGCTGAAGATCTTCGCGCGCATCTGGGCCTGGTTCGTGACCGACGCCGACATCTACGTGCACCTGTGGGTCACGCTCGCCGAAACGCTCATGGCATTCGGCATCGGCGCGGTCACCGGCCTGGCGGGCGGCCTGTGGCTGGCGCTCTCGCCCATGGCCTCGGCCATCCTCGAGCCCTACATCAAGGCGCTCAACTCCATGCCGCGCATCATCCTCGCGCCCATCTTCGCGGTGTGGTTCGGGCTGGGCATGGGCTCCAAGGTGGCGCTGGGTGTCACGCTGGTGTTCTTCATCGTGTTCTTCAACGTCTACCAGGGCGTGAAAGAGGTGAGCCCGGTGGTGCTGGCCAACGCGCGCATGCTGGGCGCCAGCCAGAAGCAGCTGCTGCGCCACGTGTACCTGCCCAGCGCCACCAGCTGGGTGTTCAGCTCGCTGCACACCAGCGTGGGCCTGGCCTTCGTGGGCGCGGTGGTGGGCGAGTACCTGGGCTCCTCGCAGGGCGTGGGCTACCTCATCCTGCAGGCCGAAGGGCAGTTCGACATCAACACCGTGATGGCCGGCATCCTGGTGCTCACCACCTTCGCGCTCGTGCTCGACGGGCTGGTGGGGCGGATCGAAAAGGGCCTGATGAAGTGGCAGCCCAAGGCCGGCGAAACCGAGAAGCTCTGAGCCCCCGGGCTCAGGCCGGCACGGGCCAGGCCGGGTTCCAGGCCACCTCCCACAGGTGGCCGTCCGGGTCCTGGAAGTAGCCCGCGTAGCCGCCCCAGAACGTGGCCTGCGCGGGCTTGACCAGTGCACCCCCCGCGGCCGCGGCCTGTGCCATCACGGCATCCACCTCGGCCTTCGAGGCCACGTTGTGCGCCAGGCTCAGGCGCGGGCCCCCGGCGCGGGCCGCCAGCGGCAAGCCGGCATCGCGCGCCAGGCTCGCGCGCGGAAACAGCGCGAGCCGCAGACCGCCTTCGAGCTCGAAGAAGACCACGGCGCCGTGCTCGATGTCGGCGCCCACGATGCCTTCGGTGGGCAGGCCCAGGCCGTCGCGGTAGAAGCGCAGCGCGCGCTCGAGGTCATCGACGGCCAGGGTGAGCAGGGAGATGCGGGGTTTCACGGGTCGGCTCCTCAAAGCGGATTTGGATTGGACAATGCGCGCCATGCGTTCGGCAAACACCACTGACACCCCGGGGCCTGCGCCGCTGGAACGCCCGCCGGTGCAGACCCTGCCCCAGGAACTGGCCGAACGCTGGCGCCCCCGCGGCATGGTGTCCGAACGGCGGCGCGAGGCGCTGGCCTGGGGCGTGTCGCTCGGCGTGCACCTGCTGCTGCTGGGCCTGACCTTCGGTGGCCAGGGTCTGGGCCTGCCGGGCTTCGGCCTGCCCTGGCAGGAGCGGCGCGCCGAAGTGCCCGAGCTTCGCGTGCGGCTCACGCCCGGCCCAAGCGCCGCGGCCACCGCCCCGGCAACGCCCGTGCCCGTGCCCGTGCCCGTGCCCGTGCCCGTGCCAGTGCCCGCGACGCCGGCGCCCCTGCCGTCTGCAGCGGCCTCGGCAGGTCCCGCCGCGGTGCCGGCCCCGCCCGCGACCCTGGCGCCTGCGGCGTCGGCCACGACCGCGCTGGCCATGGTCGCGCCCGCGACGGCCGACGTTCCGGTCGAACCGCCCGCCCCGGCGGAAGCGGCGCCACCGGCGAACGAGCGGCGCGAGACCGAGCGGCGCGAAGCGGCGCGCGAGCAGGCCGCGCAGGAGCAGGCGCAGCGCCTGGCGCAAGCCGCGCGCCAGGCCGAGGCGCAGGCCGAAGCGGAGCGCCTGGCGTTGGCCCGCGCTGAAGCCGCGCGCGCCGAAGCCGCCCGCCTGGCGGCCGAGCGCGAGGCGGCCGCGCGGCTGGACATCGAGCGCGCCGAGGCGGCGGCGCAGGCGGCCGCTGCGCAGGAAGCGGCCCGCCGCGAAAGCGCCGCGCAGGCCGAGCGCGAGCGCCTGGAGGTCGAGCGGCAGGACGCGCTGCGCCAGGCCGCGGCACAGGCCGAGACCGCGGGCCTGGAGCGCGAGCGGCGCGAGAGCGCGCGCCAGGTTGCCGAACAGCAGGAAGCCGCCCGGGCCGAGGCGGCGCGGATCGAGATCGAGCGCCGCAACGCCGAACGCCAGGCCGCCACGCGCGAGGAAGCGGCGCGCCAGGAAGCCGCTCGGGCCGATGCCGAACGGGCCGAAGCGCAACGGATCGCCGCCGAAGCGGCGCGTGCGGCGGCGGCCGAGCGCGCAGCCGCGGAACGCGCAGCGGCCGAGCGCGCCGCAGCAGAGCAGCAGGCACGCCGTGAGGCCGAGGCACGCGAGGCCGCCCGCCTGGCCGCGGAACGGGCCGCCGCCGCGCAGCAGGCGGCGGCCCGTCAAGAAGCGGCCCGTCAAGAAGCGGCCCGTCAAGAAGCGGCCCGTCAAGAAGCG
>NZ_JBBHZJ010000012.1:0-69682 GCF_049843535.1 Hydrogenophaga sp. T2 | reverse complement strand
ACGGTTGTAAGCGCGCCCCAAGGAGTCGGAAACAGCGTGCGCCAGCTGCGCCTCGATGACCTCGGGCTGCACATTGAGCTGTTCGGCCAGCATAGTGCGCGCCATAGCTCTAAAGCCATGGGCGGTCATGTCGTCGTTTCCATAGCCTAGGCGCCGCAAAGCGCTGCGAACCGTGTTTTCGCTCATGCATTTCTCGCGCGTCAAGATCGACGGAAACACGTAACGGCTGTGCATAGTCAGCGGCTGCAGCTCCTGGAAGATAGCCACTACCTGTGCAGCCATGGGTACGACATGGGGCTGCCCGTTAGCCTTCTCATCTAAGCGGCGCTTCATGACTGCGGATGGCAGTGTCAGCGTGGCGGTCTCGAAATCTACCCAGGACCACTCTAAGCTCCGCAGCTCGCCCGGCCGAAGCAGCAGCAAGGCCGAGAGACGCAAGGCTGCTCGGGTTATTGGGTTGCCCGTGTAGGCGACAAGGTCGCGCAGGAGGTTCCTGACGCCCTTGGGGTCGACGATGGCGGCAAAGTGGCGAGTCGGTACAGGCTTCAGCGCCTCCCGGAGATCTGCTGCAGGATTGCGGGCGCAAGCCCCTGTTGAAACGCCGTACCGAAACACCTGTGAGCACGCGTCCTTCACACGATGGGTAGTCTCCAGTGCACCGCGAGACTCGATACGGCGGAGACATTCCAACAGCTCGGGGGGCTCGATTTCACAGATCGGCCGGCGGCCCAGCCATGGAAAGACCATCTTCTCCAAGCGTGTTTGGGTGGTTTTGGCATGCCCCTCTGACACTGCAGGCCGGTGCCTCACCTCCAGCCATTCGCGTGCCACGTACTCAAACGTGCCCGGACCAGGTAGCCCAGCGGCCTCTAGCGCCTCCACTTCCCGGCGCCGCGCCCTCTCAGCCTTTTCCTGTTTCCGCCTTTCGCTCAAGTCGGCACCATGAGCCTTGGCCTCACGTGCCTCATCGCGCTTCATTCTGGCCGCCTTCAGGCTGACCACCGGGTAAGTGCCCAAGCTGATCATCCCCTCCTTACCGTCTCGCCAGAAGCGAAGCCGCCACCAACCAACGCCTGTGGGCCGCACGTCCAGCACCAGGCCAGCGCCGTCACTTAGCTTGCGGGATTTGCCAGCCACAGCCGCCGCCTTAAGCGCGGCCTGGATTGCCCTGTCGGAGAGGAGGTCTGTTGCAGCCATCCGGGTAACTTAGAAAGTAGGCCGAAGAAACCGACCTTGTTACCCTGGATGTTACCCGGCAGAAACCTGGATGCAAGGGGCCTTATGTGGCCCTGTGTACAGGTCGATTCGACCTATATTGTTGATTTTCCTTGATTTTTTAGCCTTATGTGGCCTCAAGGAAATTGTGAATGGTGGAGCTGGGGGGAATTGAACCCCCGTCCGCAAGCCTTCTTCGCGCAGATCTACATGTTTAGCCGTCTGGATTGGATCTCGCCGTTCCGGTCGCGCAGCGGCACGCTACCGGGACAGCCAGCACCCTTGGATCTCGACCTGCCACAAGGTGCCCGTGGCAGGTCCAGTCGATGTGAATGACCTCGCGGCTTCAGGCCTTGCGGCCATCGGCACAGCCCATCGACGAGCTGCTGCGAGGACCGGGGAGGTTAGTCCCCGGATACGACCTTAGGCATTCGCCACTTGGGCGAAGTAAGAGTCGTTTGCTGCGTTGGTGTTTGCAGTTGGTTTGTTTCTGCGGTTTTACGAGGTGACAGAACCTCGACATGCCCTGCTGCGTGTCCGAACCCACGTCGAAACCGGTACAGCCCCAGGACCGGGGAGTTTAGGGCAATTCGAGCAGATTCAAGACCTCGGCCGGTGAATCGATGACGGCATCGGCGGCCCAGTCGTCGACTGCAGCGGATGCACCCAGGTAGCCGTAACGCGCGGCCACGGTGCGCATGCCCGCGGCCTTGCCCGCCTGGATGTCGCGCAGATCGTCGCCCACGTAGATGCAGTCCGAGGGCTCGAGTGCCAGGCGTCGCGCAGCCTCCAGCAAGGGCGCGGGATGCGGCTTGGCATGCGGCGTGGTATCCCCGCAGACGATCGCACCAGCCCCGGCCAGCACCGGCATGGCCTGCGCGATGGGCAGGGCGAACCGCTGGGCCTTGTTGGTGACCACCCCCCAGCCGATGCGCCGTGCCGACAGTGTCTGCAGCAATCCGTCGACCCCGTGGAAGGCCTGGGTGCGGATCAGCATGCACCGTTCGTACGCGCTCAGAAATTCGTCGCGCATCGCAGGGTAGGTGGGGTGGTCGGGCGTGAGGTCGAAGGCCACGCGCAGCATGCCGCGCGCGCCGGATCCCGCATGCGCCCGGTAGGCGTCCAGAGCCAATGGCGGCAGCCCACGAGCCTTTCGCAAGGCCTCGGCCGCCGCCCCCAGGTCGGGTGCGCTGTCGATCAGGGTACCGTCCAGATCGAACAGCACCGCCCTCACCCCACGGAACACCACTGCGGCCATCTCAGGCCTTGCGGGTGGCAACCAGGTAGTTGACGCTGGTGTCGCCGCTGAGCCAGTAACGGCGCGTCAGCGGGTTGTATTCCATGCCGCGCGTGTGCAGCAGGTCGAGCCCGCTGGCGCGGCAATGGGCAGCCAGCTCACTGGGCTTGACGAACTTCGCGTACTCGTGCGTGCCACGCGGCAGCATCTTGAGCATGTACTCGGCGCCGATGATCGCGAACAGGAACGCCTTGGGGTTGCGGTTGATGGTGGAGAAGAACACCCAGCCGCCCGGCTTCACGAGTTCACTGCAGGCCCGCACCACCGAGGCCGGGTCGGGCACGTGCTCGATCATCTCCATACAGGTGACCACGTCGAAGCTGGCCGGCTGTTCCGCAGCCAATGCCTCGACACTGGTTTCGAGGTATTGCACGTTCGGCGTCGCGGCCTCCAGCGCATGCAGCTGCGCCACCTTCAAAGCCTTGCTGGCGAGATCGATCCCGGTCACGTTCGCGCCGCGGCGCGCCATCGAGTCCGACAGGATGCCGCCCCCGCAACCCACATCGAGCACACGCTGGCCAGACAGGCCAGCCAGGCCATCGATCCAGTCCAGCCGCAAAGGATTGATCTGGTGCAGGGGCCGGAACTCGCTGTCGGGGTCCCACCAGCGGTGGGCCAGATCGGAAAACTTGGCCAGCTCGGCCGGGTCGGCATTCAAATGGACGGTCATGAGAGCGATTATGCGAAGGCAACAAAAAAGGGCCGGTGTCAAGCGATTGTTGAAATCAGCCTGATGATCGGAAGTCTATATGGGACGCGGGTTTAGCTCTACTTCGGGCCGCTTTGTGGGGCTGCGGCGTTGTGGGCTGGGAGCCACATAAGAGCGTCGCGGTAGAAAGCCGGAGCGTGCTGCATCGGGGACGATTGCCAGCAGACGGCGACCACGTTTCACCATCATAGCCCAAGCGGTCGCCGTCCTCCAGAACGAAGAACGCGCAACCTTGGGCTGCGCGTTCGAGGGATTGCCGCCAGCGGAAACCGGCATCATCAGCTTGGCTTCGGCGGCGCTGCCTTGCCCGCGCCTACCTTCCTGAATCCCCGATCTCCGGCCATGAACGCCTCCAGCATGTGCGGAATCAGCGTCGCCGCATCGACCGCTTCGCCGTAGGTCTGCGCGTGCAGCGCGGCGTAACGGTCGAGGTCGGCTTTCAGGCTGGCCGGGCAGGCAAAGGTCAGCTTCGTGGATTCGGTTTTCGGCAGCGGCCCCAGCCGCAGCTTGCGCGTCGTCATCGTGAAGTCCCCCTGTTGAAGAAAAGCGGCTGGTACGGTCGCAGCACCAGATCGCGGTTGACGATGATGCGTACCGGCAAGCCGGGGCGCTCCGTCAAAGTGGGCTGGATGTTGAGGTTGCGCCGGGTCATCTCCTGGCCGACCTGATTGATGCTGTCCTGGGCGCTGTCGCGCCCGGCAATGATGATGCGGTTGCCGTCCTGGCGGTTCTCTGGCGCGGCCAGCTCGGCACCGACACCAAGCAGCGTGGTCAGCGCTGCCCCTGCGAAGATGCGGCCCCAGTGGTAATCCACTTCGTCTTCCAGCCCGGCATAACCAGCCGGGTCGGTGCCGACCAGGTTGTCGAGCGTGAGCGATGACGTGTCGGGCAGGATGATCCGGTTCCATACCACCTGCACGCGGCTCTGCCCGTAGCTGACCTGGCTGTTGTATTTGCCCAGGATGCGCGATCCCTGCGGGATCAGCAGGAAGCGCCCGGTGGCCGTGTCATAGACCGGCTCCGTCACCGTGGCGATCACGTCGCCCGGCAAGTCCGACTTGATGCCCGTCACCAAGGCACCTGCGACCACCGTTCCGGCCATGACCTGATATGGCGAAGCCGGCAGGGTCAGATTGCTGGAATTACGGGTTTCCGTGGTTCCGGCTTTCTGGAACGCCTCTTTCTGATCTTGCCGGTTCTGCACGGCGGTCGGGTCGGCGGGCTGGGCCGCCGTCGAGGCAGGCCCGGCAGCCAGCGGGTCGAAGGCCGCATTGGCGGCGAAGCCCGGCGCGGCGGCGGCTTGCGTCTGCGCCACCGGCGCGACCTTCTGCGAACCCGAGCGGAAGAACACCGACGATGCCGCGGCCGCTTCGGCTTCCTTGCGCAGCGCGTCGTTGGGGTCGTAGCCGGGGGCCACGTAGGCGGTCGTCACCGGTTGCTGCGACTTCACGATGGCCGGGCCAAGATCGCCGGGCAGCGGCGGCCCCAGCTCTGGCACCGATGCTGGCAAAGGGGGCGGCAGCTTCGAGTAGTCCGCCGGCAGCGCATCCAGCCCTTCCGACTTCGAGACGCGATCCACGTTGTAAAGCTCGGTCTGCTCACCCACGCCGCGCCGCTGCGGTTGCAGCGACCACATCAGCGCGCCGAGCACGGCGACCGACAGAGTGCCGGCGAGGATGGCCAGCGTGCGCCGGTTCAGGCGCGTGACCGGCCGAGGCTGGGCGCGCAGCGCCACCGCCTCGGGTGCTACCTTGCCCGCCTGTGGCGTGGCGAGGTCGGGGGTTTCGTCCTGGCTCATGGTCAGTTCCTCCGCGCCACGCCATCCGTGCGTTCGATCCGCACCACGTCGCCACCATCGCCGCCCAAGCGCAGTTCGGCCGCGCCGAACAGCCGATCCACGATGTAGTACGGCGAGCGGAAACGGTAGTTCACCAGTTGCCCGTCGCCCTGCGCGCCGATGACGAACAGCGGCGGCAGCTCGCCTTGCGCGATGCCCGGCGGGAACTGGATATAGACCTTCTCGCCGTCATCGAAGGCGCGCAGCGGCTTCCACGGCGGATTGCTGCCTGACACGGAATAGCGAAAGCGGATCTTCTCCAGCGACAGGCCGGTATCGACCGGCGCGGCGGCGCTGGCCGCCTGCGCCTGGCGCTGCAAGGCCAGCATTCGGTCTTTCGGGTAGTCCCAGGACACCGACGCCATCCATGCCTTTTCCGTCGAGGTCAGCTCCAGCAGGTACGTCCGGCGGCTGGTGGTGATAACCAAGTTCGTCTTGAGACCCGAACGGATGGGCTTGACCAGCACATTGACGCGCAGCGCGTCCCCGCTGCCGCTGGACGTATCGCCGACGATCCAGCGCACGGTATCGCCGGCGGCGACAGTGACAAGCTCCTCGCCCGGCTGCAAGGAAACTACGGTCACGCGCCCCGGCGCGGCATAGACCTGATAGAGCGCGCCATCAGTGAAGGGCCACACCTGAATCGCATTGACGTAGCCCTCGCGAGTCGGCGCGATGCGCGCCTCGGCGTTGGCGCGCGAGACACGCACCTTCTCGTCGGCAGGTTCCGGCGCGGCTGGGGCCGTGTCCGCCTCGGGCAACGGCTTCAACTGTGCCGGGAGTGCCAGCGGCTCGGGCACGGCAACGACTTCCACCGGCGCGGGCGGCTCCGGCAGCGCCTGCGCCTGCACCGGCTCGTCGAGCAAAATGGACGGCGGCGGCTTGCCCTGCGAGGCGCAGCCCGCAAGGGCCAGCACGATCAACGGCAAAACGGATTTATGGAAACGTGCATTCATGGCTTGGCTCCTTCGGAAGAATCCAGTTCGCGGCTCCACGACAGGCCATTGACGTAGATACCCAGCGGGTTCTTGCGCAGGCGCTGTTCGGTGCGCGGGGTTTGCAGGACAGTGGAAAGCACGGCGTTCCACCGTTCGGTGCCAGCGGGCGCACCGTTGATGAACCTTTGTTCCATCCAGCGCACGTTGAAAGACGTGTCGCTGGCGCGGGTCACACTGGTGATCTGCACCGTCACCGACTCCTTGCCGATGCGGGCGAATGGGTCGTTCTTGCTGGCGTAGTCGTTGAGCACCGCCGCGCCCTTGTCGGTGGTGTAGTCGTAGGCATCCAGCCAGTTCTGCCGCACCACGATGGGGTCGATGGACAGCGAGCGCACCAGCGTCACGAAGCGCGCCAGGTGGTGCGCGATCTGCGCATCGGCGGGCCGGTACGGCGTGGCTGCTTCGCCCACGGCGCGCACCTGCCCCGACTGATCGACCTCGATGACATAAGGCGTGACGATGGACTGCGCCGAGCGCCACACCAGGCCGCCCGCCATCAGCAGCGCGAGCGTCAGGCAGCCGAAGGCCATGAATCGCCAGTTCTTGGCCTGGACGCGGGCCGAGCCGATACGGTCGTCCCACACCTGCGCGGCAGACTGGTAAGGGGTTGCAGGTTGCGGCGTGTCGGCATAGCGCACCTGCGGTCGCTTGAATCGCATAGGGGTTCTCCTTGGTGGTCAGGTATCGGGTCATTCATCGGGGCGCAGGCTCGGGCCTTGCCCCGAACCGCCGCCGTCGCCACCGCGCAGCGTGTGGGCGGCGGTGGTCGCGGCATGGGTGATCTGCTGGCGGCGGTGCATCCGCTTGGCCCAGGCAGGTTGTTCTTGCTTCGGCGAGCTGGCGGCGCTGTCCGCGCCTTCGCCTGCGGCGGCCTGGCTGGAGCCGGCAGCGCCGGCATCCGCGCCGTTCCAGCCAGCCCGGAAGGAATCGGCCATCTTCTGCCCGGCAGCGGAAACGCCGGACGCAGCGCGGCGGCCTGCGGCCTGCGTGCCGGTCTTGGCGACATTGCCAAGGCCAGCCGCCGCGCCCTTGGCCCCGCCACCCGCAGCGGCGGAACCGGCCTGGAATGCGGACTTGGCGCTGCTGGCTGCTGATGTGGCGGCGCGTGCGCCGCTGCCGGCCAGCTTGGCGGCGGCCGGGGCCATGCGTGCGCCTGCCATGACCGCACCGCCCACGCCGGTCGCGGCGGCACCGATGGCAACGCCGGTGCCGACTGCGCCGACCGCTGCCCCGGCCATCGCACCCGCGCCGAGCTGCGGCGCACCGGACACAAGACCCGTGGCGATGCCAGGGCCGAAGATGCCGAGCGCCAGCAGCGCGAGCGAGGCCAGCATCACAACCAGCGCATGGTCGATGGAAGGCTCGTCGGGATGCACCTGGAACTCCGCGAACAGGCCCGAACCGATGCCAACGATGACGGCCAGCACCAGAACCTTGATGCCCGACGAAACCACGTTGCCGAGCACCTTTTCCGCAAGGAAGCTCGTCTTGTTCCAGAGTGCGAACGGAATCAAGACGAAGCCGGCGAGCGTTGTCAGCTTGAACTCGATCAGCGTGATGAAAAGCTGTACCGCGAGCACGAAGAAGCAGAGGATCACCACCAACCAGGCGATGAACAGCACCACGATGGGGTCAAGGTTCACGAACACTTCGGGGAAGCCGGCCATGTCGCCGATCTGGTCGAGGATCGGCGCGGCCGCGTCGATGCCGGTCTTCGCCAGGCGGCCCGGTTTCAGGAAGGTTTCCATCGTCAGGGTCGAACCACCGGCCATCAGGCCGAGGCCGGCGAACGATCGGAAGACGATGCCGGCCAGCCAGTTGAAGTTATTGATGATGTAGGCGAAGGCACCGACGTAAAGCACCTTGCGCAGCAGCTTGGCGATCACGTCCTCGCCCTGGCCGGTGGCATGGCTCATGGCCCAATACAGGCCGGCGATGGTCATGTCGATGACGATGAGTGTGGCGGTCAGGAACGCCACTTCGCCTTGCAGCAACCCAAAACCCGAGTCGATGTAGCGCGAGAAGGTATCGAGGAATTTGTCGATGATGGTCACGTCGTTCATGGCTTGTTCTCCGCAGCGGTGAGCGGCGCATCGCCTTCCGGCACGTCATCGGCGGGCGTGTCGAAGCTGGGCGGAATCGGTGGCAGTTCGGCCAGCGTCCGGTATTCGTCCGGCCCGGTCTGGCCGGCGAAGAAGCGCCGCCGGAAGGCTTCGGCGGCGGCGCGGCAGGCGTCTTCACCTGCGGCTTGCCGGTCGGCTGCGCATTGGGCACGCAACGCCTTGAACCGCACGGGATCGGCGGCCAAGGTGGCGGCCAGGTCTTCGGCCGGTTGCTGGCCGCAAGCGGTCAGCAGCACGACCAGCAGGACAGGAACGCATCGCATGGCCGCCTCCCGTCAGTTGTTGTAGAAATTGACGGTCTGCGGCGTGTACGGCGTGCCGGTGCCAAGGAAGCGCCGCCTCACTTCGCGGGCACGCTCGGTGGCCGCCGCCTGTCGCGCCAGTTCCAGCGAGGCTGCCCGGTCTTGCGTGATCTGGAGTTGCTGGGCCTGGATGGACTGCTTGGCCTGCAAGGCGAGAAGCTGGTTCGTCGCCTGCATGGCCTGCAAAGCACCCGTGGCCGATTGGCTCTGGCTCACGAGGTCGGTCAGCGCGCTTTCGTCTTGCGCCAGGTTCTGCGACACCTGCGCCTGCATCCGCATCGCAGTGTGCAGGCCGTCGAGCGTGTTCTTCCAGCGTTCGCGCGCGTCCTGTGCCATGCGGTCGCCGCTGATGGTGGCGGCGTACTGCTCCGGGTACAGGCGCGAGAACGTGGCATCCATGCTCTGCACGTCGTAGGCTAGCCCTTGCGCTTCGGCAATCAGGCGTTCCGTGGTGGCGAGCGTCGAGCGCAGCCGGTTGACGATGTTGAAGTCCAGCTTCGTCAGGTTGCGTGCCTGGTTCATCAGCATCTGCGCTTCGTTCTGAAGCTGGTTGATCTGATTGTTGATCTGCTCCAGCGTGCGAACGGCGGTCAGCGTGTTCTGCACGAAATTGGACGGGTCGAACACCGTCAGCGCCGATGCGGGCTGCACGGCCAGCAGCGACACCGACAGCGCGGCGGCGAGCGAAACGGAAAGCACACGGGTCTTCATGGCGAAACCTCCAGCGGTTGAGTAGCGAGGAAAGAAGCCGCCGCCGGTGAGGACGGCAGCAGGTCGGCGGCCCAATCGAGGCCGCGATGGCGCAGCCACGCGCCGGCGAAGCCGGGTGCGCCGGCCTGCGTCAGCACGCGGTCTATGTCGCGTTGGTCTTGCGGTGTGGATGCGCCTGCGAAGGCGAGCGCGGCCGGCCCCAGGTCGAGGTCGAACAGGCGATTGCCAAGGCGCGATTGGTAGTAGTAGTCCTGCTTGGGCTGCGCGGTGGCGACGATCTCTATCTGCCGCGAGTTCAGCCCGAATCCTTCGTAGATCGTGCGAATCTGCGGTTCGGTCGCCTGCGGATTGGGCAAGAAAATCCGAACGGCGCAGCTTTCGATGATGGCCGCCGCGATGCTGGAGTTCTGAATGTCCGCCAGGCTTTGCGTGGCGAAGACGACACTGACATTGCGCTTGCGCAGCGTCTTCAACCACTGGCGGATACGCGCTGCAAATACCGGGTCATCCAAGAACAGCCAGGATTCATCAAGGATCAGCAGCGTGGGCGCACCGTCGAATCGTTCATCGAAGCGGGCGAACAGGTAGCCCAGCACCGACCGCACGGCGGCGGGGCTGGCCATCAGTTCCTCCATCTCGAAGCACTGAACATCCGCGCTGCCCAGCCGGTCACTGTCGGCATCCAGCAGCTTGCCGTGGGCACCGCCGAGCACATACGGCGCGAGCGCCTGGCGCAGCGCATTCGATTGCAGCAGCACCGAAAGCCCCGTCATCGTGCGCTGCTCCACGGGCGCACCGGCAAGGCTTCCGAGCGCCGACCAGATGGCCGCCTTCTCATCCGGGCCGACGGTCACGCCTTCGTGCAGCAGGCGGCCTTCCACCCATTCGGCGGCCCAGGTGCGGTAGCCGCCCTGGTCGATGCGTGCCAGCGGCTGAAAGGCGATCCCGCCATCGGCACCTAGGTCGTAGTGTTCGCCACCCAGGCCCAGGATGGTGGCGCGCATGGAGCGGCCCATGTCGAAGACAAAGATGCGCGAGTGCAGATAACGCCGGAACTGCATCGCCAGCACGGCCAGGAAGGCCGACTTGCCCATGCCAGTCGGGCCGACCACGGTCATGTGGCCCACGTCGCCGATGTGCGTGACCAAGCGGAACGGCGTTGCGCCGTCGGTGCGCGTGACGATCACCGGCGGGCCGTCCAGGTGCTTGTTGCGCTCCGGGCCGGCCCACACCGCCGACAGCGGCATCATGTGCGCCAGGTTCAGCGTCGAGACGATGGGCTGGCGCACGTTGGCATACGCATTGCCCGGCACCGACGACAGCCACGCATCCACGGCATTGAGCGTTTCGGGGATGGTGACGAAGCCGCGCCCCTGAATCACGCGCTCCACCATGCGCAGCTTTTCGTCGGCCACGGCCGGGTCGGCATCGAGCACCGTCACCGTGGCCGTGAGGTAGCCAAAGGCGACTTGATCGCTGCCCAGCTCCTGCATGGCGGCGTCCGCGTCGGCCGCCTTGTTGCTGGCGTCGGTATCGACCAGCGGGCTTTCCTGCTGGAAGATCGTTTCGCGCAGCAGCGCGATGACGTTCTTCCGCTTCGCAAACCATTGGCGGCGCAGGCGGCCCAGCTCCTTCTCCGCCTCGGCTTTGTCGAGGCAGAGGAACCGCGTACTCCAGCGATAGGCAAAGCCCAGGCGGTTTAGGTCGTCCAGCAAGCCCGGCCAAGTGGAAGTCGGAAAGCCCCGCACCGACACCACGCGCAGGTGCTGGTCGCCCAGCATAGGCGCGAGGCCGCCGACCAGGGCGGAATCGGCCAGCAGCGCGTCGAGGTGGAAAGGCACCTCGGGCACGGCCAGCCGGTAGCGCCGCGTCGAAACCGTGGCGTGCAGATAGGTCAGCGTCGCGGCATCGTCCAGCCAGGCGATCTCCGGCATCACGCCATCGAGCAGGTCAAAGCCCCGATCCGTTTCCGCCACGAAAGCATCGAGCCGACCGCGCCAGTCCACGCCATCGCCCGGCGCGTGCTCGTAGAGCAGCTTGGCCGCACGGGCGCGGGATTCCTCGGGCGGCAGATAGGCCAGCGTCAGGTGATAGGCACTCTCGAAGTGGTTGCCCGATTCCTCGAAGGCGGCGCGGCGTTCCTCGTCCACCAGCCAGGACAGCGGTTCGGGAAAGTCGGAATGCGGATAGTCCGCCGCCGGCTGGCGCTCGGCTTCCACGAACAGCGCCCAGCCTGAACCCAGCCGGCGCAGCGCGTTGTTCAGCCGCGCCGTGGTGGCGATCAACTCGCCCTGCGTGGCGCTGTCGAGGTCGGGGCCACGGAAACGGGCTGTACGCTGAAAGCTGCCGTCCTTGTTCAAGACGACACCCGGCGCGATCAACCCGGCCCAGGGAAGCCAATCGGCCAGCAGCGCGGGCCGCTGGCGGTATTCGGCAAGGTTCAGCATGGCGGCATCCCCCTACACGTCCAGCAACGGCTTGTGCTTGATGTGCCGGGCGAAGACCTGCATGAACTGCGGATCGACACGCGCGCCCCACACGGCCAGCGAGTGGCCGACGATCCAGAGCACGACACCGGGAATCCAGAGTTGCAGGCCCAGCCCGACGGCGGCGGCCAGCGTACCGTTGGCAATCGCCACGGTGCGCGGTGCGCCGCCCATGAGGATCAGCTCGGTCAGCGAGCGATGTAGCGGCACCTCGAAGCCGGCCGCGAAGCTGTCCGGCCCGCTCATACGACCGCCCCGCCAGAGAAGCTGAAGAACGACAGGAAGAACGAGGACGCGGCGAACGCGATGCTCAAACCGAAGACGATCTGGATGAGTTTGCGAAAGCCCCCCGACGTGTCGCCGAAGGCCAGCGCGAGGCCGGTTGCGATGATGATGATGACCGCGACGATGCGTGCCACCGGCCCCTGGATCGACTCCAGAATGGATTGCAGCGGGCCTTCCCACGGCATCGAGGAACCGGCGGCCTGCGCCGTTCCGGCCAGGAACAGCAGCAGCGCGGCCAGCAGCAGCCCTTGCCCCGCAGGGCGGGCCAGGCTGCGCAGCCGCGCGAGGCCGGACAGGTGGGGAAGCGGATTTACGGAAAAGCGGAAAGCGTAAGCGTGCATCTGCGTCATGGCAGTTCTCCAGATTGGTCAGGGGACGGGGAAGGTGCAGCGGCATCGGCTGCGAGAGGCACCGGCATCAGCTCGGGAAACGGTGTTTCCAGCGCGTCCGCCAGGCGGTAGCTCACACCGTCGAATCCGACGACGCGGGCGATGCTTTCGACGCGGCGCTTGCGGCCGCGTCCGGCGATGTGGATGACGACGTTGACCGCCTCGGCGATCAGCGCACGCGGCGGGTTCACCGCGACTTCGAGAATCAACTGTTCGAGGCGCAGCAATGCGCCCAGCGCGGAACCGGAGTGGATGGTGGCGATGCCACCCGGATGGCCAGTACCCCAGACCTTCACCAAGTCCAGGGCTTCACCGCCGCGCACCTCGCCGACGATCACGCGGTCGGGGCGCAGGCGCATCGTGGCGCGCACCAGTTCAGTCATGGACACGACGCCAGCACGGGTGCGCAGCGGCACATGGTCGCGGGCGGCACATTGCAGCTCTATCGTGTCTTCGAGCACCAGCACGCGGTCGCCAGTGGCGGCGATTTCCGCAAGCAAGGCATTGGCGAGCGTGGTCTTGCCGCTGCTCGTCGCCCCGGCGATCAGGATGTTCTGGCGCTCGCGCACGGCGCGGCGCAGGAAGTCCGCCTGGCTCGTGGTCAGGATGCCGTCGGCCACATAGCGATCCAGGCCGATGATGCTCACGGCACGCTTGCGCAGCGCGAAGGCCGGGCCAGGCGCAGCCGGTGGCAAGATGCCCTCGAACCGCTCGCCGGTTTCGGGCAGTTCGGCGGTCAGCAGCGGTCGGCCGCGATGCACTTCCGCGCCGACGTGCGCGGCCACCAAGCGGATGATGCGCTCGCCGTCGTCTTCGGAAAGCTCCACGCCCAGCGGCGTGCGGCCCGACGACAGCCGATCCACCCATAGGGTGCGGTCAGGGTTGAGCATGATTTCCACCACGTCCGGGTCGGCCAGCGCAGCGGCGATGACTGGCCCCATTGCCGTGCGCAGCATCTGGATACGGCGATCCAGCGAGGCCGCGGTGGATGAGCGTTCGGATGGGGTCTGCGGAACAGGGCTCATAAGGCACGCTCCGCAGTTCGTTCGTGGGCTTCGGCCAGCGCCGCCGCGTCATCCATTCGCACCGGGTCTGGGTGCAGTTCTTCCACCACGTCACGCACCAGGCTGCGGCCGCGCAAGAGGTGGCGGCCAAGCTGCTCCACGAATTGCTCGAAGCGTGCCCGGCCCTGGGCGCGCGCCGCGTCCTGATGGGCTTCGGGAACCGGCGTGCTGACCGTCAGGAAGTAGCGGATGAACAGCGCCAGCGTTTCGATCTGGATGTTCTGGTCGCGCTCCAGGCGCTCGGCCTGGCGCGACAGGCGATCCAGCCGCTTGGCGATGGCTGCCTCGCGCTGGTCGCCAGCGTCGGGCGACAGCCACGATGCGAGCGCCGCCGCGACGATGGACGACTTGGACACGCCTTTCTTGGCGGCCAGTTCTTCGAGGCGCTTGGCGTGCTCGGGCTGGATAAACAGATTGAGGCGGTATTGGCTCATAAGTCGATTCCGTCGTTGGGGTCGAGGGAAGCCAGCCGGGCCGTGCGCTGCATCGCTGGGTCGAGCTGGCCGGGGAGAGAAGCAAAACCGGGCAGCGTCAGGTCGTCGTCGTCATCGAGCAGCGCCAGGTCGTTGCCGGCGAGCTGCGGTTCGGGGCTGTATTCGGCGACTTCGGATAGCTCCGGCTGGCGGCGCGGGCCGCCGTCGTCGGCGGTGCAGCCCAAGCCTTCGGCGGCGGCACTGGTGGCCACTGCGGGGACAGAGGGGATCGCCAGGCCGCTCCAGTCGTCAGGCCGGGCCGGTGGCACATCGGCGTACTGCCCGGCCGCAAGCGCGGGCGGCGGCAATACGCGGCTCTTGAAATTCGCGTCGGCGTAATAGCGCAGCTTCTTCGCCTTGATCGGTGCCACGCTGGACACCATGACCACTGATTCGTCGGTCGGAAGCTGCATGACTTCGCCCGGTGTCAGCAGCGGGCGGGCCGTTTCCTGCCGCGACACCATCAGATGCCCGAGCCACGGCGCGAGCCGGTGGCCGGCATAGTTGCGCTGCGCGCGCAGTTCGGTGGCGGTGCCCAGCGTTTCGGAGATCCGTTTGGCCGTGCGTTCGTCGTTGGTCGCAAACGTCACGCGGACATGGCAGTTGTCCAGAATTGAATGGTTCTGGCCGTAGGCTTTGTCGATCTGATTCAGGCTCTGCGCGATGAGGAAGCTGCGAATGCCGTAGCCAGCCATGAAGGCAAGCGCCGTCTCGAAGAAGTCCAGGCGGCCCAGCGCCGGGAACTCGTCGAGCATCAGCAGCAGCTTGTGGCGGCGCTCAATGCCGTCGCTGCCGTCGAGCGACTCGGTAAGCCGTCGCCCGATCTGGTTGAGGATCAGGCGAATGAGCGGTTTGGTGCGGGAAATGTCCGAGGGCGGCACCACCAGATACAGCGAGACGGGATGCTCGGATGCGATCAGGTCGGCGATGCGCCAGTCGCAGCGCGAGGTGACTTCGGCCACCGTGGGGTCGCGGTACAGGCCGAGGAACGACATGGCGGTGCTCAACACGCCCGAACGCTCGTTGTCCGATTTGTTGAGCACTTCGCGGGCAGCGGACGCGACAACCGGGTGCGGTGCATCGGCCAGGTGCTTCGTCGTCATCATCTGGTGCAAGGTCAGCTCGAACGGGCTGGCTGGGTCGGAGAGGAAGTTGGCAACGCCGCGCAGCGTCTTGTCCTCGCCCGCATAGAGCACATGCAGAATGGCTCCGACCAGCAGCGCGTGGCTGGTCTTCTCCCAGTGGTTGCGCTTCTCCAGCGCCCCTTCGGGGTCAACGAGAATGTCCGCGATGTTCTGCACGTCGCGCACTTCATGCGCGCCGCGCCGTACTTCCAGCAGCGGGTTGTAGGCTGCCGACTTTGCATCGGTCGGGTTGAACAGCAGGCAATGTGAGAAACGCGAGCGCCAGCCGGCGGTGATCTGCCAGTTCTCGCCTTTAATGTCGTGAATGACGGCGGATGCGGGCCACGAAAGCAGCGTGGGCACAACCAGGCCGACGCCTTTGCCCGAGCGCGTGGGCGCGAAGGTCAGGACGTGTTCCGGGCCTTCGTGGCGCAGGTACTCGTTGCGGTACTTGCCCAGGAACACGCCAGCCGGTTGCGTCAGCCCGGCCTTGCGAACGTCATCCGCTTCGGCCCAGCGTGCCGAGCCGTATGTGGTGACAAGGCGCGATTGCCGGGAGCGCCACACCGACATGGCGATGGCGACCACCACCGCCACCAAGCCGCTACCGCCCGCGATGGCCCCGCCAATATCGAAGACATGCGGCGCGTAGGCATCGAAGAAAAACCACCACTCGAACAGCCGCCAGGGGTGATAGACCGGCGTGCCGAAGAAATCAAACCAGGGCGAGCCAAGGCGTAGTTGATAGCCCAGGGCGGCTGCTGTCCATTGCGTTGCACTCCATACGCCGGCGATCACGATGCCGAAGACGGCGGCGATCTGCCCGAACAGCACGCCCTGAGCTTGCATGACTGACCTCCGATTCCTGCGCTATTCCTCGTTCAAGAGCGGCATAAGGACGTGCCGCATAGCGTGAGAATCGGTGCCGGGTCAGTGCCGGTCAAAGACCGTTATCGGAAGCAAGATGATGCAAAAAGCATCGTTTCAGGCTGCAAAGAAACCAGTAAAAACACCGCAGGCGCGAGCGCGCTGCGGCGTGTTGGCAAAGAAGACAGGATTTTTGCGAAAGACTGCGATCAGAACTTCGGTGGCGTTTCCAATGGCGTGTAGGGTGTCTTGCCGTCGCCATAGAACCGCTTGCGCGTAGCTTCGGCCACCCGGTTGCACAACACGTCGCCAAGCGACGCGCGGTCGGTTTTGCATTGCTGGCGTAGTTCCTTCAACCGTGCCGGGTCGGCAGCCAGTTCCTCCACGGTCGGTACGTTGGCCTGCTTGGGTGTCTCCGACGGGCCGCAGGCCGTTAGCACGGCTACCACAAGCATAGGTGTTATTCGCTTCATAGCTCGAATTCCTCCTGTGATTCGGACTGAGGTGGCGGCACGGGCCTCACACCTTCGGGCAAGTCGATCGCCTGCACCCGTTCGATGAATCGGGACAACACTTCCGAACGCTCGTCTTCGCGTCGCAACAAGTAGGTTGTCAGCATTGGCGAGCGGCCCGCCAAGGGCCGGGCCACAACGCCAGGTTCCCGGTTGGACACGATATGCGGAGCACCAGCCAGCCCCAGGGCGAAGCCGGCCGATACGACCACCATCATCAAGTCGAATGAGGCAACACGTTCGACGATCAGAGGCTCCCGGTCAGAGCGGCGCAGCACACGTTCAACCTGTCGCGCGTAGCCCTCACATGCTTGCGGGTCGCAGAGAACCAGCGGAAAGTGCAGCACTTCGTCCAGCGGGATGCGTCGGTGCTTGAGCAAATGATGGCGTGCTGGCACCGCCACCATCAGCGGGTCATTCCACACGGCTTCGGCGGCGATACCTTCGCCTACTTCATCCGATTGCGCGAAGCCCACGTCGTACAAGTCGTCTTGCAGCCCTTTGATTTGCTGCGACAAGGGCACCTGAAACAGCCGGATATCGACTTCTGGTTCCTCCTGCCGGCAAAGTGCGAGCAAGGTCGGTAGGCGCGGCGGCGTGATGCCATCGGACAGGGCAATACGCAACTGGCCGTGGAAGCCATTGGCCGCAGCCTTCACGCTGTCGCGGGCCTGCTGCAAGGCAGCGAACACGCGCGGAACATGCTCCAAAAACAGCTTGCCAGCCCGCGTCAGGCGCGTGCTGCGGCTGGTTCGGACAAACAACTGTTCGCCCAAGTCCTCCTCCAACTCCTTGATAGTGCGCGACAGCGGTGACTGCTCGATATGCAGTCTCTCGGCCGCGCGGGCGAAGTGGAGTTCTTCCTGAATCCGTGAGCCCAGGCGCACGCATGCTCGGGTTGGTCTGTTTTGTTGGGTCGTGCCCGTTCAATTTGACAGCCTGGGAGATGACATCACCCAACTCGATGGCACTGGATCGTCGGAATCGCGAGTTGGTGGGCGACTTGTTCGGGTTGGCGTGCAATTGCCCCACGCCGCAACCTCGCGGGCAGGCGATTTTTATGGATCCGTGAGTTTCGTGAGGCCGGTGATCGGCCAGCTGCGCTTAGCCGCAGGCAGCGAAGAGTTCTCCGTGCAGCCGCTGGAAGGCCTTGGCCGAGCGATCATTGGCGCCCAGTCCGAGGATGACGCGCCGGCCATGCTCGATGAGGCGCCCGGCGCGGTAGATGAGTTCCTGCATCACGGTCTTGATGCGCCGGCGCTTGGCCGCATGGCGTACCGGCGCATCGGGCCCCAGCAGTCCGGCCTGTCCCATCAGGCGAAGGATGTTCATGGCCAGCGCCGCGAGCTCGCACACCAGGTAATTGGTATCGAACTTGCCCGAGGGCAGCCGCTCCAGATCGAGGTCGGTCTTGAACTCGGAGTGGAACTGCTCGTGCGTGCCGTGGTCGGCGTACAGCGCGACGATGGCTTTAGCATCGAACTGTTTGGCGCTCAGGCTCGTGCTCCAGCCGTCCAGCGTGAGCTTGGGCTCGATCAGCAACTGGCCCTTCGCGTCGATGGTGCGTTCAGTCAGGCGCAGCACGCGGCGCAGTGGCCGCTCGATGCCTTCGATGTGCAGCGCCTCTTCCCACAGCGTCACGCGCTTGCCCGCGCGGGGATGCTCCCAGATCGTGGCGGTGTCACCATCAAGGCGCTCGGCCAGCGCCGCCACGTTGGTCGTGCGCGGGTTCCACTTGATCAGCCAGTCCAGTTGCGGCACGCCTGCAGCGTTATACGACTCCATCTCGCACACCAGCTCCGTGGAGTCGAAGCCAGAGTCCAGGCGTGCCAGGATCGGCGCCTTCGGACCCGCCGCGCTCAGGCGCTGCGCCATCGGGATCACCCGCTCGAAGTTGAATTGCGTCTCACGTGCCGAATGCTGCACGCCAGGGCGCAGCGCCAACTCCAGGCAGAACCCGTTCGAGCCCAGGTACGCGGCCAGCGGGCAGTAGCCATCGACGCCGGTGTAGGTGCGTCCTACGCCGTCCTTGGCGGTGCCGCCGTTGTCCATGGCGAACGTGTCGACATCCAGCGGCAGCCAGCCACAAGGCAAGACGCCATAGTCGACCCGCGTGCTGTCCAGCAGCTTCTCGATCAGCGTCGCCAGGAAGTCAAACAGCTCGTCCGCGCGCGTGTCCATGCGCTGGCGCAGCGTCGGGCTGGAGGGCAACAGCTGGATGCCCAGCGCCTGCTTGAAGAAGGCATCGCCGCGGAAGTTCTCAATCGCATCGAAGTCGCTCTTGCCCTGCACCAGCAGGCCCAGGTAGCTGCGCAGGATGTCGCTGTTGGCAACGCCATTTCTCACGGGCAAGGCGGCATCGAGTCGCTTGAACACTGGCGCGAGTCGATTCAGGTGATGTCCGACCAGCGCCAGACCGGCTACCGGGGTGAGGTCGTAGTCGAGCTGCTTGACGATGAAGGGGCGCATTGGAAGAACTCAGGTACTGCGTTTGCAACAGGCCCATCAACGCCCCACACCTGTCTCGCGTTTACCAAACTACCTCAAATCGAACGCACCCGCAGGGTGAGGCACTTTCACTCTTGGGCTCACGGATTCAGGTTCTTCAGCGACTGCAATGAAGTAACGCAGATGTCGTAGTTGCATAATCACCCAGGCCCAAGGCTTGATCTGCGCGCGACGCAAATCGTGTTGCAGGTTCACCGCTTCCAGCAGTGGCGTGGTTTCGGCCTTGGCGGGTCATATCCCGAAGCAAGGTTGCTTAGGCTACTGGGTGGCAGGTGGTGACTGGGTGACATCATCGTCCTTGACCTCCTCGATGCGCACCGCGCAGCACGCGGATTTTTTGGCAGTGGGCGTTTGCGCTACTTCCAACTCAGGCACCTTTTCGATGCGCGGCGCGCAGCAAGCGGACTTTTTTGCGGCGGGCATTCGTGCTACTTCCGTCTCCGGCACCTCTTCGATACGCACCGCGCAGCAATCCGATTCGTCCTGCTTGCCAAGCAAACGCGCGATAAAGCCTTTTTTCTCTGACATGGTCTTTCTCCTTCAAATGAACAACAGATTGGCGACGTACCCCACGCTGATAGCGACCGTGAAAATGGTCAGCACGAACACTGCCACCAGTCGGGGCCGGAAGATCGTGTTGAGCAGCGTGACTTCGGGAAGGCTGGCACCTGCGCCAGCGATGATCAGCGCCGCTACCGCGCCGATGCTCATGCCTTGGGACTGCAAGGCCATGCCAATCGGAATCAGGGTTTCAGCGCGGATGTATAGCGGCACACCGATAGCAGCGGCCACGGGAATTGCGAACGGGTTGTCGGCACCTGCCATAGTGGCGATCCACTCGCCGGGTACCACGCCATAAATTAGCGCGCCAATGCCCGCGCCGATCAGCAGGTAGGGCAAGGAAGTCTTGAACAAAGCAAAGGCCGCGCTGCCAGCTCGGCGCAGGCGCGATTTGAAGTCGGTCGGCCCTGCAATTTCGCTCTCGCCCACCACACGCACCTTCTTTACGTCGCGCTCCAGGCCAAAGAGCTGCCAGACCGCGCCCACTGCCACCGCCAGCACAAAGGACGCGGCGCCATAGAAGACGGTGAACTTCCAGCCGAACAACGTGACCAGTAAGCCCAGGATCACCGGATTGAGGATGGGCGAGGAAACTAGAAAGGACATGGTGGCGCCAAATGGCGCACCGGCGTTGAGCAAGCCGACCGTGACCGGAATGGTCGAGCAGGAGCAAAACGGCGTGACTGCCCCCAGCCCGGCACCGACGATGTTGCCACGCAGGCCGCGCCCGGTTAGCAGGCGCTGCACAGTGCTGGCCGGTACATATTCCTGCATCATCGCCACCAAGAAACTGACGACGAAGAAGAGTGCGATCAGCTCGGCGCTGAGCATGGCGAAGAATTGCAGAGTCTCGGTGAGTGTGTTCAGATTCATTATGTGTTCCAGTTCAATGCATAGATGGTCAATGCTTATGATCAAAAAAAATCGCCATTACTGACGAGTGATGTGCGCAGCCACCTCCATCCAAGCATCTACTGCCACCGTGAAGGCTTCGCGGCCCTTGTCGGTCAGCGTGTAGACCTTGCGCCCACGACCGGCCACAGTTTCAGTATGCGCAGTGACATAGCCGCCTTGCTCGAACTCGCGCAACACCGGGTAGATGGTGCCTTCGGTGGGAGAGCAACAACCTTGGGTTGAGCACTCCACTTCACGTACGATCTCATAGCCGTGCATGGGCCGCTTTTGCAGCACGCTCAGGATGAAGAACTTGGACAGGCTCATCTTGATGATGCCGCTCCAATACAACCGGTCGGTATAGTCCACCGGTGTGCGCTCTACGGTCTTGAGGGAAGTCGTCGATTTAACCATGAGCGTAACTATATACCTTGTCCATCAAGGTATCAAGCGGCAACCGAAAAATCCCCTCCTGGGGCGGTGCCTGGCCGGATGGAGGGCGCTCGCATGAGTCTGTGACCACAAGTGAAGCATCCGAGCCACGGCACACATGACAAATTCAGTCTTTAGCCGACAGACGGGCCGCGCTGGCGACCGAGTTCCCAGGAGGCATGCCCGCTGCGGACTGTGGCAGCCAGGGATTGGCCCAGTCGCTGTTCGATGACGGGCTTCCAAGGCACGAGCGTGAAACCCAAGCCGTCGTCCAGCATGGCGAAGCGCCCGCTGGCGAGCATGATGGAGCGCCGGTAGATGCCAGCCACGCGCTGCCCGTCGGCTACCGGGCGATGCTCCAGGCCAGTTTCCGCTGCTATGTCCTTGGCGGCCTGTGCCAGTTCCCGGTTGCGCAGCGTGCCCAGCAGGTTGCGGGCGAGGATGACGCGCTGGCCGCGTCGTTGGGCCAGCCCCTGTTCTTCGAGGAAGTCGGCACGCTGCTGCATGGCCTGTTTGGCGTCGCCGCCAAAGCCCAGGTCGCCCAGGCCCGAGCCACCGCCGATCAACTGTTGGTCGAGCCAGGTGGCCCCGATCACGCGGGCCTGCCGCTCGATGGGCAGGTGGGATTTCAGCTCCACGGCCACGCCGCCCAGGCGCTGCGCGTCGTACTGGCGGCCACGCTCGGCCAGGTCGTCCGGCACCTTCCATAGCCCTTCGGCGACGCGCTCCACGATGCCGGCCCGGCGCAGGGCTTCCAGCCGCCGGACATGCGCCGCGACAACTTCCTGCGGGTCGCGCCCGTCCTTGGCACGGCCCTGTTCGATTGCCAGGTGGTGATCGGCGCGGTACAGGCCATTGCTCGCCAGCGCGGCGATGTTTTTGTCGGCCGCACGCACGTCGGCCGAACCCTTCACTTCCACCACCGCGCCTGTGGGATAGTTCGCCAGCTCGTCGCGGGCATTCAGCGCGACGTAGTGGGCCTTGCCGTCCGTGCCGTCGATGACCAGATAGCCCCGGTCGTGCAGTTCGTCGGCCAGCCCTTTCGCGGCCACGCGGCCAAGGATGGTTCTGCCATCGTCGCCCGGCTCGAACACTGCCAGCTCGCGCGGCTGCCCGCTCATGGCCCGCTGCATCGTGCGGATAATGTCGCCACGCTCGCCCAGGGCACGCAGGGTCTTTTCCGCATCGGCATGAATGGCCCAGGTGCCGGGCTGCGTCTCGTCGGCCAGGCCCAGACGCTGCAAGCGTTGCAGGCGGCCGATCAGCAGCAGGCGTTGGCGTTGCAAGTTCGGCTCGCTGAAGCGTTCGATCTGCACCCGGCCATCCTCGCTGGCTTCGCGCAGCAAGGTGCGATCCAGGCTTGTCCACCGTGCCTGTTCCACCTCGCGCCCCAAGGTCTGCTGGATCTCCAACTCGGTGCGCTGCCCCAGCCATTCGGTCGCCAGTTCGGCGGCACGATGGCGGAAGCCGTGGGCAATGTAGTCACCCGCGATGATGAGGTCTTTGCCGGTGTCGTCGCGTCCGCGCACGATCAGGTGGGTGTGCGGGTTGTCAGTGTTCCAGTGATCGACCGCTACCCAATCCAGCCGCGTGCCCAGGTCGGCTTCCATGCGGTTCACCAGATGGCGGGTATAGGTGCGCAGGTCGTCCAGTTCCGCGCCGTCTTCCGGGGAAACGATGAAGCGGAAATGGTGCCGGTCGTCGGTGCAGCGTTCCTTGAAGGCATCCAGGTCGGCTTCGTCGGCCTGCGGCCCGTAGGCCCGGCCCGGTTCGCCATCACGGCCCGCGCCGTCGCGTTCGACATAGCGCAGGTGCTTGGCGAGAGACTGTGGGCTGGCCCGCTGGTGATTGACCAGCAGCGTCTTGATGGTCACGCGCCGCGACATGGGCGTTAGCTTCGCCCCGGCGAAGCGCGCTGCCGTGTGGCCGCGCCCCAGGCGCGAGCCGGGACGCTGGCCGGTGCCAGCCGCCCCAGGACGGCGCACCGCCGACTTGCCGCTGCTGGCTTTGCCGGCCTGCTTGAGCACTTTGGAAACAAAGCTCTGCCCCTGGCCCTTGCCCCGGTTCTTCGGGGCGCTTGGGCGCCCGCGGAAATCGTCGTCGCGGCGGTCGGTCATGGCCGTTCTCCCTGCAAGCTCTGGCGTGTCCAGTCGTGCGAAGCACGCGGACATGCCTGCATTGGCGCAACCTTCGCGCCGAACACGGCACGGCGGCGAAGCCGCTGCGTGCCGTGTTCCCCCCATGTGCAGACTGGCTTTCGACGCGGCAAGGTGCCGAGTCCTTTTGTCTTGCCTTCCGCCTTTGCCTTCCGCTGTCGCTCCAGGCATCGGCGGCCCGGCGGCGCTGCTGCGTGAGCAGCCAGCGCACCGGCGAACGCGGCAATGGCCGCAGGCCGGGCGCGTTCGAGGCAAGACGCCTGCACGTTGGACGGCTGCGCCGAAGGCAGCGCGACGTGCGGTGCGAATGCACCGGCACGGCAGGCGCGAAGACACGGCAGCAGACGGCAGAACGACATGCCCGATGGCACGCCGGAGCGCAGCGAATCGGCGGCCATCATGGGCGTGTCTCCAGCCAGATCGGGCGTGCAACGCCGATCACGGCGGATGCGCTGACCGGGCCGAAATACCGGCTGTCGAACGATGCCGGATTGGTCACGCTCAACAGGAACAGCTCGCCCGGTTCGAGACGGCGGCAAAGCTGCAAGGATGGCAGCGGGCGGCCCAGCCGGTCGGCAGGCAGCGCGGCGGCCGCTGGCACGCCGTCGATGCGAACCTGACCGGCGACGATGCAAACGTGTTGCGGCGCGACCGCGCCCACGCGCTTGAGCAGCGGAACGCGGGTCGGCAGGTAGCCGCGCTGCGCAGCCAGCATGGCGGCCTCGGCGGGCAGCGGCACCAGCACGATGCTGTCCACGGACAGCGGACGTGGCAGCGAGGCGAACGGTTCGATGCGATACCAGCCGACCGCCACGCTGTCGGACGGGTTGTAGGTCAGGCGCGGTAGCGGCGACACGAAAGCCGCCCAGGCCAGCGCAGCGAGGCCGACGGCGGCGAAGCCTGCCAGCAAGATGCGAGCACGCAGGCGCGAGCGAGGACGCGACACGGGGCCGGTCGTGGAAATAGTAGTCATGGGAATGTCCTTCCGGCCAGCCAGCCGGCGTGCTGTTCTGCGGTGTATTCGGGCAGCGGTGAGCGCGCCGCGAGCCGGTTGGCGAGCGTGCGCCAGTACGCGGGCGACACGGCGGCGGGCGCGATACCAAGCGCCTCGATGCCGTCGATGCGTTCCAGCACCGCGCGCACGTTGGCATCCCCTTCGGCGTGCAGCAGCAGGCGCGCTCCCGGCTGCACGCCTGGGATGCGCTGCACGGCATCGAGCGGCGTGGCGGTCTGCATCACCATGAGCTGCCAGCGGATCGTGCCGTAATCGTTGGCCTGCCAGCGGATGCGGCAGAGCATCGTGCCCGGCAGGAACACGGCGCAGCGCCGCCAGCGGTCGAGCTGGAGCGTGCGCGCCGGTTCGCCGAAGCGCAGGTAGAGCTTGAAACGGGCCTCGATGTAGGCCAGCGCCACGCGCGTCAGCGGCACGTTGCCGGCCTGTCCGGCGAGTGTCGCAAGCGCAGGCAGCGGCGCAGCCGGTGCAGCGTTCGCGGCAGGCAAAGCGGATGCGTTCATGGTGTGTTCTCCGGCGGAAACTCCCGCTCCAGCAGGCCGCGCAGCAGGTCGGCCACGGTCACGCCTCGCGTGAAGGCCGACACCTTGATGCGCGCCCGCATGGCGGGCGTAATGTCGAGGGTCAGGCGCGCGGTGTAGAGGTCGCCTTTGCCCAGCGCATCGGCATCGCCCTGGCGAATCCACGCCTCGGCGTGCGGATTCGCGGGCGGACGTGCGCCGATGCCGACGCGCTTACCGCGTGGTGGCTGCCTCGCTGTCATGTCGGCCACCGCAGCAGTTCGTCCACCAGGGCTGTGATTTCGCGGGCGGCGGCGCTGTCGGGCGCTGTCTCGCGGGCGAGCCGGCCAGCGGCCACGCTGTCGGCGAACACGATGCGCTGACGCACTTCCGAGCGCAGCGCGGGCAGCGGCTGTTCGGCCAGCGATTGCCGCGCCTCGCGGCCGATGATGGTGGTGCTGACGCGCCGGTTGATGACGAAGGCCGCGCGCAGCGCAGGCCGGAACACCTGCGCCTCGCGGATCAGCGAAACCATTTCCGAGCAGGCCCAGAGGTCGTAGGGGCTGGGCTGCACCGGGATCAGCACGCGCTCGGCAGCCAGCAGCGCGGAGCGCGCCAAGGCGGCGATGCGCGGCGGGCCGTCGATGACGACGTGATCGGCCCGCCTGGCGAGTTCTGGCGCTTCCTGATGCAGCGTTTCGCGGGCAAGGCCCACGGCGCTGAACAGCCGTGGCAAGCCTTGCTGGCTTCTGCGCTGCGTCCAGTCCAGTGATGAACCCTGCGGGTCGGCATCGAGCAGGACGACATGCTGGCCGCGCAGCGCCAGTTCGCCCGCGATGTGGGTGGCGAGCGTGGTCTTGCCGACGCCGCCTTTCTGGTTGAGCAGAGCGAGGATCATGGCGTGGCCCTCCGTGTTGGGAAGCCGGCCTGTCCGTGCCGTTTGGTGGTTGTCCACCGAAACGGCGCGCTTCTACTAAGAGTTATGTATTTATTGTTAGGTAAGTTAGGGAACCTCTGCACTACCCCGCCCACTCGTTCGTGGCGACGAGTTCAGGGTCAATATCGTTTCGTAGGATGGGATCGAAACAGATGCTGAACGGTTCTTGGGCTCCAGCAAGCCCCTTCGTGGGCCCTCTGCAGCCTCATCCGGCCCCAGTGAGCCCACTGCGGGCGCACTTATCCCGTCGCAGCCAGCAAGGCTTTGCGCGCCAGCCACAGATTGACCAGCGCAAACAGGACGTTGAGCTGCGCGCCGTTCTTGGCCAAGCCTCGATAGGGCGTCTTGCGGTAGCCAAACTGGCATTTGAGTACCCGAAACGGATGCTCACCCTTGGCACGAATGCGCGCCTTGGTGCGTTCCAAGGCATCCATCACCTGGCCAAGAAAAGTGCGCTTGTCCAATGCCCGGCGCTTGCCCGGCCGCATGGCCACGTGCCAAGCGACTTGCTTGCCCTGGTTTTCCGCTCGCTTGTCCACTCCCTGATAGCCCGCATCGGCAAAGACGTCGGTCTCTTGCCCGTGCAAGAGCCGATGCGCCTGCGTCACATCCGAGACGTTGGCAGCGGTGGCCACCACCGTGTGTACCAGCCCTGTCTCGGCGTCGACCCCAACGTGCGCTTTCATGCCGAAGTACCACTGGTTGCCCTTCTTCGTCTGGTGCATCTCAGGGTCGCGCTCACGGCGGGCGTTCTTGGTCGAGCTGGGAGCAGCAATGAGCGTGGCATCCACGATGGTGCCGCTCTTGAGCATGAGGCCACGCTCGGTCAGGATGCGATTGACCGTCTCGAGGATACGCTGGCTCAGGCCGTGTTGCTCCAGCAGGTGGCGAAAGCGCAGGATGGTGCTCTCATCCGGCACGACATCCACCCCCAGGTCCAGACCAACAAAGCTCGCCAGCAGCGGCGTGTCGTACAAGGCTTCCTCCACCGCCGGGTCCGACAGACCAAACCACTGCTGCAAAAAATGAATCCTCAGCAGCTTCTCTACCGCAAACCTGAATCCGTGAGCCCAGGCGCACGCATGCTCGGGTTGGTCTGTTTTGTTGGGTCGTGCCCGTTCAATTTGACAGCCTGGGAGATGACATCACCCAACTCGATGGCACTGGATCGTCGGAATCGCGAGTTGGTGGGCGACTTGTTCGGGTTGGCGTGCAATTGCCCCACGCCGCAACCTCGCGGGCAGGCGATTTTTATGGATCCGTGAGTTTCGTGAGGCCGGTGATCGGCCAGCTGCGCTTAGCCGCAGGCAGCGAAGAGTTCTCCGTGCAGCCGCTGGAAGGCCTTGGCCGAGCGATCATTGGCGCCCAGTCCGAGGATGACGCGCCGGCCATGCTCGATGAGGCGCCCGGCGCGGTAGATGAGTTCCTGCATCACGGTCTTGATGCGCCGGCGCTTGGCCGCATGGCGTACCGGCGCATCGGGCCCCAGCAGTCCGGCCTGTCCCATCAGGCGAAGGATGTTCATGGCCAGCGCCGCGAGCTCGCACACCAGGTAATTGGTATCGAACTTGCCCGAGGGCAGCCGCTCCAGATCGAGGTCGGTCTTGAACTCGGAGTGGAACTGCTCGTGCGTGCCGTGGTCGGCGTACAGCGCGACGATGGCTTTAGCATCGAACTGTTTGGCGCTCAGGCTCGTGCTCCAGCCGTCCAGCGTGAGCTTGGGCTCGATCAGCAACTGGCCCTTCGCGTCGATGGTGCGTTCAGTCAGGCGCAGCACGCGGCGCAGTGGCCGCTCGATGCCTTCGATGTGCAGCGCCTCTTCCCACAGCGTCACGCGCTTGCCCGCGCGGGGATGCTCCCAGATCGTGGCGGTGTCACCATCAAGGCGCTCGGCCAGCGCCGCCACGTTGGTCGTGCGCGGGTTCCACTTGATCAGCCAGTCCAGTTGCGGCACGCCTGCAGCGTTATACGACTCCATCTCGCACACCAGCTCCGTGGAGTCGAAGCCAGAGTCCAGGCGTGCCAGGATCGGCGCCTTCGGACCCGCCGCGCTCAGGCGCTGCGCCATCGGGATCACCCGCTCGAAGTTGAATTGCGTCTCACGTGCCGAATGCTGCACGCCAGGGCGCAGCGCCAACTCCAGGCAGAACCCGTTCGAGCCCAGGTACGCGGCCAGCGGGCAGTAGCCATCGACGCCGGTGTAGGTGCGTCCTACGCCGTCCTTGGCGGTGCCGCCGTTGTCCATGGCGAACGTGTCGACATCCAGCGGCAGCCAGCCACAAGGCAAGACGCCATAGTCGACCCGCGTGCTGTCCAGCAGCTTCTCGATCAGCGTCGCCAGGAAGTCAAACAGCTCGTCCGCGCGCGTGTCCATGCGCTGGCGCAGCGTCGGGCTGGAGGGCAACAGCTGGATGCCCAGCGCCTGCTTGAAGAAGGCATCGCCGCGGAAGTTCTCAATCGCATCGAAGTCGCTCTTGCCCTGCACCAGCAGGCCCAGGTAGCTGCGCAGGATGTCGCTGTTGGCAACGCCATTTCTCACGGGCAAGGCGGCATCGAGTCGCTTGAACACTGGCGCGAGTCGATTCAGGTGATGTCCGACCAGCGCCAGACCGGCTACCGGGGTGAGGTCGTAGTCGAGCTGCTTGACGATGAAGGGGCGCATTGGAAGAACTCAGGTACTGCGTTTGCAACAGGCCCATCAACGCCCCACACCTGTCTCGCGTTTACCAAACTACCTCAAATCGAACGCACCCGCAGGGTGAGGCACTTTCACTCTTGGGCTCACGGATTCAGGTGTGGGTGGTGTTCACTCTGGTTGGGTGGCTACTCAATGCGATGCGGCCACTTATATTGTGAATTTCAATACTAAATCAAAACGCCGGTTTTTATCAAAGGAGAAAATTATGGATATCAAAGTGCTCGGCACAGGCTGTGCCAATTGCAAGAACACCATTGCACTGATCGAACAAGTCGCTCGAACGAAGGGAGTTGCAGTTTCTCTGCAAAAAATCGAGGAGCTCAAAGACATCATGAGTTACGGCGTGATGAGCACGCCGGGCGTTGTGATCGATGGAAAGGTCGTCCATGCGGGGGGAGTTCCATCCCGAGACAAGATCGAGCAATGGTTGGTTGCATGAGGTGCCACGATGACAACCGATCAAAAGAAACTCGAAAACGCTCGTCACGCTACTCACGCGCGACGCGGCTCCGTATCTGGTGGATCGGTACAGCGAGCGTAAGGAAAGCGCCGAAGCACTGAGCCGGCGCGTCAACCAGACTGCGATCTAGAACTACGCTCAAGGCTCGTCTGTGCGCTGATCCCGCTGCTCGATCTGCAACCGTGCCCGTGCTGTCGCCTGCTGCAACCGCTCGCCCAGCACCGCACGTGGCGGCAACGTGGTCAGGTACTCGGCAACGTGGATGCCCGATTTGTCCAGTTCCAGCAATTCGATCTGCTCGCGCTTCTTGCCGGTGCATAGGATGATGCCCAGCGGCGAGGCTTCCTCCGGCTCTCGTTCGTGCTTGTCGAGCCAGCGAAGGTAAAGCTCCATCTGGCCCTTGTAGGCCGCCTTGAACTCGCCGACCTTCAACTCCACTGCCACCAGCCGCCGCAGCTTGCGGTTGTAAAACAGTAGGTCGAGGTGGAAATCCTCGTTGTCAATCGGGATGCGCTTCTGCCGGGCCACGAAACTGAAACCCGCGCCCAGCTCCAGCAAGAACGACTCCATTTCCCGAATGATCGCCGCCTCCAAGTCGCCTTCCTGCCAGGTGTCGCGCAGGCCCAGGAAGTCGAGGATGTACGGGTCGCGCATGACCAAGGCAGGCGACATGCGCTGCGCATCGCGCATCGTCGCCAGTTCCTGCGCGATCATCTCGCCCGGCTTCTGCGACAGCGCCGTGCGCTCGTACAGCATCGAGTCGATGCGCTCGCGCAGCGTCCGCACGCTCCAGCGTTCGGCGCTCGCCATCTGCGCGTAGTAGTCCCGCTGGAGCGGGTCTTTCAGCGGGATCAGGGCGATGAAGTGCGTCCAGCTCAATTGTCGTATCAGTGATACGACAATTCGCTCGTCGGGGTAAGCGGCGGCGAACTGCACCATGCGGCGCAGGTTCTTGATCGAAAAACTGCCGCCGTACTCCTTCACCAGTTGCGCCGCCAGGGTGGACACGACTTCTTCGCCGTAGTTGGCCCGCCGGCCTTCCAAGACCTGCGTATGGATGCGCTGGCCGATGCGCCAGTAGAGCATCGTCAGTTCGCTATTCACCGCCGAGGCGGCGCGCTGCCGCGCCGCCTCGATCAGTGCCCGAATGTCGCCCAGCAGCGCCGAAGGCGCTGCGGGTGACACGATGGATGCCTTCCGCCTGGTCATGCCCGTGCCTCCGTCGTGTTCCGCGTGCCTGTAATTGCCTGCCGCCGGCTCGCCACCAGATCGGCCGCGTCACGCACCGGCTTGTCCTCGGTGTGGACGTAGTGCATGAACATCGCCACGGTCTTGTGACCCGTCAGCGCCATGCCTACCTTGGTCGGCACGCCCGAATTGGCAATGTCGGTCGCAGCGCGGTGACGAATGCCGTGCGTGCCGACATGCGGCACGCCAGCGGCCTTGAGTACCCGGCACCAGCCGCCGTAATACTCGCCGTGGGTCAGGTGCTTGGTCGGGTCGTTGGGCGATGGCAGGACATAGGGGCAGCCCTCCCGGCGCGGTGCCGTCGAAAGCAGCCGATAGGCTTCCTCACTCATGGGCTTGGAAATGCCACCGGTCTTGCTGTCCGGCCACACCACGCGCCGCCTCTCGAAGTCCAGCCAATCCCATTCGAGCGGGCAGATTTCAGAACGGCGACCGGAAAACTCGAATTGCAGGCGGATCGCCAGCGGGATGACGTAGTTCTCCGTTTCCTCCGGCTCCAGTTCTCCCGCTTCCATCTTTTCCAGATGGCGAAAGAGCAGCACCAGTTCGTCATCTACGATGAGCCGGGTTTCCTTGCCGGGCGGGAACATCGGAACATGGCGGCACGGATTCGTGCCGTCAGGGCGCAGCCCCCACACTTCGGCCAGGTTGAACATCTTGCGCAGCACGCCGAAAGTGCGGTTGGCCTCGGCCGGCTTGTAGGCCAGCTTCTTCATCAGCGCAGCCACGTCCGGGCGCTTCACGTCCTGCACCTTCATCCGTCCCATGATCGGAATGATGCAGCGGTCAATGACGCCCTGATAGCCGCGCTGCGTGCTGGGCTTGTTGCGCTGCTTGGAGTAGTCCTCCATGAAGGTGGTGCAATATTCCTTCATGGTCGGAGCCTTGCGGGCGGCCGACTTGGCTGCGCTGGGGTCGCCGCCCCGGCGAACCTCGGCCAGCCAGTCTTGCGCCATGACGCGGGCCTGCTCCACGGTCAGTTCCCCGAACAGGCCCAGGGCGGGCTTGCGCCGCTCGCCCGCGTTCGTGCGGTATTGGAGCATGAACACTCGGCGGCCCGCCGGAGTAATCTTGCATAGGAAGCCGGGCACCACGGTATCCCGCAGTTCGACGGCCTTGGCCTGGGGTTGCGCCGACTCCACGGCGGTCTTGGTGAGTTTGATTTTTGCCATGATGACTCCTCGGAAACCTCGGTTTCCAAGAGCCGTATGGGGGCCACGAGGACGGAAACCGAGTCAAGTTTCGGAAAGCACCGGCATATGTTGAACTCGCCTAAGTTATTGATAAACCTGCTGTAGCGGGCTTGGGCGTAGTCCAGCGAATTACCGGGCTGGAGTCATGCTGAAACAAAAAACCGCGCCTGGGCGCGGTTCTTTGTGGTGGCTGGGCCGATCAGTTCTTGCGGGTACCGACGACTTCCACTTCCACACGGCGGTTCTTGGCGCGGCCTTCACGTGTGGCGTTGTCGGCCACCGGCTGGGTCAGGCCCTTGCCTTCGGTGTAGATGCGGTTGCTTTCGATGCCCTTGCTCACCAGGTAAGCCTTGACGGCTTCGGCGCGGCGCACCGACAGGGCCTGGTTGTAAGCAGCTTTACCGGTCGAGTCGGTGTGGCCCACGGCGATCACGACTTCGAGGTTGATGCCCTTGACCTTGCCAGCCAGGTCGTCCAGCTTGGCTTTGCCTTCGGGCTTGAGCACGGCCTTGTCGAAGTCGAAGAAGGCGTCAGCGGCGTAGGTCACCTTGGTGGCGGCCGGAGCGGCAGGGGCTGCAGCGGGGGCGGGGGCCGGAGCGGGCGCAGCGGCCGGGGCCGGAGCGGGTGCCGGGGCAGGCGCCGGAGCAGCAGCGCGCGGAACGATCGCACCGTCGCAACCTTGGGCGGCGGTCGCCGGCGTCCAGGAGGCATCGCGCCAGCAGAGTTCGTTCGTGCCGTTCTTCCACACCAGCTCGCTGGTGCCGTTGCGCCAGTTGTCGATGGTCTGGGCGCCAGCAGCCGTTGCCATGGCGGCGGTTGCAAACAGCATTGCCACTCGGTTGAGTTTTTTCATGGTTTTCCTCTTGGTAAGCCGCAGACGACCTGCGTGACATTGGTTGACGTCCGGGCGAAGCCTTAAAGACCCGTAACGCTCGGGGAATTGTGCCACAAGCGCGATAAACGGCTGCCCGCTGCTCCGGACGCGGCATCCGCCTACAAAGACAGGCCTGCATCCGTTGTCCGTGTGCAACAAATGGCCGGCCAAAGGCAACTTCCGGGCCCGCCTTAGAATCTTTGGCTGCATTCCAGACGGCGCCGCCTGCGTCCCCCAGCCATGACCCAATTCGCCAAAGAAACCCTGCCCATCAGTCTGGAAGAAGAGATGCGCAGGAGCTATCTCGATTACGCGATGAGCGTGATCGTGGGCCGCGCCCTTCCAGACGCGCGCGACGGCCTCAAGCCGGTACACCGGCGCGTGCTGTACGCCATGCACGAACTCAACAACGACTGGAACCGCCCGTACAAGAAGTCGGCGCGTATCGTCGGTGACGTCATCGGTAAGTACCACCCCCACGGCGATTCGGCGGTGTACGACACCATCGTGCGCATGGCGCAGGATTTTTCGCTGCGGCACATGCTGGTCGACGGCCAGGGCAACTTCGGTTCGGTGGACGGCGACAACGCCGCCGCCATGCGTTACACCGAAATCCGGCTGTCGAAGATCGCCCACGAGATGCTGGCCGACATCGACAAGGAAACCGTCGACTACGGCCCGAACTACGACGGCAGCGAAAAAGAACCGCTGGTGCTGCCCACCCGCCTGCCCAACCTGCTGGTCAACGGCAGCGCCGGCATCGCCGTGGGCATGGCCACCAACATCCCGCCGCACAACCTCAACGAGGTGGTGGACGCCTGCCTGCACCTGCTCAAGAACCCCGAGGCCTCCATCGACGAGCTGATGGAGATCATCCCGGCACCCGACTTCCCCACCGCCGGCATCATCTACGGCATCCAGGGCGTCAAAGACGGCTACCGCACCGGCCGCGGCCGCGTGGTGATGCGCGCCAAGTGCCACTTCGAGGACATCGACCGCGGCCAGCGCCAGGCCATCATCGTTGACGAGCTGCCCTACCAGGTCAACAAGAAGACCCTGCAGGAGCGCATGGCCGAGCTGGTGCACGAGAAGAAGATCGAGGGCATCAGCCACATCCAGGACGAGTCGGACAAATCCGGCATGCGCCTGGTGATCGAGCTCAAGCGCGGCGAAGTGCCCGAGGTGGTGCTCAACAACCTGTACAAGCAGACGCAGCTGCAGGACACCTTCGGCATCAACATGGTGGCGCTGGTCGACGGCCAGCCCCGACTGTGCAACCTGAAAGACCTGGTCACCGTCTTCCTCGAGCACCGGCGCGAGGTGGTCACGCGGCGCACCATCTTCAACCTGCGCAAGGCGCGCGAGCGCGGCCACGTGCTCGAAGGCCTGGCCGTGGCGCTGGCCAACATCGACGAGTTCATCCGCATCATCCGCGAGTCGCCCACGCCGCCCGTGGCCAAGGCCGAACTGATGACGCGCAGCTGGGACAGCGCGCTGGTGCGCGAGATGCTCACGCGCGCCAAGGCCGATGGCGGCGTGGTGAACGCCGACGACTACCGCCCCGACGGCCTCGACCGCGGCTTCGGCATGCAGAGCGACGGGCTGTACCGCCTCTCGGAAACCCAGGCCCAGGAAATCCTGCAGATGCGACTGCAGCGCCTGACCGGTCTGGAGCAGGACAAGATCGTCGCCGAGTACAAGGACGTGATGGCCGAGATCGACGACCTGCTCGACATCCTGGCCCGGCCCGAGCGCGTGTCGACCATCATCAGCGAGGAACTGATCGCCCTCAAGCAGGAGTTCGGCCAGACCAAGCTCGGCGCGCGCCGCAGCCAGATCGAGCACAACGCGCAGGACCTCGCCACCGAAGACCTGATCACGCCCACCGACATGGTGGTCACGCTCAGCCACTCGGGCTACATCAAGAGCCAGCCGCTGTCCGAGTACCGCTCGCAGCGCCGCGGCGGCCGCGGCAAGCAGGCCACGGCCACCAAGGAAGACGACTGGATCGACCAGCTCTTCATCGCCAACACGCACGACTGGATCCTGTGCTTCTCCAACCGCGGCCGCCTGTACTGGCTCAAGGTCTGGGAGGTGCCCAGCGGCTCGCGCGGCTCGCGGGGCAAGCCCATCGTGAACATGTTCCCGCTGGCCGAAGGCGAGAAGATCAACGTGGTGCTGCCGCTCACGGGCGACAACCGCAGCTTCCCGGCCGACCACTTCGTGTTCATGGCCACCGCGGGCGGCACGGTGAAGAAGACGGCGCTCGACGAGTTCAGCAACCCGCGCAAGGCCGGCATCATCGCGGTCGACCTCGATGAAGGCGACTTCCTCATCGGCGCCGCGCTCACCGACGGCCGCCACGACGTGATGCTGTTCTCCGACGGCGGCAAGGCCGTGCGCTTCGACGAGAACGACGTGCGCCCCATGGGCCGCAACGCGCGCGGCGTGCGCGGCATGATGCTCGAAGAAGGCCAGAGCCTGATCGCCATGCTGGTGGCCGAAGACGAGTCGCAAAGCGTGCTGACCGCCACCGTCAACGGCTACGGCAAGCGCACGCCCATCGGCGAGTACACGCGCCACGGCCGCGGCACCAAGGGCATGATCGCGATCCAGCAGAGCGAGCGCAACGGCAAGGTCGTGGCCGCCACGCTGGTGCACAACGACGACCAGATCATGCTCATCACCGACAAGGGCGTGCTGGTGCGCACCCGCGTCGCCGAGATCCGCGAGATGGGCCGCGCCACCCAGGGCGTGACGCTGATCTCGCTCGACGCCGGCGACGAGCTGTCGGGTCTGCAGCGCATCGTCGAGAACGACGCCAACATGCCCGAGGGCGGCGAACCCGAAGGCGGTGACGCCGAGACCGTGGCATGACGGCGCGACCCTACAACTTTTCGGCCGGTCCGGCCGCCATGCCCGCCGAGGTGCTCGAGATCGCCGCCGGCGAAATGCTCGACTGGCACGGCACGGGCATGAGCGTGATGGAGATGAGCCACCGCGGCAAGGCCTTCGGCGAAATCATCGCGCGCGCCGAGGCCGACCTGCGCTCGCTGCTCGCGATCCCCGCGCACTTCAAGGTCCTGTTCATGCAGGGCGGCGGCCTGGGCGAAAACGCCATCGTGCCGCTGAACCTCTCGCGCGGCGGCGCGGTCGACTTCGTCATCAGCGGCAGCTGGAGCCAGAAGTCGCACAAGGAGGCGGGCCGCTATGCCCAGGCGCGCATCGCGGCCAGCAACGCCGACACCAAGCACACCACCCTGCCCGCGCCCGCGAGCTGGGCCATCGGCGACGACGCGCAGTACGTGCACCTGTGCAGCAACGAGACCATCCACGGCGTGGAGTTCCACGAGCTGCCCGACCTCAAGGCCCTGGGCAGCGAGGCGCCGCTGGTGATCGACTTCTCCTCGCACGTGGCCTCGCGCCCGGTCGACTGGTCGCGCGTGGGCCTGGCCTTCGGCGGCGCGCAGAAGAACCTGGGCCCCGCGGGCCTCACGCTGGTGGTGGTGCGCGAAGACCTTCTGGGCCACGCCCTGCCGATCTGCCCGAGCGCCTTCAACTACCAGACCGTGGCCGACAACGGCTCGATGTACAACACCCCGCCCACCTACGCGATCTACCTCGCCGGCCTCACCTTCCAGTGGCTGCAGCGCCAGGGCGGCATCGCCGAGATGGAGCGGCGCAACATCGCCAAGGCGGCGCTGCTCTACGACTTCATCGACCGCTCCGCCTTCTACGAAAACCGGGTCGCGCCGGAAGCGCGTTCGCGCATGAACATTCCGTTCTTTCTCAAGGACGAGTCGCGCAACGAGGCCTTCCTGGCCGGTGCGCAGGCGCGTGGCCTGTTGCAGCTCAAGGGCCACAAGTCGGTGGGCGGCATGCGCGCGAGCATCTACAACGCCATGCCCATCGAGGGCGTTCGCGCCCTGGTCGATTACATGCAGCAGTTCGAAAAGGAAATGGCCTGAGCATGGCTGCCCTACCCCAGCAAACCGAGGCCCTGGGCGCGTTGCGCGTGCAGATCGACGCCATCGACCAGCAACTGCTGAGCCTGCTCAACCAGCGTGCGCGCGTGGCCGAGCAGGTCGGCGAGCTCAAGCGCCAGGAGGGTTCGCCCTTCTTCCGTCCCGACCGTGTGGCCCAGGTGATCGAGAAGATCCAGACCGCCAACCCCGGCCCGCTGCTCAACCAGCACGTGGGCGCGATCTGGCGCGAGATCATGTCGGCCTGCCTGGCGCTCGAAACGCCGCAGCGCGTGGCCGTGCTCGGCCCGCAGGGCACCTTCTGCGAACAGGCCGCGGTCGAGTTCTTCGGCAGCGCCGCCAACCTCATTTACTGCAGCAGCTTCGACGAGGTGTTCCACGCCACCGCCGCGGGCACCGCGCAGTACGGCGTGGTGGGCATGGAGAACTCCACCGAAGGCGTGGTCGCGCGCTCGCTCGACCTGTTCCTGCGCTCGCCCGTGCACGTGGTTGGCGAGGTGAGCCTGCTGATCCGCCACAACCTGCTGCGCCGCGAGGCCGGCCTCGACGGCGTCGAGGTGGTCATGGCCCATCCGCAGGCGCTCGCGCAATGCCAGGGCTGGCTCACGCAGCACCTGCCGAACGCCGAGCGCCGTGCGGTCTCTAGCAACGCCGAAGGCGCACGCCTGGCCGCCGAAGACCCGCGCTGCGCCGCGCTCGCGAGCGAACGCGCGGCCGCGCAGTTCGGCCTGCACATCGTCTCGCACGCGGTGCAGGACGAGGCCTACAACCGCACCCGCTTCGCCGTCATCTGCCTGCCCCAGACCCTGGCCATGCCGCCGGCCAGCGGGCGCGACTGCACCAGCCTCGTGGTCTCGGTGCCCAACCGGCCCGGCGCGGTGCACGACCTGCTCGTGCCGCTCAAGCGCCACGGCGTGTCCATGACGCGCTTCGAGTCGAGGCCCGCCAAGTCGGGCCAGTGGGAGTACTACTTCTACATCGACATCGCGGGCCATCCCTCGCAGCCGCACGTGGCCGCCGCGCTCGAAGAACTGCAAAGCCTGTGCGCCTTCTACAAGGTGCTGGGTGCCTACCCGGTGACCGAATGATGTTTGAACAGTTGGGTCTGATCGGCTGTGGCCTCATGGGAGGCTCGTTCGCGCTGGCGCTCAAGCGCGCGGGGCTGGTCAAACGCGTGGTGGGCTACAGCAAGTCGCCGTCCACCACCGAACGCGCACGCCAGCTCGGCGTGATCGACGTCGAGGCGCCGTCGGCGCTGCTGGCCGTGTCGGGCGCCGACCTCGTGCTGCTGGCCGTGCCCGTGGCCGCCACCGAGGCCACCTTCAAGGCCATCCGCCACCTGGTGCGCAACGACGTGCTCATCATGGACGTGGGCTCGACCAAGCGCGAGGTGATCGACGCCGCGCGCCGCGTGCTGCGCGAGCAGGTGGGCGTGTTCGTGCCGGCCCACCCCATCGCGGGCAAGGAACTCGCGGGTGTGGACCACGCCGATGCCGAGCTCTACCGCGGCCGCCAGGTCATCCTCACGCCGATCGAGCGCACCCTGCCCTCGCACGTGGACAAGGCCGAGCAGGTCTGGCGCGCGCTGGGCTGCCAGGTCAAGCGCATGACGCCCGAAGGCCACGACGCGGCCTATGCGGCCATCAGCCACCTGCCGCACCTGCTGGCCTTCGCGCTCATGACCGCGATCAAGAACCAGCCCGAGGGCGAAGACTTCCTCTCGCTCGCGGGCCCGGGCTTTCGCGACTTCAGCCGCATCGCCGCGAGCGACGCCGCCATCTGGCGCGACATCCTGCTCTCCAACCGCGAAGAGCTCATCACGCAGTCGCGCCACTTCCTGCGCGCGCTGCAGCAGTTCGAAAGCGTCATCAAGAACGGTGATGCGCAGGCGCTCGAAGACCTGATCGACATCGCCAGCGAAGCGCGCGCGGGCTGGCGCATGACGGCCGTCAAGCCCCAGGGCTGAGGCCGCGCATGTACAGCATCCCCAGCCTCGACCTGCCCCCGCTCGCCACCGCCGGCGGCCGCGTGCGACTGCCCGGCTCCAAGAGCATTTCCAACCGCGTGCTGCTGCTGGCCGCGCTCAGCGAAGGTCCGACGCAGGTCGACGACCTGCTCGACTCCGACGACACCCGCGTGATGCTCGACGCGCTGCGCGCGCTGGGCTGCCAGATCGACGCCACCGGCCCGCAATCGGTGCGTGTGCAGGGCATGGGCGGGCGCCTCGGCGTGCGCGAAGCCGCGTTGTTCCTGGGCAATGCCGGCACCGCCATGCGCCCGCTCACCGCCGCGCTCGCACTCATGGCCACGGCCCAGGGCGCGCGCTTCGAGCTTTCGGGCGTGCCGCGCATGCACGAACGCCCCATCGGCGACCTGGTCGACGCCCTGCGCCAGCTCGGCTGCCCGGTGCAGTGCCTGCACAACGAAGGCTATCCGCCGCTGCGCATCGGCGACGGCCAGGTGCACCCGCTGCGGCTCGACGCCCCCATCCGCGTGCGCGGCGACGTGTCCAGCCAGTTCCTCACCGCGCTGCTGCTCGCGCTGCCGCTGGTGGCGCAACACGGCGACGTGGTGATCGAGATGGCCACCGAGCTCATCTCCAAGCCCTACATCGAGATCACGCTCAACCTGCTGGAGCGCTTCGGCGTGCGCGTGCGGCGCGACGGCTGGGACCGATTCACCATCGCGCGTGGCAGCCGCTACAGCTCGCCCGGGCGCATCGCGGTCGAGGCCGACGCGTCGTCGGCCAGCTACTTCATCGCGCTCGGCGCCATCGCCGCGCCCACGCCGGGCACCGACGGCATCGCCATCGAAGGCATTGGCCTGTCGTCCATCCAGGGCGACATCCGCTTCGTCGAGGCCGCGCGCCTGATGGGCGCCGACATCGTCGGCGAAGACAACGCCCTGCGCGTGCGCCGCGGCGCCTGGCCGCTCAAGGCCATCGACCTCGACTGCAACCACATCCCCGACGCCGCGATGACGCTTGCGGTGATGGCGCTCTACGCCGACGGCACCACCACGCTGCGCAACATCGCGAGCTGGCGCGTGAAAGAAACCGACCGCATCGCGGCCATGGCCACCGAATGCCGCCAGCTCGGCGCCACGGTCGAAGAAGGCGCCGATTTCATCCGCATCACGCCGCCAGCGGCGTGGCGGCCAGCGACGATTCACACCTACGACGACCACCGCGTCGCCATGTGTTTCTCGCTTGCGGCCTTCAATCCCGCGCAGCTGCCCGTGCGCATCGACGACCCGAAGTGCGTGGGCAAGACCTTCCCCGACTACTTCGAAACGCTGTTCAGCGTGTGCCGCACGCCCGCCGAACGCATCCCCGTGATCTGCATCGACGGCCCGACCGCCTCGGGCAAGGGCACGCTCGCGGCCGAGGTCGCGTCCACCCTCGGCTACCACCTGCTCGACTCGGGCGCGCTTTACCGCCTCGTGGGCCTGGCCGCCGAGCGCGAGGGCCTGTCCACCACCGAAGCCGACCTGCGCGACCCCGCCCACGCCGAGCGCATGGGCGAACTCGCGGCCCGGCTCGACGTGCGCTTCACCCCCGGCAAGACCTGGCTCGAGGGCGAGGACGTGACCGAGGCCCTGCGCGCCGAGGCCGCCGGCATGGCCGCCTCGCGCGTGTCGGCCGTGCCCCAGGTGCGCGCCGCGCTGCTCGACCTGCAGCTCAACTTCCGCCACCTGCCCGGCCTGGTGGCCGACGGGCGCGACATGGGCACGGTGATCTTCCCGGGCGCCCCGCTCAAGGTCTACCTCACGGCGAGCGCCGAGCAGCGCGCCCTGCGCCGCCATAAGCAATTGATTTCAAAGGGAATCCCCGCTATACTCGCCGACCTTCTGGCCGATTTGCAGGCACGCGACGCGCGCGACATGAACCGCACGCACGCGCCCCTCAAGCCGGCCGAAGACGCGGTGCTGCTGGACAACTCCCACCTCACCATCGAGCAATCGGTGGCCCGGGTGCTGGACTGGTGGCACGGCAAACAGGCCTTCCCGGCTCGCTGAGCAGGCCTTTCTCCAGGCCCCGAAGACCCCGCCGGATGTTCCCCGTCCGCAGGTCCCAGGGTTCTTTCAACCAACCCGCCGTGTTTCGCACGGCACAAGCAACAACCGCCCAGCCGTCGTCTCCGCAGCCCCCACGGGCCGCCCCCTGCCGACGCGAAGCGGTTCTCAGGAAACCCCATGTCTGAATCTTTTGCCGCTCTCTTCGAAGAGTCCCTGCAGCGCGCCGAAATGCGCGCTGGTGAAGTCATCACCGCGGAAGTCGTTCGCATCGAACACAACCACGTGGTGGTCAACGCCGGTCTGAAGTCGGAAGCCTATGTGCCGCTGGCCGAGTTCAAGAACGACCAGGGCGAGCTCGAAGTGCAGGTCGGCGACTTCGTGTCGGTCGCGATCGACTCCGTCGAGAACGGCTTCGGCGACACCCTGCTCTCGCGCGACAAGGCCAAGCGCCTGGCCTCGTGGATGGCCCTCGAGAAAGCCCTCGAGTCGGGTGAATTCGTCACCGGCACCACCACCAGCAAGGTCAAGGGCGGCCTCAAGGTCATGGTCAACGGCATCAGCGCCTTCCTGCCGGGCTCGCTGGTGGACAGCCGTCCCACCAAGGACCTCACCCCCTACGAGAACAAGACCCTGGAATTCAAGGTCATCAAGCTCGACCGCAAGCGCAACAACGTGGTGCTGAGCCGCCGCGCCGTGGTGGAAGCCTCCATGGGCGAAGAGCGCGCCAAGCTGATGGAGACCTTGAAAGAAGGCGCCATCGTGCACGGCGTGGTCAAGAACATCACCGAGTACGGCGCGTTCGTTGACCTCGGCGGCATCGACGGCCTGCTGCACATCACCGACATGGCCTGGCGCCGCGTGCGCCACCCCAGCGAGGTGGTGCAGGCCGGCCAGGAAATCACGGCCAAGATCCTCAAGTTCGACACCGAGAAGCAGCGCGTTTCGCTGGGTCTCAAGCAGATGGGCGACGACCCGTGGCTGGGCGTGAGCCGCCGCTACCCGCAAGGCACCCGCATGTTCGGCAAGGTCACCAACATCGCCGACTACGGCGCGTTCGTGGAACTCGAGCCCGGCATCGAAGGCCTGGTGCACGTGTCCGAAATGGACTGGACCAACAAGAACGTGGCCCCGTCCAAGCTGGTGTCGCTGGGCGACGAAGTCGAAGTCATGGTGCTCGACATCGACGAAGACAAGCGCCGCATCTCGCTGGGCATGAAGCAGTGCAAGGCCAACCCCTGGCACGAGTTCGCCGAGCAGACCAAGCGCGGTGACCGCGTGAAGGGCCCGATCAAGTCCATCACCGACTTTGGCGTGTTCGTCGGCCTGGCCGCCGGCATCGACGGTCTGGTGCACCTGTCCGACCTCTCGTGGAACGAGCCCGGCGAGCAAGCCGTGCGCAACTACAAGAAGGGCCAGGAAGTCGACGCCGTGGTGCTCGCCATCGACGTCGAGCGCGAGCGCATCAGCCTGGGCATCAAGCAGCTCGACGGCGACCCGTTCACCACCTTCGTGTCGGTCAACGACAAGGGCGCCGTGGTGACCGGCAAGGTCAAGACCGTGGACGCCAAGGGCGCTGAAATCGACCTCGGCGAAGACGTGATCGGCTACCTGCGTGCCTCCGAAATCAGCCGCGACCGCGTGGAAGACGCGCGCAACGTGCTGAAAGAAGGCGACGAAGTCTCTGCCGTGGTCGTCAACGTGGACCGCAAGACCCGCAACATCCAGCTCTCGATCAAGGCCAAGGACGCTGCCGACCAGCAGGAAGCCATGGCCAGCCTGAGCCAGAACGCGGGCAATGCCGGCACCACCAGCCTGGGCGCCCTGCTGCGCGCCAAGCTCGACAACAGCAACAACGGCCGCTGATGACCCGCAGCGATCTCGTTGAAGCCCTGGCGGCCCGTTTCGGCCAGCTCACCCACCGCGATGCGGAGTTCGCCGTCAAGGCGATCCTCGACGCGATGGGTGACGCCCTGGTCAAGGGCCATCGCATCGAGATCCGCGGGTTCGGCAGCTTCTCGGTGAATCGCCGCTCGCCCCGCATCGGACGCAATCCGCGTTCGGGCGAGAGCGTGATGATTCCCGAGAAGCGCGTGCCGCACTTCAAGCCCGGCAAGGCCCTGCGCGAGCAGGTGGACGAACGCACCCGGCTGCTGCTGCAACAAGGGCCCAAAGACCCGGCTTGAACCCTGCTGACTACAATCGCAGCCCACCACAGAGGGGATGCATTGAAGTACCTGATGTGGCTGCTCAACGCAGCCCTTTTTTTTGTGCTCTTCGCCTTCGCGCTGAACAACCAGGACAGCGTCACGCTGCACCTGTTTTTCGGCCACAGCTGGCAGGCGCCGCTCGTGCTGGTGCTGCTGGTGGTGCTGCTGCTCGGCGTGTTCCTGGGCGTGATCGTGATGCTGCCGCTGTGGCTGCGCGCCAAGCGCGCCCGGGCACGCGCCGGCCACACCACCTTCGGCGCGGACACCACCGTGATGCCCAACGAGCCCATCGATCGCCGGCATGGACTTTGACCTGACCTGGCTGCTCTGGGGCCTGCCCGTGGCGTTCGCGCTCGGCTGGGCCGCTTCGCGGCTCGACCTGCGCCAGTGGCGCTTCGAAAGCCGCCAGGCGCCCAAGGCCTATTTCCGCGGCCTCAACCACCTGCTCAACGAGCAGCAGGACCAGGCCATCGACGCCTTCATCGAGGCCGTGCAGGGCGACCCCGACACCACCGAGCTGCACTTCGCGCTCGGCAACCTGTTCCGCCGCCGCGGCGACTACGACCGCGCGGTGCGCGTGCACGAGCACCTGCTCGCGCGCGCCGACCTCAGCCGCAAGGACCGCGACCGCGCCCAGCACGCGCTCGCGCTCGACTTCCTCAAGGCCGGCCTGCTCGACCGCGCCGAATCGGCGCTGCACAAGCTCGAAGGCACGGCCTTCGAGAGCGAGGCCCGCCTGGCGCTGCTGGGCATCTACGAACGCTCGCGCGACTGGCCTCAGGCCCAGGCCATCGCAGAGAAGCTCGACGCCGTGGAACAGGGCAGCTTCACCACGCGCATCGCGCACTACCTGTGCGAGCAGGCCGAAACCGCGCACCGCCAAGGCGAGGCCGCGCGCACGCGCGCCCTGCTCGACGACGTGGTGCGCCGCGCGCCCGGCCTCGCGCGCGGCTGGATGGCGCGCTCGGCGCTGCGCTCGCAGCAGGGCGATGCCGCGGGCGCGCTCGACGACCTGCTCGCGCTCGCGCGCCAGGCGCCGCTGGCCCTGCCGCTGGCCGCGCGCGGCATGGCCGAGCTCGCGCGCCAGACCGGGCGCAGCGCGCCGGTGCGCGCCCTGCTCGAAGACGCCCAGGCGCAGGCGCCCTCGATCGACGTCACGGAGGCGCTCGCGCGCCTGGCCGAACAGCCCGAGGACGCGCGCCGCGCCTACCTGCGCCACCTCGACGCCGAACCCTCGCTCGTGATCGCCAGCCAGTGGCTCGCGGGCGAAACCCTGTCCGACGCCAAGGCCCAGGCCAGCGTGCAGCGCGCGTTCGACAACGCCAGCGGCCCGCTCAAGCGCTACCGCTGCGCGGCCTGCGGCTTCGAGGCGCGCCAGCACTTCTGGCAATGCCCGGGCTGCCAGGCCTGGGACAGCTACCCCGCGCGCCGCGTCGAAGAACTCTGAGCCGCGCGGCTCAGGGCTTTCCGTAGCCGCCGCCGCCCGGCGTGTGGATCTCGAACACGTCGCCCACGCCCATCTCGGCCTGGCCGATGTGCTGCAGGTCTTCGCTGCGGCCGTCGGCGCGCACCACGCGGTTGATGCCCGGCGCACCGGGCGCGCCGCCCGCGGCCCCGAAGGCCGGGTGCACGCGCCCGTTGGACAGGATGCTCGCGGTCATGGGCTCGAGGAAGCGCACGCGGCGCACGCCGCCGTCGCCGCCGCGCCAGCGCCCCGCCCCGCCCGAGCCCTTGCGGATCTCGTAGCTCTCCAGCCGCACCGGAAAGCGGAACTCCAGGATCTCGGGATCGGTCAGGCGCGAGTTGGTCATGTGCGTCTGCACCACCGACGTGCCGTCAAAACCCTCGCCGGCGCCGCTGCCCCCCGAGATCGTCTCGTAGTACTGGTGCCGCGCGTTGCCGAAGGTGAAGTTGTTCATCGTCGGCTGGCTGCCCGCCATCACGCCCAGCGCGCCGTACAGCGCGTTGGTGATGCAGGTGGAGGTTTCCACGTTGCCCGCCACCACCGAGGCCGGCGGGTTGGGGTTGAGCATGCAGCCCGGCGGAATGATCACCTCGATGGGTTTGAGGCAGCCCGCGTTGAGCGGGATGTCGTCGTCCACCAGCGTGCGGAACACGTAGAGCACCGCGGCCATGCACACCGCCGTCGGCGCGTTGAAGTTGTTGGTCTGCTGCGGGCTGGTGCCGGTGAAGTCGATCTGCGCACTGCGCGCGGCGGCGTTCACGCGCACCGCCACGCGGATCTGCGCGCCGTTGTCCAGCGGCAGCGTGAACGCGCCGTCTTTGAGGCGCGTGATCACGCGGCGCACCGACTCCTCGGCGTTGTCCTGCACGTGGCGCATGTAGGCCTGCACCACGTCGAGCCCGAACTGATCGACCATCTTGCGCAGTTCCTGCACGCCCTTCTCGTTGGCCGCGATCTGCGCCTTGAGGTCGGCCATGTTCTGCTGCGGGTTGCGGCTCGGGTATTCGCCGCTCTGCAGCAGCGCGATCATCTCGGCCTCGCGCAGCCGGCCGCCTTCGACCAGCTTCACGTTGTCGATCTGCACGCCCTCTTCCTCGATGCGCGTGGAAAACGGCGGCATCGAGCCCGGCGTGGTGCCGCCGATGTCGGCGTGGTGGCCGCGCGAACCCACGTAGAAGGTGGGCTCGACGGCGCCGCCGATGTAGACCGGCGTGATCACGGTCACGTCGGGCAGGTGGGTGCCGCCGTGGTACGGGTCGTTGAGCACGTATACGTCGCCGGGCTGCATGCGGCCGCGGTTCTCGCGGATCACGGTCTTGATGCTCTCGCCCATCGAGCCCAGGTGCACCGGCATGTGGGGCGCGTTGGCGATCAGGTTGCCCTGGTCGTCGAACAGCGCGCACGAAAAATCGAGCCGCTCCTTGATGTTCACCGAGTAGGCCGTGTTCTGCAGCTGCAGGCCCATCTGCTCGGCGATGTTCATGAACAGGTTGTTGAACACCTCGAGCAGCACCGGGTCGACCGTGGTGCCCACGGCGTGGCGCGTGGCGCGCGGCACGCGGCGCTCGAGCACCAGGTGGTCGAGCGCGGTGAGCTGGGCCTCCCAGCCCGGCTCCACCACGGTGGTGGCGTTCTTCTCGGCAATGATGGCCGGGCCGGGGATGACGTCGCCGGGGCGCAGGTCTTCGCGCACCACCAGCGCGGCGTCGAGCCACTGGCCTTCGGCGTACATGCGCACCGTGTCGCGGCGGGGCACTTCTCGCGGCTCGTGCAGCGCGTGGCGCGGCTCGGCGGGTGCATCGCCCGCCAGCACCGCCTCCACCGACACGGCCTCGGCGATCAGGCGCTTGCCCGGCATGAGGAAGGCGAAGCGCTGGCGGTACGCGGCCTCGAAGGCCGCTTCGATCGCGGCCAGCTCGCCAAAGGGCACCACGAGCGCGGCGTCGCTGCCCTCGTAGCGCACGTGCACGCGGCGGTGCAAGCGAAGCTCGATGGGGGTCTCGCCCGCGCCCGCCTGCTGCGCACGCAGCTCGTCGTGCGCGGTCTGCGCGAGCGCGTCGAGCTGCTGCGCGATGGGCGCCAGCGCGGCGGCATCGAGCACGCGCTCGACCGCCTGCTCCTTGATCACGTTCTGGTCGGCCAGGCCCATGCCGTAGGCGCTGAGCACACCCGCCAGCGGGTGCACGAACACGCGCTGCATGCCCAGGGCGTCGGCCACCAGGCAGGCGTGCTGGCCGCCCGCGCCGCCGAAGCACTGCAGGGTGTAGCGCGTCACGTCGTAGCCGCGCGCCACCGAGATCTTCTTGATCGCGTTGGCCATCTGCTGCACCGCGATGCGGATGAAGCCCTCGGCCACGTCTTCGGCGGTGCGGCCGGTCTGCTGCGCGAGCGCATCGAACTTGGCGCGCACCGCATCGGCGCTCAAGGGCTCGTCGGCGTTGGGGCCGAACACCCGGGGGAAATGCGCGGGCTGGATCTTGCCCAGCATCACGTTGGCGTCGGTCACCGCGAGCGGGCCGCCGCGGCGGTAGCTCGCGGGCCCGGGGTTGGCGCCCGCGCTCTCGGGGCCCACGCGAAAGCGCGAGCCGTCGAAGCTCAGGATGGAGCCGCCCCCCGCGGCCACGGTGTGGATGCTCATCATGGGCGCGCGCATGCGCACGCCGGCCACCTGGGTCTCGAACTCGCGCTCGAACGCGCCCGCGTAGTGCGACACGTCGGTGGACGTACCGCCCATGTCAAAGCCGATCACCTTGTCGTGGCCGGCCAGCGTGGCTGTCCGTGCCATGCCCACGATGCCGCCGGCCGGCCCCGAGAGGATCGCGTCCTTGCCCTGGAAGCGGTGCGCGTCGGTGAGGCCGCCGCTGCTCTGCATGAAGAACAGCGGCACGCCCGGCATCTCGCCGGCCACCTGGTCCACATAGCGGCGCAGGATGGGCGAGAGGTAGGCGTCGACCACGGTGGTGTCGCCGCGGCTCACGAACTTCATCATCGGGCTGGTCTCGTGCGAGGTGCTCACCTGCGTGAAGCCGATCTCGCGCGCCAGCCGCGCGGCCGACGCCTCGTGCGCGGTGTGGCGGTAGCCGTGCATGAACACGATGGCCACGCTGCGCAGGCCGGCGTCGAACGCGGCCCACAGGCGCTCGCGCAGGTGGGCTTCGTCGAGCGGCTCGATCACCTCGCCGCCCGCGCCCAGGCGCTCCTGCGCCTCGATCACGCGGCTGTAGAGCAGTTCGGGCAGCACGATGTGGCGCTCGAACAGGCGCGGCCGGTTCTGGTACGCGATGCGCAACGCATCGCGAAAGCCGCGCGTGGTCACGAGCAGCGTGGGCTCGCCCTTGCGTTCGAGCAGCGCGTTGGTGGCCACCGTGGTGCCCATCTTCACGCAGGCCACCTGCGCGGGCGTCACCGCCTCGCCGGCCTTCAGGCCCAGCAGGTGGCGGATGCCCGCCACCGCGGCGTCGCGGTAGTGCTCGGGGTTCTCCGACAGCAGCTTGTGCGTGGTGAGCGTGCCGTCGGGCCGCTTGGCCACGATGTCGGTGAAGGTGCCGCCGCGGTCGATCCAGAACTGCCAGCGGGTGTCGATTGAAGGGTTCATGGGGTTCACAGCGATGCCGCGGAACGCGCGGCCTGGTCGTAGATGCCGGAGAGCACGCGCAGCAGCCGCGCGAGTTCGCCGATGTCGTGGTTGAGCGCGTCGTCGGCGCGCAGGGCGTTGATGAGGCAGGTCTCGCGGATCTCGCGGTAGCGCGTGACGTAGCCCTTGCCGGCGTCGGTGGGCGCGTAGGTCACCTCCTTGCCGTTCTTGCTCGACTCCACCATGCCCAGGCCCTGCAGCTTCTTGAGCGCGTAGTTGATGAGGTGGGTGTCTTCCACGTTCATGATGAAGGCGATGTCGGCCAGGCGCTTGTCGCGCGCGCGGTGCGAGACGTGGTGCAGCACCAGCACGTCGAGCGCGGTGAGGTCTTTCAGGCCTGCGGCCGACATGCAGTGCACCACCCAGCGGTGAAAGGCATTGCCCGCCACGATGAGGCCGAACTCGAACTCGCTCATCTCGGCGCTGTGCGGCGACACGAGGTGGGCCGAGGACACGATGGGCGAGGCAGAGGCGGTTGGCTTGGCGCTTGCTTTGGACTTGGCCATGGCGGCGGGCGTGCGTGATTTCGGTGCGCGGCAGTTTAGGCGTTATGCCGACGATTTGCCAACGATTTGTTGACATCAAGGGAAAACACCGATCACACTTTGCTCGCTGCCCGATAGAGTCACCGCGCCGCCTACGCAGCACACCACGCGTCCCCACCCCTTGGAGTCCCCCACCATGAAACGTCGCCTGTTCAGCCTCACCGTGGCCGCCGCCGCCCTGGCCTCCAGCCTGCCCGCCCTGGCCCAGACCAGCTGGGACCTGCCCGCCGCCTACCCCGCGACCAATTTCCATTCGGTCAACCTCGCCGCCTTCGCGAGCGACGTCGAGAAGGCCTCCAACGGCAAGCTCAAGATCACGGTGCACCCCGGCGCCTCGCTGTTCAAGGCGCCCGAGATCAAGCGCGCCGTGCAGGGCGGTCAGGCGCAGGCCGGCGAGATCCTGCTCACGGCCTACCAGAACGAATGGCAGATGTTCGGCGCCGACGGCATCCCCTTCCTGGCCACCAGCTACGCCGACTCGAAGAAGCTCTACGCCGCACAAAAGCCCATCCTGCAGAAGAAGCTCGCCGAGCAGGGCATGGTGCTGCTCTACGCCGTGGCCTGGCCGCCGCAGGGCCTGTACAGCAAGAAGCCCGTGGCCAGCGCGGCCGACCTCAAGGGCAGCAAGTGGCGCGCCTACAGCCCCGCCACCTCGCGCATCGCCGAACTCGTGGGCGCGCAGCCCGTCACGGTGCAGGCCGCCGAGCTCTCGCAGGCCCTGGCCACCGGCGTGGTCGAGAACAACATGACCTCGGGCGCCACGGGCGTGGACAGCAAGCTCTACGAGCACCTCAAGTTCTACTACGACGTGCAGGCCTGGCTGCCCAAGAACGCGGTCATCGTGAACAAGAAGGCCTTCGACGCGCTCGACAAGCCCACGCAGGACGCGCTGCTCAAGGCCGCCGCCGACGCCGAGGCCCGCGGCTGGGCCGCCTCCGAGAAGGTCAACACCGACACCATGGCCACGCTCAAGGCCAATGGCATGTCGGTGGAGCCGCCGTCCGCCGCGCTCAAGGCCGACCTGCAGAAGGTGGGCGCCACCATGCTGCAGGAATGGCTGAGCAAGGCCGGCCCCGAAGGCCAGCAGATGATCGACGCCTACCGCAAGTGAGCGCATGCGCAAAACGCTGGACGCTCTCTACCTCGGCGCGGGCTGGCTCGCCGCGCTGTTCATGATCGGCGTGCTCGTCATGGTGTTGTTGTCCATCGTGAGCCGGCTCGCCGGCTTCTACGTGCCGGGCACCGACGCCTACGCGGGCTACGCCATGGCCGGCGCGGGCTTTCTCGCGCTGGCCCACACGCTCAAGCAGAACGAGCACATCCGCGTCACGCTCATCATCGGCAAGCTCACCGGCGGTGCGCGCCGCGGCATGGAGCTCTGGGCCTTGTCGGTCGCGGTGCTCATGAGCGGCGCGCTGGCGTGGTTCTCGTGGCGGCTGGTGTGGCAATCGCACCAGTTCCACGACATCTCCACCGCGCCCGACGCCACGCCGCTGTGGATCCCGCAGATCCTCATGGGCCTGGGCTGCACCGTGCTGCTCGTGGCGCTGATCGACGAGTGGGTGCTCGAACTGCAAGGCCAACGCCTGCGCACCGAAGCGGAGACCCGCCATGAATGAGTTCGTCGTCACCAGCCTGCTCATCGTGGCGCTGTTCGTGCTGCTGGGCAGCGGCGTGTGGATCGGCCTCACACTCGCGGGCGTGGCCTGGATCGGCATGGAGCTGTTCTCTTCGCGCCCCGCGGGCGACGCCATGGCGCTCACCATCTGGGGCTCGGCCAGCAGCTGGACGCTCACCGCGCTGCCGCTGTTCGTGTGGATGGGCGAGATCCTCTTTCGCACCAAGCTGTCCGAGAGCATGTTCAAGGGCCTCGCGCCCTGGGTCAACGCGTTGCCGGGCCGGCTGCTGCACACCAACATCCTGGGCAGCACCATCTTCGCGGCGGTCTCGGGTTCGTCGGCGGCCACCTGCGCCACCATCGGCAAGATGACCATCCCCGAGCTCACGCGGCGCGGCTACCCGGCCGAGAAGATCGTGGGCTCGCTCGGCGGCGCGAGCACGCTGGGCCTGTTGATCCCGCCCTCGATCATCATGATCGTCTACGGCGTGGCGGCCGAGGTGTCCATCGCCAAGCTGTTCGTGGCCGGCGTGCTGCCCGGCATCCTGCTCGCGGCGCTCTTCAGCGGCTCGCTCATCGTCTGGGCCCTGCTCAACCCCGACAAGGTGCCCAGCGCCGACGCCGGCATGGGCTTCGCCGAGAAGGTGCGCGAATCGCGCCACCTGATCCCGGTGGTGCTGCTGATCGGCAGCGTGATCGGCGCGATCTACAGCGGCATTGCCACCGCCACCGAGGCCGCGGCCATCGGCGTGGTGGGCGCGCTGATCCTGTCGGCCTCGCAGGGCTCGCTCAACTGGCAGAGCTTTCGCGACGCGCTGCTCGGCGCCACGCGGCTGTACTGCATGATCGCGCTGATCCTCGCGGGCGCGGCCTTCCTCACGCTGTCCATGGGCTACATCGGCCTGCCGCGGCACCTGGCCGAATGGGTGGGCGGGCTGGGTCTGTCGCCGGGCATGCTGCTGATCGCGCTGGCCGTGTTCTACATCGTGCTGGGCTGCTTCCTCGACGGCATCTCCATGATCGTGCTCACCATGGGCGTGATCCTGCCCACCGTCACGGCCGCGGGCATCGACCTGATCTGGTTCGGCATCTTCATCGTGATCGTGGTCGAGATGGCGCAGATCACGCCGCCCGTGGGCTTCAACCTGTTCGTGCTGCAAGGCATGACCCGGCGCGAAATCACCTGGATCGCCACGGCCTGCCTGCCCTACTTCTTCATCATGGTGCTGGCCGTGCTGCTGCTGTACTGGTTCCCGGGCCTGGTCACCTGGATGCCGTCGAAGATGTAGGCGCCCGGCACCTGCCACTAAACTGCACACCCCGCGTCCCCTGGGCCGCGGGGTTTGTTTTTCCCGGAGACCCGTTTCGTGTTCAAGAACCTCACGCTCTACCGCATCGCGCCCGGCTGGTCGCCCACGCCCGATGCGATGGAGAAAGCGCTCGATGGCGCGCGCTTCGTGCCCTGCACCGCCACGCAGGACAAATCGGTCGGCTGGGTGGAGCCGCGCGGCGAAGCGCATGGCCCGCTGGTCGAGGCCGTGGCCGGCCAGCGCATCCTCAAGCTGCAGATCGAAACCAAGGCCGTGCCCGGCGCCGTGGTGCGGCGCAAGGCCCAGGAAGCGGCCGACCACATCGAAGCCACCACCGGCCGCAAGCCCGGCAAGAAGGAAACCAAGGGCCTGCGCGAAGACGCGCTGCTCGCGCTGCTGCCCCAGGCCTTCGCGCGCCAGCAGTCGGCCTGGATCTGGATCGACCCCGAGCGCGGCTGGCTCGCCACCGACGCCAGCAGCCAGGGCAAGCTCGACGACATCGTGACCGCGCTGGTGCGCGCCTTCGACGGCCTGGCCGTCACGCTGTTCAACACCCAGGTGACGCCGCAGGCCGCCATGACGCAGTGGCTCAGCGTGACCGACACCGAACAATGGCCCGAGGGCCTGGCCGTGGAGCGCGACTGCGAGCTGCGATCGAGCGACGAAGAGCGCTCGGTGGTGCGCTTCACGCGCCACCACCTGTTCAACGACGAGGTGCGCCGCCACATCAGCGAAGGCAAGCTGCCCACGCGGCTCGCGCTCAACTGGGAAGGCCGCGTGAGCTTCATGCTCACGGAAAGCATGGCGCTCAAGAAGATCCAGTTCCTCGAGGGCGTGTTCGACGACGCCGGCAGCGAGGAGCAGACCTTCGACACCAACGTGGCCATTGGCACCGGCGAGCTGCGCGGCGTGCTCGACGCGCTGATCGCCGCGCTCGGCGGTGAACTGCAGCCGGGCCAGGTGCCCGGGCATGAGGGCAGCGCCAGTGGTGCCGGCACCGTGACCACCGGCGCCGGCTTCGCCGCGGCCAGCACCGCCCCGGCCACAGCCGACGGCGACGCGCCCTTCTGAGCATGCTGCCCGTGCTCGCCATCTGCATCGGCGCCTGCGCGGGCGCCTTGCTGCGCTGGCGGCTCGGGCTGTGGCTGAACACGCCGCACGCGCTGCTGCCCTGGGGCACGCTCGCGGCCAACTGGGTCGGTGCTTACGCCATCGGCCTCACGTTCGCGGTGCTGCAGGCCAACCCGCACATCGATCCGGTGTGGCGCCTGGCCATCGTCACCGGCCTGCTGGGCGCGCTCACCACCTTTTCCACTTTCTCGATCGAGGTGGTCACGCTGCTGCAGCAGGGCCGCGTGCTCATGGCCTTCGGCGTGTCGGCGCTGCACCTCATGGGCTCGCTGCTGCTCACCTGGCTGGGCCTGAAGACCCTGGCCTGAGGGCGCGCGGCAGCGCCGCGCGCCCTCAGGCCGCGGTCGCACGCCCCAGCACGTCGATCACCGGCCAGCCGTGCGCCTGTGCGTGGGCCTGCAGTTGTGCATCGGGGTTCACCGCGACCGGCCGGCCCACGCGGCTGAGCAGGGGCAGGTCGTTGATCGAGTCGCTGTAGAACCAGGCGCGGTCGAGTTCATGGGCCGAGCGGCCGTGCGCCTGCAACCAGGCCAGCAGCCGGTGCAGCTTGCCATCACGCATGTTGGGCGTGCCCTGCACGCGGCCGCTGTAGCGGCCGTCCACCAGCTCGAGGTCGGTGGCGATCCAGTGCGCAAAGCCCAGCTCGGCCGCGCTGCGGGCGGCGATCACGCGGTTGCTCGCGGTGGTGAGCAGCAGTGCATGACCTTGCGCTCGGTGGCTCTCCACCAGCGCGCGCGCGGCATCGGGCAGGCGCGGCAGCACCTCCTCGGCGAGGAAGCGGTCCTGCCAGGGTGCCCAGTCGGCCGGGCTGCGGCCGGCCAGCAGGCCCGCATAAAAATCGCTGAAGGCCTGCGCGCCCACCCGGCCCGCGCGGTAGTCGCGGCCCATGCGCTCGTTGGCCTCGGCCATGGCCGGCCCGATCACGCCGTGGCGGATCATGAAGCGGCACCAGAGGTCGTCGCCGTCGCCGTCGAGCAGCGTGTGGTCGAGATCGAACAAGGCCAGCGGGGGCGGTGTCTGAGGGGTCATGGCGGCAGTTGTTCGATGGCGCTGAGGTCTTTGAGGCCCACCCCGGTGAGGCCGCGGCGCAGCGCGTGCTGCACCAGCCAGGCCAGACGCTGCGCGGCAGCGGCCGGGGCCAGGCCCTCGGGGCGGATGTTGCTCACGCAGTTGCGCTCGGCGTCGGTGCGGCCCACGCGCGGCGCGTGCGTGAGGTAGGCGCCCAGGCTGTCGGCGGCGCTCAGGCCCGGGCGTTCGCCCAGCAGCACCAGCACCAGCCGCGCCTGCAGCGCCGCGCCGATCTCGTCGCCCAGCGCCACGCGCGCCTGCGTGGCCACCACCGGCGGGGCCCAGCGCAGGCCGGCCGGGGCCAGGGCGTCGCGCAGGGCCTGCAGCACGGGCAGCGCGTGCTGCGCCGTGGCCAGGGCGGACAGGCCGTCGCCCAGCACCACCGCGAGGTCCGCCGGGCCGGTGGCGGCATCGCGCAAGGCCTGCAGGTCTTCGGGGCGCAGGCGGCGGCCGCGGTCGGGGCGGCGCAGGTAGTCCTCGCGCGTGGGCGCCTGGCTGGCCACGCGCAGCGGCGCCCAGCCGGCGCCGGCGAGCGCGGCGCACAGCGCGTCCACGTCAAGCGGCACGTGCACCGCGTCGCGCGCCCGCGCGTGCGCGGCCGAAAAGCGCAGCAGCTCGTCGGTGGGCAGGCTGTCGCCCGCGCGGCCCAGCGCGATGCGCGCCGGCGTGTGGCGGCGCAGCGCCACCCAGGGGTCGGGCGCGCGCGGCGGGTCGGCCGGGGGCAGCGGCCCTTTCATGGCGCCTCCAGCCAGGGGCTGAAGCCGCGCGCAAGCGCGGGCAGTTCGCGCGCGGGCCGCACCCGGCCCTGCGCATCGGTGATGCCCTGCGCCTGCAGCCAGGCCTCGAATTCGGGCGCGCGGCGTTTGCCCAGCAGCTGCCGCACGAACAGCGCGTCGTGGAACGAGGTGCTCTGGTAGTTGAGCATCACGTCGTCGGCGCCGGGCACGCCCATCATGAAGTTCAGGCCCGCGCTGGCCAGCAGCACGAGCAGGTTGTCCATGTCGTCCTGATCGGCCTCGGCGTGGTTGGTGTAGCAGATGTCGCAACCCATGGGCAGGCCGAGCAGCTTGCCGCAGAAGTGGTCTTCGAGGCCCGCGCGCACGATCTGCTTGCCGTCGTAGAGGTACTCGGGGCCGATGAAACCCACCACCGTGTTCACCAGCAGCGGGCGGTAGCGCCGCGCCACCGCGTAGGCCCGGGCCTCGATCGTCTGCTGGTCCACGCCGTGGTGGGCGCCGGCCGACAGCGCGCTGCCCTGGCCGGTCTCGAAGTACATGCAGTGGTCGCCCAGCGTGCCGCGGCGCTGCGCGAGCGCGGCCGCATGCGCCTCGTCGAGCAGGCCCAGGTGGATGCCGAAGCTGCGGTTGGTGGCCTCGGTGCCGCCGATGCTCTGGAACACCAGGTCCACCGGTGCGCCCTGCGCCATCGCCTGCAGGGTGTTGGTCACGTGCGTGAGCACGCAGGCCTGCGTGGGCACGCCGTGGCCCTGCACCAGCCCGTCGAACAGGTGCAGCAGCCGCACCAGCTCGGGCACGCTGTCGCTCACCGGGTTCACGCCGATGCACGCATCGCCCGCGCCATAGAGCAGGCCGTCGACCACGCTCGCCAGGATGCCGGCCGGGCTGTCGGCCGGGTGGTTGGGTTGCAGGCGCACCGCGAGGTGGCCGCGCAGGCCGATCGTGTTGCGAAACCGCGTGACCACCTCGCAGCGGCTGGCCACCAGGATCAGGTCCTGGTTGCGCATGAGCTTGCTTACCGCGGCCACCATCTCGGGCGTGAGCCCGGGCGCGAGCGCGCGCAGCGCGGCGGTGTCGGCCGCGTCCGAGAGCAGCCAGTCGCGAAAGCCGCCCACGGTGAGGTGGGCCACGGGCGCGAAGGCCGGCGCGTCGTGGGTGTCGACGATCAGCCGCGTGACCTCGTCGTCTTCGTAGGGCACCACGGCTTCGTTCAGGAAGTGGCGCAGCGGCAGATCGGCCAGCGCCTCGCGCGCGGCCACGCGCTGCTGCGCGCTGCCGGCGGCGATGCCCGCGAGCTCGTCGCCCGAGCGCGCGGGCGAGGCGCAAGCCAGCAGGGCGCGCAGGTCGCTGAAGGTGTGGCGCTCGCCGCCAGCCAGGGCGCGCATCACAGGGGCACCCCTTGGCCGAAGTTCTGCACGTAGCTGCTGTGGGTGCACAGGCCGTGTGCCGGCGTCCAGCGGTGCAGCGAGACCTTGGGCGGCTCCAGTTGCGCGAGCAGGGGCGCACCGGGCCGCAGGTCGAGCCGGATCTGGTGCGACACCGACGGCGCCACGTGCAGCGGCGCACCGCCAAACTGCATCTGCACCGGGCGGTGCAGGTGGCCGCACAGGATGCCCTGCACCGCGCCGTGGGCGCGCACCAGCGCGGCGAGCTCGTCGCCGCCTTCCAGCAGGCTGCACGCGTCCATGGCCTCGATGCCGGTGGCCAGCGGCGGGTGGTGCATGAACAGCAGCACCGGCTCGCCGCGGCAGGCGCCCAGCGCGCGCGCGAGCCAGGCGAGCTGCACCGGCGGCAGGGCGCCGTGCGAGCGCATGGGCACCACGGTGTCGAGCGCGATCAGGTGCAGGCCGCCCACGCGCACGCGGTAGCAGCACGCACCAGACGGGGCGTCGGCGGCCACCGGCATGCACTGCGGCAGTGCCGCCTGCGCCACCTTGGGGTCGTCGTGGTTGCCGGGCACGGCATAGACGGGCATGGGCAGCGGGGCCAGCGCGGCCAGCACCTGGGCGTACTCGGCCGCGCTGCCGCGCTCGGTGAGGTCGCCGGTGAGCAGCACCACATCCGGCGCGGGCCGCAGGGCCGCCACGTGCGCCACCGCCTGCTGCAGCGCGGCCCGCGTGTCCATGCGCCCGCCGAGAAAGTCGGGGCCGGTGCCCAGGTGCGGGTCCGACAACTGGGCGATGAGCAGGGGGGCGTTCATGGGGAGGGCAGTTTATTCATGGTTTCAACGCATATCCAAGCTTTTTGTTGGAATCATTCTTGCTTTTGTGGATTTCACATGGTTGTCACGACGCCTGTTGAGCATTTGCCGTGCCACTTCCCCGTTCCACCTCTTTTTAGGAGCTGTGCCATGTCCCCCGTGAATCCCGTGAAAACCCCTTCGCGCCGCCACTTCATCCAGCGCAGCGCCGGCGTGTCCGCCGCGGCCCTGCTGGGCGGCATGCCGCTGTTCGCCAGCGGCCAGCAGCAGGTCAAGCTGGCCTTCATGTACCCGGTCGGGGTGTCGGGCGACATCAACCGCCTGGTGTCGACCATGATCGCGGGCTTCAACGCCGCGCACAGCGACATCCAGGTCGAGGCCATCTACGCCGGCAGCTACGACAACACCGAGCAGAAGGTGATGACCGCCCTCGGCGTGGGCGACCCGCCGGCCACCTGGCTGCCCATCAACTCGATGATGCGCACCTTCCTCGACATGAACGCGCTCGAGGACGTGACCGCACTGGCCAAGGCCGACGACGTGTTCCAGGACTTCATCCCCGGCTTCCTCGGCACCTGCATGTCCGACAACAAGCTCTACGGCCTGCCCTTCCAGTGCAGCACCCCGGTGCTGTACTTCAACAAGGCCGCGTTCGAGAAGGCCGGCATCAAGGCCGCGCCCACCACCTGGACCGAGCTCGAAGCCGCGGCCAAGGCACTCACCGTGCGCCAGGGCGACACCGTCTCGCAGTGGGGCCTGACCATCGGCGGCGGCTGGCACGACTGGATCTTCGAGAGCTTCGTGCGCCAGAACGGCCTGGTGTTCTGGACCAAGGACAAGGTGAACTTCGACGCGCCCGAGAGCGTGAACGCGCTGGAGTTCTGGCAGCGCATGGCGGCCGCGAAGAACATGCCCGCGGCCTCCACCTGGGAGAGCTCGGCCAACGACTTCATGGCCGGGCGCACCGCCATGCTCTACCACTCCACGGGCTCGATGACCAACATCCTCAAGTCGGCCTCGTTCCCGGTGGGCGTGGCGCCCATGCCCAGGGGCAAGCAGCTCGGCTCCACCATGGGCGGCGGCCCGATCCTGATCGCGCGCCAGCTGCCCGACGCGCACAAGCGCGCCGCCTGGACCTTCGCGCGCTGGATGACCAACACCGCCAACCAGGCCCAGTGGTGCATCGACACCGGCTACCTCGCGGCGCGCAAGTCCTCGTGGGAGACGCCGGCGCTCAAGGCCCACGTGGCCAAGGTGCCCGAGTCACGCACCGCCTTCGTCACCGCCGAGGTGGCCGGCGCCTTCCTGCAGGTGCCGGGCTACCACAAGGTGCGCGCGCACCTGCAGAGCGCCATCGACCGCACCCTGGCCGGCGACCTCAAGCCCGACGCCGCGCTGCGCGAGGCCACGGCCAAGTCCAACCTCGAGATCCAGCGCCTGTCGCGCCGCCGCGGTTGATCCGGCCATGAACCAGCTCCCCGCCGACTCCCCGGGCGCCGAGCCGCTGGCGTGGAAACGCCAGCGGCGGCGCGAGCTGGCCACCGCGGTGGTCATGCTCGCGCCCTCGCTGCTGTTCCTGATGGCCTTCACCTACTGGCCCATCCTGCGATCGATCGTCTACGGCTTCCACGACGTGCAGCTCGGCTCGCCCGAGCGCTTCTTCGTCGGCTGGGAGAACTACCAGCGCCTCTGGCACGACGAGCTGTTCTGGACCTCGCTGCGCAACACCGTGGTCTACATGGTGGTCACCGTGCCGACCTCGATCGGCCTGGCGCTGCTGCTGGCGGTGGCGCTGGACCGCCAGCTGCGCGGCACCGCGCTCTACCGCTCGGTGTTCTTCTACCCGGTCATGGTGCCTTCGGTGGCCGCGGGCATGGTCTGGGTGTTCCTCTATGCCCCGGGCTACGGGCCCATCAACGGGCTCATGGATTTCCTGGGCCTGCCCAAGCTCGAATGGCTCTACGACAAGCGCTGGGCGCTGCCGGCCATCATCTTCATGAGCATCTGGAAGTACGCGGGCTACTTCATGCTGATCCTGCTCGCCGCGCTGCAACTGGTGCCGCGCGACCTGTACGAAGCGGCGCGCCTCGACGGCGTCTCGGGTTTCCGGCAACTGGTGCACATCACGGTGCCGCTGATCTCGCCCACGCTGTACTTCGTGGTGGTGATCGGCGTGCTGCACTCCTACCAGATCTTCGACTACGTGTTCGTGATGACGCAGGGCGGACCGGCCGACGCGACCAACGTGCTCACCTTCTACATCTACCAGAACGCCTTCCAGTTCCAGGACATCGGCACCGCCTCGGCGCTGGCCAACATCCTGCTGCTGGTCGTGGGCGGTCTGATCGCGATCGTGGCCGCCACGCTGGGCCGCCGCGTGCACTACCTGGGGCGCTGAGCATGAGCACACCGAAACCCTTTTCGCGGTCGAGCTGGATGCACTGGCTGCTGCTGCCGGCCATGCTGCTGTGGCTGAGCCCGCTGGCCTGGATGCTGCTCACTTCGTTCAAGACCCGCGCCGAGATCTTCGACCCCGCGGCCGGCCTGCTGCCGCAGGCGCTGCAATGGTCCAACTACCCGGCCGCGCTCGCGGTGGCGCCCTTCGGCACCTACCTGCTGAACTCGCTCATGGTCACGGGCGGCATCCTGCTGGCGCAGCTCACCACCATCACGCTCGCGGCCTATGCCTTCGCGCGGCTGCGCTTCCCCGGGCGCGACCTGCTCTTCGGCCTGTTCCTGCTGCAGGTGATGTTCCCCATCTACGCCACCTTCCTCACCAACTTCATCACCGTGCGCGAGCTCGGCATCATGAACAGCCTGTGGGCGCTGATGGTGCCCTTCATCGCCAGCGGCTACGGCACCTTCATGCTGCGCCAGGCCTTCCGCCAGGTGCCCACCGAACTGGCCGACGCCGCGCGGCTTGACGGCTGCGGCCACTGGGCCACGCTGTGGCACGTGTACCTGCCGCTGGTCAAGCCCACGCTGGTGGCCTTCGGCATGATCTCCGTGGTGACCCACTGGAACGATTACATGTGGCCGCTGCTCGTGACCAACAGCGAATCGGTGCGCACCCTGCCGATCGGCCTGGGCCTGCTCGCCAAGGCCGACAGCGGCGCCGACTGGCCGCGCCTGATGGCCGCCACCATGGTGGTCATCGCGCCCCTGATGCTGCTGTTCCTGATCTTCCAGCGCCGTTTCGTCGACAGCTTCATGCACGCCGGCCTGAAATAAGCTTCAACCCTCACCCACCGAACACCATGGCCGCCATCTCGCTCCAAGGCATCTGCAAGCGCTACCCCGACCACGTGGCCGTCGACCACCTCGACCTCGAGGTGCAGGCGGGCGAATTCATGGTCCTCGTCGGGCCGTCGGGCTGCGGCAAGTCGACCACCCTGCGCATGATCGCAGGCCTCGAATCCATCAGCGAAGGCCGCCTGCTCATCGGCGGGCGCGACGTGACCCACGCCGAGCCGCACGAGCGCGACATCGCCATGGTGTTCCAGTCGTACGCGCTCTACCCGCACATGACGGTCTACATGAACATGGCCTTCGGCCTGTTGCGCACCAGCCGCCTCTCGCGCGCCGAGGTCGACCAGCGCGTGAACGAAGCCGCGCAGCGCCTGCAGATCACCGACCTGCTGCAGCGCCGGCCCAACGCGCTCTCGGGCGGGCAGCGCCAGCGCGTGGCGATCGGCCGCGCGCTGGTGCGCAAGCCCAAGGTCTTCCTGTTCGACGAGCCGCTGTCCAACCTCGACGCCAAACTGCGCACCCACATGCGCGGCGAGCTCGAGCGCCTGCACGCCGAGCTCGGCATCACCATCGTCTACGTCACGCACGACCAGGTCGAGGCCATGACCCTGGGCACGCGCATCGCGGTGATGGACCGCGGCCGGCTGCAGCAGGTGGGCGCACCCATGGACGTTTACCGCCAGCCCGGCACCCGCTTCGTGGCCTCGTTCATCGGCTCGCCCGAGATGAACTTCCTGGCCGTGCCCGAAGACGCCGCCGACGGCCGCGCCTGGCTCCAGGCGCGCTACGGCGAAGCCGCGCTGCAGCCCGGCACCGTGCTCGGCCTGCGGCCCGAGGAGCTGACGCTCTCGCAACACGCGCCCGCCGCGCCGCTGCACTGGAGCGGCGTGGTGCAGCGCGTCGAGCGCCTGGGCGCCGAGGCCTACGCGCAGATCCGCGTGGGCGGTGCCGAGGTGCTGGTGCGCACGGCGGCCGACGCCGTGCTCGCCACCGACCAGCCCATCGTGCTCACGCCCGAGCTCTCGCGCCTGCGCGCCTTCGACAGCCGCAGCGGCACGCTGCTCACCGAGCGGGGGGCCTGAGCATGGGCACCACCCCCGTGTTGAGCGCGCGCCAGGAACGCATCGTCGAGATCCTGCGCGCCACCCCCACCATCACCACCGTGGAGCTCGCGCAGCGCCTGGGCGTGTCGGGCGAAACCGTGCGGCGCGACCTCGCGGCCCTGGCCGACGAGGGCGTGGTGGAGAAATTCCATGGTGGCGTGAGCCTGCACCGCGCGGTTCAGGAGTCGCCCTTCCAGCTGCGCCTGCGCAGCAACGTGGGCGCCAAACGCCGGCTTGCGCGCGCGGTGTCTGCGCTGCTGCCCGACGGCGCGAGCCTGGTGCTCGACAACAGCAGCACCGCCTGCTTCGTGGCCGAGGCGCTGGCCGAGCGCCGCGGCCTCACCGTGGCCACGCCCTCGCTCGAGGTGGCGCGCACGCTTGCACAAAGCGGCGACCGCCACAGCGTGATGCTGCCCGGCGGCACGCTGCGCAGCGCCGACATGACGCTGGCGGGTGCCAACGCGCTGCGCTTCGCAGGCCAGCTCCACCCCGACTTCTTCATCGCCTCGGTGGCCGCGCTCAATCCGCGCGGTGGCTGCCTCGACTTCGACCCCTTCGAGGTCGAGTTCAAGCAGGCCGTGGCCCCGCACGCCGGCACGGTGATGGTGGTGGCGGACGCGAGCAAGTTCTACGCGCCCGGCCTCATCACCAGCCTGGCCTGGGCCGACGTGCAGGTGCTGGTGGTGGATCGCCCGCTGCCCGAGGACCTGGCCCGCGCCACGACACACCTGCGCGTGGTGGTGGCCGACGACGCCGAGGCCTGAGCGTGCCATCAGCCCCGCGGGCGGCGCACCGCGCGCACGCGCTGGCTGCCGCCGCCGCCGCAATAGAACAGGTCGCCACCGTCGGACTCCAGCCCGCTCACGCCCACGCCCGCGGGCATCTGCAGCCGTTGCAGCACCGCGCCGTCGGCCGGGTCCACGCGGCGCAGCTCGCTGTCGTCGCCCTCCCAGGTGCCGTGCCACAGCTCGCCGTCGACCCAGGTGACGCCGGTGACGAAGCGGTCCGACGCGATGGTGCGCAGGATGGCGCCGGTCTCCGGGTCGATCTGGTGGATCTTGCGCTCGCGGTACTGCCCCACCCACAGGCTGCCCTCGGCCCAGGCCATGCCCGAGTCCGCGCCCTGCCCCGGCGCCGGGATGGAGGCCAGCACGCGGCCGTCGGCGGGGTCGATCTTGTCGATGCGCGCCTCGGCGATCTGGTAGAGGTGGCGGCCGTCGAAGGCGGTGCCGGCGTCACCGGGCCGCGCGAGCGTGCGCACGGTCTCGCCACTCGCGGGATCGATGGCCACCAGGCAGGGGCCGAGCGCGGCCCACACGTGCCGGCCGTCGTGCGTGACGCCGTGCACCGCGGTGCCGTCGAAGGGGCCGTATTCGCGCACGATCTGCGCCGGTTGGGTCGGGGGGTTGCGGCTCATGGGGTGTCTCCGTGAAAGCGCCGGGTTGGCGCGGTGAAGCCACTCTAGTCAGGCGAGAGCGCCGCGGGGAGTAACAAGATCGTCGTGAAACCCGACAGCGGCGGCGCGAGCCAGCGCCGCGCGCGCGAGCGGCCCACGGCACGCACCCGGCCCTGGGCCTCGAGCGCGGCGAGCGCGCGCTGCACCGTGCGCTGGCTCGCGCCCAGGGCCTGCGCGAGCGCCGCGCTCGACCAGGCCGCGCCGTCGGCCAGCAAGGCCTGCAGCGCGGCGCCTTCGCCCGCCAGCGGCGGCAGCAGCTGGGCCACGGGCCGATCGCCTTCGGGCCGCAGCACGAAGCCGCGCGGCGTGGCCGCAATGCCCGCCACCGGCGCGATCAGCGCGCGCAGCCGGCCGATCTCCACCCGCAGCCGCGCGCGGTGCGTCTCGTCGGGCACGCGCTGGCGGAAGGCGCGCGCGATCAGCGCTTCGCGCGGCACGTCGGCGGGCCAGGCTTCGGCCAGGGCCTGCGCGAGCGCGAACAGCACCGGCCGGCCCGCCAGCGGCCGCCAGGCCGCGCCCGCGCTCAGGCCGTGGCGGCAGGCGTCGACCACCAGCGCGCGCGAGGCCAGCAAGGCCTCGACGCCATCGAGCCGCAGGGCCTGCTCGCCGCGCGCGTCCACGCAGCGCGCGGCCGGCCGGTCGAGCTCGGCCGCGAGCGCGCGCACCTCGGCCAGCAGGGCCGGCACCGCGGCCACCTGCGCCGCGGCGTGCGCGCGGATCAGGGCCTCGCGTGCGGCGCGGGTCTGCAGCGAGCGCAGCGCGAGCTCGGCGGCCACCAGCTCCATCACCGCACTGGGCAGCGGCGGCAGCGCCAGTGCGCGCGCCTGCGCGATCTGCTCGCGGGCCTGGCCCAGTTGCCCCAGCAGCAGCGCGCGCCGCGCCGCGATCAGGTGGCCCTGGCCCGCGTTGGCGGTGTCACCGCGCGCGCGCAGCGCGGCGCAGGCCGCGAGCAGGGCGTGCGGCGGCCCGCCGGGTTCGCGCAGGGCCAACGCCACCTCGGCCTCGGCCACCACGCAGCGGGAACGCGCCACGGTCTCGTGCGCGCCGAAGGCCCGCGCCGCGCGGCGCAGCAGTTCGCGCGCCCGCGCCAGTTCGCCCAACTGGGCCATGGCAATGCCGCGCAGCGCCAGCGCGGGCGGGTCGTCGCGCAGGGCCACGCGCTGCAGCGCGGCCAGCGGGTCGCCGGCCGACAAGGCCCGCGCGGCGGCAGCGATCAGGGCGTCCATGCGGGGAGCTTAGCGGCAAGCTCCCGAACGCCGCCCGGCGCACTCAGGCCGCCGCGCCCTGCTCCGCGCGGCTCATGAGGTCGCGCGCGATCGCGAGCATGCGGTCGCCCAGCGCGGCGCGCCGCGTGGGGTGCAGGCGCGACTCGCTCGCCACCAGCACGATCGCGCCCACCGGCCGGCCGTCGCGCTGCACCAGCGGCACACCCAGCGCCCAGTAGCCCGGCACCACGATGCCGGGGATCACCGCGTAGCCGCGCTCGCGCGTTTCGGCCACCAGGTGGCGGATCACCGCCACCGGCGACTTCGGGTAGTGCTTGTCGATGTGCGTGCCGTTCGCCTGCAGCGCCTGCTCCACCTCGTCGTCGGGCAGCGCCGCCAGAATGGCCAGGCCGCCCGCGCCCACGCCCAGCGGGTGGCGGTCGCCCAGGCGCAGCGCGTCGCTGGGGATGGGGCCGTGCCCCGTCTCGCGCGACAGGCAGATCACCTCCATGCCCTGCACCACCGAGAAGAACACCCAGTCGCCGGTTTCGAGCGCGAGCGCGCGCAGCGAGGCCGTGGCCAGGCGCTGCAACGAGTAGCCGGGCTCGGCCGCCAGCCCCACCACGAAGGACTCGGGCCCGAGCCGGTAGCAGCGCGAGGCCGGGTCGTGCACCACGAAGCGCTCGTCGGCCAGGGTGTGCGTGAGCCGCACCGCCGTGGCCTTGCTCAGGCCCAGGCGGCGGCCGATCTCGCCGATGCGCAGGCCATCGGGCTGGTGGCGCGCCAGCAGCTTGAGGATGGACAGGCCACGCCGCAGGGTCTGCGCGCCGGGCGTGTCGCCGGCTGGTAGTTCAGGTGCATTCATGTCGGTGAAAACCCGCATCAAGTGGTCCACCATGTGAACCGCTTTTGCGGACCCATTCAGGGTTTCCCTGGGACGCCATTCAGAGCGCTGCTGCCACCATCGCTCCACTAGATTCACATTCTGGACATTCAACCTCACAAGGGCGAGATGGACAACCCTAAGCAGCACCAACAACGGGTGGCCCTGATCACCGGCGCGGCCAGCGGCATCGGCCTGCAGATCGCGCACGACCTCGCCGAGCAGGGCGCCATGGTCTGCATCGTGGACCGCAACGGCCCCGCGGCCGAGGCCGCGGCCCAGGCCATCACGGCCGCGTGCGGTCGCGCCCAGGCCTTCGTGTTCGACCTGGCCGATGCCCAGGCCCTTGCGGCCGGCATGGACGCGCTGCTCGCGCGCGTGGGCCAGGTCGACATCCTCGTGAACAACGCGGGCATCGTCTCGACCACGCCCGCGCGCGACGTGACGCTCGCGCAATGGAACACCACGCTGGCCGTCAACGTCACCGCGCCCATGCTGCTCACGCAGCGCGTGCTGCCCGCCATGCAGGCGCAGCGCTGGGGCCGCATCGTGAACGTCTCGTCCATCAGTGGCGTGCGCGCGGGCACGGGGCGCCTCGCCTATGGCAGCTCCAAGGCCGCGCTCATCGCCATGACCGGCCAGTTCGCGATCGAGGTCGCGGCCCAGGGCGTCACGGTCAACGCCATCGCGCCGGGCTTCGTGGACACGCCCATGCTGCGCTCGCTGCACGGCAGCTCCAAGGCCAGCACCTACCAGGACGTGTGCCCCATGCAGCGCTTCTGCTCGCCGCAGGAGGTCTCGGCCGCGGTGCTGTTCTTCTGCAGCGAGGCCGCCGCCTTCATCACCGGGCAGACCCTCGGCGTGGACGGCGGCTACCTCGCCAGCGGCCTGTTCATGCCCAAACTGTTCGACATTCCGGCCGCCGCGCCCGTATCCTGAGCCCCCTTTCCCGCCCACAGAACCCAACGAGGAGACATCGATGACCTTTTCCCGCCGCACCCTCATCAAGGCCACCGGCATCGCCGCGGCCAGCGTGGCCGCGCCGCTGAAGATGGCGTATGGCCAGAACGCCGAGTTCACCTTCAAGTACGCCAACAACCAGCCGCCCGCGCACCCCATGAACGTGCGCGCCAAGGAGGCGGTGGAGGCCATCCGCAAGGAAACCAACGGCCGCATGGAGATCCAGCTGTTCCCCAGCAACCAGCTCGGCTCCGACACCGACACCCTGAGCCAGCTGCGCTCGGGCGGCGTGGAGATGTTCAACCTCTCGGGCCTGATCCTGTCGACGCTCACGCCGCAGACCGCGCTCAACGGCCTGGGCTTCGCATTCCCCAACTACGACGCTGTGTGGAAGGCCATGGACGGCGACGTCGGCGCCTACATCCGCGCGCAGATCGCCAAGGTCAACCTGGTGGCGCTCGACAAGATCTGGGACAACGGCTTCCGCCAGATCACCACGTCCACCAAGCCCATCGTGACCCCGGCCGACCTCGAAGGCTTCAAGATCCGCGTGCCGGTCTCGCCGATGTGGACCTCGATGTTCAAGGCCTTCGGCTCGGCGCCGACCTCGATCAATGCGTCGGAGATGTACACGGCGCTGCAGACCAAGGTCGTGGACGGCCAGGAAAACCCCTTCGCCGTGATCTCGAACTTCAAGCTGCACGAGGTGCAGAAGTACTGCTCGATCACCAACCACATGTGGGACGGCTTCTGGACGCTCATCAACAAGCGCGCCTGGGACCGCCTGCCGCCCAACATCCGCGACGTGGTGGCCAAGCACCTGAACGCCGCGGCCATGGCCGAGCGCGCCGACGTGGCCGCCGCCAACGCCACGCTGCAACAGGAGCTCGCGGCCAAGGGCATCGTGTTCAACACGCCCAACACCGCGCCCTTCCGCGACAAGCTGCGCAGCGCCGGCTTCTACAGCGAGTGGAAAGCCAAGTTCGGCGACGAAGCCTGGGCTGTGCTCGAGAAGCACACCGGGAAGCTGGGCTGACCCCCCGCCGCGCTGCGCGCGTTCCCCCTGATCAGGGGGGCGGCACCGACGGACCGGCGGAGCCGGATCCGTGGTGCCTCACGCCTGCCGGGCTGGCGCGCCACCAGAGAAACCGCATATGAGCCAAATGACCGCCGGGTCGCCGCCTTCGGGCGGCGACGCCCTGGAGGGCGCCACGCCCGCCGACACGCGCAAGAGCCCCCTGTGGCTGCGCCCCTTCGAAGCCGTCGCGGCGCTGCTGATGCTGACCATCACGGTGCTGCTGCTGACGGCCGTGATCTCGCGCTACGTGTTCGGCAAGCCGCTGGTGTGGTCGGACGAGGTGGTGTCGATCTGCTTCATCTGGCTCACCATGCTGGGCGCGGCCATCGCCGTGCACCGCAACGAGCACCTGCGGCTGGCGCTGTTCGTCGACCTCATGCCCGAACGCGTGCGCTCGTTCGTGCACGCCTTCGCCCTCATGGCCATGGCCGCGATGCTGGTCGCGCTGATCCCCTCGGCCGTCGAATACGCCAAGGACGAGTGGTTCATCCACACGCCCGCGCTCGACCTGCCCAACAGCTTTCGCGTGGCCTCGATCGCCTTCGGCTTCATCGCCATGCTCGGCCTGATCCTGCTCTACGCCGGCCGCACCGTGCGCAAGACCGAGCTCGCGCTCGCGGTGGTGCTGGTGGCCGCGATCGCCGCGGCCTGCTGGGCGTTGTCGCCGCAGCTCATGAAGCTGGGCACGGCCAACATCGCCATCTTCCTGATCGGCTTCGTGGCCGTGTGCCTGGTGGCGGGCGTGCCGATCGCGTTCTGCTTCGGCATCGGCGCGGTGTGTTACCTGGCCTTCAGCACACACGTGCCCCTGAGCGTGGTGATCGGGCGCATGGACGAAGGCATGTCCAGCCTGGTGCTGGTCTCGGTGCCGATCTTCGTGCTGCTGGGCTGCGTGCTCGACGCCACCGGCATGGGCAAGGCCATCGTCGACTTCCTGGCCTCGCTGCTGGGTCACATCAAGGCCGGCATGTCCTATGTGCTGCTGGGCTCGCTGTTCATCGTCTCGGGCATCTCGGGCTCCAAGGTGTCCGACATGGCCACCGTGGCACCGGCGCTGTTCCCCGAAATGAAGCGCCGCGGCCACCAGCCGCGCGAGATGGTGGCCCTGCTGGCCACCGGCGCGGCCATGGCCGACACCGTGCCGCCCAGCATCGTGCTGATCGTGCTCGGCGCGGTCGCGGGCGTGTCCATCGCGGGCCTGTTCCAGGCCGGCTTCGTCATCGCCATGGTGCTGCTGCTGATGCTGCTGGTGCTCGCGCGCTGGAAAGCCCGCCACGAGAACATGCACGGCGCCCAGCGCGCGCCCATGAAGCTGGTGGGCCGCTTCCTGCTGATCGCCGCGCCCGCGCTGGCCCTGCCCTTCCTGATCCGCACCGCGGTGGGCGAAGGCGTGGCCACCGCCACCGAAGTCTCCACCGTGGCCGTGGTCTACGCGCTGTTCGTGGGCCAGGTCATGTACGGCGGCATCGGCCTGCGCAAGTTCTACGACATGCTGGTGGAAACCGCCGCGCTCTCGGGCGTGGTGCTGCTGGTGCTGGGCGCGGCCTCGGCCATGGCCTGGTCCATCACGCAAAGCGGCGTGGTGCAGCAGCTCTCCACCTTCCTCACCACCCTGCCCGGCGGCTGGATCGCCTTCATGGCGGTGACCATCGTGGTGTTCGTGATCCTGGGCTGCCTGCTCGAAGGCCTGCCCGCGGTGCTGCTGCTCGCGCCCATCATGTTCCCCATCGCGCGCAAGCTCGGCATCCACGACATCCACTACTCGATGGTCATCGTGTGTGCGATGAACGTGGGCCTGATGATGCCCCCCATCGGCGTGGGCTTCTACATCGCCTGCCGCATCGGCGATGCCCCGCCCGACGAGGTCATCGGCGCGATCTGGCCCTACCTCGTGGCCCTGATGGTCGGCGTGCTGGTGATCGCGGCCGTGCCCTGGATCTCCACCGTCGCCCTTTGACCGACCCGCTCCCCATGATCGATCTTTACCGGACCATGGCGCGCATCCGCGCCTTCGAACTCGCGGCCGAAGTGGCCAGCCAGGGCGGCGTGGGCGTGCTCGGCGCCAAGGTGGACGAGCGCGCCAAGGTGCGCGGCCCGCTGCACCTGTCCATCGGGCAGGAAGCGGTGGCCGCCGGCGTGTGCGCCCACCTGCGGCGCGAAGACCTGCTCACCAGCACCCACCGCGGCCACGGCCACACGCTGGCCAAGGGCGGCAACGTGCGCCGCATGATGGCCGAGCTGTTCGGCCGCGCCGACGGCAGCAACGGCGGCAAGGGCGGCTCCATGCACATCGCCGATTTTTCGGTCGGCATGCTGGGCGCCAACGGCGTGGTCACCGCGGGCCTGCCGATCGCCTGCGGCGCGGCGCACGCGCTCAAGCTGCAGGGCAAGCCCAACGTGGTGGCCTGCTTCTTCGGCGACGGCGCGATCAACCGCGGGCCCTTCCTGGAAGCGCTCAACTGGGCCGCGGTGTACCGCCTGCCGGTGCTCTTCGTCTGCGAAGACAACCGCTACTCGGCCACCACCAGCACCGCCGGCCTCACCGCCGGCCCGGGCGTGGCCGCGCGCGCCAACGCGCTCGGCGTGCCCAGCGAAACCGTGGACGGCAACGACGTGGAGGCCGTGGCGGCGATGGCCGAGCGCCTGGTGGCCAAGGTGCGCGGGGGCGAAGGCCCGCACCTGCTGCACGCCCTCACCTGGCGCGTGCGCGGCCACGTGTCGGTGGACACCCAGGGCTACCGCGACCCGCAAGACCTGCAGGGCGCGCTCGACGCCGACCCGCTCAAACGTGCGCGCGCGCGTGCGCTGGCCAGCGGCGTGAGTGCCGCGCAGCTCGACGCCATCGACGCCGAGGTGCAGGCCGAGATCGACGACGCCGTGGCCTTCGCCGACGCCTCGCCGCCGCCCGACGTGGCCGCGGCCTACACCGACATTCAAACCACCGGAGCCGGCGCATGGCTGTGACCCGCATGACCTATGCCGAAGCGGCGGTGCTCGCCGTGGCCAACGCGATGCGCGACGACCCGCGCGTGGTGGTGATGGGCGAAGACGTGGGCCGGGGCGGCATCTTCCAGCAGTACAAGGGCCTGCAGGCGCGCTTCGGCGCCGAGCGCGTGATCGACACGCCGATCTCCGAGGCCACCATCGTGGGCGCGGGCGTGGGCATGGCCCTGGTCGGCATGCGCCCCGTGGTCGAGATGCGCGTGGTCGACTTCGCGCTCTGCGGCATGGACGAGATCGTCAACCAGGCCGCGAAGAACCGCTACATGTTCGGCGGCCAGGGCCGCGTGCCGCTGGTCATGCGCATGCCCATCGGCCTGTGGGCCAACTCGGCCGCGCAGCACTCGCAAAGCCTCGAGGCCTGGTTCGCCCACCTGCCCGGCGTGGTGGTGATGTGCCCGGCCACGCCGCAGGACAACTACAGCATGCTGACCCAGGCCCTGCGCGGCGAGGACCCGGTGATCTACATGGAGAACAAGGAGCTCTGGGGCCTGCAGGGCGAGGTCGACGACACGCGGGTGCACGAACCCGGCCGCGCCCAGGTGCTGCGCCAGGGCGCCGACCTCAGCATCGTGAGCTGGTCGGCCGCGGTGCACACCGCCACGCAGGCCGCCGAGGCGCTCGCCGCGCAAGGCGTGAACGCCAGCGTGATCGACCTCGGCACCCTCTGGCCCTGGGACCGCGACACCGTGCTGCGCGACGCCGCCCGCACGCGCCGCCTGCTGGTGGTGCACGACGCCGTGCAACCCGGCGGCTTCGGCGCCGAGGTGGCCGCCACCGCGGTGCAGGCCACGGGCTGCCGCATCGCGCGCCTGGGCGCGCCCCGCATCCCCGTGGGTTACGCCTCGCGCCTCGAGGCCGTGGCCCGCATCTCGCCCGCCGCCGTGATCGAGGCGGCGCAATCGCTCATGGCCGACGCCCCCGCGGCGGCGGCCGTGTGAACCTCACCGCAACCACAGACAAGACAC
>NZ_JBBHZJ010000011.1:0-125085 GCF_049843535.1 Hydrogenophaga sp. T2 | reverse complement strand
AAAGGCCTGGTTGATCTCGACGTAGAGCTCGCGCGTGGGGTCGTAGCTCACGTTGAGCAGGGTCACGGGGGCGGGCGCCTGGGCCTGGGCGGTGCCCAGGCCGGCGGTGAGCGTAAGGGCGCTCAGGCCCAGGATGTGCAGGAGGTGGCGGCGGGTGCTCATGGGGCGTTCCTTCGGTGGGGTCCAGCGGGGCTGTGATCGACAAGGCCGCGATGTTCCTGGCAAGGCCCGGGAAAAGGAACGAATACGTTGTTGGTTGCTTATGCGCGAAACATCTGTAGCTCGTCGCCGGCCGGGTCGCCCGCGAGCTCGCCGAGCAGCAGCTCGCACAGCGCGACCGTGTCCTGCAGGCGCTCGGAGAGCCGCCGGTCCTTGGTGGGCGCGGCCTCGCGGCCCATGCGCAGCGCCTGCAGGCGGCGCAGCTCCAGCGCTTCGAGCACCTGCCCGGCGGTGGTCTTCACGCTCACGAGCAGCGGGGGCCGGCCGTCCGGCCGGGTCTCCCCGGCCGCCGTGTCGCCCAGGCCATCGGCATCGCAGCGCGCCGCGAAGGCCGACACGATCCGGGCACACAGGGCACTGCGCTGCGGCGCCGGGGCTTCGCGCAGATGCGCCAGGGCGCGCCCGGGCGTGGCCAGGGGGTTGGGGCCGGTCTGGCGCACGCGTTTGACCACCTTGCGGCCCCAGCGGCGCCAGGGCTGGGGCGTGCCGCCGGGCGGCAGGGCCGGCTGCGCGGGCCCGGGCGCGTCGGGCGTGTCGTCGCGCGTGTCGTCGCGCAGGCGGTCGCCGATCTGCTTGAGCACATCGCCCAGGCGGGCCAGCCGCGCTGCGCCGGGCGATGGCGAGCCGGCGCCGGCCAGCGCCGGCTCGGGCTGCGGGGACACGAGGCTGGGGTCGGCCAGCATCTCGAGCAGCAGGGGTCCCCAGGGGCGGGCCAGCAGATCGCCCTCGGCCGGGGACCCGCCCGCGGCCCCCGTGGCCAGCGCGCCCTGCAGTTGCAGCAGGTCGTGCGGACCGATGAGCTGGTCCTGCAGCCCGTCGCGCACCTCGGCGAGCATGTTGAGCAGCGCGTTGCGCGTGGCCCGGTCGTTGCGGTTGAGCCAGTCGACGCGCTGATCGGCGGGCCGCAGCATCAGCGCGCCGAGCCAGTCCGAGGCGCGCGCCTTCATGTCCGGCGACAGGCGCTGCTGCCAGGCCTGCGACAGCAGCTGCTCCACCCGGTGCGCGATCGCCGAGGGCTGGCGCTGCAGCCGGCCGAACAGGCGCCGGCTCGGGTACAGCCGCGCCGGGAAGAAGGCCGCGATGCACTGGCGCGCCGACTGGCGGTGCTGCTCGGGCGTGGCCCACACGCCCAGCCCGCCGAGCAGGTGGGCCAGCGTGTCGGCCGACATGCCCAGGCACTGCAGCAGCTCGGCCGCGGCGCAGGGGCCGGTGCGGGCGTCGGCGGCGTGCCGGTGCAGGGCCTCGGCCAGGTACTCGATGGCGAGGAATTCGTTGTCGCGCAGGTGCGCCGCGAGCAGCAGGTGCGGCTCGATCTCGAACTCGGCCTCGTCGACGACCTCGCGCCGCTGCGCGCGCCAGGCTTCGAACCAGTCCTGCCAGAGCTGCCGCAGCCGCGGCGTCCAGCGCCCGATGCGCTCGGGGTCGTCGCTGTCCATGTCGGCGTAGAAGTCGAGGATGGTGTCCACGCCGTGGCGGCGCACGAAGGCCTCGGCCGCCGCGGCGCGCGACTTGAGCTGGTCTTTGTCGTGCTGGCGCTGCAGCGCACGCACCGCGACCGAGCCGACGTAGACGGTGCCGTTGAAGCCGCCCGGCAGGCTCACGAAAGGCAGCGCGGCGAGCGAGGCGCCGGCGGTGACGGGCGCCAGCCCGAGCGAGACCGCGCCGCCGAGGATGGCGGTGACCACGGTGGCGTAGCTCGCCATGCCCTTGGTGCGCCGGATCTTGGCCTGCCCCGTGGCGCGGTGCAGGGTGCGCAGCGCGCGTTGCTGGGTGGTGATCATGGCGCCGCCCACGGCCCGGTGCAGGGCCCGGGTGTGCGGGTCGTCCAGGTGCGCGCTGTCGCGCAGCAGTTCGGCCGCGTGGCACAGGCGCTCGGTGGCCGCGCTCTTGGCCGCGCGTGCGTTGATCTGCTCGCGCTTGCCGTCCTTGTTGTCGGCGCGCGCCATGAACCCGAGCAGGCACTGGCTCACGGCCGACAGGCCGAACAGGCCGAACTGCGCGCCCACGAGTTCCACCGCGAGGCCGGCGAGTGCGAGCGCCGTGTGGGCGCTTTCGATCGCCGCGCGCGGCAGCTGGATGTGCACGTCGCGCAGGCGTTTGATGTCCTGGTGCGCGAGGCCGTCGAACGGACGGAACGCGTCGGTCCAGGCGCGGCCGAAGGCCTCGATGGCCTGTTTCAGGTCGCGCTCGAGCGCGAGCAGCGCCTCGGTGCCGGACGGATCGCCGCTGTCTCGCGCCTCGGCCAGCCGCTCCTGCACCGCCTTGAGTTCGCGCTGCGCGGCCTTGCGCAAGGCCTTGCGGCTGAGCAGGCGGTCCACGCGATCGAACAACTGGTCGACCTCGTCGCCGAGCGTGAGCATGCGCTGCGCGACGCGCTCGCGTTCGGCTTCGAGCGCCTCGAGCGGGCACTCGACCTCGAGCAGGCCTTCGGGCCCGCGCTGCGCGGCGATGCGGGCCAGCAGGGCTTCGTGGTGCGCGGTGAGCCCGTCGACCTCGGCGTGCTTCTGCGCCACCGTGGCCGCGGCCTGCTCGATCTGCCGGCGGATGCCCGCGAGGTAGGGCTGGTGCGAGGCGGGGTAGTAGGCGCGCTCGAAGTTCTCCTGCAGCCGCGTGAGGGCGCGGATCTGGAAGCCGAGCTGGGAAATCAGCGTCGGCTCGACCGCCTCCCCCAGCGCCTGCGCGGCCTCCAGCGAGCGCAGCCAGGCCTGCTGGCGCACCAGCAGCACGCTGGCGCTCAGGTAGTCGTGCCGGGCGTGGCGCGCGTCTTTCTCGGCGCTGTAGCCGTCGAACAGCATGCCGATGGTGGCCATGATCGCGAACAGCGCGGCGGCCTCGGGCGATCCGCCGAGGTTGCTGAGCGCGCGGCCCGCCACGCCCGCGGCCCATTCGCCATAGAAGAAGCCCTTGCCGCCGTCGGTGAGGCCCGCGCGGTGGCTGACCGCGCGCTCGGCCACCAGGCCCTCGGGCGTGAGCGCCGGGGCCTCGCGGCCGAACTGGGGGCTGTGTTCGTGCGACAACAGCAGCGCCTTGCGGTGGGTGACGCGGCGCGGCGAGCGTTGCAGCGAATCGCCGCGCGCGCCGAGGCTGCGTACCACCAGCTTGCGCGGGCTGCCGCTGGGGCTGTCGAGCGAGAGCGGCGGCGACGAGGCCGGGTCCGACAGGTTCAGCAGCACGCTGCCGCGCGGCGAGGACGAGTCCGACAGCCGCACCAGGGGCTCGTCGCGCGGCGAGACCGGCGCGGTCTGCGATGCCACCGGTGCGGCGGGCCGCGGTACCTGCCCGCGCCGGCCCACCTGCACGGGCGTGTCGGGCGGCGCCGGGTCGATCAGGCGCAGCAGCGGCACGGTGAAGACCGTGTCGGCGCGGTCGGCTTTGGCGGTGCGGTTCATGGCGGTGGCCTGCCTCAGGCGCGCAGCAGCGTGGCGGGCGCCTGGGTCTGCTCGGCCAGCACCTGGGTGCAGCACTCGATCCAGACCCCCTGCAGGTCGTCGTGCACCTCGACCAGCAAGGTCTTGAGGCCCTGGGCATCGAGCGTGGGCGACGCGGCCAGCGAGGCCATGCCCACGGTCTGGCCCAGGGCCTCGATCACGCCGAAGCCCAGGCGGTCCGTGCCGCCGGCTTCGCGCCATTGCCAGGCCAGCAGCGCGCGGTACAGGCGCAGGCGGCTGTCGTCGTCGTCGTCGAGCAGCTCGGGCAGGGGCACGGTGAGTTCGAAACGTTGGGCCTCGGCGTCCCATTCGACATTCACGAGCGTGTCGCGGATGCGGACCTCGGTGGCGTCTTCGATCACCGTGCTCGGCCGCACCAGGTGTTCGTCGCCCAACGCGATCATGAGCGTGTGCATCTGCGACCGTGTCATCGCGGAACCTCCCAGAAGAGGCCGCATGGTCGCAGCGCGCGGATACCCCCAGCCTCATCCGGATGGCTGGTCCGAACTAAGCCGCTCGGTCGGACTACTACCGACGTTCTAGCGCTCGGGCGCGGGCCCGCGCAGGCGTTCGCGCAGGGCCTGTGTCTGAAGGCTCTGGCGCAGCAGCCGGCTCAGGCGCGCCGTGGCGCGCAGGCGTTCGATCAGCCGCCGGTGCCGCTCGGGCAGGGGGCCGGCGCCGAGCTCGCTGGCGCGGCGCGTGTGCTCGGCCTGCACGCCCGCCGCGCTGTCCTCGGCCACGACCTCCACCGCGCGCAGGCTGCGCTCGAGGAAGTCTTCGGGGTCCAACCCCGGGCTGCCGGGCGGTGCATCGGACAGGTGCAGGAATTCGAGCAGGATGCGCGCGCACAGGTCCACGCGCTGCTCGGGGCGGTGCTCGCGCCGCAGCAGCGCCAGCGTGCGGGCCGGCGTGGCCAGGGGGTTGGGGCCGGTCTGGCGCAGCCGCTTGCTCACGCTGTCGGTCTGCCGCCAGGCGCTCCGCTGCAGCTCGCGCACGAGGGCGGCGCTGGTGTGCCGCAGCCGCCAGCGCTCGGGGTCCAGGCGCCCGCTGGCGCGCTGCGCGCTGGCGCCGGGCCGCCTGCCGAGCCGCGCGTTGGTGGCGCGCTCGTGATCGCGCAGCCGGCGGCCCGCGGTCTTCATGGCGGCCATCAGCCGGGCCAGCAGCGCCGGGCCGGCCTGGCGCACCGCCGGTGGCGGCGGCAGCCGCAGCGCCACGCTGGTGTGCAGGGTGCCGGGGTCGGCGAGCAGCTCCAGGCACAGCGGTCCGATGGGCTGGTTGAGCAGCGTGAGGCCGCGCCGGTCCAGGCGCTGCCGCGCCGTGGCGTCGCCGGCGTCCAGCAGGGCCTGTTGCAGCGCGAACAGCTCCACCGGGCCCACGAAGCGCTGGTGCAGGGCCTCGCGCACCGTCTGCATCCAGGACCGCAGCGCGGCCAGCACCTCGGGCGGCGCCAGCGTGAGCAGGGCGATGCCGCGCGAAGGCTGGGCATGCAGGGCTTCGAGCAGGCCCAGCACCGCGTGGGCATGGGTCAGCGGGCGCAGGGCCCCGTGCAGCAGCGCGTCGACCCGGCGCACGATGTGGCGCGGCGAGCCCCGCACGTGGGCCGGCAGGCGGTGGTCGGGAAAGAGCCGCAGCCCCATGAACGCCGCCACGAGCTGGCGGGTCGAGGCCCGGTGCCGGGCCGGCGTCTCGAAGGCGCCGTGGTGCTGGAGCAGGTGCTTGAGCGTGTCGGCCGACATGCCCAGTTCACCGAGCAGCTGGGCCGCGGCGCTGCCCTGACCCTGTCGGCGTCCGCGCGCCTGGCGGTGCAGCAGCTCACCCAGCAGGTTGAGCGCGAGGAAGTCGTTGTCGAGCAGCCGCGCGCAGCCGAGCTCGTCGGGATCGATGTCGCGGAACTGCTGCACCTCGTCGATCAGGGGGTTCGTGAAATCGTCGGCCCCGTACCAGGCGTGCAGGAGCTGCTGCAGCCGTTGCTGCCAGGCGTGCAGCCGGGCCGGGTCGCGGCTGTCCATGTCGGTGTAGAAGTCGAGGATGGCGTCGATGCCGAAGCAGCGCACGAAGGCCTGGGCCACCGCGGCCAGGGCCTTGTCGCGGTCCTTGTCGTGCTTGCGCTCCAGCGCGTGCCAGCCCACGCTCACCAGGTAGGGTCCGCCCACCAGCGCGGCCGGAATGCCCATGAAGGGCAGGGCCGCGCCGCCGGTGCCGAGCGCGATCGCGCCACCCACCACGGCGAGCGCGTTCACGAGGTAGCTGAGCTCGCCCTTGGTGCGCCGCGTCTGGGCCTGCCGCGTCGCGCGGTGCAGGGCGGCGAGCGCGCGCTCCTGGCGCACGATGAAGGCGCCGCAGACCGCCCGGTAGAGCGCCCGCCCGCGCGGGTCTTCGAGCAGCGCGCCGCGCTCGCGCGCCTGCGCGGCCAGGCACAGCCGGCTCCAGGTGGCTTCCTTGGCGGCCGATGCCCGGCGCTGCTCGCGCTTGCCGTCCTTGTTCTCGCCGCGCGCGATGTAGAGCGAGAACAGGCTGCTCAGCGCGGTGAGGCCATAGCCGCCGAAGGCCGCGCCGATGAGGTGGGCCGCGAGCGAGGCGATGGTGAGTGCGGTGCTCGAGGCGTCGACCGCGGCCTTGGGCAGTTGCAGCGCGGCGTCGCGGAAACGCTTGGTCTCGGCATGGCCCATGCCCCGGTAGGGCGAGAACGCGGCTTCGCGCCAGGGCCGCTTGAACGCGTCGATCTGCCGCTGCAGCTCGGCCAGTTCGTCGGCCGCGTCGGCGCCGCGCTGCGCGCGCAATTGCCTGTACTGCGCCTTGGCGCGGCGGCGCAGCCGGCGCCGCGAGAGCAGCCGGTCGACGTCGAGCAGGCGCGGCTGCAAGCCCGCTTCGAGCGCGCCCAGCTCGCGCGTGAGCGCTTCGATGCGCGCCTCCAGCGCGGCGCGCTCGGCGGGGTCGACCCGCCGGTCGAGATCGCGCGCCAGCGCGAGGCGTTCGCCGGCCAGTCGGTCGAACCGCAGCAGGTCGTCGGCGATGGCGCGCGCCGACTGCTCGATCTGGGCGCGGATCTGAACCATGTAGGGCAGTTGCCGCCGCGGGTAGTACGCGGTCTCGAAGTTCGCCAGCATGGTTTCGAGCGCGGCGATGGTGAAGTCGAGCTGCTCGAGTTCCAGCGTTGGTGCGGACCGCGCGGTGTCGCGCGCGCGTTGCCGCAGCGCATGCCGCAGGGCCAGCGCCTGGTGCAGCAGGATCGATCCCATGAGGTAGTCGTGCCGCGCGCTGCGCGCGTCCTTGATCACGCTGTAGCCGTCGAACAGCAGCGCGGCCACGCTCGCGATGCCGAACGCCGCCTGGCCCTCGGCGAATCCCAGCGCGGCGCTGAGGCTGCGCGCTTCGAGCGCCAGGCCCCACTGCGTGTAGACGCCGGCCTTGTGCGTGTGCGTGAGCAGCGCGTGCTGCAGCACGGCGCGCCGGGCCTGGTGGTCCTCGGGCCTGAGCCCCAGCACGGGCCAGGGGTCTTCGTGCTGGGGCAGGTGCGAGATCTGCAGCCGGCTGCGGTCGCTCACGCGCGGCAGGCGCGCCGAGCGCGCGGCCGGACGCGCCGGCAAGGCGCGCGCCGGCTGCAGCGGCGAGGACACGGCCGATGGCTCGGTGGGCCAGGGGGGCGGCGCAGCGCTGCTGCCCAGGGGCGGGAAATGCGGTTGCGAACGGCTGCGCGGCCGGCCGCTGCCGCCGGTGCTTTTGTCCACCGGGCGCCGTTCAGACCGCGAGCACGGGCCCGGTGGGCACGGCCGCCGCGCAGGCCGTGTCTTCGATCACCTGCGCGCCCAGGCGCACCCAGACGGCAAACAGCGCGTCGTGCGCCTGCTCGATGGCCGCGTAGAGCGCCTGGGCGTCGTGCAAGGGCTGCGCCTCGATCGAGGCCAGTCCCACGACGGCGTCGTCGGTGCCGTGGGGGGTGATGCCGAAGCTCAGGTGGTTCGCGCCCGTGGGCTCGGCCCATTGCCAGGCCAACAGGGTGCGGTACAGGTGGCAGCGCGCGGCCTCGCTGCAGCCCGCGTGCAGCGGGTCGGGCAGGGGCACGGTGAGCTCCAGCCGCTGCTCGGGCGCGTTCCATTCGACACAGACCGGGTGCCGGTGCACCTCGACCTCGGTGGCGTCTTCGGTGGTGGCGCTGGGGCGGACCGGGTGGGTGTGGGCGAGGTCGCGCAACAGCGCCTGCAGCTCGGCGAAGGTCGCTGGCATCCAATCTCCTGAAGGGGCGGGCATCGGCGCAGCGCCGACGCGAACAGGCGTGTGTGCACGGTGCCGGGCCGCCGTTCCGGCCCGGGGGCAACCGTGATCGAACCGTGTGGCTCAGGCGCGCAGCGGAAAGCCCTCGGCGAGCGCCGTGCGCAGCCAGGCCACGAAGGCCGTGACCGCGCGCGGCACGTGGCTCGCGTAGGGCCGGATGGCGTAGATGCGGTCGCTGAACACCCCCACGGGCTCCCAGGCGTCGAGCACCGTCACGAGCTTGCCCGATTGCAGTGCCGACTGCGCGCTGAAGTCGGGCAGCAGCGCGATGCCCAGGCCCGCAATGGCGGCGTCGCGCAAGGCCTCGCTGTTGTTGGCGCTGAACGGGCCGGCGACCGGCACCGTGGTGCGCGGCTCGCGGGCTTTGCCGCGGGCCCGGCCGCGCGGCTCGACGGCCTCGAAGTGCCAGGTGGGCGTGTCCTGGCCGCGCGGGTAGGGCAGGCAGTCGTGCTGCGCGAGTTCGGCCGGCGTGGCCGGCGTGCCGCGGCGGCGCAGGTAGGCGCGGCTGGCCACCAGCACCGAGCGCGTGTGGCACAGCGTCCAGGCCACGTGGGTGTCGGGCGGGGCCGCGGTGTGGCGGATCGCGAGGTCGAAGCCCTCGGTGGCCAGCGGGCGCAGGCGGTCGGACAGGTCGAGCTCGAGGCGCACCTGCGGGTGCTGGCGCGCGAAATCGGCGATGCGCGGCACGAGCTGCTGGCGCGCGAAGGCGACCGGCGCGGTCACGCGCACGCGGCCTGCCGGCCGCTCGGCCAGGTCGCGCACGCTGGTGAAGCCCTGGGCGATGCGCTCGAAGGGCTCGCGCAGCTCGTCGACCAGGCGCTGGCCCGCTTCGGTGAGGCGCACGCTGCGCGTGGTGCGCTGCACCAGCGATACGCCGGCGGCGCGCTCGAGCTCGCTGATGCGCTGGCTCATGGCGGCCTTGCTCACGCCCAGGCGCTGCGCGGCCGCGGTGTAGCTGCCCTGCTGCGCGAGCACGGTGAGCCAGTGCAGGTGGGCCCAGAGCTGCTCTACTTTTCCGGTGTTCATGAGCCTATTGTTCACCAACGCGAACAATGCGTTCAAGCCAGCGGTCTTGGCATGCCGCCAGGCGCTGCCTAGACTGGTCCGATTCCCCCATTCCCCGCACCGGAGCCCCCCATGCCGTCCCCCGTCCAGCCGATCGATCACTTCATCCAGGGCCAGCGCGCCGCGGGCCAGTCGCCGCGCCACCAGGACGTGACCAACCCCGCCACCGGCGCGGTGACGGGCCGTGTCGCCCTGGCCCACGCGGCCGACGTGGACCGCGCCGTCGCCGCCGCGCAGGCCGCCTTCCCCGCCTGGGCCGACACGCCGCCGATCCGCCGCGCGCGGGTGATGTTCAAGTTCCTCGAGCTCGTGAACCAGCACAAGGACGAACTCGCGCGCCTGATCACGGCCGAGCACGGCAAGGTGTTCACCGACGCGCAGGGCGAGGTCTCGCGCGGCATCGACATCATCGAATTCGCCTGTGGCATCCCGCAGCTGCTCAAAGGCGACTTCACCGACCAGGTCTCCACCGGCATGGACAACTGGACCCTGCGCCAGCCGCTGGGCGTGGTCGCGGGCATCACGCCCTTCAACTTCCCGGTGATGGTGCCCATGTGGATGTTCCCGGTGGCGATTGCCGCGGGCAACACCTTCGTGCTCAAGCCCAGCCCGCTCGACCCCTCGCCCTCGCTGTTCATGGGCGAGCTGCTCAAACAGGCCGGCCTGCCCGACGGCGTCTACAACGTGGTGCAGGGCGACAAGGAAGCGGTGGACGCGCTGCTCGTGCACCCCGACGTGAAAGCCATCAGTTTCGTGGGCTCGACGCCGATCGCCAACCACATCTACGAAACCGGCGCGCGCCACGGCAAGCGCGTGCAGGCCCTGGGCGGCGCCAAGAACCACATGGTGGTGATGCCCGACGCCGACCTCGACCAGGCCGTGGACGCGCTGATCGGCAGCGCCTACGGCAGTGCCGGTGAGCGCTGCATGGCCATCAGCGTGGCGGTGCTGGTGGGCGATGTGGCCGACAAGATCATGCCCAAGCTGATCGAGCGCACCAAGACGCTCCAGGTGCTCGATGGCATGAACCTCGCGGCCGAGATGGGCCCCATCGTGACCGAGGCGGCGCGATCGCGCATCACCGGCTACATCGAGGCCGGCGTGAAGGAAGGCGCGAAGCTGCTGGTCGACGGCCGCGGTTTCGACGGGGCGCAGGCCGGCGCGGGCTGCGAGCAGGGCTTCTGGCTCGGCGGCACGCTGTTCGACCACGTCACCACCGGCATGAAGATCTACAAGGAAGAGATCTTCGGCCCGGTGCTCTCGTGCGTGCGCGTGCCCGATTTCGCGACCGCGGTGCAGATCATCAACGACCACGAGTTCGGCAACGGCGTGAGCTGCTTCACGCGCGACGGCAACGTGGCGCGCGAGTTCGCGCGCCGCATCCAGGTGGGCATGGTGGGCATCAACGTGCCCATCCCGGTGCCCATGGCCTGGCACGGTTTCGGCGGCTGGAAGAAGAGTCTGTTCGGCGACATGCACGCCTACGGCGAAGAGGGTGTGCGCTTCTACACCAAGCAAAAGAGCATCATGCAGCGCTGGCCGGAGTCGATCGGCAAAGGCGCCGAGTTCGTGATGCCGACGGCGAAGTAAGCTCCAGCCCGCGGACCGCGGGCGACCTTGCCCGCCTCGACCGACAACAAGCGACAGAGCGAGACAAGGCATGAGCAGCGACACCACCTTCGACCACATCGTCATCGGCGCGGGCACCGCGGGCAGCCTGATGGCGAACCGCCTGAGCGCCGACAAGACCAAGCGGGTGCTGCTGATCGAAGCGGGGCGCAAGGACGACTACCACTGGATCCACATCCCGGTGGGCTACCTGTACTGCATCGGCAACCCGCGCACCGACTGGCTCTACCAGACCGAGGCCGAGCCCGGTCTCAACGGCCGCTCGCTGCGCTACCCGCGCGGCAAGGTGCTGGGCGGCTGCTCGAGCATCAACGGCATGATCTACATGCGCGGCCAGGCGCGCGACTACGACCACTGGGCCGCGCTCACGGGCGACGAGGCCTGGCGCTGGGACAACGTGCTGCCCGACTTCAAGAAGCACGAGAACCACTACCTCGGCGACGAAGCCAACGCCGCGCAGCGCGACCCGCACTTCAAGGCCTACCACGGCCACGGCGGCGAGTGGCGCGTGGAGAAGCAGCGCCTGCGCTGGGACATCCTCGACGCCTTCGCGCAGGCCGCGCAGCAGGCCGGCCTGCCGCACAGCAGCGACTTCAACCGCGGCGACAACGAGGGCGTGGGCTACTTCCAGGTGAACCAGAAGGACGGCCTGCGCTGGAACACCGCGCGCGCCTTCCTGCGGCCCACCTGCTACGGCCGGCCCAACTTCGAGCTCTGGAGCAGTGCGCAGGTGATGCGCCTGAACACCGAACGCGACGAGACCGGCCGCCTGCGCTGCACCGGCGCGCAGGTGTGGGACGGCGAGCAGGTGGTGAACGTGCGCGCCACGGGCGAGGTGGTCCTGTGCGCGGGCAGCATCGGCTCGCCGCAGCTGCTGCAGCTGTCGGGCATCGGCCCTGCGGCGCTGCTGCAGCAGCACGGCATCGCGGTGCAGGCCGACCTGCCCGGCGTGGGCGCGAACCTGCAGGACCACCTGCAGATCCGCGCGGTCTACAAGATCCAGGGTGCGCCCACGCTCAACGTGCTGGCGTCGAGCGCGCTGGGCAAGGCGCGCATCGGGCTCGAGTACCTGCTCAAGCGCAGCGGGCCCATGAGCATGGCGCCCTCGCAGCTCGGCGCGTTCACGCGCAGCGACCCGTCGAAGCCGCACGCCAACATCCAGTACCACGTGCAGCCGCTCTCGCTCGACGCGTTTGGCGAGCCGTTGCACACCTTCCCGGCGTTCACCGCGAGCGTGTGCAACCTCAATCCCACGAGCCGCGGCACGGTGCGCATCCGCAGCGCCGACCACCGCGATGCGCCGCTGATCGCGCCCAATTACCTGAGCACGGCCGAAGACCGCCAGGTCGCGGCCGACAGCCTGCGCGTGACGCGCCGCATCGTGGCGCAGCCGGCGCTGGCGAAGTTCCGGCCCGAGGAGTTCAAGCCCGGTCCGCAGTACCAGACCGACGAGGAGCTCGCGCGGCTCGCGGGCGACATCGCGAGCACCATCTTCCACCCCGTGGGCACCACCAGGATGGGCCGCGACGACGACCCGATGGCGGTGGTGGACAGCCACCTGCGCGTGCGCGGCGTGGCGGGGCTGCGGGTGGTCGACGCGGGGGTGATGCCGACGATCACCAGCGGCAACACCAACAGCCCGACGCTGATGATCGCGGAGAAGGCGGCGGGCTGGATCCGCGCGGGGGTTTGAGATTTTTTGCGGGGCGTTGGCTCAGGGCCGATGGAGCGGGTGCCCGTGCTCCGGCGTGCTCGCGGGCGACTGCCCGTGCGCGCAGGCAGCCCTTCGTCAACGCCGTGATCTGAGCGCGTCCTCTGTGGCAACCGCGAATGGCGCCTGCGCACGGGCACCCGCGCCATCGCCCCCAGCGAGGTGCCGGCACACCAGCGGTGGCGCGCCCCCGCTTCTTCGGGGCGGGTGGTGGGGTTCGCGGGCGCAGGCGCCATTCGCGGTTGCCACAGAGCCTGTGCACCAGCCAAGGTGTTGATGCAGCGGTGTGGGTGCGCCCGGGCAGTCACCCGCGAGCACGCCGGAGCCCGCGAACCCCACCACCCGACCTCGCGAGGTCCCCGCGCGAAACCTCAGCGCGCGAGCCTGCCCCTCAGCGCAAGCCGCCCACGTACCGATCCTCCCCCGCCGAAGAAGCCGGCGCGTCGGGCGAGCGCAAGGCCTCGGCCGCCACCTCGAGCAGGGTCCGCCGCGGCGACGCGCCCATCGCGAAGATCGCCGCCTCCAGTTTGTCGGCCAGCGGCAGCAGATCGGCGTGGCCCTCGCTGCGCGCCTTCTCGCGCGTGAAGCGCACGATCTCGCGCGCGTACTCCGGGTTCACCGTGAGCCACTCGGTGTCCGTCACCCGGCCCGTCTTGCGGCGCAGCAGCACATGCAGGTGCGCCGCCACCGCGAACAGCTCGTTGCTGCCGCTCATGGCGCGCTCATCCCCCCAGCTTCTCGTTGTGCAGCGACAGGTCCAGGCCCTGGCGCTCCTCGCCTTCGCGCACCCGCAGGCCCGCGAAGCGCGACACGATGAACAGCACCAGCGTGGTCATGACCAGGCTGTAGGCCAGCACCGCCACGCAGGCGATGAGCTGCGTGAGCACGCTGCCCGCGGCCCCGCCGATCGACGGGTCGGCGAACACGCCGGTGAGGATGGCCCCCACCAGCCCGCCCACGCCGTGCACGCCGAACACGTCGAGCGAGTCGTCGGCGCGCAGCAGGCGCTTGAGGCCGGTGGCGCCCCAGTAACACGCCAGCCCGGCCAGCACGCCGATGGCCAGCGCCGCGCGCGGGCCCACGAAGCCCGCGGCCGGCGTGATGGCCACCAGGCCCGCGACCACGCCCGAGCACAGACCCAGCAGCGTGGCGCGCTTGCGCGCCCACCATTCGGCCGCCATCCAGGCCAGGGCACCCGCGGCCGCGGCAATGTGCGTGACCGCGATCGCCAGGCCCGCGCGGCCGTCGGCCGCGAGCGCCGAGCCGCCGTTAAAGCCGAACCAGCCCACCCACAGCAGGCCGGTGCCGGCCATGGTCAGGCCCAGGTTGAAGGGCAAAAAGGGCTCGCGCCCGTAGCCCTGGCGCGGGCCCAGCGCATAGGCGCAGACCAGGGCCGCGGCGCCCGCGTTGATGTGCACCACCGCGCCGCCCGCGAAGTCGAGCGCCCCCAGTTGCGCGAGCCAGCCGCCGGGCTCCCACACCCAGTGCGCGATCGGCGCATAGACCAGCACCAGCCACAGCCCCATGAAGCCCAGCAGCGCGCCGAACTTCATGCGCTCCACCAGCGCGCCCACCACCAGCGCGCAGGTAATGACCGCGAAGCTGAGCTGGAACATGGCGAACACCGATTCGGGCAGGTGCGGTGCCACGTGGCTCACCGCCACCTGGCCCGCACTGCCGAGGAACTCCAGGCCCGAAAAGCCGATGCGCTCGAAGCCGCCGATGAAGGCGCCGGCCGCGCCGCCGGGCGTGAAGGCCAGCGAGTAGCCGAGCGCAAACCACAGCAGGCTCACGAGCGCGGCGATCGCGACCACGCTGGCCAGGGTGTTGATGACGTTGAAACGCCGCACCATGCCGCCGTAGAACAGCGCGATGCCCGGCAGGGTCATGAGCACCACCAGGGCGGTGCTCACCATCACCCAGACGGTGTCGGCGCGGTTCAGTGTGTCGGCCGTGGCCAGGCCCGGGCCGGTGCTCGCCGGGGCCTGCGCCAGGGCGGGCAGGGCGAGCGCGCCCAGCGCGAGCGCCGCGCCGGGTGCGAAATGCTTCACGAATCGGAGCAAGGATCCCAGACAGGACGAGGCTTTGCGGCCAGAAGCTTGCGTTTGGTGCATGCACTATCCCCCAAGTGTGTGGGGCCGCGGCCAGCATTTCCTGTGCCAGCGGCCACCGCGGTGCAAGGGAAACCCCGGATGCACCTGCTCGGTGCGAACGGCTACAGTCCATGTATTCGCTGGTTCCCCCTGGGGTATCTGGCGCTTGGAGACCGAGGAGACACCAACAGCCGGCACCGCCGGTCGTGCCCACAGGCACCCCACACGACAGAAAGAGCCGACCCAAAAGGTCGGCTCTTTTTCTTGGTGTTGATATTTCGACTTTTCTCGTATGATCGTAGCTATGCCCGACGATCCCCAACGCGACCAAGCCGTCCGCTCCCTCGCCGCCCTCGCCCACCCGGTGCGCCTCGACGCCTTCCGGGCGCTGGTGGTCGCCGGCCCCGACGGCCTCACGCCCGGTGTGCTGCAGGAACGCCTGGGCATTCCCGGCACCACGCTGTCCTTCCACCTCAAGGAGCTGGCCGGCGCCGGCCTGGTGAGCGTGGAGCGCGCGAGCCGCAACCTGGTCTACCGCGCGGCCTACGCGCACATGAACGGCCTGCTGGCCTACCTCACCGCCCACTGCTGCCAGGGCCAGCCCTGCGCCGTGACCGCTGCCGGCGCTCCCGCCTGCGAATGCTGAACCGACCGATCCCCATGAACACGCCCTTGAACGTCCTGTTCCTTTGCACCCACAACTCGGCCCGCAGCATCCTGGCCGAGGCCACGCTCAACCACCTGGGGGCGCCGCGCTTCAGGGCGTTTTCGGCGGGCAGCAGCCCGCGCGAGAACCAGCAGCCGAACCCGCTGGCGATCGAGGCGCTGCAGCGCGCGGGCATCGCCACCGAGGGCTTGCACAGCAAGAGCTGGGACGTGTTCGCCGGCCCCGACGCGCCGCGCATGGACCTGGTCATCACCGTGTGCGACAACGCCGCCGGCGAGACCTGCCCGTATTGGCCCGGCCAGCCGGCCACCGCGCACTGGGGCTATGCGGATCCGTCCGAGGTGCCGGGCACGCACGGGCAGCGGCTCGAGGCCTTCCGCCACACCCTGCTGGCGATCCGGCGCCGGCTGGAGCTGCTGGTGAACCTGCCCCCCGAGCGCCTGGACCGGCTGGCCCTGCAGCACAGCGCGCGCGCGCTGGCGGGCGAGGAGGCCCGCGCATGATCGGTTTTTTCGAACGCTACCTCACGCTCTGGGTGGCGCTGTGCATCGTGGCGGGCGTGGCGCTCGGCCAGCTCGCGCCGGGCGCCTTCCAGGCCGTGGCCGCGCTCGAGGTCGCGCGCGTGAACCTGGTGGTGGGGCTGCTCATCTGGGTGATGGTCGTGCCCATGCTCCTGAAGATCGACTTCGGCGCCCTGGGCCAGGTGCGCCAGCAGGCGCGCGGCATCGGCGTCACGCTGTTCGTCAACTGGGCCGTCAAGCCCTTTTCCATGGCCCTGCTGGGCTGGCTGTTCGTGCGCCAGCTGTTCGCGCCCTGGCTGCCCGCCGACCAGCTCGACAGCTACGTGGCCGGCCTGATCCTGCTGGCCGCCGCGCCCTGCACCGCCATGGTGTTCGTGTGGAGCCAGCTCTGCCGCGGCGACCCGTACTTCACGCTGTCGCAGGTGGCGCTCAACGACGCCATCATGGTCGTGGCCTTCGCGCCCATCGTGGCGCTGCTGCTGGGGCTGTCGTCCATCACCGTGCCCTGGGACACGCTGCTCGCCTCGGTGGTGCTCTACATCGTGCTGCCCGTGATCGTGGCGCAGTTCTGGCGCCGCGCGCTGCTGCGGCGCGGGCCGGCACGCCTGCAGGCCGTGGCCGCGGCGCTCGGACCATGGTCGATCGCGGCGCTGCTGCTCACGCTGGTGCTGCTGTTCGGCTTCCAGGGCGAGGCCATCCTGGCGCAGCCGCTGGTGATCGCGCTGCTCGCGGTGCCCATCCTGATCCAGGTGGTGCTCAACGCGGGCCTGGCCTACGCGCTCAACCGCCGGCTCGGCGTGGCGCACTGCGTGGCCGGGCCCTCGGCGCTGATCGGTGCCAGCAATTTCTTCGAGCTCGCGGTGGCCACGGCCATCGGGCTCTTCGGCTTCCAGTCGGGCGCGGCGCTGGCCACGGTGGTGGGGGTGCTGATCGAGGTGCCCGTGATGCTCGCGGTGGTGGCGGTGGTCAACCGCAGCCGCGGCTGGTACGAGGCCGGCGCGGCCTGAGCCGCGGCGGAGCGTGGGGGGCCCGGCAGCGACAATCGCCGCATGCCCCTGGACCTGCTGCTCGCTTCCGCCGCCTCGCTGCTCGCCGGCTTCATCGATGCGATCGTGGGCGGTGGCGGTCTGGTGCTCGCCCCCGCGCTGTTCGCGATCTTTCCCAACACGCACCCGGCCACGCTGTTCGGCATCAACAAGGGCGCGGCCGTGTGGGGCACGGCCGTGGCCACGGCGCAATACGCGCGGCGCGTCGACATGCCCTGGGCCGCGCTGCTGCCTGCGGCCGCCATGGCCTTCGCGGGCGCCATGGCCGGGGCCTGGACGGTGACCGTGGTCTCGCCGGGCTTTCTGCGCCGCGCGCTGCCCTTCATCCTCGGCGCGGTGCTGCTCTACACCCTGATGCGCAAGGAACTGGGCCGCGAGCACGCGCCCGCGTTCTCCGGCGCGCGCCAGGCCGCGGCCGCCAGCCTGCTCGGCGCCACCATCGGCTTCTACGACGGCTTCTTCGGCCCGGGCACGGGCAGCTTCTTCGTGTTCCTGTTCGTGCGCTGGCTGGGCTTTGATTTCCTGCACGCGAGCGCGAGCGCCAAGCTGCTCAACACCGCGTCCAACGGCGCGGCGCTGCTGCTGTTTGCGTGGAAGGGCCACGTGTGGTGGCACTACGCGCTGGTGATGGCGGTGGCCAATGTGAGCGGCAGCCTGCTCGGCACGCGGCTGGCGCTCAGGCACGGCAGCGGCTTCGTGCGCGGTGTGTTCATCGTGGTGGTGAGCGCGCTGATCCTCAAGACCACCTACGACGCCTGGCTGCGCTGAGCGCGGCCCCACTGCCCGGCTTCATTGCGCGGCCGAGGCCCCCGTGGGCAGCGGCGGCCAGGGCACGTCGGCCACCGCGCGCGGCGTGCCGATCGGCGGGCCGCCCTGGCCCGCCTGCAGCGCCGCAATGTCCTGCTCGCTCGGGTACTTGTCGAGCAGCAGGTAGTCGAACACGCGCCGTGCGATGGGCGCGGCCGCGGCAGCGCCAAAGCCCGCGTTCTCCACGATCAGCGCCACCACCACGCGCGGCGCATCGGCCGGCGCGAAGGCGAGGTAGAGCGAGTGGTCGCGCTGGTGCTCTTCGAGGTTCTTGGCGTTGTAGCGCTCTTTCTGGCCGATGGTGACGGCCTGCGCCGTGCCGGTCTTGCCGCCGCTGGTGTAGCCCGCGCCCGCGAACACGCGCGCCGAGGTGCCCTCGGTGGTCACGGCCTGCATGGCGCTGAGCACGGTGCGGATGTGTTCGGGCTTGTAGCCCAGGCTCTCGCCGGGCGGACGCTCCACCGGCTCGACCTGGCCCGACAGCGGGTTGCGCCGCGCCAGCGTGAGGTGCGGCGTGTGCTTGACGCCGCCGTTGGCCAGCGTGGCCATGGCGTGCGCGAGCTGCAGCATGGTGAAGTTGTTGTAGCCCTGGCCGATGCCCAGCGAGATGGTCTCGCCCGCGTACCAGCGCTGCGCCTCGGGGCGCTTGTAGGTGGCGCGCTTCCAGGCCTGGCTGGGCAGCACGCCGCGCAGCTCGCCCTTGAGATCGATGCCGGTGATCTGGCCGAAGCCCAGCGGCTTCATGAAGTCGTGGATCGCGTCCACGCCCATCTCGTTGGCCAGCGAGTAGTAGTAGACGTTGCTCGACTTGACGATGCTGCGCCGCATGTCCACCGCGCCCAGGCCGCCGTCGCCGTGGCTGCGGAAGCGGTGGTTGCCGAGCATCCAGTAGCCGGGGTCGTTGATGACGGTCTCGGCCTTGCGCGCGCCGGTCTCGAGCGCGGCCATGGCCATGAAGGGCTTGTAGGTGGAGCCCGGCGGGTAACTGCCGCGCAGCGCGCGGTTGAGCAGCGGCTTGTCGATCGACTCGTTGAGCGCGCGCCAGTTGTCCACGTCGATGCCATCGACGAAGAGGTTGGGGTCGAAGGTGGGCTTGGACACCAGCGCCAGCACCTCGCCGTTGCGCGGGTCGAGCGCCACCAGGGCGCCGCGGCGCTCGCCATACAGCGTCTCGATCAGGTGCTGCAGCTTCACGTCGATGGTGAGCATCACGGTGTCGCCGGGCGTGGGCGCGGTGGCCGCGAGCGAGCGCACCGCGCGCCCGCCGGCCGAGGTCTCGACGCGCTCGAAACCGGTGGTGCCGTGCAGGGTCTGCTCGTGCTGCTGCTCGACGCCGAGCTTGCCGATGTATTCGGTGCCGCGGTAGTTGGCCTGTTCTTCCTCGGGCCAGTCGGCGATGAGTTCTTTCTCGCGCTGGTTGATGCGGCCGATGTAGCCCACCACGTGGCTCGCGGTCTCGCCCTGCGGGTAGCTGCGCAGCAGCCGCGCGCGCACCTCGACGCCCGGGAAGCGGTAGCGCTGGGCGGCGAAGCGCGCCACCTCTTCGTCGCTCAGCCGGGTGCGGATGGGCAGCGAGTCGAAGCGGTGCGATTCCTCGAGCAGCTTGCGAAAGCGGCGCTCGTCGCGCGGCGTGATGTTCATGAGCCCGCGCAGCTCGGCGATGGTGGTGTCGAGGTCGCCGGCCTGCGAGGGCGTGATCTCGAGCGTGTAGGCCGAGTAGTTGCTCGCGAGCACGCGGCCCTGGCGGTCGGTGATCTGGCCGCGGTTGGGCACCACCGGCAGCACCGCGGTGCGGTTGCTCTCGGCCTGCGCCATGAAGCGCTCGTGCTGCGCCACCTGCAGCCACCACATGCGTGCCACGATCAGGCCGAAGGCGAACAGCACCGCGAGCGCGATCACGATCACGCGCGTGCGGAACTGGGACAAGTCGGCTTCGACGTTGCGCAGTTCGGTCATGGCGTCACAGGGGGCGGTTGTCGTCCGGGTTCGGCGCGCGGCGCTGCGGGGCCAGCAGCATCACCGTGACCACGGGCCAGAGCATGGCCTCGATCAGCGGCGCCAGCAAGTGGTTCCAGCCCGGGAAGGTGCCGCCCGCGAGCAGGCGGATCACCAGCGTGAGCACCGAGGCCACCACGAACAGCGGCAGCACCTGCAGCGACTGCGCGGGCACCGGAAACCACAGCAGCCGCCGGTGCATGGCGACCGCGCCGAAGGCCATGGCGGTGTACGACAGCGCGTGCTGGCCGAGCAGCGCGCCCTGGTGCACGTCCATGGCCAGGCCGAAGAAGAAGGCCGTGCCCACGCCGATGCGCAGCGGCTGGTGCACGCACCAGAACACCAGCACCACGGCGAGCAGGTCGGGCACCCAGGCGGCGCGGCCGAACAGGCCCATGTTGAGCAGCATGTTCAGCGCCAGCGCGGTGATCAGGCTGAACCAGATGAAGACCGGGTTGGCGGGCAGCAGCAGCTGCTGGCCAGGGCGCATGATCACGAGGCGCTCCCTTTGGCGGCCGGCGCCGGCGGCGGGGGCGGCAGGTTGTCGCCCGCGGGGTTGAGCACCAGCACGTGCAGCGTGCCGTCCATGCGCGCCGTGGGCTCGGCGCGCACGCGCAGGAACGAGGAGCCGCTCTGGCGCTCGACCAGCGCCACGCGCGCCACCGGCAGGCCCGGCGGGTAGACGCCGTCGACCCCGCTGGTGGTGAGCACGTCGCCCTCGCGGATGTCGGTGCCCACGGGCGTGTAGCGCAGCTCCAGGCCGTCGCCCGCGCTCGAGGGCTGGCCATAGGCCAGGCTGCGCACGCCCGAGCGCGCATTGAGCACGGGGATGGCCTGGTCGCGGTCGATCAGCAGGCTCACCTCGGCGATCAGCGGGTACACGCGCGTGACCTGGCCCAGCACGCCGGCCTCGTCGATCACGGGCGCGCCGGCCTTCACGCCGTGCGTCTGGCCGCGGTCGATCACCACGCGGCGCGAGTACGGATCGGCCGCGTCGTAGATCACCTGCGCGCCGATGGCGCCCGTGGCCACGCGCTCGCGCATGGACAGCAGTTCGCGCAGGCGCTTGTTTTCGTTGAGCAGTTCGTCCACCTGCAGGCTGCGCTGGGCCTGCACGGCCAGGCGTTCACGGGCCTCGGCCTCGCTGCGCTGGGCGCTGTGCAGCGATTGCAGGTAACCCCCGGCGAGGTCCACCACATGCACCGGCTGCAGCACGGCCCACTGCACCGGGTAGAGCGCCGTGGCCAGCGCGGCGCGCAGCGGATCGGCCACGCGAAAGCGCAGGTCGGCGACCATCAGGAACAGCGCCACGGCGCTGAAGACCACCAGCTTGGACAGGGCCGAGGGGCCCTGCTTGAAGAATGGCGGCGGGGTGCGGTCCAGCGTGCCCAGTGGCATGGCGGCGAGGCCCTGTTCAGGCGGGCGCGGCGCGCTCGGTTTATTCGCTGGTGAAGATCGTGCCCAGGCGCTCCATGCGCTCCAGGGCCATGCCGCAGCCGCGCACCACGCAGGTCAGCGGCTCTTCGGCCACCAGCACCGGCAGGCCGGTTTCTTCGGCGAGCAGGCGGTCGAGGTCGCGCAGCAGCGCGCCGCCGCCGGTGAGCATCATGCCGCGCTCGGCGATGTCGGCGCCCAGCTCGGGCGGGGTCTGCTCGAGCGCGTTCTTCACCGCGCTCACGATCTGGTTCAGCGGCTCGGTGAGGGCCTCGAGCACCTCGTTGGAGCTGATGGTGAAGCTGCGGGGCACACCCTCGGAGAGGTTGCGGCCCTTGACTTCCATTTCGCGCACCTCGGAGCCCGGGAAGGCCGAGCCGATTTCCTTCTTGATGGCTTCGGCCGTGGGCTCGCCGATGAGCATGCCGTAGTTGCGGCGGATGTACGCGATGATGGCGTCGTCGAACTTGTCGCCGCCCACGCGCACGCTGCCCTTGTAGACCATGCCGCCCAGGCTGATCACGCCCACCTCGGTGGTGCCGCCGCCGATGTCGACCACCATGGAGCCCGAGGCGTCGGACACCGGCAGGCCGGCGCCGATGGCCGCGGCCATGGGTTCCTCGATCAGGTAGACCTCGCTCGCGCCCGCGCCCAGGGCCGACTCACGGATGGCGCGGCGCTCGACCTGGGTCGAGCCGCAGGGCACGCAGATGATGATGCGCGGGCTCGGCTTGAACATCGAGCGCGGGTGCACCATCTTGATGAACTGCTTGAGCATCTGCTCGGTGACGGTGAAGTCGGCGATCACGCCGTCTTTCATCGGGCGGATGGCCTCGATGTTGCCGGGCACCTTGCCCAGCATGGCCTTGGCCTCGCGGCCCACGGCCTGGATGGTCTTCTTGCCCTGGGGACCGCCTTCGTGGCGGATCGACACGACCGAGGGCTCGTCGAGCACGATGCCCTTGTGGCGCACGTAGATCAGGGTGTTGGCGGTGCCGAGGTCGATGGCCAGGTCGGTCGAGAAACTCCGACGGAACGCTTCAAACATGGTGGGTGGATCCTGTGGGATGCGCGCGGTCACGCGAACGCGTGCAGCCGGGGGTGGGGCCGTGGAGCGGGCCGGGCATCGGAAGCTTCGGGGAGCTAAGTGGTTGATTCGGTGGCGAAAAGCGGACGCAAAAGCCCCTTTTGCTGAACGCAGGATAATACCCGACTCCCTGTGCACAACCGCACGAAAACAGGCCCGTTTGCCCGGCAAACGGGGCGATTCGGGCGCGTTTTTGCATCCGGTTGCAGGCCGGGCCGTCTCCCGCGGGCCCGCCGAGTCTTTCCCAGCACCATGTCACTGACCCTCCACGACATCGATCGCATCGCCAACCTGGCGCGCCTCGACCCGGCTCCCGAGCAGCGCGAGCGCCTGCTGGGCCAGCTCAACGGCTTCTTCGACCTCGTCGCGCAGATGAACGCGGTGGACACCACCGGCGTCGAGCCGCTGGCCCATCCCACGGCCGTGCTCGAAGACGTGCAGCTGCGTCTGCGCCCTGACGTGGTGAGCGAGCCCGACGCGCGCGAAGCCAACCAGCAGAGCGCCCCGGCCGTGGAGCGCGGCCTGTTCCTCGTGCCCAAGGTGATCGAATGAGCGCCGCCGCCACCGACCTCCACGACCTGGGCGTGGCCGAGCTCGCGCAGGCCATTGCCGAGGGCAGGACCAGCAGCGTGGAAGCCACGCAGCACCTGCTGGCGCGCGCGCAGCAGCACCAGCACCTGGGCGCCTTTCTGGCCTTCAACGAAGCCGCCTCGCTCGCGCAGGCCAAGGCCGCCGACGCGCGCGTGGCCGCCGGCGAGCGCACGCCGCTGCTGGGCGTGCCCCTGGCGCACAAGGACATCTTCGTCACGCGCGACTTCCCGACCACCGCCGGCTCGAAGATGCTTGAGGGCTACCGCAGCCCCTTCGACGCCACCGTGGTGAGCCGGCTCGCGCAGCAGGGCGCGGTCACGCTGGGCAAGCTCAACTGCGACGAGTTCGCCATGGGCGGCAGCAACGAGAACTCGGCCTACGGCCCCGCGCGCAACCCCTGGGATCCTTCGCGCGTGCCGGGCGGCTCCTCGGGCGGTTCGGCCGTGGCCGTGGCCGCGCGCCTGGCGCCGGCCGTGACCGGCACCGACACCGGCGGTTCGATCCGCCAGCCCGCGAGCTTCTGCGGCGTGACCGGCATCAAGCCCACCTACGGCCGCTGCTCGCGCTACGGCATGGTGGCCTTCGCGTCCAGCCTCGACCAGGCCGGCCCCATGGCGCGCAGCGCGGCCGACTGCGCCACGCTGCTCACCGCCATGGCCGGCCCCGACATCGACCGCGACTCCACCAGCCTGGACCGCCCCGCCGAGGACTACGGCCGCCTGCTCGGGCAGCCCCGCGAAGGCGCGAGCGCCGCGCAGCCGCTCAAGGGCCTGCGCATCGGCCTGCCGCGCGAGTTCTTCGGCGACGGTGTGGCCGCCGACGTGCTCACGCCGGTGCGCGCCGCGCTCGCCGAATACGAGAAGCTCGGCGCCACGCTGGTCGAGGTCTCGCTGCCGCGCACCGAGTTGGCCATTCCCGTCTACTACATCATCGCGCCGGCCGAGGCGAGCTCGAACCTGAGCCGCTTCGACGGCGTGAAGTTCGGCCACCGCGCCGCGCAGTACAACGACCTGGTCGACATGTACAAGCGCTCGCGCACCGAGGCCTTCGGCCCCGAGGTGCAGCGCCGCATCATGATCGGCACCTACGTGCTCAGCCACGGCTACTACGACGCCTACTACCTCAAGGCGCAGCAGATCCGCCGCCTGATCGCGCAGGACTTCCAGCAGGCCTTCACGCAGTGCGACCTGATCGCCGGCCCCGCCGCGCCCACCGTGGCCTGGGCCCTGGGCGAAAAGGCCGACGATCCCGTGGCCAACTACCTGGCCGACATCTTCACGCTGCCCGGCAGCCTCGCGGGCCTGCCCGGCATGAGCCTGCCCGCGGGCTTCGGCGCCGGCGGCATGCCCGTGGGCCTGCAGCTCATGGGCAACTACCTAAAAGAAGCCGAGCTGCTGCAGGCCGCGCACGCCCTGCAGCTCGCCACCGACTGGCACCGCCAGGCGCCCGCGGGGATCTGACCATGAGCAAGACCACCACCTCCCTGCTGGTGCAAGGCTACGAAGTCGTGATCGGCTTCGAGACCCACGCCCAGCTCGCCACGCAGTCCAAGATCTTCAGCCGCGCGGCCACCGCCTTCGGCGCCGAGCCCAACACCCAGGCCTGCGCCGTCGACCTGGCCCTGCCCGGCACGCTGCCCGTGATGAACCGCGAGGCCGTGGCCTGCGCGATCCGCTTCGGCCTGGCCGTGGGTTCGCACGTGGCCGAGCGCAGCGTGTTCGCGCGCAAGAACTACTTCTACCCCGACCTGCCCAAGGGCTACCAGATCAGCCAGTTCGAGATCCCGGTGGTGCAGGGCGGCGCGGTGAGCTTCTTCCTGGGCGACGAGAAGAAGACCGTGCGCCTGGTGCGCGCCCACCTCGAGGAAGACGCGGGCAAATCGCTGCACGAAGACTTCATCGGCCAGAGCGGCATCGACCTCAACCGCGCGGGCACGCCGCTGCTCGAGATCGTGACCGAGCCCGACATCCGCTCCAGCGCCGAGGCCGTGGCCTACGCCAAGGAGCTGCACAAGATCGTGACCTGGATCGGCATCTGCGACGGCAACATGCAGGAGGGCTCGTTCCGCTGCGACGCCAACGTGTCGGTGCGCAAGCCGGGCCAGCCGCTGGGCACGCGGCGCGAGATCAAGAACCTGAACTCGTTCAAGTTCATGCAGCAGGCCATCGACTACGAGGTGCGCTGGCAGATCGAACAGATCGAAGACGGCCACGCCATTCAGCAGGCCACAGTGCTGTTCGACCCGGACAGCGGCGAGACCCGCGCCATGCGCACCAAGGAAGACGCGGCCGACTACCGCTACTTCCCCGACCCGGACCTGCCGCCGCTGGTGATCGCGCGCGACTGGGTGGCCCAGGTGCAGGCCGCCATGCCCGAGCTGCCGCGCGCCATGGCCGAGCGCTTCGTGGCGCAGTACGGCCTGCCCGAATACGACGCCACCACGCTCACGCAGAGCCCCGCCATGGCGGCCTACTTCGAAACCGCGGCCCAGGCCAGCGGTCAGGCCAAGATGGCCAGCAACTGGGTGATGGGCGAGGTCTCGCGCCGGCTCAACGCCGAAGAGCGCGGCATCGCCGAGGCGCCCGTGAGCGCGGCGCAGCTGGGCGCGCTGCTGCAGCGCATCGCCGACGGCACGGTGTCGAACAACGCGGCCAAGCAGGTGATGGACGCGCTCTGGAGCGGCGAGGGCGCGAACGGCCAGGTGCAGGACGCGCGCGCGCAGATCGACGCCGTCATCGAGGCCAAGGGCCTCAAGCAGGTCAGCGACAGCGGCGCGATCGAGAAGATCATCGACGAGGTGATGGCCGCGAACGCCGAGATGGTGGCGCAGTTCCGCGCTGGCAAGGACAAGGCCTTCAACGCGCTCGTGGGCCAGGTGATGAAGGCCAGCAAGGGCAAGGCCAACCCGCAGCAGGTGAACGACCTGCTGCGCCAGAAGCTGGGCTGATCATGGGCCCCCGGCCCGCCGCGTCAGCGGTTGGCCGGGACCTGCGCGCTCCAGAGCTGCTGGAGCTTGGCGAGTTCTTCGTCGAAGCGCTGCGCCACGCGCTTCTTCTCCTGCTCCTGCTCGGCCAGGAAGCGCTTCTGCAGTTCCATCTGCTTCTCGTTGTCGTCGCGCTTGCGCTTGAGCCAGGCCGGCGCCTTCGCCGGGTCGGCCTTGTAGAACTCGAACTCGGTGTCGATCTCCTTGCGCTGCGCGGCCAGCGCGAGCTCGCGCTTGTTCACGGCCGCGATCACCTCGTCGATCTGCGACAGCGCTTCCTGGCGCTCCTTGTCGTGCACCGCGGCCGAGGGGTAGCGGATCAGCAGCGCGCGGTTGCGGCGCTTCTCTTCGGCCAGGCGCGCTTCCTTCTCGGCCTCGGCGCGGCGCTGGGCTTCCACACGCTCGCGCTCCTCGCGGGTGTAGCTCGGCGGAATGGTCTCGCGCACGGTGCCGGTGCGGCCCATGCGCTGCTGTTCGCGGTCGAGGCAGTCGGTGATGGGCCGGTCGGAGGTGATGCGCCGGCCCTTGCTGTCGGTGCAGGTGTAGATGCTCTGCGCCGCGGCCATGCCCGACACCAGCGCGCCCAGCGCGAGGACGGCGGCGGCGCGCATCAGGGTCGGGGGCAGCGGGGCAGGTCGGTGCATGGTGGTGTTCGGTCCTAGACGCCGTAGCGTTCGCGGTAGGCCAGCACCCGTTCGCGGTGGATGGCGATCTCGCCACCGGCCTGACCGTCCAGATACTGGAGCAAATCCTCCAGCCTCGCAATCGCACAAACCTGCAGGCCGAGCTGGCGCTGCACGTATTGCACGGCACTGTGATCCACGTCGCGGACCACGCCGTCGGTACCGACCTCGGTGGCCTTTTCCTGGCGGTCCAGCGCGATCGCCACCGCGCTGGGCGTGGCGCCCGCGGCGCGGATCAGCGCGATCGACTCGCGCGCGGCCGTGCCCGCGCTCATCACGTCGTCCACGATCAGCACCCGCCCCCGCAGCGGCGCGCCCACCAGGGTGCCGCCCTCGCCGTGGTCCTTGGCCTCCTTGCGGTTGTAGGCGAAGGGCACGTTGCGGCCCAGCCGCGCGAGCTCGATCGCCACCGCCGCGCCCAGGGGAATGCCCTTGTAGGCGGGACCGAAGATCATGTCGAAGGCGATGCCGCTGTCGATCAGGGCGCGTGCATAGAATTCCGCGAGCCGGCCCAGCTTGGCGCCGTCGTCGAACAGGCCTGCATTGAAGAAGTAGGGCGAGAGCCGGCCGGCCTTGGTCTTGAACTCGCCGAACTTCAGCGCGCCGGCCTCGACGCAGAACTTCACGAATGCCTGTGCCAGCGCTTGCTCGGCCGGGGCGACTGCCTTCACCATGGAAATGTCCTTGTGTTCAACCTGACCAGCCTCAACCTCAACGGCATCCGCTCGGCCACCACCAAAGGGCTCGAAGCCTGGGTCGCCCAAAGTGCGCCGGATTGTATTTGCGTGCAGGAAGTCAAGGCCCAGGCGGCCGACGTCGCCGGTCGCTTCGAGACCCTGGCCGGGCTGCGCGGCCATTACCACTTCGCCGAGAAGAAGGGCTACGCGGGCACCGCGGTGTTCACGCGCCATGAGCCCAGTGACGTGCGGACCGGCTTCGACGGCGGCGAATTCGACACCGAAGGCCGCTACACCGAGCTGCGCTTCGACACGCCGCAGCGCAGGTTCTCGATCCTCAGCGTGTACTTTCCCAGCGGCTCCTCGGGCCCCGAGCGCCAGGAAGCCAAGTACCGCTTCCTCGCGGCCTTCCTGCCGCACCTGATCTCGCTCAAGGCCGAACGCGAATTCATCCTGTGCGGCGACGTGAACATCGCGCACACGCAGAACGACCTCAAGAACTGGCGCAGCAACCAGAAGAACAGCGGCTTCCTGCCCGAGGAGCGGGCCTGGATGTCGCACCTGCTCAGCGACGACGTGGGCCTGATCGACGTCTACCGCCGCCTGCAGCCCGACACCACCGACGCCTGCTACACATGGTGGAGCAACCGCGGCCAGGCCTGGGCCAACAACGTGGGGTGGCGGCTCGACTACCACCTGGCCACGCCCGCGACCGCGGCGCTCGCGCGCACCGAGTCCATCTACAAGGCGCAGCGCTTCTCGGACCACGCGCCGATCACCATCGGCTACGACATGACGCTCTGAGATGCTGCGCTACCTCACCGTCCCCGTCACCGCCTTCGCGCAGAACTGCTCCATCGTGTGGTGCGACGCCACCCGGGAGGCCGCCATCGTCGACCCGGGCGGCGACCTCGATCGCCTGCTTGCCGAGGTGCAGCGCCTGGGCGTGACGCTCAAGGCCATCTGGCTCACGCACGCCCACATCGACCACGCGGGCGCCACGGCCGAACTCGCGCAGCGTCTGTCGCTGCCCATCGTGGGCCCGCACGAGGGCGACCGCTTCTGGATCGACGCGCTGCCGCAGCAGGGCGCGATGTTCGGCTTTCCGCCGAGCCAGGCGTTCACGCCCACGCGCTGGCTGCACGACGGCGACACGGTGCAGATCGGGCATTGCACGCTGGCCGTGCGCCACTGCCCGGGCCACACGCCGGGCCATGTGGTGTTCCACTCGGCCGAGGCGCAGCGCGCCTTCGTCGGCGACGTGCTGTTCGTGGGCAGCATCGGCCGCACCGACTTCCCGGGCGGCAACCACGCCGAACTGCTGGCCAGCATCCGCGAGCGGCTCTGGCCCATGGGCGACGAGACGGTGTTCATCCCCGGCCACGGGCCCGAGGGCTCGTTCGGGCAGGAGCGGCGCTTCAACCCCTACGTGGGGGAGCGCGGATAGAGCCGCGCGATCCGGCGCCGGGCCGCCCCAAGCCGGATCAGCCCCCTCGGGGGGCAGCGACCCGCGCAGTGGCGGAGCGTGGGGGCCCGTTGGTTTCAGTCCAGGGTGACCTTGCTCTGGCGCACCACCTCGCCCCAGTGCGCGTATTCGCTGCGCATGTAGGCGGCGGCCTCGGCCGGGCTTGCGCTGAAGCGCGGGATGGCGCCGATCTGCAGCAGGCGGGCTTCCACCTCGGGCGTTCGCATGGCCTTGTTCATGGCTTCGAACGTGGCCTGCACCAGCGCCTTGTCGGTGTTGGCGGGGTAGATCAGCATGAGCCAGGTGCTGGCGCTGAAACCCTCGAAGCCCTGTTCCGCGATGGTGGCCACGCCGGGAAAGGCCGCCATGCGCTGCGGCGTGCCCGTGCCCAGCGCCTTGAGCTGGCCGGACTGCACGAAGGGCCGCACCGCGGCCGCGGTTTCGAGCGCCACCGAGACCTGGCCGGCCACCACGTCGGTGAGGCCGGGCGCGCTGCCGCGGTAAGGCACGTGCAGCATGTCGATGCCCGCGCGGCGCTTGAGCGCTTCCATGGCCAGGTGCGACACCGTGCCGTTGCCCGATGACGCGTGCGTGAGCCGGCCCGGGTGGGCCTTGGCGTAGCGCACCAGGTCGGCCACGTTCTGGAAGGGCAGCGAGGGGTGGCACACGAGCACGAAAGGCAGGTCGCCGAGCAGGCCCACGGCCTCGAAATCCTTGAGCGCGTCGTAGGGCACGGACTTGTACATGTGCGGCGTGGCCGCGACCGCCGACATGTGGGTGAGCATCATCACGCTGCCATCGGCCGGCGATTTGGCGACCTGGCCCATGGCGATGCTGCCGCCCTGGCCGGGCTTGTTGTCCACGATGTAGGTGTCGCCCGTGACGCCCTTGAGCTGGTCGGCCAGCAGGCGCGCCACGATGTCCGTGGCCTGGCCCGGCGGAAAGCCGACCACGATCTTCACGGCGCGCGCGGCGCGGCCTTGCGCGCCGGCGGCCGATGCCAGCGTGGCGCCCGCGGTGGCCAGCACCAGGGTGCGGCGGTTGATGCCAGGGGTTTTCATGTTGGTGTCTCCTCTAGGGGGGTGGGTTGTCGCGCAAATCGGCTCATTGCGCCAGCGCCAGCGCCAGGCCGGCCGCGGCGGCCAGGGCGCCCGCCAGGGCCGCCGCCAGCAGCCAGCCGCCCGACAGCCGGCGCACGGGCTTTGGAGGCGTGGGGGTATGTGGCACGGCGCGGGGCGCGAGGTCCGCCGCGGCGGCCGGCGCCGGCGCGGCCGCGGCGAGCTGGGCCGTGAAGGCCTCGAAGAAGTCGCCGGCCATCTTGCGCGCCACGCTCTCGATCAGCCGCGAGCCCACCTGCGCGAGCTTGCCGCCGACCTGGGCCTGGGCGCTGTAGCGCAGCTCGGTGCCCTCGGCGACCGGGTCGAGCCACACGTCGGCGCTGCCGCGGCCGAAGCCGACCGCGCCGCCCTGGCCTTCGAAGCGCAGGGTGCACGAGGCGGGGACGGTCGCGTCGTCGATGTGCAGCTGGCCGTTGAAGCGCGCGCGCAGCGGGCCGATGGTGGCGGCCATGACCAGCTCGAAGCGCTCGGGCGCGGCGCGCACCACGGACTCGCAGCCGGGCAGGCAGCGCTGCAGCACCGCGGGGTCGTTGAGGGCGTCCCACACGCGCTCGCGCGGGCTGGGAATGGAGCGGTTGCCGGTGATGTTCATGCGGGTCTCGTGGGCGGTCAGTGGGCTTTCTTCTTCATGGCGCTCGCGGTGTTCACCATCGAGTGCAGGCTGCGCGCGTAGTCGATCGCGCCCTGTTCGTCCATGCGCGGCGCCACGCGCAGGTATTCCTTGAGACCCAGCAGCGCGGGCCGCGGCCGCGACAGCAGCAGGCCCAGGAATCGCTCGACCTCGGCGTCGAGCTGCGCGGCGGGCACGACCTGGCTCACCAGGCCGTAGGCCAGCGCGCGTTCGGCGGCGATGAAGTCGGCGCTGTAGGCCATCCACAGCACGGCGTTGCGGTTCATGCGGTCGTACAGCGCCGACATCACCATGGTCGGCATCACGTTGTGGCCGATCTCGGGGATGTTGAAGCGCGCGCTGTCGGCCGCGAAGCTCACGTCGCACAGCGCGGCGATGGCGGCGCCAAAACCCATGCAGCGGCCTTCGATCACGCCCACGATGGGCACCTTGGCGCCGCGCATGGCCTGGTAGCTGCCGAAGATGCCGTCGTACTCGTCGCGGCGCACATAGGCCTCGGCGGTGGGCGGCGTGGTGCCGGCGTCGCGCACGCGGCCGGTGCAGAAGTCGGGACCGGCGCTGCGCAGCAGCACCGCGTCGGCGCGTTCGTGCGCCGTGAGCAGCAACTGCGAGAGCGCGCTGGCCATGCTGTCGGAGACGCCGTTGTCCTCGGTGCGGTTGAGCGTGATGCGCAGCAGGCGGTCTTGTGCTTCGATGAGCAGGTGCGGGTGCATGGGTTCTCCGGTGGGGTGGGCGAAGGGATGGCTCAGTGGCCGTGGCGGCGGAAGTGGCGCAGCAGGGACTCGTTGAAGGCGCGGGCCTGCTCGATGTTGGGCAGGTGTCCGGCGTCGGCGATCACGTCGAGCGAGGCGCGCGGCATGCGCGCCTGGATGTCGCGCATGGCCTCGGGCAGCACGCCGTCGCGCGCGCCGACGATCAGCGTGGTGGGCGCGGCGATGGTGTGCACGCGGGGCAGGTAGTCCAGCCCCTGGATGGCGCGCGCGCAGCCGATGAAGCCCGAGACGGTGGTGTGCGCCGCGAGCTGGCGGAAGGTCTGGGCCACCTCGGGGTGGGTGTCGAGGTAGCGGTCGCCGAACCAGCGCTGCACCGTGGCGCGCGCCAGCGGCTGGCAGCTGTTGCTCTGCAGCGCCTGCTCGATGCGCTCGCTCCAGGGCGCGGCCACCTCGGGGGGCGCGTCGGCACGCGCCGCGCACAGCACCAGGCTGATCACGCGGTCGGCGTGGTGGATGCCCAGGCCGAAGCCGCTCATGCCGCCGAGCGACAGGCCCACGTAGTGCGCGCGTTCGATGCCCAGCGCGTCGAGCACCGCGACCGCATCGGCCGCCAGCCCGTTCATGGTGACGGCCGCCATCGGGGCGGCCGAGGCGCCATGGCCGGTGGCGTCGACGCGCACCACGCAGTAGCCCTGGGCGAGCAGCTGCACGGCCTGGCTTTCCCACAGCGCGCTCGAGGTGAGGATGGAATGCCCCATCAGCACCACGGGGTCCTGCAGATCGCCCTGGATCTGGACCGACAGCTCGCCATGGACGCCGGGCACGCGATGGCGCTGGATGCACAGACAGCTCATGATCAACTCCTGGTGGGGCGCGCGGCCTGCAGGGCGCGCCAGATGGCTTGCGGGGTCATGGGCAAGGCGTCGATGGCGGCGCCGGCCGGGGCCAGCGCGTCGTTGACGGCGCTGGCGATGGCGGCAGGGCCGCCGAGGTAGCCCGCTTCGCCCGAGCCCTTCTGGCCGAAGGTGGTGAGCGGGGAGGGGGTGCAGTGGTCGACGATGGTGATGGCCGGCACCTCGGCGGCGCTGGGCAGCAGGTAGTCCATGAAGGTGCCCGACAGCAGCTGGCCTTCGGGCGAGTAGGCGAACTTCTCGAACAGGGCCGCGCCCAGGCCGTGCGCGACGCCGCCCAGGGTCATGCCGTGCACGACGTCGGGGTTGATCATCACGCCGCAGTCGTGGCCCACCACGTAGCGGTGCAGCCGCACCTGGCCGGTCTGCGGATCGAGGCTGGCGAGCACCAGGTGCGATTCGAACGAGTGGCAGGGGTACATCTGCACGCGGCCGTCGGCCGTGGGCAGCTGCCCGCCCGTGGGCACCTCCCAGCAGAACTTCTCCTGCAGGCCCGGCTCCATGCCCGCGGGCATCTCGTGGTAGCGGCGGTGCGCGATCTCCACCAGCTGCGCCCAGCCGAGGCGGCGCGCGGGGTCGGCCTGCACGAACACGTCGCCGTCTTCGTACACCAGGGCCTCGGGCGCCACGCCGAAGCGGTGCGCCGCGATGGCCAGCAGCTTGCTGCGCAGCAGCCGCGCCGCACCCGCGGCCGCGCCGCCGAGCATGATCGCCATGCGGCTGCCCACGGGGCTGTTGGAGGGCAGGGCGTTGAGCGAGTCGGCGTGCAGCACGCGGATGCTGTCGGGCTCGCGCTGCAGCACCTCGCCCACCACGGTGGACACCAGGGTCTCGTGCGCCTGGCCCGCGCTCGAGGTGCCCATGAGCGCGGTCACCGCGCCATTGAGGTCGATGCGGACCAGGCAGGCGTCCATCCAGGTGGTGGTGAGGTTCTTGGGGTTGAACAGCGGCTCGAAGGCCGAGTTGCCGCCCGAGGGTTCGAGGCAGGTCGACAGGCCGATGCCCGCAAGCAGGCCCTGCGCGCGCAGCGCGTCGCGCTCGCGGCACAGCTCGGCGTAGGGCGCGGCGGCCAGCGCCTTGTCCATCACGGTCTCGTAGTCGCCCGAGTCGTAGTGCGTGCCGCTGGGGATGAGATAGGGAAAGGCGTTGGCGGGGATGAGATTGCGCCGGCGCAGCTCGATGCGGTCCATGCCCAGGAAGCGCGCGACCTTGTCCATGCCGGTCTCGATCGCGTAGTTGGTGGGCGACTGGCCGAAGCCGCGCACCGCTTCCTGCGGCGTCTTGTTCGTGAGCACCGCGCAGGCGTCGTAGGTGACGCTCTCGATCGTGTAGGGGCCCACGATGGCGCCCACCGGCTTGCCCAGCTGCAGCGGTGAGCGGCCCGAGTAGGCGCCGATGTCTTCGAGGGCGCGCATGCGCATGGCGCGCACGCGGCCGTCGCCGTTGAAGGCGAGCTCGACGTCGAAGAGCCGGTCGGGGCCCTGCATGTCGCCGCCGCGCATGTTTTCGAGCCGGTCCTCGAGGAAGCGCACCGGGCGGCCCAGCCGCTTCGCGAGGTACCCCACGAGGATGCTGTGCTTGAGGCCGCGCTTGACGCCGTAGCTGCCCCCCACGTCGACGTCGAAGTGCACGCGCACCGCGTTGCCGGGCAGCTGCAGGCAGGCCGCGAGCAGGTCGGGGTACTTGGGCATCTGGATCGAGGCCCAGACGTCGAGCATCTGCGTGGCGTCGCTCCACAGGCCCGTGACCACGAAGGTCTCGATCGGCACCGTGGCGCTGCGCGACCAGCGCACGCGGTAGGCCAGCGTGTGCTCGGCGGCCGCAAAGTGCGCGTCCACCGGGCCCCAGTCGAAGCGGCGCTGCCAGATCACGTTGCTGCCGTGCGCGGGGTGCACCAGCGGCGCCCCGGGCGCCATCGCGGCTTCGGGGTCGACCGCGTGCGGCAGCGGCTCGTATTCCACGTGCACGAGCTCGGCCGCGTCTTCGGCCAGCGCGCGCGACTCGGCCACCACGGCCACCACCCATTCGCCCGCGTAGCGCACCACGCCGCGCGCCAGCGGGTAGCGCGTGACGCTGGGCGCGTCCACGCCGGGCAGCATGGGCTTGATGGCGTCGTTCATCTGCTCGCCCGTGAGCGCGGCGTGCACACCGGGCAGTGCGAGCGCGGGCGAGGTGTCGATGGACACGATGCGCGCACTCGCGTGCGGGCTGGCCACGATGGCCACGTGCAGCAGGCCGGGCAGGTGCACGTCGGCCGCGAAATGGCCCTGGCCCAGCACGAAGCGGCGGTGCTCCACCGCGCGGCGCGGCCGGCCGATGTACTTGAAGGCCTCGTAGGCCGGGTGGCGCGGGGCGCTCATTTCGACACCTCCGCGCCGGGCGCGGTGGCGCGCTTGACCGCGTCCACGATCTGCTGGTAGCCGGTGCAGCGGCACAGGTTGCCGCCGATGGCCTCGCGGATCTCGGCCTCGCTCGGGTGCGGCGTGCGCTCGATCAGCGCGTGGCACGCCACCAGCATGCCGGGTGTGCAGTAGCCGCACTGCAGCGCGTGCGCTTCGCAGAACGCGTCCTGCAGCTTCGAGAGCTGGCCGCGCTGCGGCGCCAGGCCTTCGACCGTGGTCACGGCCATGCCCTTGGCCTGCACCGCGAACAGGCAGCACGAGCGCACCGGCTCGCCGTCGAGCAGCACCGTGCAGGCGCCGCAGACGCCGTGCTCGCAGCCCACGTGGGTGCCGGTGAGGTGCAGGTGGTCGCGCAGGAAGTCGACCAGCGTGGTGCGCGCTTCCACCGTGCGCGGCTGGATCACGCCGTTGACGGCGATGTCGATGGAGACGAGCGGTGTGGCCATGGCGGGTGCGGTATCAGGGTTGAAGGGCGGCGGTGTGGCCTTGCGCGGCCTGCTGCAGCACGCGCGAGAGCGTCACCACGCCGAGGTGGCGCCGGTAGTCGGCGCTCGCGTGCAGGTCGGTACCGGGCTCGGTCTGCGCCACGGCGGCGTGCGCGAGCTCGTCGGCCAGCCGCGCATCGATGCGCTGTCCCACGAGCTGCTGCGCGAGTTCGGGGAAGGCGCGCGGCGTGCCGTCGAGGCCGCCAAGGCCGAAGCTCGCGCGGCGGCACACGCCGTCGGCGTCGAGCTGCAGCTGGCAGGCGGCTGCGGCCATGGCGAAGTCACCGTGACGCATCGAGACCTCGCCGAAGGCCGTGCGAATGCCCTCGCCGGACCACACGGGCCAGTGCAGGTCGACCAGGCATTCGGTCTCGCCGGTGGCGGTGAACATGGGGCCGAGGAAGAAGTCGCGCGCGGCGATGCGGCGCTCGCCGCCGGCGCGGCTGCGCAGGTGCAGCGAGGCGTCGAGCACCACGGCGGCCAGCGGCAGCTCGGCCGCCGGGTCGGCGTGCACCAGGCTGCCGCCCACGGTGCCGCGGTTGCGGGTCTGGATGTGGCCGACCCAGCGCAGCGCGTCGCGCACCAGCGGCAGCGCGCGCGCGAGTTCGGCGCTGTGTTCCACCACGCGCTGCGGCGTGGTCGCGCCCATCTGCACCCCGTCCGGCCGGACCGCGAGCTGGCGCAGCTCGGACAGGCGGTTGATGTCGAGCAGCACCGCGGGACGCGCCAGCCGCATGGCCATCATGGGCACCAGGCTCTGGCCGCCGGCGATGGGCTTGGCCTCGTGGCCGTGGCGCTCGAGCACCTCGAGCGCGTGCGCCAGCGAGTCGGCCAGGATGTATTCGAACGGGGCGGCTTTCATGGCGGTGCGGCGTGGATGTTGCGGTGCAAAAAATTCACGAACGGCTTGCGGGTTTCCCGGGCTCCTGGGAACATCTGTTTTCCCTGCTGCCTTGGGGAAAATTCTCGGCTTCGAGCCCCTGTCCAGCAATCGATCAAAGCTGGCGTAGCGTGAGAAAAACTCACGCCAAAACCGCCCCACCCGAGCACCCGATGAGACGCCTGCCCCCCATGAACGCCGTGCGCGCCTTCGAGGCCGCGGCCCGTCACGTGAGCTTCACCAAGGCCGCCGACGAGCTCAACGTGACCCACGGCGCGGTGAGCCGGCAGGTGGCGCTGCTCGAGGAATGGCTGGGCACCGCGCTGTTCCACCGCGCGGCCTCGCAGCTCACGCTCACGGCCGACGGGCGCGCCTTCGCGACCGAGCTCACGTCCATGCTCGACCGGCTGGCCGTGCTCACCATGCACATGACGCAGAAGGCCGCGCCGACGGCGCTGGGCGTGAGCGCGCCGCCGACCTTCACCATGCGCTGGCTGATCCCGCGCATGTCGGGCTTCCAGCGCCGCCGCCCCGAGACCGAGGTGCGGCTCACCACCTCGCTGGCACCGGTGAACTTCCAGGAGCACCCTTACGACATCGCGATCCGCGGCGCGCTCGAGCCGCTCGCGGGCTGCCATTCGGTGCCCTTCATGACGGAAATCATCGTGCCCGTGTGCCACGCCGATCTGGTCGAGTCGGGCGGGCTGCGAACGCCCGCCGACCTCGCGCGCCAGACCCTGCTGCACTACGCGACCGAGCCCTACCCCTGGTCGGCCTGGCAGCGCGCCGCGGGCCTGGCGCCCACCGCGGGCGCGAGCGCGCTCAACTTCGAGCAGATGTACTTTGCGCTGCAGGCCGCGGCCGAAGGCCTGGGCGTGGTGCTGGTGCCGCTGTTCCTGGTGGCCGACGACATCGGGGCCGGGCGGCTGGCCGCGCCCTTCGGCCTGCAGGGTGCGATGCAGCGGCGCTACTACGCGAACACGGCGCTGGCCTCGGCGCGCAACCCGGCGGTGGCCGAGTTCCTGGCCTGGCTGGCCGAGGAGGGGCGCAGCACCGAGCGCTTCATCGCCGAGTGGGCGAAAGAGATGGGCTGGGCCCTGCCGGCGGCCGCGCCGGCCTGAGCCGCGGTCTCAACCCCGCTGTCAGCCGCGCCGGGCCTGCTCGTACAGGCCCTGCACCTTGGGGATGTTGGCCTGCAGCTGGCGGATGCGGTCGGGCCCGCTGGGGTGGGTGGACAGGAAGCCCGGTGCGGCGCCGCCACCGGCCGCGGCCATCTTCTGCCACAGCGTGACGCTGGCCTGCGGCTCGTAGGCCGAGCGCGCCGCGAGCTCCAGGCCCACGAGGTCGGCCTCGGTCTCGTCGTCGCGGCTGTACTTGAGGCTGAGCAGCTGCGTGCCGAGGTTGGCCGCCACGTCGCCGAGCTGGCCCAGGCCCAGCAGCTGGGCCGCGATCGACAGGCCCATGCCGGTGGCGTTGGTCTTGGCCACGCGCGAGCGCGCGTGTTCGCGCAGCGCATGCGCCATCTCGTGGCCCATGATCATCGCGGCCTCGTCGTCGCTGAGCTGGAGCTTGTCGAGGATGCCGGTGTAGAAGGCGATCTTGCCGCCGGGCATGCAGAAGGCGTTGATCTGCTCGCTGCGGATCAGGTTGACCTCCCATTGCCAGCGCTTGGCGCGGTCGTTCCAGGGCGCAGCGTGCGGGATCTGGCGGCGCGCGATGTTGCGCAGGCGCTGGAGCTGCGGGTCACTGGCGGGGGCCAGCGCGCCCTTGGCCCGGGCCTCGGCCATCATCTGGTCGTACTGCTTGTCGGCGGCGTTCTCGAGCTGCTCGGCAGGCACCAGGTTGCGCAGGGCCGACCCCTGGCCCACGTCGACCTGGGCGAGCGCGGGCGCGGCCGCGGCGGCACCGGCGGCGAGCACGAAGGCGCGGCGCGCCGACCACACGGGGTCGGGCCGGGGCCGTGCGGGTTCCGGAGCGAGGCGGGTCTTGAGGTCGCAGAGCAGGCACATGCGCGAATAATAGGCAAAGCCGATCACCCGTGCGTGACGGCCACACACCACCCATCGCATGCCGCCCGACCACGCCACCCCCGAGCCCGCCCCTCCCACCCGCCCGAGCTGGGCCCAGGCGCTGCGCGTCTACCTCGAGCCCGCGAGCCTGCGCATGTTCGCGCTCGGCTTCGCGGCCGGCCTGCCGTTGCTGCTGGTGCTGGGCACGCTGAGCTTCCGGCTGCGCGAGGCGGGCATCGACCGCACCACCATCGGCTACCTGAGCTGGGTCGGCCTGGCCTATGGCTTCAAGTGGTGCTGGGCGCCGCTGGTGGACCGGCTGCCGATCCCGCTGCTCACGCGCGCCCTGGGGCGGCGGCGCAGCTGGCTGCTGCTGTCGCAGCTGTGCATCGCGGCCGCGCTGGTGGGCATGGCGCTGGCCGATCCACGCCAGGGCCTGGAGGTGGTGGTGTGGTGCGCGCTCGCGGTGGCCTTCGCCTCGGCCACGCAGGACATCGCGCTCGACGCCTTCCGCATCGAGTCGGCCGACGCGCAGCGCCAGGGCGCGCTGGCCGCCACCTACCAGACCGGCTACCGGCTGGCCATGATCTGGGCCGGCGCGGGCGTGCTGTGGCTGGCCGCGCGCAACGAGATCGCGGGCGCGGGCTACCAGCAGGCCGGCTGGAGCACCGCCTACCTGGTGATGGCCGCGAGCATGGCGGTGGGCGTGGTGACCGTGCTGCTCTCGCGCGAGCCCGCGCGCGTGGAACTGCCGCCCGCGCGCAGCGCCGCCGAGTGGCTGCGCGGCGCGCTGATCGAGCCCTTTGCCGATTTCCTGCGCCGCTACGGCAAGCAGGCCGTGCTCATCCTCGCGCTGATCGGCGTCTACCGCATCAGCGACGTGGTGATGGGCATCATGGCCAACCCCTTCTACGTGGACATGGGCTACACCAAGGACCAGGTCGCCGCGGTGAGCAAGGTCTACGGCGTGATCATGACCCTGCTGGGCGCGTTCATCGGCGGGGCCATGGCCATGCGCATGGGCGTGATGCGCGTGCTCATGCTGGGCGCGGTGCTCTCGGCGGGCAGCAACCTGCTGTTCGCCTGGCTCGCCGGCGAACTGGGCCACAGCGCCAGCCTGACCGCGCTCATGTTCGTGATCTCGGCCGACAACCTCAGCGCGGGCGTGGCCTCGGCGGCCTTCATCGCCTACCTCTCGAGCCTCACCAACGTGAGCTACTCGGCCACGCAGTACGCGCTGTTCAGCTCGATGATGCTGCTTGCGCCCAAGTGGCTCGCGGGCTATTCGGGCGCCCTCGTCGACGCCCACGGCTACGTGCCCTTCTTCCTGGGCACGGCGGCGCTGGGCCTGCCGGTGCTGCTGCTGGTGTGGCTGGCCACGCGCTGGGTGGCCAAGCCCACCGCGGCGCTCAGCGCTGGCTCACCAGCCAGGCCCGGATCGCCGGTTTGACCAGCTTGCCCAGCGCGGTGCGCGGCAGCGCGTCGACGCGGCGCCACTGGCGCGGCCACTTGTAGCGCGCCAGGCGGCCGTGCAGCGCGGCCTCCACGCCGCTCACCCAGTCGTCGGGCGCGCCTTCGCGCAGCACCACCACGGCCACGCAGACCTCGCCCCAGCGCTCGTCGGGCTGGCCCACGACCGCGCACTCGGCCACCCAGGGGTGCTCGGCCAGCAACTGCTCGATCTCGGCCGGATAGATGTTCTCGCCGCCCGAGATGATCATGTCCTTGGATCGGCCCACCACCACGTAGTGGCCCTGCGGCTCCTGGCGCGCGAGGTCGCCGCTGTGGAAGAAGCCTTCGGTGTCGACCGCGTCCACGTCGGGCCAGTACAGCGCCACCACGTTGGGCCCGCGCACGCAGATCTCGCCCACGCGGCCGCGCGCCACAGGCTCGCCCTGCGGGTCGACCAGCTTCACCTCCACGCCCGGCGCGGGCCAGCCGCAGGAGCCCGCGAATTCCTGCGCGTGCTCGGGGCCGAGCGCGATCGAGAACGGGCCGGTTTCGGTGCTGCCGTAGACGTTGCACACCGGCACGCCGCGCGCGTGGCAGGCGCGCAGCAGCTCGGCCGGCAGCAGGCTGGAGCCGGCCCAGATCGCGCGCAGGCACGACAGGTCGACCGCGCCCCAGTGCGGGTGCTGCACCAGGGCCTGCAGCGTGGCAGGCACCTGCAGCGTGAGCGTGGGGCGCTCGCGCGCGATCGTGTCGAGCACGGCGCCGGGGTCGAAGCGGCGGTGCAGCAGCACGCGCGCCCCCACCGACAAGGCCGGCAGGGTCTGGATGCACAGGCCGCCAACATGGAACAGCGGCAGCGCGGTGAGCACGGTGTCGCGCTCGCTCAGGCCCTGGGCGGGCGCGGCGATCGCCAGGTTGGCGAGCAGGTGGGCCTGGGTGTGCACCGCACCCTTGGGGTTGCCCGTGGTGCCCGAGGTGTAGACGATGAGCGCCGCGTCGCCCGGGCGGCCCTGGTCGGGCAGCGGCTCGACGGGCGTGGTGTCGAGCGTGTCGACCGCGATGGCGCGCAGGCCTTCGGTGGCCGCGAGCGCGCGTGCGGGTTCGGCGAAGGCCTCGTCGTGCACCAGGCACAGGGGCGCGCAGTCGTCGAGGATGGCGGCCCATTCGGCCGGCGAGAGGCGGTGGTTGAGCGGCACCAGCACCGCGCCGCGCAGGGCCAGCGCGAACAGCAGCGCGATCTGGGCCGGGTGGTTGAAGCCGAGCCAGGCCACGCGCAGCCCGCGCTCCACGGGCAGGGCCCGCGCCAGCGTGTGCGCGCGTTCGGCCAGGGTGGCGTAGTCCAGCCGCTGCCAGCGGGCGTCGGCGCCGTCCCATTGCAGGGCGGTGTGCCGCGGATGGGCGGCGGCGCGCTGCGCGAGCAGGGCGCCCAGGGTGCTTGCGGGTTCCAACGACATTTACCGGACTTTACGTGGGGCTCAAGCGGCGGACACCGCCACTGGTCAGCATCGCGATACTGCGCGCGGCGCCCGCGCCCGCGCAACCCCGTGGCTACACTGATCCGCATGACGCCCCACCGACTCCTGATGATCGAAGACGATGCGCGGCTGGCCCACATGGTGCAGGAGTACCTGGGGCAGTCGGGCTTCGAAGTGACGCACGCCCCCGACGGCGAACAAGGCCTGTCGCAGCTGCCGCTGGTGCAACCCGATCTGGTCATCCTCGACCTGATGATGCCCGGCATCGACGGCCTGGAGGTGTGCCGGCGCATCCGCGCGCTGAGCAACGAGCAGGCGCGCGTGCCGGTGCTCATGCTCACCGCCAAGGGCGATCCCATGGACCGCATCATCGGCCTGGAGCTCGGCGCCGACGACTACCTGCCCAAGCCCTTCGAGCCGCGCGAGCTGCTTGCGCGCGTGCGCGCGGTGCTGCGCCGCCGCGCCGAGGGCGGCCCGGCGGGCGCGTCGCGCACCACGCCGGTGCTGCGCTTCGGCTCGCTCGAGATCGACCGCGATGGCCGCACCGTGACGGTCGCCGAGCAGCCGGCCGAACTCACCTCGTACCAGTTCGACCTGCTGGTGGCCATGGCCGAGCGCGCGGGCCGCGTGCTCACGCGCGACCAGATCATGGAGGCGGTGCGCGGCCGCGAGCTCGAGGCCTTCGACCGCTCGATCGACGTGCACATCGGCCGCATCCGCAGTGCGATCGAGGTGGACAGCAAGAACCCCAAGCGCATCCTCACGGTGCGCGGCGTGGGTTACGTGTTCGCCAAGCAGCAGGACTAGGGGCGACCGCGTCCGATGAGCATTCCCGTCTTCGCCCAACGCCTGTACCTGCGCATCTGGCTGGCGGTGGTGGCTGCGGTGACGGTGCTCACGCTGGTGGTGGGCTGGCTCTGGCAGCAGGCGCTGGAGAGCGACCGCGAGGAGCGCGAGGCACGCGTGATGCGGACCATCGTGGTGCAGAACACCGCGGGCGACGTGCTCGGCGATGCGCCAGCGCGCGCCGAGCGCCTGCCCGGCGAGGGCTGGCGCTTCGAGGTGGTGATGAAGGACGGCGACAAGGTCTACGTGCTGCTGCCCTTCTCCAACCGCGGTGCGCCCACCAACCCGGGCAGCCGCGCGCCGGCCTGGCTGCTCACGCCCGCGGGCTTTGCCTGGCTGCTGGGTCTGGTGGCCTTCGCGGTGGCCCTGGGCGCCTACCCCATCGTGCGGCGCCTGACCAAGCGGCTCGAGTTCCTGCAGAAGGGCGTGGAGCGCTGGGGCACCGGCGATCTCTCCTCGCGCATGCCGGTGAGCGGCGAGGACGAGGTGGCCTTCCTGGCCGAGCGCTTCAACGCGGCCGCCGAGCGCGTGCAGTCGCTGCTGCAGGCGCACAAGCGGCTGCTGGCCAACGCCTCGCACGAGCTGCGATCGCCGCTGGCGCGCATCCGCATGGGGCTGGCGCTGATCGGCAACGACCCCGCGCACGCGGCCCAGCGCGCCGAGATCGCGCGCAGCATCGACGAGCTCGACCAGCTGATCGACGAGATCCTGCTGGCGAGCCGGCTCGACCTGCGCGACGCGGCCGACCCGGTGGCCTTCGGTCCGCAGGAAGACGTGGACCTGCTGGGGCTGGCGGCCGAGGAGTGCGCGCGCCTGGACGCCGACCTCGACGTCGCACCCGACGTGGGCCACGTGGTGGTGCAGGGCCACGCGCGGCTGCTGCGCCGCGTGGTGCGCAACCTGCTCGAGAACGCGCGCCGGTACGGCCGGGCCGGCGCGGGCGAGGCCGAGGTGAGCCTGGGCCTGCGGCGCGATGCGGCGCAGCACCAGGTGCTGCTCACCGTGGACGACCGCGGCCCGGGTGTGCCCGCAGACCTGCGCGAGCGCATCTTCGAGCCCTTCTACCGCCTGCCCGGCGCGAGCGAGCGCGAGGGCGGCGTGGGCCTGGGTCTGTCGCTGGTGCGCACCATCGTCGAGCGCCACGGCGGCAGCGTGCATTGCGAGGACCGGCCCGGCGGGGGCGCGCGCTTCGTCGTGGCCCTGCCGGCCTGACCGGCGTCATACCCCCTAGGGGTTCCCCCAGCTGGGGGATGGCACTGGACGCCCCGGCCAGGGAAAATCCCTGTGTTGCTGTCACAACAGCCCCGTTGCCGGGGCCAGCCAGCCATTGAGGCGCTCTTCAGCGGCGTCCGGGGATGATCAGGTCTCCCAACGACGTCCTTCCAAGGACTTGAGAAAGCCACCGCGAGGTGGCTTTTTTTTGCCGCTCACAGCGGCGCGGGCCGGCTCTGGCCCTCGCCGGGCGTGGTGTGCAGCCAGTCCACCACCTCACCCGCGGGCTGGTAGCCGTGCACGGCGCGCTGCAGCAGCGCGCGCAGGCCGGGCACGTCGTTGGCGAGCAGGGTGCGGTCGAGCTGGGCCAGCAGGGCCATGAGCTCGTCGTGTTCGAGCCGCACCTCGCGCGCGCGCCAGATGCGCGCGTGCGGCGTGGGCTGCGGGTCGTCGCCGATCAGCAGCTCTTCGTAGAGCTTCTCGCCGGGGCGCAGGCCCGTGACCTGGATCTCGATCTGCCCGCCGGGCTGTTCGGGGCTTTTCACCTGCAGGCCCGAGAGCTCGACCATGCGCATGGCCAGGTCCATGATGCGCACGGGCTCGCCCATGTCGAGCACGAACACGTCGCCGCCCTCGGCCATGGCGCCGGCCTGGATCACGAGCTGCGCGGCCTCGGGAATGGTCATGAAGAAGCGCGTGATGTCGGGGTGGGTGAGCGTGATGGGCCCGCCCGCGGCGATCTGCTGGCGAAACAGCGGCACCACCGAGCCGCTCGAGCCCAGCACGTTGCCGAAGCGCACCATGCTGAAGCGCGTCTGCTCGGCGTGGCGCTCGGCCAGGGCTTGCAGCACGAGCTCGGCCAGGCGTTTGCTCGCGCCCATGATGTTGGTGGGGCGCACCGCCTTGTCGGTGCTGATCAGCACGAAGTGGCGCACGCCCGCGGCCAGCGCCGCGCGCGCGGTGACCCAGGTGCCCCAGACGTTGTTGCGCAGGCCCTGCACCGCGTTGTGCTCCACCAGGGGCACGTGCTTGTAGGCCGCGGCGTGGTAGAGCGTGTGCGGGTGCCAGGCGCCCAGGATCTGCACCATGCGGGCCTCGTCCTGCACCGAGGCGAGCAGCGGCACGATCTCGACCGCGTCGCCGTCGGCGTGGCGCTGCAGCTCCTGGTGGATGGCGTAGAGCGCGTACTCGCTCTGGTCGATGAGCAGCAGCGTGCGCGGGCGCAGCGCGACGATCTGGCGGCACAGCTCGCTGCCGATGCTGCCGCCCGCGCCGGTCACGGCCACCACGCGGTCGCGGATCAGGCGTTCGAGCAACGCCGGGTCCGGCGCCACAGGCTCGCGGCCCAGCAGGTCTTCGATGTCGAGCTCGCGCAGGTCGCTCAGGTCGGTCTTGCCCGAGGCCAGATCGGACACGCCCGGCAGGGTGCGCACGTGCAGCGGCAGGCCGCGCAGCGTTTCGAGAATGGCGCGGCGCCGCTGGGGCGTGGCCGAGGGCAGGGCCAGCAGCACGTCGGTGGCGCCGATGGTCTGCACGAGTTCGGCCAGGCGTTGCGGCGGGTAGACGGTGCGGCCGTCCAGGCTGTTGCCCTGCAGCGCGGGATCGTCGTCGATGAAGCCGATCAGGCGGTGCTGGGGGCTGCGCAGCAGCGCGGCCGCGAGCTGGCGGCCCGCGCTGCCGGCGCCGTAGATCAGCACGCCCGGCAGGGTGCGGCGCGCAAGCAGGTGGCGGTAGAGCCCCCCCAGCCACACCCGCACGAACAGGCGGCTGAGCGCGACGAACATGAACAGCAGCAGCGGCTGGATGATGCCCACCGAGCGCGGCACGCCGGGCACGCCGAACACGGTGAACACCGTGGCGTAGAGCAGGCCGTACAAGGCCATGGCCTGGCCCAGCGAGAGCGTGGCGTTCCAGCCCGCGTAACGGAAGATGGCGCGGTACAGGCCGAAGCGCACGAACAGCGGGATTGCGATCAGCACCGCGCCGATGGCGGGCCAGAGATAAGGCGGCTCCAGGCGCAGCCAGACCTCCAGGCGCAGGTAGAGCGCGATCCAGACGGCGAGCACGCACAAGGCCATGTCGACGGCGACGGCAAGCGCGCGCTTGGCCGGGCGCGGGATGGCGAGCAGCGTGCTCGCCAGGCTGTCGTCGTCGTTGCCGGACTCGGGGTGCATGGGCCTCATGGGCGGCCCTCCCCGGGGGCGACGACGGTGTCGTCGGGCAGGTGGGTGTGGTAGCCGAGAGCGCTGCCGGCCTGCAGCCAGGCGCGCGCGCCGATCGAGGTGCCCCCGGCCATGGTGGCGTTGGCGCCCAGGTGGCCGTGGTCGCCGACGCGCGCGTGGTGGTCGACCACCACGCCGACGTTGACGATGACGCCATCGCCGAGCTGCGCTTCGGTGCCGATCACGGCCAGTGCCATGACCACGCAGCCCGTGCCCAGGCGGGCACTGGGCGATACACAGGCGCGGGGGTGCACCAGGGTAGCGGCCTGCAGGCCGGCCTCGCGGACGCGCGCCAGCAGCGCGGCGCGCGTGGGGTTGTGGCCGATGGCCACGTGCACCGCGGTGACGCCGCGCTCGGGCAGCCGCGGCAGTTCGGCCGTGCCGCCCCACACGGGCACGCCCAGCACCTCGGTGCCGGGCGGCAGCTGGTCGTCCAGAAAGCCCGCCACCGTGTGCGTGCCGGCCAGTTGCACGAGCTCGCTCACGCTGCGCCCGTGCCCGCCGGCGCCGACGATGACCAGCGGCGTGGGTGTCTGTGCGGTGTTGCTCACGTGTTCTTGTCTCCCCGGGAATGCCGATGCCATGCGGCCCTTCAGTGTTGCACGCCCTCGCGGCGCAGCACCTTGATGGCGGTCAGCCAGAGTATGCGCAGGTCGAAGCCCAGGCTTCGCCGGCGCAGGTACTCGGCGTCGAGCGCCACCTTCTGCGGGATCGGCAGCTCGTCGCGGCCGTTGACCTGGGCCCAGCCCGTGAGCCCGGGCACGAGTTCGTGCACGCCGGCCTCGGTGCGCAGCGCGATGAGGTCGTGCTGGTTGAACAGCGCGGGCCGCGGGCCGACGAAGCTCATGTCGCCCTTGAGGATGCTCCAGAGCTGGGGCAGCTCGTCGAGGCTGCTCTTGCGCAGGAAGGGGCCGATGGGCGTGAGCCAGCGCCGGGGGTCTTCGAGCAGGTGCGTGGCCACGGCGGGCGTGTCGGTGCGCATGCTGCGGAACTTGGGCATGCGAAAGAGGCGGTTGTGGCGGCCCACGCGGTCGCTCCAGTAGAGCGCGGGGCCCGGCGAGGTGAGGCGCACGGCCAGCGCCACGAGCGCGATGGGCACGAGCAGGAGCAGGGCGGCGGGCACGGCCAGGGCGAGGTCGAACAGGCGCTTCATGGGGTTTGCAGCCCGGCCACGGCACGGCGCAGACCTTCGTCCACGGACAGGGGCGGTGTCCAGCCGAGCGTGTCGCGGGTGTGGGTGATGTCGACCTGCAGGTTGCCCAGCAGGCGCTGGGCCATGTCGCGTTTGCCCAGCAGGGCGGCGCCGGCCTGCAGCAGCACCGGCGGCACCGGGAGCAGCCGTGCAGGCCGGTTCATCGCGCGGCCCAGGCGGCGCAGCAGATCGGCGGTGGAAAGGTCTTCGCCATCGCTCACCAGCAAGGTCCGGTTGGCGGCTGCGGGGTGGTCGATGCAGGTGATCAGCAGGTCGACGAGGTTGTCGAGGGCGACGAAGCTGCGGCGGTTGGCCGTGACGGCCCCGAACGGCAGCGGCAGACCGCGTTGCACGGCGCGCATGAGCGCGGCGAAGTTGGCCTTCACGCCCGGGCCGTAGACCAAGGGGGGCGAACGATGGCGACTTCCATGCCGCTGGCGGCCGCGAGCGCGCGCAGGCCGTCTTCCGCTTCGCGTTTGGAGATGCCATATGGATCCTCGGGCCGGGGGGCATCGTTCGCGCGGAACGGACTGCCGGCCACCGTGTGTTCGCCGTTGACCTTGATGGAGCTCACGAACACGAAGCGGCGCACGCCAGCCTCGGCGGCCTGGCGCGCCAGCCGCAAGGTGCCTGCGGTGTTGACGTCGCGGAACGCGGCCAGGGGGTCGGCCGCGTGCTCGTTCATGACGTGGACGCGGGCGGCGAGGTGGACGACGGCGCTCGCGCCCCGCAGGGCAGTGCCCCAATCGGCCTGGCTCCAGGGCGCATCGATCACGTGGGAGGAGGCGTGCACGGCATCCGCCGGGCGGCGCACGATCGGCCGCAGCGGTCGCTGCTCGGCGGCGAGGCGTTCGATCAGCGCCCGGCCGACAAACCCGGTGCTGCCGGTGACGACGCAAGTCATGCCTGGCCTTTCGGGTGGTACAAGGCGCGCGCCTCCTCGAGCAGGTCGTTCATCCGGTCCATGAGTGTGCCGCGGTCGAACTCGCGAAGGGCGAAGGCGCGGCCGCGATCGCCCATGGCGCGGCGTTCATCGGGGGGCATGGCAGCGAGCCGCTGCACCGCATCGGCCAGTGCGCCCGCGTCGCCCGCCGGGCAGGCCAGGCCGGCCCCGGCACGCCGGATCACATCGGCGCCCTCGCCATCCAGCATGCCGAGCAACGGCTTGCCGGCCGCGAGGTACGACTGCACCTTGCCCGGTATGGTCATGCTGAACGTGGGATCTTTCCTGAGGCTGACCAGCAGGGCGTCGGCATGTTCGTAAAAGGACGGCATGCGCTCCACCGGGAAGCGGCCCAGCAGCAGCACCCGCTCGCCCAACCCCCGTTCACGCACCTGTTCCTGCAGCCAGGCCGAACGTCGACCGTCACCCACGATCAACCAGCGGATGTCGCGCCGGTGCTTCAAGCGCTCGGCCGCGTCCAGGATGGCGGGAAAGTCTTGTGCGTCGCCGACATTGCCCGCGAACAGAACGCTGAAGGCAGCGGCGTCGGCGGCAACCTCGGGCGCGGGCTGGTCGGGCGCCGCCGAAAAAACGGCTTCGGCCCAGCTGGGGAAATAGCGCACCTTGGACGGGTCGCTGCAATGCTGCGCGATGCTGGGCAGGAAAGCGCGGGACTGGCCCAGCACCAGCGTGCAGCGGTCGTAGATGAAGCGCACGAGGCGCGCCACCCCAGCCAGCAGCCGCGGGTTGCGGACCACGCCGACCGCAGCCAGCGTCTCGGGCCACAGGTCCAGGGCCCAGAACACCACCGGGCAGCGCTTGAGGCGCCCCAGCAGCACGGCGGGCAGCCCGACCGTCACCGGCGATGGCTCGAACACGAAGATGACGTCGGGCCGCACGCGGCGCAGCTTCCAGGGCCCTGTGGTGCAGGCGCCGGCCACGAAGCTCGCGTAGTTGAGCATCAGGCGCAGGGCGCCGGTGCCGCGGGCCAGCATGGGGACCCTGTGCACAGCGGCCCCTTCGAAGTGCGCAAACGCCGACGGGTCGGCCCTGTAGGTGTCGAAGGTCTTGCCATCCGGGTAGTTCGGCTTGCCGGTCAGCACGGTCACCGCGTGGCCGCGCTTCAGCCATTCCTGCACCAGGTCGTTGATGCGGAAGTTCTCGGGCCAGAAGTACTGGCTCACCACCAGGATGTTCAAGGTTCAGCCGCTGTAACGTTTCCAGACCACGCGGTTCACGTAGTCGGTGTAGCTGTGCACGATGCGCAGCACCTTGTCGGACACGTTGGGCATGCTGTAGTCGGCCACCTGGCGCAGCAGGCGCTGTGCACCCCGTGGTTGCTGCTCGAGGATGGCCAGGGCCTGCAGGGCGCGCTCCAGCGATTGCCCCACCATCATGACGGCCGCCTCTTCCATGCCTTCCGGGCGCTCGTGCGCTTCGCGGATGTTGAGGGCCGGGAAGTTGAGGATGGACGACTCCTCGGAGATCGTGCCGCTGTCCGACAGCACGGCCTTGGCGTTCATCTGCAGCTTGTTGTAGTCGGAGAAGCCCAGCGGCTTGAGCAGACGCACCTCGGGCTCGAAGCGGGCGCCGGTGGCGTCCACGCGCTTCTGGGTGCGTGGGTGCGTGGACACCACCACCGGCAGGCCGTATTGCCTGGCCACGCCGTTGAGCAGGCCCACCAGGGCCTCGAAGCGCGCGTCGCTGTCGACGTTTTCCTCGCGGTGGGCGCTCACCAGGAAGTAGCCGCCGGGCTGCAGGCCCAGCCGCTCCAGCACGTCGGACGCATCGATGCCCGGCCGGTAGTGCGCGAGCACCTCGGCCATGGGGCTGCCGGTCTTGATGACCAGATCGGGCGGCAGGCCTTCGCGCAGGAGGTACTCGCGGGCGATGTCGCTGTAGGTCAGGTTGACGTCGGCCGTGTGGTCGACGATGCGGCGGTTGATCTCCTCGGGCACGCGCATGTCGAAGCAGCGGTTGCCGGCTTCCATGTGGAAGATGGGGATCTTGCGCCGCTTGGCGGGAATCACGGCCAGGCAGCTGTTGGTGTCGCCCAGCACCAGCACCGCGTCGGGTTTGTGTTGCGCCAGCAGCGCATCGACGCGGCCGATGATGTTGCCGATGGTCTCGGCCGCGGTACCGCCGGCGGCCTCCAGGAAGTGGTCCGGCTTGCGAATGCCCAGATCGTCGAAAAAGATCTGGTTCAGTTCGTAGTCGTAGTTCTGTCCGGTGTGGACGATCTGGTGCTGGCAGTGCTCGTCGAGGCGCGCCATCACGCGGGACAGGCGGATGATCTCGGGGCGCGTGCCCACGATGGTCATGACATGGAGTTTTTTCACATCGGTCTCACAAGGCTGCCGAGATGGTGTCCGGTCGGTTCCGGTCGAAGATTTCATTGGCCCACAGCATGACCACCATCAGGCTTTCGCCGGTGTTGGTGATGTCGTGCGTCCAGCCAGGCACGGTCTCCACCACGCGCGGCGACTCGGCCGTGGTGTGGATCTCGTGCGTCTCGCCGCTGAGCATGTGGCGAAAGCGAAAGCAGGCCTTTCCCTGAATCACCAGGAACTTCTCGGTCTTGGCGTGGTGGTAGTGGCCGCCCCGCGTGACCCCCGGATGGGCCGTGAAGTAAGAGAACTGGCCGCTGTCCCGGGTCTTGAGCATTTCGACGAACACGCCGCGCGGGTCTTCGTGGCGCACCAGCGGGTAGTCGAACGCCTCCACGGGGAGGTAGCTCACGTAGGTCGCATACAGGGCCCGGCCGAGGCCGTGGCCCACCGTGCCGATCACGCCGGTGTCGCGGCTGTCGCGAAAACCGCGGAGGGTGTCGGCGACCGCTCCCACCGTCGTGCTGTACACCGGCCCGGCGGTTTCGAAGCCGGCGGCGTCCGGCTGGGCGGCGGCGCCATCGACCAGCGCCAGGAACCGGTCGATCACGTCGTCCACGTGGATCAGCTGCAGTGCCGCACCGGGGTCGTGGATCTCGATGGGCAGTCCGCGGGCGATCTGGTGGCAGAACGTGGCGACCGCCGAGTTGTAGTGCGGGCGGCACCATTTGCCGAACACGTTGGGCAGGCGAAACACGTGCAGGGCGTGGCCGTGCGCACGGGCCAGGGACTGCATGGCCGCTTCGGCGGCCTTCTTCGACTCGCCGTACGGGTTGCCGCGTTCGGCCTGGGTGGACGAGGTGTGAATCAGCCGCGGCCGGTGATTCGATGCCGACGCCACCTGCGCCAGGGTGTCGCAGAGGCGGACGGTGAAGTCGACGTTGCCGGTTTGAAACTCGCTGACCTCCTTGGGGCGGTTCACGCCCGCGAGGTGGATCACCACGTCGGCCTGCTCGATGGCGTTCTGCAGGCCATCGGGCGCGCTGTGGCGGGTCCAGGGTGTCACGGTCCAGCCGGCCCGCTCCGAAATCCGAAGGCGCAGGTTGCGTCCGATGAAGCCGTCGGCGCCGGTGATGAGGATGTGCACGTCAGTCCTCCGCCCGGGCGTTCTCGCCGCGCAGGATGCGCTGCAGGAAATCGAGCTTGAGCAGCAGGCGTTTCATGCCTTCGACGTCCAGACGCTGCGTGTTGTGGGAGTGGTATTCCTCGGCATGCAGGGCCTGCGTGAGCTTGGCCTCGCCCTGGTCGACGTACTTCGCGTAGTTGAGGTCGCGCCCGTCGGGCGGCACGCGGTAGTAGTCGCCGCGGTCTTCGGCGTGGGCCATTTCTTCCTTGCTCAGCAGGGCCTCGTAGAGCTTTTCGCCGTGGCGGCTGCCGATGACGCGGATCGGGTGCCCGGGCTTGCCGAGCAGTTCACCCAGGGCCTTGGCCAGCGTTTCCACGGTGGCGGCCGGCGCCTTCTGCACGAAGATGTCGCCGTTCTGCCCGTGCTCGAAGGCGTACAGCACCAGGTCCACGGCATCGTCGAGCGTCATCATGAAGCGCGTCATGGCCGGGTCGGTGATGGTGATCGGCTGGCCCGCGAGCATCTGGTCGACGAACAGCGGGATCACCGAGCCGCGCGAGGCCATGACGTTGCCGTAGCGGGTGCCGCAGATCACCGTGGGTGTGCCCTCGAGGTTGCGGCTCGTGGCCACCATCACCTTCTCCATCATGGCCTTGCTGATGCCCATGGCGTTGATGGGGTACACCGCCTTGTCGGTGCTCAGGCAGACCACGCGCCGGACCCCGGCGTCGATGGCGGCCGACAGCACGTTCTCCGTACCCAGCACGTTGGTGAGCACCGCCTGCATGGGGTGAAATTCGCAGGAGGGCACCTGCTTGAGCGCCGCCGCGTGGAACACGTAGTCGACGCCCCGCATGGCCTGCTGCAGGCTGCCCCGGTCGCGCACATCACCGATGTAGAAGCGCAGCTTGGGGTTGTCGTAGCGCTTGCGCAGGTCGTCCTGCTTTTTTTCGTCTCGGCTGAAGATGCGGATTTCCGCGATGTCGGTGTGCAGCGCGCGCCGGAGCACCGCATTGCCGAACGAGCCGGTTCCGCCCGTGATCAGAAGGCATTTCGAAGAGAAGGACATGCTGAATTTTCCTACACGAGAGGGGTGGGGGCCGCGCCTTCGCTGGCCTGCGCGAACGCGGCGCGCTGCGCGTCCGCCCGGGAGCGAAGGGTCTGGTAGTGGCGTCGGTGCTTCTCGAGCTCGGGCTTGAGCTGGGCGTAGTCGCGCCAGACACCCAGCCCGTTCAGGGCCAGACGCGCGGCATAAACCAGGTAATTGAGGTTCAGCAGCCGCCGCGCCCAGGGCGAGCGCAGCCGGTAGCAGAACATGCGGTTGCGCATGAGCACGCGCTCCACGCCCCGTGCCACGTGGTCCCTGAGGTAGGCGAAGATCGCCAGCTTGTCCTTGTCGAACGAAGCGCTGCGCACCAGGTAAGTAGAGCCCGCCGTGCGCCGGTAGTAGATGTGCACGAGCGGCGACTGCGCGAACGACAGCGGGGCAAATCGCTCGGCCATCTTCACGTGCATGGGGTAGTCCTCGGTCACGGCGAACCCGCGCACGAAGTCCCGGATGGCGTCGTCGCGCAGCACCCGGGTGGAGAACATGATGCTGGGCGTGTGGTTGAAGCTGATGCCCAGCAATCGCTTCATGTAATCACCGCGACCGTAGATGCGGTTGCTCGCCACCATGTTCAGGTTGAAGAACGTGGGCCAGCTGAGGTGGCCGTCGATCAGGTGCAGCGGATAGCCCGATGACATGTCGTGGTCCCGCAGGCGCCGCCACTCGGCGAGCAGGTTCTCGCAGGAGTACACGTCGTCGCCGGCCGTGAGCTTGCATAGGTCGCCACGCACGTGCGACCAGACCTTCGTGTAGTTGTGGCAGGTGCCCTGGTTGGTCGCCTGCGTGTGGATCTGCACGTCGGCGAACAGGTCGCCGTGCTGGTTCAGCCAATGCCGCACCAGCGGGATGGTCTGGTCCTTGGACGCGTCGTCGGCGACGATCAGCTGGAAGGTGCAGCCCTGGCCGTGCTCGCGGATCTGGAAGGCAATGCTCTCGAGGTGCTCGAGCACATAGGCCTCGTGGTTGTAGGTGATCACGACAAAGGTGAAGTCCATCAGGCTTGTCCTTTGCGCGCGCGCAGTTTGGTGAGCAGCAACAGCCAGACGATGACCGGCGCCAGCAGGCCCGAGGCCCGAAAGCCCTGTGCGAGCATGCGCAACTTTTCGCTCAGCGTTCGCGGGGCGCCCCGCTCGCCTGTGATGCCCCGCACGCGCATATCGATGCCCAGGCCATAGCGCTCGATCAGCGGACCGGCCACCTGGGGCACCCATTTGCCCCGGTAGATCGCACCACCCATGGTGTAGTTGTAGCGGTAAACGGTTTCTTGACCGGGCCGCGCGCAGAAGTAACGACCGCGGTGCAGGAAGGTTCGGCTCGTGCCGAACAGCTCCCAGATCCAGGGGTTGTCGTCTTCCCGGGTGAGCTCGATCAGGTGCTGGCGGCGCCACAGGGCCGGGGCCGAATTGAGCCGGTAGTTGGTCAGGCGCGGGATCGCCTCGAAACCCGGGTAGGTGCTCTGCGGACGCGCGGCACCGGGCACATGGGAGAGGTAGAAGACCGAGATGGACGGATCGGCATCCATCCATCCGAGGCAGCGATCGATGGCCTCGCCGTCCACCGGTTCTTCGAGCACGAAGTCGTCGAACAACATCAGCACGTACTCGGACGACTGGTCTTTCAGCGTCGACAGCAATCGAGCGCCCCACGGCGACGACCGCTCATGGGGCGCCATCACGTGGCTGCTCACGCGAAGCCCCGGTGCGGCGGCGTCGAGCGATTCGGTATTGACCACCAGCGGGAAGGGGCAGTGCGGCCAGCGGTCCTTGAAGGCCGCGAAAAAGAGCGGCCAGACATCGGCGTAGGCGTCGCAGCTGTTGACCACGACCACGCACCGTTCGGACTGGCTCGTTGAGGGTTCGGTCGTCATGGCGCTTTGTCGGCAAGGACAGGTTCGTCGGCAAAGTCCTGGAAGCGCCCGACGCGATGAATCGCCCCGTCGCGGAGCTCGATGATCTGATCGCAAGAGCGCAGGGACGCCATCTTGTGGGCCACCATGACGATCGTGATGTCGTCGCCCAAGGTCTCGATGCTCTGCATGACCGCCGATTCGGTGCTTTCGTCGAGCGCGCTGGTGGCTTCGTCGAGCACGATCACGGTGGCCGATTTGTAGAGCGCGCGGGCGATGCCGATGCGCTGGCGCTGACCGCCCGACAACCAGGCCCCCCGCTCGCCCACCACGGTGTCCAGGCCCTGCGGAAGCTGCTCCAGGAAGTCCCCGAGCTGGGCCTGCTCGGCGCACCGGCGCACGCGTTCGACGTCGATCAGCTTTCGATCGACCCCCAGGGCGATGTTCTCGCCGATCGACGCGTCGGCGATGAAGATGGTTTGCGGCACGTGGGCCACCAGCTTGTGCCACCCCCCGGGTTGGCGGAAGTCGATCTCCACGCCGTCGACGCGCACGGCGCCCCCGGTGGGCGCCAGCAGGCCCATCACGATGTCGAGCAAGGTCGATTTGCCGCTGCCGGTCTTGCCCACGATGCCCAGGCGGGTACCCTTGCGGATCTGGAAGCTGATGCCGTTCAGGATGGAGCGGGTGCCCTCGCCGTAAGAGAAGCGCACCGCGTCGATGTCGATCGCGTGCTGGAAGGACATCGGACGGGCCGTGTTGTCGTCGGCCGGCAGGTCCAGGTCCATGAATTCGAGCGTCGATGCCACGGCATGCTGGGCACCCTGGATGCAGGCCCAGGCCGCGTAGGCCTGTTGCAGCGTGGGCAGCAGCCGCTGAAGGCCCAGTGCGAGCACGCCCAGCCCGGGGAGCGATTCGGACAGCACGCCCCTGGACGCGAGGACATAAGCGAGCGCGCCGAAGAACACCAGGCCGCCGGCCTCGATCACGTACCGCGGCACCTGGCTGATGATCTGGATATCGGCTCTGGCGCGCCTGAGCGGGCTGTCGGAGTGGACGAAATCGCGCTCGTAGAGCTTGTGGCTGCCGTCGAGGATGATGTCTCTGACCGACCCCAGCCCTTCCTGGACCTTCTTGACGATGTTGTTGGTCTCGGCATCGACCGTGGCGCCCGAGCGGCGCAGCCGCTCGCGGGTCATCAGGTGCACGCCCAGGTACAGCAGACCGAAGGACGCCGACGAGGCGATCGTGACGACCGGGCTGGCGACGAAGAGCAAGGCCACGATGGCCACCGCCAGCACCCCGGAACTCGCGATGGTGAGGATCGGAAAGAGGAACTGGCGGACCACGATCTCCGACTTGATGGACACCGCGGAAATGACGTCGCTGCTGTTGGATTTCAGCTGTTCGATGAAGGGGCGCCGGATCGCGCGCACGTAGATGCCCAAAGCGAAGTCCGAACCGATGGCATAGCTGAGCCTGGCCAGGATCACCGTCAGGGCAAAGCGGGCCGCGCCTGCCACGACCGCCAGGCAGCAGAACAGGAGGCAGGTGAAGGCCAGGATCTGGGCGTCGGAGCGGGCGTTGACGAGGTCGAGCAGGCCGCCGATCAGCGGAAGTCCGACCAGCTGCTTCGGGTTGATCAGCGCGCTGAGCAAGGGCAGCAGGGCACTGATGCTGGCGATCTCGAGCACCGAGGTGGCCGTGGACAGCAGCAGCGCAATGGCGATCTGGCTTCGCCGCCTTGGGGCGAGGTGGGCCCAGAGGCGGTGGACGAGCGTGGAGGCGGGTTGAGACATGCGCGGTGGGGGACGGCGTCGGGATCAGCTCGCGCGCAGGCGCGCCCGCGGCCGGATGGCCAGGCTGGCCACCCAGGCAAGGAACAATACGATGAAGGTCGCCAGCGATTCAAACAGGTTGAACACTTGGTTGTTGGCCGGAATGAAGATGATCAGCGTGGCCAGCAGCGGAATGCTGCACACGGCGGCTGCATTGTGCGTTGCCAGGGCCGAGATCCAGATGGCGCACGCGTAGAAGCCCAATGCCAGCATCACCAGCCCCACACCGGCAAATCCGACGTCGTTGGCCCATTGGCTGTAAGCGGAGTGCCATTGCCCGGTGGCGCTCCATTGGCCGTGAATCTTGTGCTGAAAGGTTCTGGGCGCCAGATCGATGCCCAGGTACTTCTTCAGGGTGTCCAGGATGAACTTGGAATGCCCGAGGCCATACGTGGTCTCGTGCGGGATGTCCAGGGACAGCGACATGCCGTAATAGCCCTGGGTCAGGTAGATCGACCCGATGGAGGCGAGGTGGCAGCCTTTGGCCGTCCATTCGTCTGCGTTCTCGCAGTACGACTGGAATCCCGGCTTGAGACGCACGACCCCGGCGGTCGACGACAGGCTCTCGGCGTACCCCAGCCCCGGCGCCCGGGCGTTCATGGTGTGCTGGAAGTACGCACCCGCGAACACAAAAACACCGGCGGTCAGCGCGATCAGCGCCCGGCGTGAGCCGATGAACGCCAGCCGGCCGCCTGACGGCGCCATGAACACGTTCGCGGCCAGAATGGCCGCGAACATGAACGCCACGTCGAACACCGGCTTGTTCGTGCCCACGCAGACGCCGGAGGCGATCGGAAACAGGGCAACCAGGCACCCCAGCAGCTTCTTCAGCCGCGACAGCGCGGGCCAGCCGGCCACCAGCATGTGCACCAGCACCAGCTTGGAGAAGGCCAGCACGCCGAACAGCAGCGTGAGCGCCGGGTTGCCCGCGAAGTTGCCTTTGGCCTCGTCGCTCAGCTTGTACAGGTAGGCGCCCAATGGGTCGACCAGGCCGTCCACGAAGTCGGAGAACAAGGTGGTCGGCAGGTAGCTGGGGCCCAGGGTCAGGTTGCGGTGGCCGATCAGGACCACCAGGGCCGCGCAAAGCCAGATGGGCCAGAAAAAGCGCGCCGTGAAAGCGCGAGACGATGCGGAGGGGGTGTCAGCGGCCCACCGCTTCCTCAGGACCAACGCGACCGCATAGCCGGCGAGAAACATCGACAGGTAGAGCGCATTGAACGCCCAGAGCTCGCCCCCGTTGCGCACCGGCCAGTCGACAGGCCCGAATTTGAAGAGCAGCAAAGAGCCGCCCAGGTACAGCAGGGTGACGATGCAAGGCCCCCACAGCAGAGGCAGCGAATGGCTCGGGGTCGAGGTCGTGATGGCTTGAGGAACGCTCTGCTGGACAGTCATCTTGGGAGGGTAGCTCGGATCGAGCGGATCAGGGCCTTTCGATGCCCGCGCTTCGGCGGCAAGACCGCGAGGGGTCGCCAGCCGACGACGCAATATGTTGTGAATTGAAAGGGGCGTGCTGCAGATGTGTCGGCCCCGGCAGCCGTGCGCCAGCTGCCCGCCAGGCCGATCGTCTGCAAGGCGTGCTTATTCGGGCACGAACAGCAGGTTGGCGTGCAGGTAGGAGCTGGTCGGTGCATGGTCGCGAAGGCGGCCGTCTTTCCATTCCTTGGCGCGGTAGCCGTGCTGGATCAACAGGCGCACGGCCGATGCGCTGTCCTTGTAGTTGCCGGCCTTGACGTCGCCGACCTCGAGGGTCACGAGGGGACGCATGTCGTTCAGGGTGCGCTTCATGCCGAGCAGGATGTCGTGCTCGGCGTTCTCCGCGTCGATCTTGATGAAGGTCGGCTTCACCCGATGTGCATCGACGTACTCGTCGATGCTGATGGCGGCCACGGTGTACTCGGTGGGCTGCAGCGTCCGGGCCACGGCGTCGTCGAGTTTGGCCTCGTAGAGCGAGTTGAAGGCCGACATGGTCATGCCGTAGTCCTTGAACTTCAGCTCCGTGGTTTCCGACCAGGCCGCGGCATTGGTCAGCTTGACGTTGCCCTTGCCGCTCACGTTGGAGCGCACCACTTCATGCGTGTGTCGGGTGGGCTCGAAGCTGTGCACCTGGCCCTGCGGACCCACCAGGTGCGAGGCCAGCAGGCTGTAGTAGCCGAAGTGCGTGCCGATGTCGAACACCACGTCGCCCGGATGGACGGAATCGATGACGATGCGGGTCAGGTCGGGCTCGAAGAAGCCGTATCGATACAGGAAACACGACACGATTTCGGGGAAGACCACATTCATGCGCTCGCCCCAGAAGAGGCGCGCCTGAAGCTGTCGCGTCGAGCCGGTCATGCGGCAGTACTTCTCCAGCGCCTTGGACATCGGCAGCATCAGCGGTGCGCGCAAGGTCCGCTGCAGGCGGTTGCCGGTGTTTCGCTGGACATGCTGTTCGAGTTGCTCGATCAACAGCTGCTTGACCTGTTGGCGGTTGTCGTGCGAAGCGGTGCGGGCGTTGGGATCCGGCATGGGTGATGTCCCTGGGTGTCGATGGGGCGTTGCGCCGTTCGTGGGCGTGCGGCGGGGCGAAGGTCTGAACCGGGCGGGCTATGCCTGGGGCATGGCTGTCAGGACGCCGGTGACCGCCTCGATGACGTGATCGACCTGGGCGGCGCTCAGGTGCGGGCCGATGGGCAGGCTGAGCACCGTGGCGGCGTACTGCTCGGCCAACGGGAAGCTGCCCGCGCCGAGCCCCAAGGGCGCGTACGCCGCTTGCAGGTGAGGGGGGCGCGGGTAGTGGATGAGTGTCGTGACCCCGGCGTCCGAGAGCTGCTGTTGCAAGCGGTCGCGATCGGGATGGCGAATGACGTACAGGTGCCACGCGTGACCCTGGCGCTCTGACGGGAGGGCGGGCGTGGGCAGCAGCGCGCCGAAAGCCTGCTCATACCGTTCGGCGATGGCGTGGCGGCGTGCGTTCCATTCGTCGAGGCGCGGCAGCTTGGCGCGCAGGATGGCCGCCTGCAGCGGGTCGAGGCGGCTGTTGTAGCCGATGCTGTCGTTGACGTACTTGGTGCGCGAGCCGTAGTTGCCCAGCATGCGGATACGGCGCGCCAGCGCCTCGTCCTGCGTCGACACGGCGCCGCCGTCGCCGAACGCCCCCAGGTTTTTTCCGGGGTAGAAGCTCCAGGCCACGGCATGCCCGTGCGACCCGATGCGGCGACCGCGGTAGACGGCGCCATGCGCCTGTGCCGCGTCTTCGAGCACAAAAAGGCCGTGGCGCTCGGCAATGTCGATCAGGGGGTCGAGATCGGCCGGCTCGCCATACAGGTGCACGGGAATGATGCCCTTGGTCTTCGGGGTGATGCGGGCCGCCACCCGCTGCGGGTCGATGTTGAACCCGTCAGCGGCCGGCTCCACCGGCACCGGCGTCGCGCCGCACTGGCTGACCGCCAGCCAGGTGGCGATGAACGTGTGGCTCGGCACGATGACCTCGTCGCCGGGTCCCACGTCGAGCGCCAGCAAGGCCAGCTTGAGCGCGTCGAGCCCGTTGGCGACCCCCACCACATGGCGTGCGCCGCAGAAGCCCGCGAACGCGTTCTCGAAGGCCTCCACCTCGGCGCCCCCGATGTAGCTGCCGCTGTGAAGCACCCGCTGCACGGCCTCGTCGATCTCGGGCTGCAGCTCGAGGTAGGTGGACTTCAAATCAAGAAAGGGCACGTTCACGGTTGACTCCCGATCGCCTGCAGAAACTCGCCGTAGTCGCGGTAATAGTCCGCCTCGTCGTAGGTGTTCGAGGCGAGCACGACGCAGACCGAGCCCGACGAAAAGTTGTTGAGTTCGCGCCAGATGAGCGGGCACACGTACAGGCCGTAATACGAGCGGTTGAGGTGGAACTGCTTCTTGTTGCGGCCGTCGTCCAGCAGCACATCGAAGCTTCCGGACATCGCGATGATGAGCTGGTGCAGGGCCTTGTGCGCGTGGCCGCCCCGCTCCGCGCCGCCCGGCACGTCATAGAGGTAGTACATGCGCTGGAAATCGAAGGGCACGTGGCGCCTGCCCTCGATGAAGGTGAGGTTGCCGCGGGGGTCCGAGATCTTGGGCAGTTCGACGATGCGGCACTGGTCCACGCCGAACTGCGGCTGCGTTCCGCTCATGAGGGCTCTCTGTTCATCACGCGGGCCGGGTTGCCGACCACGCAGGTGTTGGCGGGTACGTCCCGCGTGACCACGGCGCCGGCGGCCACCACGGCGTTCTCGCCGATCCGGATGCCGGGCAACAGCACCGCGCCGGCGCCGATGGAGGCGCCTCTTTCGATCACGGTCGTGAGTTGCACGAAACCGGTGTTGCGGCTGCGGGGGTGCTTGTCGTTCGTGAAGGTGGCGTTGGGGCCGATGAACACGTCATCGCCCACCCTCAGGCCATCCCACAACTGCACGCCGCTCTTGATGGTGACGCGATCACCGATCACCACATCGTTCTCGATGAAGCAGTGCGAGCACACGTTGCAGTCCTGGCCGATCCGCGCGCCGGCCAGGACGACCACGAACTGCCAGATGCGCGTGCCGGGGCCGATGGCCTCGCTCGCCACGTCGGCGCTGGGATGGATCCGGGCGCTCAAGCGAACACCTCCGCGCGATCGAAAGCGGTGCCCGACGCGTCCTTCGCGGACAGGCTGGGGGCGTCGGTCAATGGCCACTCGATGCTCAGCCGCGCGTCGTTCCAGACGATGCAGCGCTCATGCGCCGGCGCGTAGTACGCCGTGGTCTTGTAGAGGAAGTCGGCACTGTCGCTCGTGACCATGAAGCCGTGGGCGAAGCCGGGCGGGATCCAGACCTGGCGCTGGTTCTCCTCACTGAGCTCCACCCCTACCCACCGCCCGAACGTGGCCGACCCGCGCCGGATGTCCACCGCCACGTCGAACACGCTGCCGCGCACCACGCGCACCAGCTTGCCCTGCTCGTGGGGCGGCAGCTGGTAGTGCAGGCCGCGCAGCACGCCCCGGGCGCTGCGGCTGTGGTTGTCCTGAACGAAGTTCAGGTCGAGCCCGGTGGCGTCGCGAAAGGCCTGCTGGTTGAAGCTTTCGAAGAAGAACCCGCGCGCATCGCCGAACACCCGGGGCTCGACGATCAGCACGTCGGGGATGGCGGTCGGGGTGACCTTGAGGTGGCCGCTCACGTGCCCGGCCCCCGGATCACGCGGTCGCTCAGCAGGCGCAGCAGGTACTGCCCATACCCGTTCTTCTTCAACGGCTCCGCCAGCCGTTGCAGCTGCTCCGCACCGATCCACCCGTTGCGCCAGGCGATCTCTTCGGGGCAGGCGATCTTGAGCCCCTGCCGGTGTTCGAGCGTGGCGATGAACTGGCCCGCGTCGAGCAGGCTGTCGTGTGTGCCCGTGTCGAGCCAGGCATAGCCGCGCTGCAGGATCTGCACGTTGAGCTGGCCGCGCTCCAGGTAGGCCTGGTTCACCGCGGTGATCTCGAGCTCGCCGCGCGCGCTCGGCTTCACGGCCTTCGCGATGTCGACCACCTGCGCGTCGTAGAAGTACAGGCCGGTGACGGCGTAGCTGCTCTGGGGCTGCGCGGGTTTTTCTTCGATGCTGGTGGCCTTGCCCTGGGCGTCGAAGGCCACCACGCCGTAGCGCTCGGGGTCGGTCACGTGGTAGGCGAACACGGTGGCGCCCTGGGGCTGCTGGTCGGCCTGGCGCAGCAGGCTCGCGAAATCGTGCCCGTAGTAGATGTTGTCGCCCAGCACCAGCGCGCTCGGGCCCTGGCCCACGAAGTCGGCGCCGATGATGAAGGCCTGGGCCAGACCGTCGGGGCTGGGCTGCACCGCGTACTGCAGGTGCATGCCCCAGGCGCTGCCGTCGCCCAGCAGCTGCTGGAAGCGCGGCGTGTCCTGCGGCGTGCTGATCACCAGCACCTCGCGGATGCCCGCGAGCATCAGCGTGCTCAGCGGGTAATAGATCATGGGCTTGTCGTACACCGGCAGCAGCTGCTTGCTGATGGCCAGCGTGGCCGGGTGCAGGCGTGTGCCCGAGCCGCCGGCGAGGATGATGCCCTTGCGTTGCATGGTCGTCATGGTGCGGTGAGGATTTCCGCGAGCATACGACGCACCCCGTGCTCCCAGGGCGGCAGCCGCAGCCCGAACGCGGCCTGCAGCCGGCCGGTGTCGAGCCGGGAATTGAGCGGGCGCTGCGCTGGCGTGGGGTAGTCGCGCGTGGGGATGGGCTCGATGCGTTCGACCTGCCAGGGCAGCTCGGGCCGCAGCGCACGCGCGGTGTCGATCGCGAAGCGCGCCAGCCCGTGCCAGCTGGTCTCGCCCGCCGCGGCCACGTGGTAGGTGCCCGCGAGCGCCGCCTCGGCGCGCAGGCGGCGCAGCGCGTGGGCGGTCACGTCGGCGAGCAGCTCGGCGCCCGTGGGCGCGCCCACCTGGTCGTCGATCACGCGCAGCTCGGGCCGCTGCTGCGCCAGCCGCAGCATGGTCTTGGGAAAGTTCTGGCCGCGCGCCGCATAGACCCAGCTGGTGCGCAGGATCAGGTGTCGCGCGCCGCTCTCGCGCACCGCCTGCTCGCCCGCGAGCTTGGTGCGGCCGTACACGCTCAGTGGCGCGGTGGGCGCGTCTTCGGCGCGCGGCTGGTGGCCGCTGCCGTCGAACACGTAGTCGGTCGAGTAGTGCACGAACAGCGCGCCGCGCGCGGCCGCCGCGCGCGCGAGCACGCCGGGCGCGGTGGCGTTGAGCGTGTGCGCGAGCGCGGGCTCGCTCTCGGCCTTGTCCACCGCGGTGTGCGCGGCGGCGTTCACGACCACGTCGGGGGCCACGCGGTCCACCAGGGCCGCGAGCGATTCGGGCCGGCTGAAATCGGCCGGCTCGGGCGTGTCGTGGTCGAGCGCCACCAGCTCACCCAGCGGCGCGAGGCTGCGCTGCAGCTCCCAGCCCACCTGGCCGTTGGCGCCGAGCAGCAGCAGCCTCAAACCGCCCCCTGGTATTGCGTGTCCACCCACGCACGGTAGGCGCCGCTCTGCACCTCGGCCACCCAGTCGGCGTGGTCCAGGTACCACCGCACGGTCTTGCGGATGCCGGTCTCGAAGGTCTCGGCGGGGCGCCAGCCCAGCTCGCGTTCGATCTTGCGCGCGTCGATCGCGTAGCGGCGGTCGTGACCGGGGCGGTCCTTCACATGCGTGATCTGCGTGGCGTACGACAGGCCGTCGGCGCGCGGGCGCAGCTCGTCGAGCAGCGCGCAGATGGTGTGCACGATCTCGATGTTGGGCTTCTCGTTCCAGCCGCCCACGTTGTAGGTTTCGCCCACGCGGCCGGCCTCGAGCACGCGGCGGATCGCGCTGCAGTGGTCGCCCACGTAGAGCCAGTCGCGCACCTGCAGGCCGTCGCCGTACACCGGCAGCGGCTTGCCCGCGAGCGCGTTGACGATCATCAGCGGGATCAGCTTCTCGGGGAAATGGAACGGCCCGTAGTTGTTGCTGCAGTTGGTGGTGAGCACCGGCAGGCCGTGCGTGTGGTGCCAGGCGCGCACCAGGTGGTCGCTGGCGGCCTTGCTCGCGCTGTAGGGGCTGTTGGGCTCGTAGGCGTGCTGTTCGGTGAAGGCGGGGGCGTCGGGCGCCAGGCTGCCGTAGACCTCGTCGGTGCTCACGTGCAGGAAGCGAAAGGCCGCGCGCTCGGCCTCGGGCAGGTCGAGCCAGTGGCCGCGCACCGCTTCGAGCAGGCGGAAGGTGCCCACGATGTTGGTCTGCACGAAGTCTTCGGCGCCGTGGATGGAGCGGTCCACGTGGCTTTCGGCCGCGAAGTTGAGCACCGCGCGCGGCCGGTGCTCGGCCAGCAGGCGCGCCACCAGGCCGCTGTCGCCGATGTCGCCCTGCACGAACACGTGGCGCGCATCGCCTTCGAGCGCGGCGAGGTTGCGCCGGTTGCCCGCGTAGGTGAGCTTGTCGAGGTTGAGCACCGGCTCGTCGCTTTGCGCGAGCCAGTCCAGCACGAAATTGCTGCCGATGAAGCCGGCGCCGCCGGTGACCAGAATCATGGAGGTGTCCTCTCTGTGCGGTGTCGTGTGCCCGTCACCGCCCACCTGCCGGTATGTTCAATGGCCTTGGGCGACGTGCTCGCCCGCGGCGAGCCGGTAGACCGTGCCGCAGTACGGGCACTTGGCCTCGCCGGTCTTGGCCACGTCCAGGTAGACCTTGGGGTGGCTGTTCCAGAGCTTCATCTCGGCCAGCGGGCTGGGGCAGAAGACCCCGCCGTGCTGGTTGAGGTCGCTGGCCTTGAGTTCGACGACTGCCTTGCTCATGTTCAGACCTTGGTGAGCCAGTGCGCGTACTTCGGGTTGCGGCCGTTCACGATGTCGAAGAACGCGGACTGGATCTTCTCGGTGATGGGGCCGCGGCTGCCGGCGCCGATCTCGATGCGGTCGAGTTCGCGGATCGGGGTGACCTCGGCCGCGGTGCCGGTGAAGAAGGCCTCGTCGGCGATGTAGACCTCGTCGCGCGTGATGCGCTTCTGCACGATCTCCAGGCCCAGGTCCTTGGCGATGTGGAACACGGTGTTGCGCGTGATGCCGTTGAGCGCGCCGGCCGAGAGGTCGGGCGTGTAGATCACGCCGTTCTTGATGACGAACAGGTTCTCGCCCGCGCCTTCGCTCACGAAGCCGGCGGTGTCGAGCAGCAGGGCCTCGTCGTAGCCCTCGTCCGTGGCTTCCATGTTGGCCAGGATGCTGTTGGTGTAGTTGCTCACCGCCTTGGCCTGCGTCATGGTGATGTTGACGTGGTGGCGGGTGTAGCTGCTGGTTTTCACGCGGATGCCGCGCTTCAAGCCCTCGTCGCCCAGGTAGGCGCCCCAGGCCCAGGCCGCGACCATCAGGTGGATGGTGTTGCCCTTGGGGCTCACGCCGAGCTTCTTGTCGCCGATCCAGGTGAGCGGGCGGATGTAGCAGCTCTCGAGCTTGTTCTCGCGCACCACCTGCTTCTGTGCCTCGTTCACCTGCTCGGGGGTGAAGGGAATCTTCATGCGCAGGATCTTGGCGCTGTTGAACAGGCGCTCGGTGTGCTCCTGCAGGCGGAAGATGGCCGTGCCGTTGACCGTGTTGTAGGCCCGCACGCCCTCGAAGGCGCCGCAGCCGTAGTGCAGCGTGTGGGTCAGCACGTGGATCTTGGCGTCGCGCCAGTCCACCAGCTGGCCGTCCATCCAGATCTTGCCGTCACGGTCGGACATCGAGGGCGGGGTCGGGCTCATGGGAATCCTTGGGGTGTGGGGGTGTTCGGGACAACCGGCGATTTTACGGCCGCGTGCGGGCTCATTCGTTGCCCGATGTGTCGGCCTCGGGGCGCTTGAAACCCCAGTCGGTGAGCTTGCCGTGGGTGAAGCGGGCCAGCACGCTGGCGCCGCCCGGGTCGGTCCAGCGGTAGACCTCGGGCTGCTCGTCGGCCGGCGAGGTGAGTTCGCCCAGCGCGCGCGTGAGGCCGATCACCGCGACCAGGGGCATGCCGGCGTGCAGCTTGGCGTTGAGCATCACGGCGCTGTCCACGTGGCCGATGGGGCGCTGGGCAGCGCGCCGCATCACGGTCATGAGGCGGGTGAAATGCAGCAGCAGCCACATCATCAGGCCGCCGGCCACGGCGGCCACGCCGGCCCAGCCGAATTCGGTGTAGCCCCAGTACAGCAGGGCGGCGGCCACCAGGGCCAGGGCGATCTTGATCAGGAATCTCATGGGGGGCGATTGTCGCGGAGCGTGGAAGCGTCGATCCGGCGCCGGGCCGCCCCAAGCCGGATCAGCCCCCTCGGGGGGCAGCGACCCGCGCAGCGGCGGAGCGTGGGGGCTCATTTCACTCCAGGTCGCGCAGCGCGGCCAGGGCCTCCTCGATGCGCTCCACCGCCACGATCTTCAGCCCCTCGAAGGCGCGCGCGCCGCCTTTGGGCGCGTTGGCCTTGGGCACGATGGCCACCGAGAACCCGAGCTTGGCCGCTTCCTTGAGCCGCTCCTGGCCGCGCGGCGCGGGCCGCACCTCGCCCGCCAGGCCGACCTCGCCGAAGGCGATGAAGCCCTTGGGCAGGGCCCGGCCGCGCAGGCTGCTGGTGATGGCCAGCATGACCGCCAGGTCGGCCGCGGGCTCGCTGATGCGCACGCCGCCCACCGCGTTGACGAACACGTCCTGGTCCATGCAGGCCACGCCCGCGTGGCGGTGCAGCACGGCCAGCAGCATGGCCAGGCGGTCGCGCTCCAGGCCCACGCTCAGGCGGCGCGGGCTCGGGCCGCCGCTGTCCACCAGGGCCTGCAGCTCCACCAGCAGCGGGCGCGTGCCTTCGAGCGTCACCATCACGCAGCTGCCCGGCACCGGCTGGGCGTGCTGCGACAGGAAGATGGCGCTGGGGTTGCTCACGCCCTTCAGGCCCTTGTCGGTCATGGCGAACACGCCGATCTCGTTGACCGCGCCGAAGCGGTTCTTGATGGCGCGCACCAGCCGGAAGCTGCTGTGCGTGTCGCCCTCGAAGTACAGCACCGTGTCCACCATGTGCTCGAGCACGCGCGGGCCCGCGAGCGCGCCTTCCTTGGTCACGTGGCCCACGAGCACGATGGCCGTGCCCGAGGCCTTGGCCGCGCGCGTGAGGTGGGCCGCGCATTCGCGCACCTGGGCCACCGAGCCCGGCGCGCTCGTGAGCTGCTCGGAGTACACGGTCTGGATCGAATCGATCACCGCGATCGCGGGCTTGACCGCGTCCAGCGTGGCCAGGATCTTCTCGAGCTGGATCTCGGCCAGCACCTGCACCTGCGAGCCCTCGATGCCGAGCCGGCGCGCGCGCAGCGCCACCTGGGCACCACTTTCTTCGCCGGTGACGTAGAGCGTGCCCTGACCGGCGCGCTGCAGGCTGTCCAGCGCCTGCAGCAGCAGGGTCGATTTGCCGATGCCGGGGTCGCCGCCGATCAGCACCACGCCGCCCTCGACGATGCCGCCGCCCAGCACGCGGTCGAGCTCTTCGTGGCCGGTGGGCGTGCGCTGCACGTCGCGCGCCTCGATGCTGGCCAGCGGCATCACCTCGGCGGTCTTGGCCAGCGCCGCAAAGCGGTTCTTCGGCGCCGCGCCGCCGCTCTCGGCCACCGACTCGGTGAGCGTGTTCCAGGCGCCGCAGGCCGGGCACTTGCCCAGCCAGCGCGGGCTGGTGCCGCCGCATTCGTTGCACACGTAGATCGTCTTGTCTTTGGCCATGGCGGGTCGCTGAGTCGGGTGGGCAATATAGTCGAGCGCCCCGTGACCGCCCGCACCCCCGCCCCCCTGCCCACCGCGCTGCCGCCCGGCGAGCCGCCGCCGTCGCCGGCCGCCCGCGCGCACCGCCTGCAGCGCCAGCGGCTGGACACCCTGCGCGCGCAACTGGCCGAGCTCGACGCGCTCGAACAGACCGCGCGCCAGGACCACACGGCCTGGGTGGCGCCGCTGCAGGCCCGCCAGGTGCAGCTGCAGAAGGCGCTGGTGCAGGCACTCGACGCCGCCCTCGACGCCGACGCGTTGCACCGCCCCCTCAGCCCCGCCCAGCGCGCCACCGCGCGCGAGCGCCTGTGTGCCCTGGCCCAGGCCCTGGTCGAGGACGGCCACGCCGACATGGCCGCCCTGCACGACCGCCACAGCCCCCAGACCCTGGCGCAGAAACGGCAGGCCCGCGCCGAGGCCCTGCGCGCGCAGTTCGAGGCCGCGCTCGGCGCGCCCATCGAGGGCCTGGACGGGGCCTCACCCGAGGCCGTGCTGCGCGCGGGCTGGCAGCGGCTGCAGGCGGCCGACGAGGCGCGGCGCCAGGCCCGGCAGGACAAGCGCGAGAAACGCGATCAGCGCCAGCAGCGCAAGAAGACCGCCGCGGCCGCGGGCGCGCCCGGCCTGCCGCCGCCCGATCCCGCGGCCGACGCCGACCGCCTGCTGCGCCAGGTGTTCCGCCAGCTCGCGAGTGCCCTGCACCCCGACCGCGAGAGCGACCCGGCGCGCCGCGCCCACAAGACCGCGCTCATGGCCGAGGCCAACACCGCTTACGCGCGGCGCGACCTGATGGCGCTGATGGACCTGCAGCAGCGCGCCGCGCTGGCCGACAGCGGGCCGGCCGCGGCCCCGTCCGACGAGCGCCTGGCCGCGCTCACGTTGCTGCTCAAGCAGCAGGTGGCCGCCCTGGAGCGCGAACGCGCCGCGCGCCAGGCCGCGCTCGGCCAACTGTTCGAACTGCCCGCGGGCGTGAGCGCCAACGCCAACACCCTGCGCCAGGCGCGGCTCGACGCGGTGCAGCGGCTCGACGGGGCGATCGCCGCGCTCGAACACGCGCTCGGGCAGACCGCCGACGCCGCGCGCCTGAAGCGCTGGCTCAACGGCCCGGGCTGAAGCCCTCGGCCAGGGCCGCGGTGATCGCCGCCGCGGACGCGCTGCGGCAGCCGCTGGCGTTCTGCCCCGACCACAGCGGCGTGAAGTCGCCGCGGCCTTGCGCCTCCCAGTGCGCGCGCAGCGGCGCGATGGCCGCGGTGGCCAGCGGGAAGGCCGGCGCGGCCGGGTTCATGGCGCCGAGCTCACGCATCACGCGGTTGACGATGCCGCGCGCGGGCCGGCCGGTGAACAGCGTGGTGAGCTGCGTATGCCGGGCGGCTTCGCTTTGCAGCGCCGCGCGGTGCAGCGCGCTGGTGGTGGCCTCGTCGCTGCACAGGTAGGCCGTGCCCACCTGCACGCCGTCGGCGCCCAGGGCCATGGCCGCGCGCACGCCCGCCGCGTCGGCAATGCCGCCGGCCGCGATCACCGGCACGCGCACGGCGGCCTTCACCTGCGGCAGCAGCACGAAGGTGCCGCTCTGGCGCGTGAGGTCGTCGCTCAGGAAGTGGCCGCGGTGGCCGCCGGCCTCCAGGCCCTGGGCGATCACCGCGTCGGCGCCGTTCGCTTCGAGCCAGCGCGCCTCGTCCACCGTGGTGGCCGAGGCCAGCACCACCGCGCCCCAGGCCTTCACGCGCGCCAGCAGTTCGGGCGCGGGCAGGCCGAAGTGGAAGCTCACCACGCGTGGGCGGAAGGCCTCGAGCACCTCGGCCGCGGCGGCGCCGAAGGGCAGGCGGCCGGGGCCCGCGGCGATGGCCGCCGGATCGAGCCCGATCTCGGCGTGGTAGGGCGCGAGCGCGGCGCGCCACGCGGCCTCGCGCGCCGCGTCGGGCACGGGCGGCGCGTGGCAGAAGAAGTTCACGTTGTAGGGCAGGTCGCTGGCCGCGAGCCGTTGCAGTTCCTGCCGCATCGCCTCGGGCGTGAGCATGGCGCAGGGCAGCGAGCCCAGCGCGCCCGCGCGGCCCGCGGCGAGCGCGAGCGCCGCGCTCTGCACGCCGGCCATGGGCGCCTGAATCAAGGGGAGGGCGGTGCCCAGCAGGTCGGTGAGTCGGTTCATGCGCGGATTGTGGAGTGCATGGGGCGCTCCGGGTAAACACCCATGCGGCCCAGGGTCGGGGGCGTTGCCGTTTTATTTAACTTATTAAATAATGCGACCCATGTCGGCCCCGCCCACCCACGCGTTCACGCACCGCAACCTGCCGCGCCTGCTGCTGCAGGCGCGCGAGGCCGTGATGCAGCACACCCGCCCGAGCCTGCGCGAGCACGGCCTGAGCGACCAGCAGTGGCGCGTGCTGCGCGTGCTGGGCGAGCACGCGCGCGACCCCGCGGGCATCGAGACCGGCCGCATCGCGCGCGAAGCCTTCCTGCTCGGCCCCAGCCTCACCGGCGTGCTCGCGCGCATGGAGCGCGACGGCCTGATTTCACGCGAGCGCTGCAGCCAGGACGCGCGGCGCACCGTGGTGCGCGCCACGCCCGCGGGCCTCAAGCTCGTGCGCAAGCTCTCGGCCACCATCGAGGCGCACTACCAATGGCTCGAGCAGCGCCTGACCAAGGCGCGGCTGGCCGAGCTCTACGACCTGCTCGACGAGGTCATCGCCCTGGAGGGCGGTGTCGACGAGCCCCTGAACGAGGAAAACGAATGAGTTGGACCCCCGGCGGCACCGTGTACGGCACGCTGCTCAACTTCCAGCGGGAATGGGCGCTGTGGCGGCCGCGCATGGACGACAAGCCCTACGTGGCGCCGCCGAAAGCGCCCGTGCTCTATGTGAAAACCGCCAACACCTTCACGCCGCACGGCGGGCGCATCGCCTTGCCCGCGGGCGAGGCGGTGGAAGTCGCGGCCAGCCTGGGCCTGGTGATGGGCGCGCACGGCGCGCCCACGCACGCGGTGCTGGTGAACGACGTGAGCGTGGCGCACGACAGCTACTACCGCCCCGCGATCCGTTTCCGCAACCGCGACGGCTTCCTCGGCCTGGGCGCCGAGCCCACGCCGATCGAGGCCCTGGGCGGCGTCGAAGGCCTCGCCGGCCTCGAGATCGAGTTGCGCATCCACGGCGTGCACAAGCAGACCACCGCGCTCAAGGACCTGGTGCGCGGCGTGCCGCAGCTGCTGCTCGACGTGGCGGAATTCATGTCGCTGCAGCCCGGCGACCTGCTGCTGGTGGGCAGCGAGGCGCTGGCCGACGGCACGCGTCCGCGCGTGGTGGCGGGCGACGCGGTGGAGATCAGCGCGCCCGGCCTCAAGCCCGCGGTGCAGGTGTTTGAAGAAGAAGAGGTGCTGTCTTGAAGCGCGCACGCATCGCCTGGGCCGGCGCGGTCCACGACGCCATCGAGCGCGATGGCCAGCTCGAACTGCTCACGCCCGCCTTCAAGGGCCGGCGCCTTTCGTTCGACGAGGCGGTGTGGCTGCCGCCGCTGGCGCCGGTGGCGCGCGCGCGCACGGTGCTCGCGCTGGGCCTGAACTACGCCGACCACGCCAAGGAACTGGCCTTCAAGCCGCCCACCGAACCGCTGGCCTTCGCCAAGGGCGAGGCATCGCTGATCGGTCACCGCGCCTTCACCGTGCGGCCCGCGGGCGTGCAGTTCATGCACTACGAGTGCGAGCTCGCGGTGGTGATCGGCCGCACCGCCAAGCGCGTGCGCCGCAGCGACGCGCCCGACTTCATCGCGGGCTACACCGTGGCCAACGACTACGCGATCCGCGACTACCTCGAGAACTGGTACCGCCCCAACCTGCGCGTGAAGAACCGCGATACCTGCACGCCCCTGGGCCCCTGGCTGGTCGACGCGGCCGATGTGCCCGACCCGATGAACCTCGCGCTGAGCACCACCGTGAACGGCCGCGTGACGCAAAGCGGGAACACGCGCGACATGGTGTTCGACGTGGCCACGCTGATCGAGTACTTCACGTCCTTCATGACCCTGCACCCGGGCGACCTGATCCTCACCGGCACGCCCGACGGCGTGGTCGACTGCCAGCCCGGCGACGTCGTGGTCACCGCGATCGAGGGCATCGGCGAACTGCACAACACCATCACCACACCCGCATGACCATCCAGCACCTCATCAACGGCAAAGCCGTGGACAGCGCCGCGCGCTTCGAAACCCTCAACCCCGCAACGCAAGCCGTGCTCGCCGAGGTCGCCGCCGGCGGCGAGGCCGAGGTGAACGCCGCGGTGCAGGCCGCCAAGGACGCCTTCCCCGCCTGGGCCGGCCGGCCCGCCACCGAGCGCGCGGCCATCGTGCGCCGGCTCGGCGAGCTGATTGCCAAACACGTGCCCGAGATCGCGCGCACCGAAACCGACGACACCGGCCAGACCATCTCGCAAACCGGCAAACAGCTGGTGCCGCGCGCGGCCGACAACTTCAGCTACTTCGCCGAGATGTGCGTGCGCGTGGACGGCCACACCTACCCCACGCCCACCCACCTCAACTACACGCTGTTCCACCCGGTGGGCGTGTGCGCGCTCATCAGCCCCTGGAACGTGCCCTTCATGACCGCCACCTGGAAGGTCGCGCCCTGCCTGGCCTTCGGCAACACCGCGGTGCTCAAGATGAGCGAGCTCAGCCCGCTCACGGCCGCGCGCCTGGGCGAGCTCGCGCTCGAGGCCGGGGTGCCCGCGGGCGTGCTCAACATCGTGCACGGCTACGGCAAGGACGCGGGCGAGCCGCTGTGCGCCCACCCCGACGTGCGCGCCATCAGCTTCACCGGCTCCACCGCCACCGGCAACCGCATCGTCAAGGCCGCGGGCCTCAAGAAGTTCAGCATGGAGCTGGGCGGCAAGAGCCCCTTCGTCATCTTCGACGACGCCGACCTCGACCGCGCGCTCGACGCCGCGGTGTTCATGATCTTCAGCAACAACGGCGAGCGCTGCACCGCGGGCAGCCGCATCCTGGTGCAGCAGAGCATCTACGCCGATTTCGCGCAGAAGTTCGCCGAGCGCGCGAAGAAGATCGTGGTGGGCGACCCGCAGGACGAAAAAACCATCATCGGCCCCATGATCAGCCCGGCCCACCTGGCCAAGGTGCGCAGCTACATCGAGCTCGGCCCGAAAGAAGGCGCCACGCTGCTGTGTGGCGGCCTGGACCGGCCGAGCTATGCGCCCGAGCTGCCCGCGCACGTGCGCCAGGGCAACTACGTGTGGCCCACGGTGTTCGCCGACGTGGACAACCGCATGAAGATCGCGCAGGACGAGATCTTCGGCCCCGTGGCCTGCCTGATCCCGTTCAAGGACGAGGCCCACGCGATCGCGCTCGCCAACGACATCGCCTACGGTCTGTCGAGCTATGTGTGGACCGAGAACATCGGCCGCGCGCACCGCGTGGCCGCGGCGATCGAGGCGGGCATGTGCTTCGTGAACTCGCAGAACGTGCGCGACCTGCGCCAGCCCTTCGGCGGCACCAAGGCCTCGGGCACGGGCCGCGAAGGCGGCACCTGGAGCTACGAGGTCTTCCTCGAGCCCAAGAACGTGGCGGTGTCGCTGGGCTCGCACCACATTCCGCATTGGGGCGTCTGAACCCCGCACAGGAGACACCCATGGGCAAGCTCGCACTGGTCGCCAAGATCACCCACGTCCCGTCCATCGTGCTCAGCGAGTTCGATGGCCCGCGCAAAGGCTCGCGGCAAGACGCCATCGACGGCCTCAAGGCCATCGGCCAGCGCTGCCGCGACCTCGGCGTGGACACCCTCGTCGTGTTCGACACGCACTGGCTGGTAAACGCCAGCTACCACATCAACTGCACGCGCCACTGGGAAGGCCGCTACACCAGCAACGAGCTGCCGCACTTCATCAGCAACATGCCCTACGCCATTCCGGGCAACCCCGAGCTCGGGCACCTGCTGGCGCGCGTGGCCAACCGCATGGGCGTGGACACGCTGGCGCACGAAGGCACCACGCTCGCGCCCGAGTACGGCACCCTGGTGCCCATGCGCTACATGAACCCCGACCAGCACTTCAAGGCGGTGTCGGTGTCGGCGCTGTGCATGGCGCACTACCTCAACGACAGCGCGCGCCTGGGCTGGGCCTTGCGCCGCGCGATCGAAGACGAGTACGACGGCACAGTGGCCATCCTGGCCAGCGGCTCGCTGAGCCACCGCTTCGCGCAGAACGGCCTCGCGCCCGAATACGCCTTCAAGCTCTGGAGCCCCTTCCTCGAAACCCTGGACCGCGAGGTGGTGCGCCTGTGGCAGGCCGGCGAATGGCAGGCCTTCTGCGAAATGCTGCCCGAGTACGCGGTGAAGGGCCATGGCGAAGGCTTCATGCACGACACGGCCATGATGCTGGGCGCGCTCGGCTGGAGCGAGTACCGCGGCCAGGCCGAGGTGGTCACGCCGTACTTCGGCGCCTCGGGCACCGGCCAGATCAACGTGGTGTTCCCGGTCACGCCCGTCACGGGCAGCGCCATCCCGGCCGCCCAGGCCTCGTCGGCCCAGGGCTTCCAGGCCGTCTCGCGGCTGTAGTCGGAGCGCGCCATGCCCCACCTCGTGCTCCTCTACAGCGGCAATCTCGACCGCCCCGCCGCACAGGGCGGCACCGACATGGGCGTGCTGTGCCGCGCGCTCTGCGACGCCCTGCTCACCGTGCGCGACGAACAGGACCGCCAGGTCTTTCCCACCGGCGGCACGCGCGTGCTGGCGTTCCCGGCCGCGCACTGGGCCATCGCCGACGGCGGTGCGGCCGGCGAGGCCGCGGGCCGCGGCGGCGACTACGCCTTCGTGTACCTGAACCTGCGCATGGCCCAGGGCCGCAGCGCCGCGGTGCACCAGCGCACCGGGCAGACCATCGAGACCGTGGCCAAGGCGCACTTCGCGGCGCACCTGGCCGGGCGCGCCATCGGCATCACCGTGCAGGTGGACGAAGGCCATGAGGTCTTCGACGCCAAGAACAGCTCCATCCACCCCTTGTTCGCCCCGCGCAAGACCTGACATGCTCGACGACGCCACCATCGAACAACTCGCGGCCGAACTCGACCGCTCGGCACAGACGCGCGAGCCGCTGCGCCATTTCTCGCAGCGCTTTCCCACCATGACCATCGACGACGGCTACCGCGTGGGCCGCGCCTGGGTCGCGCTGCAGCGCGGCCGCGGCGATCCGGTGATCGGCCACAAGATCGGCCTCACGAGCCGCGCCATGCAGCTCTCGAGCCAGATCGACGAGCCCGACTTCGGCACGCTGCTGGGCTCGATGAAACTCGTGGCGCGCGCCGATGAAGAGCTGGAGATCCCCGTGAGCCGTTTCCTCGCGCCGCGCGTGGAGGTCGAACTCGCCTTCGTGCTCAAGGCCCCGTTGAGCGGCCGCGTGACCGTGGGCGAGGTGCTCGCCGCCACCGAATACGTGACGCCCGCCATCGAGATCATCGACGCTCGCATCGAGCAGTTCGACCGCGACACGAAAAAGCCGCGCAAGGTCTTCGACACCATCAGCGACAACGCGGCCAACGCCGCCATCGTGATCGGCGAGGGCGATGCGCGCTACCGCGTGAACCCGCTCACCACCGACCTGCCCTGGTGCGGCGCGGTGTTGCGCCAGAACGGCGTGGTCGAAGAAACCGGCCTGGCCGCGGGCGTGCAGGGCCACCCGGCCATCGGCATCGCCTGGCTGGCCGAAAAACTCGCGCCCTGGGGCGACCAGCTGCTGCCCGGGCAGATCGTGCTCGCGGGCTCGTTCACCCGCCCCGTGGCCGCCCGGGCCGGCGACCGCTTCGAGGCCGACTACGGCCCGCTCGGCGTGCTGCGCTTCCGATTCATCTGACCTTCCTTCACCGCCCATGCAGACCCCCGTCAACCCCTTCAAGCAGGCCCTGGCCGCCGGCCAGGCGCAGATCGGCCTGTGGGCCGCGCTCGCCAGTCCCTACAGCACCGAACTCGTCGCCAGCACCGGCTTCGACTGGCTGCTCATCGACGGCGAGCACGCCCCCAACGACGTGCGCAGCACGCTCGCGCAGCTGCAGGCCGTGGCCAGCGCGCAGAACGCCTTCCGCGACGCGCGCTCGCACCCCGTGGTGCGCGTGCCCGTGGGCACGGGCGAGGTCGGCACCGCGCTCATCAAGCAGTACCTGGACATCGGCGCGCAGACGCTGCTCGTGCCCATGATCGACACCGCCGAACAGGCCGCGCAGGTGGTGGCCGCCGCGCGCTACGCGCCGCTGGGCGTGCGTGGCATGGGAAGCGCGCTCGCGCGCGCTTCGCGCTGGCAGGCCCATGCGCGCTACGTGCACGAGGCCGACGAGCAGGTGTGCGTGCTGGTGCAGGCCGAAACCGCCACCGCCATGAAACACCTCGACGCGATCGCGGCCACGCCCGGCGTCGACGGCGTGTTCATCGGCCCCGCCGACCTGAGCGCGAGCATGGGCCACCGCGGCAACCCCGGCCATCCCGAGGTGCAGGCCGCCATCGCCGACGGCATCCGCCGCATCCGCGCCGCGGGCAAGGCGCCGGGCATACTGGCCACCACCGAGGCCGGTGCGCGCCAGTGGCTGGAGGCCGGCGCCCTGTTCGTGGCCGTGGGCGCCGACACCATGCTGCTCGCGGCCGGGGCCGCGCAACTGCTCGGCCAATTCAAGGGCCCCGTGGCCCAGGGACCCAACGGCTATTGAAGCCCACACCAGGAGACGCCCGATGAACGCCGCCCTGCAAACCAGCACCGTGCTGCCGCCCGGCATGCACCCCGACGAGTGGGCCGCGCGCCTGGAGCTTGCGGCCTGCTATCGCGTGTTCGCCATGCTCGGCTGGACCGAGATGATCTACAACCACATCACGCTGCGCCTGCCCGAGAGCGTGACGGGGCCCAGAAGCCCGCGCCCCGCCGCCGGGCCGCCCCAAGGCGGGGCAGCCCCCTCGGGGGGCAGCGAACCACGCGCAGCGGGGAGCGTGGGGGCCCAGTTCCTCATCAACCCCTTCGGCCTGCACTACAGCGAGGTCACCGCGAGCAACCTGGTGAAGATCGACCTCGAGGGCCATGTGCTCGACGGCTCGGCCCACCGCGTGAACCCCGCGGGCTTCGTGGTGCACGCCGCCATCCACGACGGCATCGAGGGCGCGCACTGCGTGATGCACACGCACACCACCGCGGGCGTGTCGGTGGCCTGCCTGAAGGACGGCCTGCAACAGACCAACTTCTACACCGCGCAACTGCACGGCATGGTGGCGTACCACGACTTCGAGGGCATCACCATCCACGCCGACGAAGGCCCGCGCCTGCTGAAGAGCATCGGGGACAGGCCCGCGGTGATCCTGCGCAACCACGGCCTGCTGGCCTGGGGCAGCACGCTGCCGCAGACCTTCGCGATCCTGTGGACCTTGCAACGCGCCTGCGAAATCCAGCTCGCCACTTTCAGCATGGGCGGGCCGCAGGCCGCGCTGCCCGTGCCCGAGGCGATCGCCGCGAAATGCACGCGCGACGCGCTGCAGTTCAACCCGAGCCACGGCGCCGGCCGCGATGTGTTCGACGCCCTGGTGCGCCAGGTCGACCGCATCGATTCGAGCTACCGCGCATGAGCGCCGCCGGGCCGCTCCCAAGGCGCTCAGCCCCGCAGTGCGCAGCACGGAGGGCAGTCCAGTGAGCACCGTCGCGCTTCAGCACGTCGCCATCGTCGGCGCCGGCGCCATCGGCGGCTGGCTCGGCACCCGGCTGGGCCTGGCGGGCTGCCAGGTGAGCGCGCTCGCGCGCGGTGAAACGCTCGCCGCGCTGCGCAGCCACGGCCTGCGGCTGCAGCAGGGCGGCGAGCTGCTGCAATGCGCCGTCCATGCCTCGGACCGCGCGGCCGACCTGGGCGTGGCCGACCTGGTCATCGTCGCCGTGAAAGCGCCCGCGCTGCCTGGCATCGCGCCCGCCATCGGCCCGCTGATCGGCCGCCACACCGTGGTGCTCACCGCCATGAACGGCGTGCCCTGGTGGTTCTTCGAAGGCTTCGGCGGCGCGTTGAAAGGCACGCCGCTGCCGGTGGTGGACCCGGGGGGCGCCATGGCCGCCGCCGTGCCCGCGCGCCACCTGCTCGGCGGCGTGGTGCACGCGAGCTGCTCGCTCGACGCGCCCGGCCTGGTGCGCCACCACTTCGGCAACGGCCTGATCGTGGGCGAGCCCTCGGGCGCGCCGAGCGAACGCGCACAGGCCGTGGTGGCCCTGCTGGCCAGCGCCGGCGTCAACGCCACGCTGTCGGCGCAGATCCAGAAAGACATTTGGTACAAGCTCTGGGGCAACATGACGGTCAACCCCGTGAGCGCGCTCACCGGCGCCACCACCGACCGCATCCTGGGCGATCCGCAGGTGCGCGGGTTCATCAGCGCCGTGATGCTCGAGGCCAAGGCCATCGGCGAGCGCATCGGCATCCCGATCGACCAGCAGCCCGAGGACCGCCACGCGGTCACGCTCAAGCTCGGCGCCTTCAAGACCTCGATGCTGCAGGACGTGGAGGCGCGCCGTCCGGTGGAACTCGACGCGCTGGTCGCCGTGGTGGCCGAGCTGGGCCGCCTCACGGGCGTGCCCACGCCCTTCACCGACGCGCTGCTGGGCCTGGCCAGGCTGCAGGCGCAGACGCTGGGGCTGTATCCGCAGGCGGTGCAGCAGGGTTAGTCCGCTGGTGCGTGCGGCGGCCGGCTTTCGAGAATCAAGCCATGCCCGCCATCTGGTCCTTTGATGCGCCCGCCGACGGCGCGCCCTCGCTGGGCGCGGCCGCGGTGTCGGCCCTGCTCGACTGCGCCAGCGCCCCGCCCAGCGCCGCGCGGCTGCTCGCCGCGGTGCGCGCGGTGGTGCCGGTGGAGTACCTCTCTCTCGTGGGCTTTCGGCGCGACACGCCCGAACTGGTGGAAGGCAGTTCGCGCCACACCCATGAGCGCGACGTGGTCGCCGAGTGTTTCGCCATCTACCGCCGCAGCTACTGGCGCAGCGACGCGCTGGTGCGCTTGGCCGACCGCGTGGCCCGGCGGCCCGCGCGCGAGGTGGCGGTGCTGCATTGCCGCGCCGACGAATTGCCCGTGGCCGGTTGGCGCAACGAGATCTACCGGCGCGAGCGCCTGACCGACCGCTTCACCCTGCTGCACGCGCCCGCGCCGGGGGCGGTGCAGGCCATCCACCTGTACCGCGACGAGCGCCAGGGGCTGTTCCAGCCCGATGAGATCCAGCGCCTGCTCGGCCTGGCGCCCCTGCTGCGCCAGGCGCACCAGGCGTCGCTGGCCGCCGGGGCGGTGGCGGCCGACCGGCAGGCCCAGGTGGCGCGGGCCCGGGACCGGCTGCAGCGGCTGGGGCCCGCGCTGTCGCCGCGCGAGGCCGAGGTGGTGGCCCGCATCGCCTGCGGGCTGGGTGCCGAGGGCATCGCCGCCGAGCTCGACGTGGCGCCGTCGACGGTGGTCACCCTGCGCAAGCGCGCCTACGCCAAGCTGGCGGAAGCCGGGCTGCCGGCCGACCGGCTGCGGCTGGCGCGCTGGCTGGCCTGATCCCCTGTCCATCCCCCCCGAAGGGGACGGGCCGCCCCGGCGCGCGGCCTAGCATGGCCGCCACACCCAAGCCGAGGAGACACCGCATGTGGCTGCGCAATTGCTGGTACGTGATCGCCTGGGACCACGAGATCCCGCCCGCCGACTCGCCGCAACTCTTCACCCGCACCGTGCTCGGCGAACCCGTGCTGGTCTACCGCACGCAGGCCGGTGAGCTCATTGCACTGGAAGACCGCTGCTGCCACCGCCACGCGCCGCTGTCGGTGGGCAAGCGCGAGGGCGACTGCGTGCGCTGCGGCTACCACGGCCTCAAGTTCGACCACCGCGGCCAGTGCGTGGAGGCGCCGGGCATCGAGATCGTGCCCGCCAAGGCGCGCGTGCGGCGCTACCCGCTGGTGCTCAAGAACCGCTGGGTCTTCGTGTGGATGGGCGATCCCGCGCTGGCCGACGACGCGCTGCTGCCCGACAACTTCAGCTGCGATTCGCCCGACTGGCAGCACAAGCCCGGCTACCTGCACTACGACACGCCCTACCTGCTCATTTGCGACAACCTGCTCGACTTTTCGCACCTGAGCTTCGTGCACGAAAAGACCCTGGGCGGCTCCACCCGCATCGCGCAGGCCCGCCCCACCATCGAACCCGTGCCCGGTCCCAACGCCGGCTGGCCGCAGATCGGCATCAAGGTGTCGCGCCACGTGCACGACGTGCCCGCGCCGCCGTTCTACCAGCGCTTCCGCCGCTTCGACACGAACCTTGACCGCTGGTTCGTCTACGACTTCCTGTTGCCCGGCACGCTGCTCATGCACTCGGGCGGGCGGCCCACCGGTACCGGGCCCGACCAGACCGGCCCGTCGGTGCGGCTGCATTCGTGCCAGACGCTCACGCCCGAGACCGCCACCACCACCCACTACTTCTTCCAGCAATCGCACCCGGTGGGCGAGGGCGATGCCACGGTGACGCAGAGCATCTACGACAGCCTGGTGGCCGCCTTCAACGAAGACCGCGACATGATCACCGCGCAGCACCGCAACCTGCAGCACAACCCCACGCTGCCCATGATGCCGCTGGCCATGGACGCGGCGCTGATCCAGTTCCGCCGCCTGCTCGAGGCCCGCGTGCAGGCCGAGCAGCAGACGCCGAGCCCCTGGCCGCACGCCCCCGTGGCCGCCTGAGCCTTGCCCTTTCCCCCCACGACAACCACGGAGACTTCCCATGAACCGCAAGACCTTCACCCTGGCCACCCTGCTGGCCCTGAGCGGCGCCGCGAGCGCGCAAACGGTGCTCAACGTGTCCACCTGGCTGCCGCCCACGCACGGCGCCAGCATGGCGCAGGTGCAGTGGTGCGAGGCGGTGGAAAAAGAAACCCGCGGCAGTGTGAAGTGCAACCACCTGCCCAAGGCGGTGTCGGCCCCGCCCGGCACCTTCGACGCGGTGCGCGATGGCCTGGCCGACGTGTCCTTCACCGTCGACGGCTACACGCCCGGCCGCTTCGTGTTCACCCAGCTCGCCGAATTCCCGTTCCTGGGCGACAGCTCGACCGCCACCAGCGTGGCCTACCAGCGCATCTACGAGAAGTACTTCGCGCCGCTGGGCGAGCACCGCGGCGTGAAGACGCTGGCGGTGTTCACCCACGGGCCCGGCATCATCTTCACCGTCAAGCAGCCGGTCACCAGCGCGGCCGACGCCGCCAGGCTCAAGTTCCGCATCGGCGGCGGCAACATCAACGAACTCTCCAGGCTCATGGGCTGGAACACCACCCTGAAGCCGGCCACCGATTCGTTCGAGCTGCTGTCCACCGGCGTCATGGACGGCACCTTCTTCCCCGACGAATCGCTGCAGTCCATGAAGCTCTCGATGGTGAAGCACGCCACCACCTTTCCTGGTGGCCTCTACAACACCAGCTTCGTGTTCATGATGAACCCGGCCAGGTACAACGCGCTCAAGCCCGAGGAGCGCGCCGCGATCGACAAGGTGTCGGGCGAGGCCGCCACGCGCCTGTTCGCCGCTGGTTGGGACCGCACCGACGCGGCCTCGCGCGAGATCCAGAAGACCACCGGCGTGCAGCGCCAGATGGCCAGCGAGGCCTTCGTCAACGAGGTCAAGGCCAAGCAGGCGCAGCTCGAGGACAAGTGGGTGGCCGCGGCCGAAGCCCGCGGCCTCAAGAACGCGCGCGCCGTGCTGGCCGAGTTCCGCGCCGAGACGCAGAAGCTCAAGTGAGGCTCAGCCCGCCAGCGCCGGGAAGATCTTGGTCAGGCCCGCGGCCATCACCTCCACCGACAGCGCCGCGAGGATCAGGCCCATGAGCCGGGTCATCACGTTGATGCCGGTCTGGCCGAGGAAGCGCGCGATGGGCTCGGCCAGCGTGAAGCACACCGCGGTGGCCAGCGCGATCACCACGCCATAGCCCACCAGCATGGCGTGCTGGAAGAAGGTGCGCGCCTGGTCGGCGTAGATCACCACGGTGGACATGGTGGCCGGGCCGGTGAGCAGCGGGATGGTGAGCGGCACCACCGCGATGCTGGTGCGCGCCGAGGTTTCGCTCAGGTCCTGGTCGTTCACCTTGGCCTCGGCCGGCCGCGCGTTGAGCATGGACAGCGCCGAGGTCAGCAGCAGCATGCCGCCGCCCACCTGGAAGCTCGCGAGCGAGATCGAGAAGAACTCGAGGATCTGCAGGCCGACCAGCGCGCAGGTGGCGATGACCGCGAACGCGCTGAAGGCCGAGATCATCACCGTGCGCTGGCGCTGCTGGCGGCTGAAGCCCTGCGTGTAGTGGATGAAGAAGGGCACGATCGCCAGCGGGTTGACGATGGCGAGCAGGGTGATGAGGGGCTTGAAGTCCATGGCGGCGGCGGGTGAACGCGCCGCATTGTGCGCCCGTCGCCGCCGATCCGGCGCCGGGCCGCCCCAAGCCGCATCAGCCCCCTCGGGGGGCAGCGACCGGCGCAGCCGCGGAGCGTGGGGGCTCAGGGTTCCTTAGCCGAAACATGCCATAGCCTTCCATTCGCAGCACCGGATCGCCGTGCTGGTTGAACATCTCCCAGGTGGTGCGCACCAGGCCCACGTCGGGGCGCTTGGCCATCACGCGCTTTTCGGTGATGGTGTGGCGCAGCGAGAGCGTGTCGCCCGGGTAGACCGGCTTGAGCCACTTCAGGCTGTCCAGCCCCGGCGAGCCCAGGCTCGAGGTCTCGTGCAAGAAGTTCGTGACCATGAGCCGCATGGCCATGGCGCAGGTGTGCCAGCCGCTCGCGCAGAGCGCGCCGAACACCGAGTCCTTCGCGGCTTCGGGGTCGAGGTGGAAGGGCTGCGGATCGAACTGGCTCGCGAAGGCCACGATTTCTTCGGCCGTGGGCGTGATGCTGCCGAGGTCGCGCACCTCGTTGACCGCGAGGTCTTCCCAGAAGTACTTGATGGGGGTTCGGCCGCCGGGCCGCCCCAAGGCCGAACGCGCCCCCTCGGGAGGCAGCGACCCGTGCAACGGCGGAGCGTGGGGGTCTTGCATCACCGGCCTCCGGACACGTCGATCAGCGCGCCCGTGGTGTAGCTGGCCGCGTCCGAGAGCAGCCAGGCGATCAGGCCGGCCACCTCGTCGGCCTTGCCCGCGCGCTGCATCGGGATCATGGGCGCGAGCTCCTTCGGCCGCTCGGGCCGGCCGCCGCTGGCGTGGATCTCGGTCTCGATCAGGCCCGGCCGCACCGCGTTCACGCGCACGCCTTCGGTGGCGAGTTCGCGCGCCAGGCCGATGGTGAAGCTGTCGATCGCGCCCTTGCTGGCCGCGTAGTCCACGTATTCGGTGGCCGAGCCCAGGCGCGCGGCCACGCTCGAGAGGTTCACGATGGACCCGCCGCTGCCGCCGTGCCTGGTGCTCATGCGCCGCACCGCCTCGCGCGCGCACAGAAAGCTGCCGATCACGTTGATGTCGAACATGCGCTTCCAGCGCGCCACGCTCATTTCATCGAGCCGGGCGCGCTGGTCGACCACGCCCGCGTTGTTCACCAGACCGGTGAGGCGGCCGAACTTGGCGTCGACCTGCTCGAACATGCGCAGCACCTGCGCCTCGTCGGCCACGTCGGCCTGCACCGCCATGGCCCGCCCGCCCGCGGCGCGGATCGCGCGCACCACCTCGTCGGCCGCGAGCGAGTTCGCGGCGTAGTTGACCGCCACCGCCCAGCCCGCCTGCGCGGCCAGCTGGCAGGTCCGCGCGCCGATGCCGCGCGAGCCGCCCGTGACCAGCAACACCTTGTCTGTCATACCCTGTCTCCTGCAACGTTCACGCGCATGGCGTACAAGATCGCCTGCGCCGCCCACCCCCCTGGCGGGCGTTGCCGATGATTACAACAGCCAACGGAGACCGCCATGCGTCGCCAGGTCGACTACTTCTTTGCCACCATGAGCCCCTGGGCCTACCTGGGCCATGCGCGCTTCGTGCGCCTGGCCGCCAACGCCGGCGCCGAGGTGCGCGTGCGCCCCATGGACCTGGGCAAGATCTTCCCGCTTTCGGGCGGGCTGCCGCTGGCCAAGCGCGCGCCGCAGCGCCAGGCCTACCGGCTGGTGGAGCTGCGCCGCTTCAGCGAATGGCTGCAGCTGCCGCTCAACCTGCAACCGCGGTACTTTCCGGTGGCGGGCGACCCCTCGGCCCGCCTCATCAGCGTGGTGGCCGAGCGCGACGGCAGCGCGGCCGCGCTGCACCTGAGCGGCGCGGTGCTGGCCGCGGTGTGGGCGCACGAGCAGGACATCGCCGACCCGGCCACGCTGGCCGCGCTGCTGCAGCAGACCGGGCTGAGCGCCGAGCGCCTCGCCCAGTCGCAGACCGACGCGGCCCAGGCGCTGGCCGACGCCCACACCCAGGGCGCGATCGACGCCGGCGTGTTCGGTGCGCCGAGCTACGTGATCGAGGGCGAGCTGTTCTGGGGCCAGGACCGGCTCGACTTCGTGGAGCGCCGCTTGCTGGCCTGAGCCCTTTCCCTTTTTCGTTCAACGCACAGGAGCACAAGACCATGGGCAAGACCCTCACCCTCCAGGCCGCCGACGGCCACCGCTTCCCCGCCTACGTGGCCGAGCCCGCGGGCCGGCCCAAAGGCGGCATCGTGGTGCTGCAGGAGATCTTCGGCGTCAACGCGCACATCCGCGCCGTGGCCGACGGCTACGCCGCCGCGGGCTACTTCGTGGTGGCGCCCGCCACCTTCTCGCGCATCGGCAAGGGCGAGGTGGAGCTGGGCTACACCGAGGCCGACATGAAGGAGGGCATGGGCCTGAAGGCCGGTGTCGAGGCGCTGCCCGCGCCCGGCGTGATCGCCGACATCCAGGCGGCGGTGGACCACGCGGCCCAGGCCGGCAAGGTCGGCATCGTGGGCTATTGCTGGGGCGGCCTGCTCACCTGGCGCGCGGCCGCGCTGGTCAAGGGCCTGAGCGCCGCGGTGCCGTATTACGGCGGCGGCGTGACCACGCCCGAGGAGGCCGCGCGCCAGCCGCAGGTGCCGGTGCTCGCGCACTTCGGCGAACAGGACCACTGGATCCCGCTCGACACGGTGGCGGCCTTCAAGCAGGCGCAGCCCGCGGTCGAGGTGCAGGTGTACGCGGCCAACCACGGCTTCAACTGCGACCACCGCGGCTCCTACGACAAGGCCTCGGCCGATCTCGCGCGCGAGCGCACCCTCGCGTTCTTCGCGAAGCACGTGGGCTGAGCATGAAGCGGGCCGCGCTGGCGCTGCTGCTCGGGCTGGGCGCGATGGGCATGGCCGCGGCGCAGTACCGCGGCCCGCTGTTCGACGCCCACCTGCACTACAACACCGAGGCCTGCCCGCACGAGGCCACGCCCCTGCCGGCCTGTCCGCACCCGCTGGCCGACGTGCTCGATCGCATGCAGCGCAATGGCGTGCGTGCGGTGCTGGCGAACTCGCGGCCCAACGACGGCACGCTCGCGCTGGCCAGGGCGCAGGACGCCACGCGCGCGGCCGGCGTCACGGTGGTGCCCTTCGTGCGGCTCTACCGCAACCGCGACGACTACAACAACTGGTTCCGCGACCCGAGCATCGTGGCGATGGTGAACACCGAGCTCGCGCGCGGCACACCGGCCGGCCCCTACCGCGGCCTGGGCGAGTTCCACCTCTACGACAGCGCCAACGCCGACGGCCCGGTGGCCCGTCAGCTCATGGCGCTGGCCGATGAGAAAGGCCTCGCGGTGCTGGCGCACGTGGACGACGTGGCGGTGGAAAAGCTCATGGCGCACACGCCATCCAAGGGCCGCCAGCTGCGCCTGATCTGGGCCCACACGGGCATCGGCGGCACGTCGGCGGCGCGGGTGGACGCGCTGTTCGCGCGCTTTCCCGGCCTGCACGGCGAGCTCTCGTACCGCCCGGGGCTGACCTGCGGCGAGGGCACGCTGTGCCCCGAGTGGCGCGCGCTGCTGCTCAAGTACCCCGACCGCTTCATGATCGGCTCGGACACCTGGGTGAACCAGCGCTGGCAGGCCTACGACGGCCTGATGCAGGGCTACCGCGCCTGGCTGGGCACGCTGCCGCCCGAGGTGGCGAAGAAGATCGCCTGGGACAACGGCGCATCGCTGTTCGGCCTGCCCGAACCCGCGCCGCGGTGAAGCGGGCGGCCCGACCCGCTAGCGGCCCGACGACGAGCGCAGGTAGCGCTTGCGCCAGAAGTACACGCTGAGCCCCACCGCCACGAACACCATCGAGCCCATCGCCCACCAGAAGCCGCCGCGCTCGTGGATGAAGGGGATGAACTCGAAGTTCATGCCGAAGATGCCCGCGATCAGGTTGAGCGGCAGGAACACGGCGGTGAGCGCCGTGAGCGTGCGCATGATGTCGTTGGTGCGGTTGCTCTGCGCCGAAAAATGCATCTGCACCGCGGTCTCGGCGTTCTGTTCGAGCCGGCGCACGTGGTGCACCACGCGCTCGATGTGTTCGAGCACGTCGCGGCTGCGCACCTTGAGCAGTTCCAGCCCGCGCTGGCCGCCGATGGCCTCGCCGGGCTCCCAGTCTTCGAGCGCCTCGGTCCAGTCCTGGATGGCGCTGCGCTGGTCTTCGCAGATCTCGTCGAGCTGGTGCAGCGAGATGCGCGCGTCGAGCAGCGAGTTCCAGTTGGTGAAGCGCGTGCGCGGGCTCAGCAGCTCGGCCTGCCAGTGATCGAGCTGGCGCGTGAGCTCGCGCCGCAGGTCGAGGTAGCCGTCGACCATGTGGTTCACGATGCGCAGCATCTGGTCGGCCGGGCTCGTGGGCAGGCCCGCGCCCGCGTTGCGCGAGGGCAGGCCGGCACTCGCAAGCAGGCGCGCCGCGTACTGGTCGAGCACGCCGCAGCCCGCGGGGTGCACGGTCACGAGCACGCGGTCGAACACCGCGAAGCCCACCGGGCTGGTGTCGATGCGGCGCAGCACCGGCGGGCCGCCGCGGCGCACCGGCTCGGTGAGCACCGCGCCGGGCTGGGCCATGTCGGTTTCGGACTGGCCCGCGGCGAGGCGGCGAAACACCAGGATGTCGTACTGCGAGGTGTAGTCGTAGTGCGAGGGCAGCTGGTTGTTGAGCAGGTCGGACACGTGCAGGTCGACCAGCGTGGTCCCGCACATCACCTGCAGCGCGGCCTGCACGTGGCCGTGTTCGAGCTCGAATTCGCGCCGTCCGCAGGCGACCCAGACGAAGCCGCGCGGCGGCAGCACCAGGGGCAGGGTGTGCGTCTCGGTGACCGCGCCGGGCTGGACGTGGAAGACCCGCATGCGTGGGGCCGCGGTGTCAGCCGCGCAGCAGGCGCGCGGCGTCGCGCGCGAAGTAGGTGAGCACGCCGTCGGCGCCCGCGCGCTTGAAGGCCAGCAGGCTTTCCATCATCACGGCGTCGTGGTCGAGCCAGCCGTTCTGCGCCGCGGCCTTGAGCATCGCGTACTCGCCGCTCACCTGGTAGGCGAAGGTCGGCATGGCGAATTCGTCTTTCACGCGGCGCACGATGTCCAGGTAGGGCATGCCGGGCTTGACCATCACCATGTCGGCGCCTTCGGCGATGTCGATGGCGACTTCGCGCAGGGCCTCGTCGGTGTTGCCCGGGTCCATCTGGTAGACCTTCTTGTCGGCCTTGCCCAGGTTGGCGGCCGAGCCCACGGCATCGCGGAAGGGGCCATAGAAGGCGCTCGCGTACTTGGCGCTGTAGGCCATGATGCGCGTGTGCACGTGGCCCGCGGCCTCGAGCGCGTTGCGGATGGCGCCGATGCGGCCGTCCATCATGTCGCTGGGCGCCACGATGTCCACGCCCGCCGCGGCCTGCGCGAGCGCCTGCTTCACGAGGATCGCGACCGTGGGGTCGTTGAGGATGTAGTTGTGCGCGTCGAGCACGCCGTCCTGGCCGTGGCTGGTGTAGGGGTCGAGCGCCACGTCGGTCATCACACCGAGCTGGGGGAAGCTGGCTTTCAGCGCGCGCACCACGCGCGGCACCAGGCCGTCGGGGTTCATGGCTTCCTGGCCATCGGGCGTCTTGAGCGCCGGGTCGATCACCGGGAACAGCGCCATCACGGGAATGCCCAGCTTCACGCAGTCCTCGGCCACGGGCAGCAGCAGGTCCAGGCTCAGGCGCTCCACGCCGGGCATGGAGGCCACGGCCTCGCGCCGGCCCTCGCCCTCGAGCACGAACACCGGGTAGATCAGGTCCGAGGGGTGCAGCCGGTGCTCGCGCACCAGATCGCGGGTGAAGGCATCGCGGCGCAGGCGGCGCGGGCGGGCGGCGGGGAAGGGGGCTGGGGTGTGCATGGGCCCATTGTGGCAAATGCGGCGGCGGGCAATGAGCCCGGGTTTGCGTGCGGCAATCCACAAAAACTAAAACTTCCCGCTACATGCCTCTGTCTTTGGCGGCATTTCGGGTGCAAATTTCGTTTCATCGACAAACCCGGTCCGCCCCGTCAGAACTTTTCTCTGCCCGGCGGCCCACATGGATTCACGGAACACAGCCTTGAAACGTCCTATGGCCACGCCCAAAAAAGACCAGCCAGGCGCCGCCGGAGCGGCGGGCTCGTTGCGCAGCAACGAGGCCTGGTCGTTGTCGGAGCACGCGCCTGCCCTGCTGGCTTCGGCGGCGGAGCAGATCGGTGAAGCCCTGCAGGTGCTGCAGGGCGGCATCGACCAGTTGCAGGCCCAGAGCCGGCTGGGCCCGCAGGCCCAGTGGGCGCTGAGCGTGCCCATGCACCGCATCAAGCGCCTCACGGTGGTGATGCAGCAATTGCAGCGCTTCCACTCGGGCCGCATCCGCCAGTCGCACGAGAAGGTCGACCTGGCGCGCGTGGCCGAAGACTGCCTGCAGGACCGCCGCAAGGAGTTCGCGCTGCTCGGCGTCGAGATGCGCCGCAAGCTCAAGCCGGTCGACGTGCTGATCGACCCCACCGTGGCGCATGCCTTCCTCAGCGCACTGGTCGACTGGGCCCTGCCGCTCGGCCGGCGCATTGACGTGCGCGTGGACGTGAACCACTGGCCGCCGCACGCGCGCCTGCAGGTGCGCATCCACAACGACGGCGCGCCGCCCTCGTCGTCGGCGCCGGTGCTCGACAACCTCGACTGGGCGCTGGCGCGCCAGATCGCGGCCACGGCGGGCGGCATCGACCTGCAGCGCGAGGCGACGGCCGAAGGCATCACCGCGATCGCCCTGTTCCATCGCACCGCGCAGTCGGTCGACGGCATTTCGGCCATCGACCTCACCGCCGACGACCCCACCTCGGCGTTCAAGTCGCTGCAGGGCATCTACGCGCTGGTGATCTCGCCCGCGCTGCAGGTGCGCGCCGACGTGCGCGACGCGCTGCGCGAGATCGGCGTGGCCGCCGACAGCGTGGTGGACCTGCAGCAGGCCGCCGATGCGGTGCGCCACCGCATGCCCAGCATCGTGGTGATCGACGCCGACCTGCGCGGCCCCGACTTCGACCGCTTCCGCAGCCAGTTGCTGCGCGAGGCCATGGACATGCCCTTCGTGGAAATCTCGGGCGACGACAGCGCGTTCGCGATGTCCGGCTTCAGCGAGACCTCGATGGCCAGCGTGGGGCGCGGCAGCATCCGCGAATCGCTGGGCACGGCGGTGATGTTCGAGCTCGCGAAGTCGATCTGATCCGCAACCGGTTTTGAGGCGCGGCCGGGACGGCCGCAACAGAGAAGGGCGCCACTGGCGCCCTTCTCGCTTTCCGGGGGCGGGTGATCAGCCGGCGTCGAGGGATGCCACCAGCGCTTCGCCCCAGGCCCAGGGGCCGGTGAGCGTCACGGTCACGGCCAGCCAGTCGCCGTCGCGCTGCTCGTGCACGTCGGCGTCCCAGACGCCACCCTCGTCGAGCGGCCCGCGCGGGCCCGGGCTCAGGCGCTCGGCGCGCGCGAGCACCGCCTGCACCTCGACCATCAGCGCGGCGCGCTCGGCCTCGCGCACGCTGGCCATGGCCTCCCAGGTGCCTGTGCCCTCGCCGTCGTCGCTGGCGTCGAAGATCAGGTACTGCAAGGCCACGCGCGCACCGGCCTCAGCCCGCCTTCACCTTCAGGCGCCAGGCGTGCAGCAGCGGCTCGGTGTAACCGCTGGGCTGCTCCTTGCCCTTGAACACCAGGTCGAGTGCCGCCTGGTAGGCCTTGCTCGTCTTGGCGTTGCCGGCCAGCGGGCGGTAGAGCTTGTCGCCGGCGTTCTGCTTGTCCACCTTGGCGGCCATGCGCTCGAAGGTCTCGCGCACCTGCGCTTCGGTGACCACGCCGTGGTGCAGCCAGTTGGCGATGTGCTGGCTGCTGATGCGCAGCGTGGCGCGGTCTTCCATCAGGCCCACGTCGTTGATGTCGGGCACCTTGGAGCAGCCCACGCCCTGGTCGACCCAGCGCACCACGTAGCCCAGGATGCCCTGCACGTTGTTGTCGAGCTCGGCCTGTTTCTCGGCCGCGCTCCAGTTCGGGCTGGTGCTCACCGGCACGGTGAGCAGGCCGGTGAGCAGGTTGTCGCGTTCCTGGTCGGCGTTGGTTTTCTCGAGTTCCTTCTGCACGTCGCGCACCAGCACCTGGTGGTAGTGCATGGCGTGCAGCGTGGCGCCGGTGGGGCTGGGCACCCAGGCGGTGTTCGCGCCGGCCTTGGGGTGGGCGATCTTTTGCTTGAGCATCTCGGCCATCAGGTCGGGCATGGCCCACATGCCCTTGCCGATCTGCGCCTTGCCGCGCAGGCCGCACGACAGGCCCACCAGCACGTTGTTGCGCTCGTAGGCCTGGATCCAGGCGCTGCTCTTCATGTCGCCCTTGCGCACCATGGGGCCGGCCAGCATGGCGGTGTGCATCTCGTCGCCGGTGCGGTCGAGGAAGCCGGTGTTGATGAAGGCCACGCGGTCGGCGGCGGCGGCAATGCAGGCCTTGAGGTTGACCGAGGTGCGGCGCTCCTCGTCCATGATGCCCAGCTTCACCGTGGCCTGCGGCAGGCCCAGCAGCTGCTCGACGCGGCCGAACAGCTCGGCCGCAAAAGCCACCTCGCGCGGGCCGTGCATCTTGGGCTTGACGATGTAGACCGAGCCCTTGCGCGAGTTGCGCAGCGGGTGCTTCTTGTCCTTCTTCAGGTCGTGGATCGCGATCGCGGTGGTGATGACCGCGTCCATGATGCCCTCGGGGATCTCCTGCGCGTCGGGGCCCCAGAGGATCGCGGGGTTGGTCATCAGGTGGCCCACGTTGCGCACGAACAGCAGCGAGCGGCCGTGCAGGCGCACCGTCTTCTTGCCGTTCGGGGCGGTGTACTCGCGGTCGCCGTTGAGGCCGCGCGTCATCACCCGGCCGCCCTTCTCGAACGACTCGGTCAGCGTGCCCTTGAGGATGCCCAGCCAGTTGCGGTAGGCCAGCAGCTTGTCTTCGGCGTCCACCGCAGCCACCGAGTCCTCGAGGTCGAGGATGGTGGACAGCGCGGCCTCGACCACCAGGTCGCTCACGCCCGCGGGGTCGGTCTTGCCGATCGGGGTGTCGGGGCGGATCTGGATCTCCAGGTGCAGGCCGTTGTGCTGCAGCAGCACCGCGCTCGGGGCCTTGGCCTCGCCCTGGTAGCCGATGAATTGCGAAGCGTCTTCGAGCTTGCTGGTCTTGCCGTCGGCCAGCGTGACCACGAGCTCGCCGTCCTTCACGCGATAGCCGCGCGAGCCCACGTGCGAGCCTTTCTTCAGCGGCGCCGTGCGATCGAGCACGTAACGCGCGTACTCGATGACCTTGGCGCCGCGCTTGGGGTTGTAGCCGCCCTTGGGGCCGACCTTCTCGGTGCCTTTTTCTTCGGCGATCGCGTCGGTGCCGTAGAGCGCGTCGTAGAGCGAGCCCCAGCGCGCATTGGCCGCATTGAGCGCGTAGCGCGCGTTCAGGATCGGCACCACCAGCTGCGGGCCGGCCTGCACCGCGAGTTCGTCGTCCACGTTCTTCGTGGTGGCCTTGACCTTGCCCGGGTCGGGCACGAGGTAGCCGATGGTTTCAAGGAACTTGCGGTAGGCCGCCATGTCGCGCACCGGGCCGGGGTTGGCGCTGTGCCAGGTGTCGAGCTCGGCCTGCAGGCGGTCGCGTTCGGACAGCAGCGCGGCGTTCTTGGGCGCCAGTGCGCGCACCAGCGTGTCGAAGCCCTGCCAGAACGCGGCGGGCGCGACGCCGGTGCCGGGCAGCACCTCGGCGTTGATGAAGTCGTGCAGCGCGGTGTCGACCTGCAGGCTGTGGATCGTGGTGCGGTTCGTCATGCAAAGGCTCCGGAGGCGATGAAGAAAAGGGGATCAGAAGAAATCGAGCACCGCACGCAGGTTGGTCCCGATCGCGGTGGGCTGGGTGTCGAGCTGTTCGAAGGGCAGGTTGGCGCGGTTGACCCACAGCGTCTGGTAGCCGAACCAGGTGGCGCCAAGCACGTCCCAGGCGTTGCTGCTCACGAACAGGATCTGCGAACGCGGCAGGCCCGTGGCCAGTTCGCCCAGCGCGTACAGCTGGGGCGAGACCTTGTAGGCGCGCGCGTCCTCGGCGCTGATCACGGGGTCGAGCAGGCCGTCGAGCCCGGCGCTGCGCAGCGCGATGCCCAGCATCTCGGGGTCGCCGTTCGACAGGATGCCGGTGGTCACGCCCTGCAGCCGCAGCCCCTGGATCACCTCGCGGTTCTCCGGAAAGGCCGAGAGGTGGCGGTACTGGTTCATGAGGCTGGCCGCGGCCGGGGCGTAGGCGTCCCAGTCGTCGGCGGCCTGCGGCACCAGCGCCTGGATGGCGTAGCGCAGCGCGCGCTCGGTGAGCTCCCAGAACGGGCGGTGGCGCGCGGGGTCGCCGCTCATGGTCACCAGGCGCGAGTAGTCGATCTGGCGCTCGCGCCAGAGCACCGCGAGCCGTGCGCCGCGACCGGGGAACAGCTGTTCCGCGCGCAGGCCCACGCTGTACACGTCGAACAGCGTGCCGTAGGCGTCGAAGAGCACGGCCTGGGGTTTGGGCATGGGGCGTACTCTATTGCTGACTTCGAAAATCATTGATGGCGCCTCGCGCCATTTATCCATGACTTTTTTGGGTGTAATCTGCGCCACCCGACGCCATGGACAAACTCAAACAGCTCGAAACCTTCGTCTCCGTGGCCAGCCGCGGCAGCCTCACGGCGGCAGCGCGCGCCGAATCGGTGGCGCCCGCCATCATCGGCCGCCGGCTCGACGCGCTCGAGGCCCGGCTGGGCGTGAAGCTGCTGGTGCGCACCACGCGGCGCATCTCACTCACGCACGAGGGCAGCGCCTTCCTCGAAGACTGCCAGCGCCTGCTGACCGACCTCGCCAACGCCGAAGCCAGCGTGAGCGCGGGCGGCGTGAAGGCCAGCGGCCACCTGCGCATCACCGCACCCGCGGGCTTCGGCCGGCGCCACGTGGCGCCGCTGGTGCCGCGCTTTCGCGAACTGCATCCCGAGGTCACGGTCTCGCTCAACCTGTCCGACCGCGTGGTGGACGTGGCCGGTGAAGGCTACGACTGCGCGGTGCGCGTGGGCGACCTGCCCGACTCCTCGCTGGTGAGCCTGCGCCTGGCCGACAACCGCCGGCTCTGCGTGGCCGCGCCGGCCTACCTGCAGCGCCGCGGCACGCCCGCGCTGCCCGCCGAGCTGGCCCGGCACGACTGCCTCACGCTCTCCAGCGACGCCTCGCAGACCCGCGGCTGGGCGTTCTCATTGCCGGTGGAGGGCGGCGAAGCGGGTCAGCGCGAGGTGCACTACCTGCGCCCTTCGGGCCCGATGGACTGCAGCGACGGCCAGGTGCTGCACGAGTGGTGCCTGGCCGGCCTGGGCCTGGCCTGGCGCAGCACCTGGGAAGTGGAGGCCGACATCCGCGCCGGTCGCCTGGTGAGCGTGCTCGACGCCTTCGCGGCGCCGCCCAACGGCATCTACGCGCTGTTTCCGCAGCGCAAGCACCTGGCGCTGCGGGTGCGCCTGTGGATCGACTTCCTCAAGCACGAGTACGGCCGCAGCGACTACTGGCGCGGCTGAAGCGGCCGCGCGCAGGGTTCAGAACAGGCTGGCGAGCAACCAGGCCGCGGTGCCCCACATCATCAGCGCCACCAGGCCGTCGAGCAGGCGCCACAGGTGCAGCGAGTTGAGCCGGCGGCCCATCCAGAAGGCCGCCGTGCCGAGCACGGTGAACCAGATCACCGAGCCGGTGGCCGCGCCCAGGCCGAAGACCTCGCTCGCGGGGCCATAGGCCAGCGAGGCGGTGCCGATCAGCACGGCGGTGTCGAGCCAGGCGTGCGGGTTGAGCCACGAGAACGCGAGCGCCGAGAGCACGGCCTGCTTGCGCGAGGTGGGCGGCGGCGCGAGCGGCTGGCCGTCGGCGCTGCGCGGCGCGGGGGAGCGGAAGCGCTGGAAGGCCTGCCAGCCGTACACGCCCAGGAACAGCACGCCCGCGCCGATCAGCGCACCCTGCAGCTTGTCCGACAGACCGCCCAGCTGGGCCAGGCCGAGCACGCCGAGCGCGATCAGCACGATGTCGGCCAGCGCGCAGACCGCCACCGTGAGCCACAGGTGCTGGCGCTGCAGGCCCATGCGCAGCACGTGCGCGTTCTGCGGGCCGATGGCCATGATCAGGGACAGGCTCAGCACCATGCCGGCGGAGAAAACGGGAAAGCTCAGGGTCATGATCGGCTCGCGCGGGGAAACGGGTCGGCGGGGAACAAGGGGTGACAGCGGGTCGCATGGTGCCGCAAACCGGGCTGGTGTTTAATCGAGTTGATTCGAACTCCATTCGCTCAATTCCTTTTTAAGCAAATGCTCGATCCCCGCCAACTCGAAGCCCTGGCCGCCGTGGTGGAGCACGGCGGCTTCGGCCCGGCCGCCCAGGCGCTCAAGCTCACGCTCGCGGCGGTCTCGCTGCGCATCAAGTCGCTCGAGGACCAGTTGGGCCAGCGCCTGCTGGTGCGCGGCAAGCGGGTGCGCGCCACGCCCGCGGGCCAGGCCCTGCTGGGCCACGTGAAGCAGGTGCGCCTGATGGAGGCCGACCTGCTGGCCGGTCTGCGCGGCGGCGAGGCGCGCGCGGGCGAGCGCTGGCAGAGCCTGTCGGTGGCGATCAACGCCGATTCGGTGTCGAGCTGGTTCCTGCCCGGCGTGGCGCCGCTGCTGGCGCGCCAGCGCCTCTTGCTCGAGATCGTCATCGACGACCAGGACCACACGCACGACGCCCTCAAGCGCGGCGACGTGATGGGCTGCGTGACCACGCGCGCCGACGCCATGCGCGGCTGCGTGGCCGAGCCGCTGGGCGTGATGCGCTACCACTGCGTGGCTTCGGCCGCGGTGGTGCAGCGCTGCCGCACGCCGCGCGGCGCGTTGTCGCCGCACAAGCTGCTGGCCCAGCCCGCGGTGATCTTCAACCGCAAGGACGCGCTGCAGGACGCCTTTCTCGAGCAGCACATCGGCCTGAAGCAGCCCGCCTACCCGCGCCACTACGTGCCCGCGGTGGAGTCGTTCGAGACCGCGATCGAGCTCGGCCTGGGCTGGGGCATGGTGCCGGAGCAGCACCTGCCCAAGCACCCCACGCTGACCGAGCTGCTGCCTGGTGCCACGGTGGACGTGGCGCTGTACTGGCAGCACTGGGCGCACGAGCCGCCGTCGGCGCAGCGCCTGACGACCGCTGTTAAGGCCGCGGCGCGCGAGCGGCTGGCACCCCTGGCCGCCGCCTAAAATCCCGCGATGCTCCAGATCCAACAAGACCTGCTCGCCGCGCTGGCCGCCGAGCTGGAAAAAATCAGCCCCGGCGCGGGCGCGAAGGCCGCGTTCGAGTCGCCCAAGGTGGCCGCGCACGGCGACTTCGCCGTCACCGCGGCCATGCAGCTGGCCAAGCCGCTCAAGCTCAACCCGCGCGCCGTGGGCGAGCAGCTGCGCGCCGCGCTGCTCGCGCAGCCGCCCTACGAGCGCTGGGTCGAGGCGATCGAGATCGCCGGCCCGGGCTTCATCAACATCCGCCTCAAGCCCGAGGCCAAGCAGCAGGTGGTGCGCGAGGTGCTGGGCGCGGGCGCGCACTACGGCCGCCAGCCCGACAACGGCCAGCGCCTGATGGTGGAGTTCGTGTCCGCCAACCCCACGGGCCCGCTGCACGTGGGCCACGGCCGCCAGGCCGCGCTCGGCGACGCCATCTGCAACCTCTACGAGACGCAGGGCTGGCGCGTGCACCGCGAGTTCTATTACAACGACGCGGGCGTGCAGATCAACACCCTGGCCACCTCCACGCAGCTGCGCGCCCAGGGCCTCAAGCCGGGTGACGCGGGCTGGCCCGAAGCGGCCTACAACGGCGACTACATCCAGGACATCGCCAACGACTTCCTCGCGAAGAAGACCGTGCAGGCCGACGACCGCGCCTTCACCGCCAGCGGCGACGCCAACGACCTCGACGGCATCCGCCAGTTCGCCGTGGCCTACCTGCGCCACGAGCAGGACCTCGACCTGCAGGCCTTCGCGGTCAAGTTCGACCACTACTACCTCGAGTCCAGCCTGTACACCAGCGGGCGCGTCGAGGCCGCGGTGAACAAGCTGATCGCCAACGGCAAGACCTACGAGCAGGACGGCGCGCTGTGGCTGCGCAGCACCGACTACGGCGACGACAAGGACCGCGTGATGCGCAAGTCCGATGGCTCGTACACCTACTTCGTGCCCGACGTGGCCTACCACATCGCCAAGTGGGAGCGCGGCTTCACCAAGGTGGTGAACATCCAGGGCACCGACCACCACGGCACCATCGCGCGCGTGCGCGCCGGCCTGCAGGCCGCCGACGTGGGCATTCCCCAGGGCTACCCCGACTACGTGTTGCACACCATGGTGCGCGTGGTGCGCGGCGGCCAGGAGGTGAAGATCAGCAAGCGCGCCGGCAGCTACGTGACGCTGCGCGACCTGATCGAATGGACCAGCAAGGACGCGGTGCGCTTCTTCCTGCTCAGCCGCAAGCCCGACACCGAATACACCTTCGACGTCGACCTGGCCGTGCAGCAGAACAACGACAACCCTGTGTACTACGTGCAGTACGCGCACGCGCGCATCTGCTCGGTGCTCGCGGGTTGGGGCGGCGACGTCGCCACGCTGGTCGAGGCCGACCTGTCGCCGCTCGACAGCGCGCCCGCGCAGGCGCTGATGCGCCAGCTCGCCAAGTACCCCGAGATGCTCAGTGCCGCTGCGCGCGATTTCGCGCCGCACGACGTCACCTTCTACCTGCGCGAGCTTGCCGCGAGTTACCACAGTTACTACGACGCCGAGCGCATCCTGGTCGATGATGAGCGCGTCAAACGCGCGCGGCTGGCGCTGGTCGCGGCCACCGCACGCGTGCTGCACAATGGCCTGGCCGTGCTGGGCGTGAGCGCCCCGCAGAAGATGTAGTTGCCCGCGAGCCCCATGAAGAAATCCGCCTCCTCCAAATCCCGCAGCAGCAGCCTGGGTGGCACGCTGATCGGCCTGGCGATCGGCCTGCTCGTGGGCCTGGCCGCGGCGCTCGCGGTGGCCGTGTACGTCACGCGCGTGCCGGTGCCCTTCGTCGACCGCGGCCTCACGCGCAGCGCCGAAGACGACGCCAAGGAAGCCGAGCGCAACAAGGGCTGGAACCCCAACCGCAGCATCAGCGGCATGCCCGCGGCCAGCGGTGCGCCCACCCCGCCGCCGGTCACCACACCGGGCAGCGAAGGCGCGATCTCGGTGCCGCCCGCCGATGGCCGGCCCCTGCCGCCCAACACCAACGCCTCCAAGGACCCGCTGGGCGACCTCGTGAATTCACGCCTGGCCCAGCAACCGGCGGCCGCACCCGCACCCGCGACTGCGCCGGCCGCTGCCGCCGCGCCCAAGGCCGGTGCCGCAGCCCCCGCCGCGGGCGGTGACGCCGGCGTGGGCGCCGACCCCTTCACCTACTTCGTGCAGGCCGGCGCCTTCCGCAGCCCCGACGACGCCGAGGCCCAGCGCGCGCGCCTGGCCATGCTGGGCATCTCGGCCAACATCGACGAGCGCGAGCAGAACGGGCGCACCGTGTACCGCGTGCGCGTGGGCCCGTTCGCGCAGAAGGCGCTGGCCGACCTCACGATCGAGCAGCTGCAGGTCAACAAGGTCGACGCCGCGCTGGTGCGCGTGCAACGCTGAGGCGGCGCGGGGCGCGCGGGAACTTTCCCCCGCCAGCCCTGCCCAAGCGCTCGTTCCCAACGACGGAGTTCTTCTTCCATGTACCGCCGCGATTTCACCCTTTCCCTGCTGGCCAGCGGGGCTGCGCTGCCCGCATTCGCCCAGCGCGTCGCCCCGCGCGAGGGCACCGAGTACCAGCGCCTGCCCAAGCCGGCGCCGGTCGACACGCCCGCCGGCAAGATCGAGGTGGTGGAGTTCTTCGCCTACTCCTGCGTGCACTGCTTCAACTTCGAGCCGCTGCTCGAAGACTGGGAGAAGCGCCTGCCCGCCGACGTGGTGCTGCGCCGCACGCCCGTGGCCTTCTCGCCGGCCTTCGTGCCCATGCAGAAGCTGTACTACACGCTCGAATCCATGGGTCTGGTGGGCCGCCTGCACGCCGCGGTGTTCAAGGCCATCCACGTCGATCGCCTGCCCCTGACCACCGACGGCCCCATCACCGACTGGGTGGTGCGCCAGGGCGTGGACCGCGCCAAGTTCACCGAGACCTTCAACAGCGGCGCCGTGATGACCAAGGCCTCGCGCGCCGCCGCCCTGCAGGACGCCTATGCCGTCGAAGGCACGCCCGCCCTGGGCGTGGCGGGCCGCTTCACCGTGCCCGGCCAGGGCCCCAACACGCTGGTGGTCGCCAACGCGCTGATCGCCAACGTGCGCAAAGGCTGAGGCCGGCGGCAAAAAAGTCTCGCGCCGGGTCGCCCTGGCCCGGCGATCGGCGCACCGGGGTGTTTAGAATGGCATGCAAGTTTCGTGCCCTCCATATGCCCCGCCGCCCACGCTCCCACCCCCTGTCCGCCGCCCTGCTCGCCGCAGGCCTGGCCGTTTGCGGCGTGGCCGCGCACGCCGAGCAGGCCGACCGGCTCAAGCCGCTCAACGCCGAGGCCGACAACCTGCGTTACGACGACGCACGGCAGGTCAGCATCTTCACGGGCAACGTGGTGATCACCAAAGGCACCATCGTGATCCGCGGCGCGCAGGTCGAGGTGCGGCAGGACGCGCAGGGCAACCAGTTCGGCATCGTGCAGGGCAGCCCGGGCTACTTCAAGCAAAAGCGCGAAGGGGTCAACGAGTTCATCGAAGGCGAGGGCAAGCGCATCGAGTACGACAGCCGTGCCGACACCGTGCGCTTCATCGGCGACGCCGTGATGCGCCGCTACCTGGGCACGCAACTCAATGACGAGACCCGGGGCAACGTGATCGTGTACGACAACCGCAACGAGGTCTTCACCGTCGACGGCAACCCCGGCGGCGGCAACACCACGGGCACGCTGGGTGGCCGCGTGCGCGCCACGCTCACGCCCATGCCGCGCCCCGGCGAGCCGGGCGCCGTGCCCACGCCGCCGGCTTCGAGCACACCGCTGCGGCCCTCGGGCTCGATGGGAGGGGCCCGTCCGTGAGGGGGGCTTCGCCGGTCTCCGATTTCGCGCCCACCGAGTTCATCCCCGGGGGCGCCAGCCGCCTGCAGGCGCGCGGCCTCAAGAAGGCCTATGGCAGCCGCCTGGTGGTCAAGGACGTGTCGCTCTCGGTCGACAAGGGTGAGGTCGTGGGCCTGCTGGGCCCCAACGGCGCGGGCAAGACCACCTCGTTCTACATGCTCGTGGGCCTGCTGCGCGCCGATGGCGGGCAGATCCTGCTCGATGGCCAGCCCATCGAACGGCTGCCCATTCACCGCCGCGCGCGTCTGGGCCTGGGCTACCTGCCGCAGGAAGCCTCGATCTTCCGCAAGCTCACCGTGGCGCAGAACGTGCGCGCCGTGCTCGAGCTGCAGGAAGACGAACGCGGTCGCGCGCTGGGCAGCGCCGCGATCGAACAGCGCTTGGACGCGCTGCTGCGCGACCTGCACGTCGAGCACCTGCGCGATTCGCCCGCGCCCGCGCTCTCGGGCGGCGAGCGCCGCCGCGTCGAGATCGCGCGCGCCCTGGCCACCAGCCCGCGCTTCATCCTGCTCGACGAGCCCTTCGCGGGCATCGACCCGATCGCGGTGATCGAGATCCAGCGCATCATCGGTTTCCTCAAGTCGCGCGGCATCGGCGTGCTCATCACCGACCACAACGTGCGCGAGACCCTGGGCATCTGCGACCGGGCCTACATCATCAACGACGGCCACGTGCTCACCAGCGGCACGCCGTCGGAGATCGTCGAGAACGCGGACGTGCGCCGCGTGTACCTCGGCGAACACTTCAAGATGTGATGAAGCAGAGCCTGTCGCTGCGCGTCTCCCAGCACCTGGCGCTCACGCCCCAGCTGCAGCAGTCGATCCGCCTGCTGCAGTTGTCCACGCTGGAGATGGCGCAGGAGGTCGAGCAGATGCTCGACGAAAACCCCTTTCTGGAGCGCAGCGAGGACGGCAGCGAACGCGAGGCCTTCGGCGTCGACGGCGCGGCCGACGCGCCGGTGAGCGCGGGCGAGCAGATCGCCGACGCGGCTTCGGTGGCCACGGCCGGCACCGGCGAGGCGGTGGCCGACAGCGCCGACGCGGGCGATGCCGACGCGCTCGAGGCGCGCCTGGACGGCGCGAGCCCGGTCGAAGAAAGCTGGGAGGGCGACGGCTCGGTGGAGATCGCGCCCGACGACAGCGAGTGGGGCGGTGACGCGCCCGCGCGCACCAGCGGCAGCGGCGACGACGACGAGACCGCGAGCGCGGCCGAGCTCGCGCGCTCGCAGGTCTCGCTGCAGGACCACCTGCACGAACAGGCGCGCTGCATGCGCCTGGGCGACGAAGACCGCGCGGCCCTGGTCTTCCTGATCGAATCGCTCAACGACGACGGCTACCTCGACGACAGCCTCGAGGCCCTGGTGCCCGCGTTCCTGCAACTGCTGGGCCGTCCCTTGCCCGACGACCCCGAGGCCGCGCTCGAAGCGCGCGAGGCCGCCGAGCAGCAGTTGCGCACCGCGCTGCAGTGGCTGCAGCACATGGACCCGCCCGGCGTGGGCGCGCGCGACCTCGCGGAATGCCTGCGGCTGCAGATCCTGGAGCTGCGCAACACGCCCGAGGCGCGCGCCGCGCTCGCGCTGTGCGGCCAGCCGCTCGAGCTCGTGGCCAAGCGCGACATCCGCAAGCTGTGCAGCGCCTGCCGGCTCGACGACGAGACCGTGCGCGCCGCGCTCGCGCTGATCGCGCGGCTCGAACCCAAGCCCGGCCGGCGCTTCGTCGACGTCGAGCGCAACATCGTCGTGCCGGACGTGATCGTCACGCGCGCGGGCCGCGGCTTCAAGGTCATCCTCAACCCCGACGTGATGCCGCGATTGCGCGTGCACGACGTCTACGCCAACGCCCTGCGGCAGAACCGCGGCGGGCGCGACAGCGGCGGCGAAGGCGGCCATGCGGCCATGCAGCAGCGGCTGCAGGAAGCGCGCTGGTTCATCAAGAACATCCAGCAGCGCTTCGACACCATCCTGCGCGTGTCCAGCGCCATCGTCGAACGCCAGCGCAACTTCTTCATGCACGGCGAGCTCGCCATGCGCCCGCTGGTGCTGCGCGAGATCGCCGACGAGCTCGGCCTGCACGAATCCACCATCAGCCGCGTGACCACCGCGAAGTACATGGCCACGCCCTTCGGCACCTACGAGCTCAAGTACTTCTTCGGCTCCTCGCTGGGCACCGAAACCGGCGGCAACGCCTCGAGCACCGCGGTGCGCGCGCTGCTCAAGCAGTTCATTGCCGCCGAAGAGGCCAGCAAGCCGCTGTCGGACAACCAGCTGTCCGACCTGCTCAAGGAGCAGGGCATCGAGTGCGCGCGCCGCACCGTGGCCAAGTACCGCGAAGCCATGCGCATCGCCCCCGCGAACCTGCGCAAATCCCTGTGAACCAGCTACAGCTCTTTCTGCCTTGCGCCGCCGGCGTCGAGGACTTCCTCGCCGCCGAGGTGCAGCGCATCACCGGTGTCGGGCAACTGCAGCGCTCGCGCGGCGGCGTCTCGCTCGAAGCCTCGTGGCGCGATGCGCTGCGCCTGAACCTGCACAGCCGGCTCGCGCAGCGCGTGCTGGTGCGCCTGTGGCACGGCCCCTACCGCGACGAGCGCGACCTGTACGACGCGGCCATGGACGTGGCCTGGGAGATCTGGTTCACGCCGCAGCAGACCATCAAGGTCGAGCTCACGGCCCAGCACAGCCCGCTGCAGAGCCTGAACTTCGCGGCGCTCAAGCTCAAGGACGCGGTCTGCGACCGCTTCCGCGACAAGCGCGGTGAACGCCCCAGCGTGGACACGCAGCGCCCCGACGTGCGCCTGTTCGGCCACCTCACGGCCGAGACCCTCACGCTCTACATCGACACCACGGGCGAGCCGCTGTTCAAGCGCGGCTGGCGCGAAGACAAGGGCGATGCGCCGCTGAAAGAGACCCTGGCCGCGGCCATGATCGCCGCCACCGGCTGGGACGCCAGCGCCGACCAGCCGCTGGACGCCATCGCGCCGCTCTACGACCCCTGCTGTGGCAGCGGCACGGTGGTGATCGAGGCCGCCCAGATCGCGCTCCACATCGCACCCGGCCTGCGCCGGCGCTTCGCCTTCGAACGCCTGCTGCCCTTTCAGGCCCACGTGTGGCAGGCCCTCAAGGCCGACGCGGTGGCGCAGCAGCGCGAATGGCCCGCGGGCCACGCGCCCATCGTGTTCGGCAGCGACGTGTCCTTTCGCATGGTCGACTTCGCGCAGCGCAACGCCGAGCGCGCAGGCGTCGCCCATGCGGTCGAACTGCGCGGCGGTGACGCCTTGCAGCGCACGCCGCCCACCGCGCGCCCCGGCGTGCTGCTGCTCAACCCACCCTATGGCGAGCGCATCGCGGCCGCCGGCGTGGCCGGGGAAAACGCGGCCGCGCGCGCGCAGCGCATGGCGCCACGCGCGCCCCGCACCTTCACCGTGGGCGCGCCGCGGCCCGCCGCCGCAGGCCAGGGCCGCGAAAGCGCGCAGATGGCCGACGGCAGCGACGGCAGCGATTTCTTCAACCGCCTCGCCGCGCACTGGAAGACCCACTACGCGGGCTGGAGCGCGTGGTTGCTCACGCCCGATTTCAAGCTGCCCGGCAAGATGCGCTTCAAGGAGTCGCGCCGCGTGCCGCTGTGGAACGGCCCCATCGAATGCCGGCTGTTCCGCTTCGACCTCGTGGCGCGCGCGCCGCGGCCGCCCGCGCAAGCCTGACATGGTCATCGACACCGCCCTGGTGCTCGACACCAACATCGCCCTCGATCTCTTCGTCTTCGACGACCCCGCGACCGCACCCCTGCGCGCGCGCATCGAGGCGCAGCCCGGCACCTGGCTGGCCACGGCCGCCATGCGTGAAGAACTCGTGCGCGTGCTCGCCTACCCGCAGATCGCGCGCCGCCTCCAAGCGCAGGCGCGGCCCGCGCAGGCCGTGCTCGAGGCCTTCGACCGCTGCGCGCGCCTGGTGCCCGAGGCGCCCAAGTCGGCCTACACCTGCAAGGACGCCGACGACCAGAAGTTCATCGACCTCGCCTCGGCGCACCGCGCCACGCTGGTGAGCAAGGACGACGCCGTGCTGTGCATGGCCAGGCGCCTGTCGCGCCTGGGCGCGACCGTGTGCCGCGAATGGAAGGAGCCCGTGCATGCGCCGTGAACCGGTGTTCGCCCTGGTGGCCCTGGCGGCCGCGCTCAGCGGCCCGCCCGCGCAGGCCGTGCCGCGCTGCGAGCTCAACGGCGAAAGCGTGAACCCCAACAACGGCCACACCACCGCGGGCAAGAGCGGCGTGATGCGCTGCACCGACGACGACGGCATGGTGCGCCTGCGCGAGCAGACGCTGCGCGACGGCCGCTTCGTGGGCCCGGTGGTGGTGGTGACGGCCGACGGCGAGCGGCGCGAGTTCAGCGTGAACGAACGCGGCAACCGCCACGGTGTGGCCCGCACCTTCGACGCGCGCGGCACGCTGCGCCAGGAAGAAAACCTCCACGACGGCAGCGCCGTGGGCGTGCAGAAGACCTTTGCCGAGGCCGGGTACCTGCAGACCCTGCGCTTCGTGGCCGATCGCCGCACGCTGCTGAGCATCGGCTACCTCGCCGACGGCACGCTCAGCGAGCTGCGTTGCGCGCCGGTGTCCTTGGTGCCGCAGGACCGCGAGGTCTGCGGCCATGCGGGCCGCGCGGCCGAGGCCACGCTGTACCGCGAACCGGGCAAGCCCTCCGGCAGCGTGAGCCACCTGCAGGGGCAGTTGCAGCGGCAGACCGTGCTCGATCGCGAAGGCCGGCTGGTGCGCGACGAAACCCTGCGCGAAGGCCGCCGCGTCAAGCGCGTCTACTACGCCTCGGGCAGGCCGCGCTCCGAAACCGATTTCATCGAACGCGACCCCAACGGCCCGGGCGGGCGCGAAGGCGTGGCGCGCGAATGGCACGAGAGCGGCCAGCTGACGCAGGAAACGCACTGGGCCGAGGGCTACGAGCAGCGCGTGCAGCAGTGGTACCTCAATGGCCAGCCCAAGCTGCGCCAGCAGACCCGCCGCGAGGGCCGCGACCAGGAGCGCACCACCGAGAGCTTCTGGGACAACGGCCGCCCCGCGGCCGTGAACACCGAGCGCAACGGCCGCCTCTGGGGCTGGCAGAAGTACTTCAGCGAAGACGGCGTGCTGCTGCGCGAAGACGAACACGGCGAGCGCGGCCTGCTGCTGCGGCGCAAGCGGTACAACGCACAGGGTGTGCTCGAGCGCGAAGAGCGCTTCCTCGAAGACGGCTCGCGCATCTGAGCGTCGCGCGCGCGACGCCTCGTGCGCTCAGGCCGGCAGCGAGAAGCTCTCGGCGCTCGCGCGCCGCCACCAGGTGGTGAACACCGCGTGCTCGCCCTCGGGGTCGTCATCGAGCAGCGCGCCCGGCGCCGTGGTGGGCAGCAGGTTGGCGAGCAGGCGCACCTCGTTGTCGCTCACGCGCCGCACCAGGTGCTGGGCCGTGATCTCGCCCGGGTGGCGCAGGCCCGCAGCCTGTACCAGTTCCTGCAGCGCGCGCAGCGTGTTCTGGTGAAAGCGCCACACGCGCTCGGCCTTGTCGGGCACCACCAGCGCCTGCTGGCGCAGCGGGTCCTGGGTGGTCACGCCCGTGGGGCACTGGCCGGTGTGGCAGCTCTGCGCCTGGATGCAACCGAGCGCGAACATGAAGCCGCGCGCGCTGTTGCACCAGTCGGCGCCGATGGCCAGCGCGCGCGCGATGTCGAAGGCGCTCACCACCTTGCCCGCACAGCCCACGCGGATGCGCTCGCGCAGGTTCACGCCCACCAGCGTGTTGTGCACCAGGCGCAGGCCTTCCTGCAGCGGCGCGCCCACGTGGTCGATGAACTCCAGCGGCGCCGCGCCAGTGCCGCCCTCGGCACCGTCGACCACGATGAAGTCGGGCGTGATGCCGGTCTTGAGCATTGCCTTGACGATTGCGAACCACTCCCAGGGGTGGCCGATGCACAGCTTGAAGCCCACGGGCTTGCCGCCCGAGAGCTGGCGAAGCCGCGCGATGAAGGCGAGCATTTCCAGCGGCGTGCCGAAGGCGCTGTGCGCGGCGGGCGAGACGCAGTCCACGCCCTCGGGCACGCCGCGCGCGGCCGCGATTTCGGCCGTCACCTTGGCGCCGGGCAGCACGCCGCCGTGGCCGGGCTTGGCGCCCTGGCTCAGCTTGAGCTCGATCATCTTCACCTGCGGATCGAGTGCGTTGGCCACGAACTTCTCCTCGCTGAAGCGGCCGTCGTCGCTGCGGCAGCCGAAGTAGCCCGAGCCGATCTCCCAGATCAGGTCGCCGCCGTGCAGGCGGTGCCATGCCGAGATCGAGCCCTCGCCGGTGTCGTGCGCGAAGCGGCCGCGCGCCGCGCCCGCGTTGAGCGCCTGGATCGCGTTGGCCGACAGCGCGCCGAAGCTCATGGCCGAGATGTTGAAGACGCTGGCCTCGTAGGGCTGGCTGCAATCGGGTCCGCCGATGGTGATGCGGAAGTCGTGCGTGGGCAGCACGGTGGGCGCGATCGAGTGGTTGATCCACTCGTGGCCGTTGGCCTTCATGTCGCGCTGCGAGCCGAAGGGGCGCTTGTCGGTCTCGCCCTTGGCGCGCGCGTAGACCAGGCTGCGCTGGCTGCGCGAGAAGGGCTGGGCCTCGGTGTCGCTTTCGATGAAGTACTGCCGGATCTCGGGCCGCACGTACTCGAGCATGAAGCGCAGGTGCCCGATCACCGGGTAGTTGCGCAGCACCGCCTTGCGCGTCTGGCGCAGGTCCCACACGCCCAGCGCGGTGAGCGCCCCGAACAGCAGGAACCAGCCGCCGCCGACGCCGAAGGCCACCCACGTGAACAGGCTCAGCAAGGCGATCACGGCGCACACGGCGAGCGCCGTGTAGCGGACGGGGTAGAGGGCATTGAGTCGTTCGAGCATCGTGGGGCCCTGGGTGGGGGATCGGCTTGGGCGCGAAATGGTGCCTGGGCATTATTTGCCAGCCGGGGGCCGGTCCGAACAATGGCTTGCACACCCCGCCGCGCGTGGCAGGCCGAGCGGTCCGGGTTCCTGCCCATCCGCCTGCGTGGAGCCGACCATGTTTCCCATCCTCATGGACGAACCGGATTCGATGAAGGTGCCGCCGGCCAGCTGGCAGTTGCTGCAGAACGCCTGGCGACCCGCGGCACCGCGGGCCGAACGGCGCGACGTGCGCGCGCGCCGCGAGCAGGCCCGCGAAGCGCCCGCGCCCACGCCGCTGGCCACGCTGGCCTTCGGCCTCACCGGTCAGCCGCCGCGCCCGCACTGACCGCCGCCGCCGGGGGCGGCGCACTACACTGGCGGCCTTTTGCCGCCGCCCGGCCCACCGTCCCCATGAGCCAAGACCCTGGCGCGCCGCTGCAAGGCGCCGACTTCGAAGAACTCGACACGCTGCTCGACGAGCTGCGCACGCGCGACGACGAGGTGCCCGAATGGGAGTTCCTCGAAGGGGCCATGGCCGCGCTGGTCTGCACGCGCCGGCCGGTGCCGGCCTCGGAATGGCTGCCCCTGCTGCTCGGCACGGGCGATCTGCCCACGCTGCCGCAGGCCGAGGGCACGCACTTTCCGAACACCGCGGCCTACGAGCGCTTCATGGCGCTGTGGGCGAGGCGTGAGGCCGAGGTGCGCCAGGCCCTGGCCACCGAGGTGCAAGGCCTCGACGACGAGCGCAGCTACCACCCCGAGGTGATGGACGTGCGCGGCGCGCTCGCTGCGCTGCCCGAGGCCGAGCGCCCGCCCGCCGACCAGCCCGTGCCGTCCTACGGCCAGGTGTGGGCGCTGGGCTTCCTGTTCGTGGTCGAGCAGTGGGACGACGACTGGGCCCTGCCGCGCGACCGCGAAACCGCGCAGTGGATCGAAGAAGCGCTCGACACCATCGACGTGCTCACCCAGGACGACACGGGCAAGCCCTCGGTGAACCTGCACGACGAGCAGGCCCCGCCCAGCGTGAGCGAAGCGCGCATCGACGAGTTCGCGGCGGCCCTGTGGGCGGTGTACGACCTGCACCGCATCTGGCGCAGCCTGGGGCCGCGCGTGCAGCCGCTGCGCCAGCAAGCCACACCCGGCCGCAACGACCCCTGCTGGTGCGGCAGCGGCCAGAAATTCAAGAAGTGCCACGGCGCCTGAGCGCCGCACGGGCCGTGCGCGGGGCGGCGCCTCAGCCCAACAGCTCGAACGGGCCGCCCTTGTCGATCGCGCGGTGGTAGGCCGGGCGGTCGTGGATGCGCTGCAGCCAGTCCATCAGGCGCGGGCGGCTGTTGTCGAGGCCGCCGCGCGCGGCCGCGGCCTCGATCGGGAAGCTCATCTGCACGTCGGCCGCGCTGAAGGCCGGGCCCGCGAACCACGGTGAGCTGGCGAGCTCGGCCTCGAGGAAGTCGAGGTGGGTGCGCAGGTTGGGCGTGATGAAGCGCCCTTTCACCGTGGCCGAGATGGCCTTGGCCACGGGGCGAACGATCAGGGGCGCTTTCTCCACCTGATCGAACACCAGCTTGAGCAGCAGCGGCGGCATCAGCGAGCCCTCGGCGTAATGCATCCAGTAGCGGTAGCGCTGGAACTCGGGCGTGCCCGGTTCAGGGCGCAGCTGCGGGCCGTGGCGCTCCACCAGGGTTTCGATGATCGCGCCCGATTCGGCCAGCACCAGGGGGCCGTCGGTGACCACGGGCGACTTGCCGAGCGGGTGCACCTTCTTGAGCTCGGGCGGAGCGAGCATGGTCTTGGGGTCGCGCTCGTAGCGCACGATCTCATAGGGCAGGCCCAGCTCTTCGAGCAGCCAGAGCACGCGCTGCGAGCGCGAGTGGTTGAGGTGGTGGACGCGGATCATGGGTATGGCCTGCTCGGGTTGGGTGGTGTGCCCGCAGTATGCCGCGCCGGCTTCAGGCCAGGGCCTCGGGCAGGGCGTTCGCGAGCAGGTCCCACACCGCGCGGATGCGCGGGTTGCTGCGGATCTCGCGGTGCACCACGAGCCACACGGGCAGTGGCGGGATCGGCAGACCAGGCAGCACCTGCACCAGGCCGGGCCGCTGGCGCGCCGCGTAGCGCGCGATGAAGCCGATGCCCAGGCCCGCGGCCACCAGGGCCTCGCCGGCCATGAGGTCGTCGGTGCGCAGCGCGAAGTGCTCGCGCCCGACCGCCAGCCCCATCTGCGCGAAGCCGCGCAGGATGTCGGTCTGCCGGTCGTTGCCGATCAGCTCGTGTTGCAGCAGGTCGGCGGGCTGGCGCGGCGTGCCGCGCCGGCGCAGGTAGTCCTGGTGGGCGTAGGCGCCCAGGCCCACCTGGCCCACGCGGCGGCTCACGAGCGAGCCCTGGTCGGGCCGCACCATGCGGATCGCGATGTCGGCCTCGCGCTGCAGCAGGTTGCTCACCGCGTTGCTCACCACCAGTTCGACCTGGATGTCGGGCCACTGCAGCCGCAGGCCTTGCAGGATGGGCGGCAGCAGCACGCAGGCGACCGGCTGGCTGGCGCCGATGCGCACCGTGCCGGGCAGCACGCGCTGCGCGCCACTGGCCTGGCGCCCGAGCTGGTCGGCCGCCGCCGCCATGGCGCGCGCGGCGTCGGCCAGGCGGGTCGCGTCGGGCGTGGGCAGCAGGCCGCGGCCGGTGCGCTCGAACAGCGTCAGGCCCAGTTGCGCTTCGAGTTCGGCGATGTGCCGGCCCAGCGTGGGCTGGTGCATGTTCAGGGCGCGGGCGGCGCCCATCAGGCTGCCCTGGTCGAGCGCCGCCAGGAACGAGCGGATCAGTGTCCAGTTGAAGTTGGCCTCATTCATGGATGCATGGCTGGTATCCCGATTCATGGAATTGTGAATGGGTGAGCGGCTCACCACAATCCGGCTCACCGCATCAACAGGAGCCTTCCATGGACCGCCGTTCCCTCTTGCGCATCGCTGGTGGTGGCGCCATCGCCGCCGCGCTCGCCCCGGTCGCGGGCTGCAGCAGTGCGCTGCCCCCGCAGGCCCTGGCCGCCTGGCGTGGCCCGGGCGACGAGCCCGATGTGCGGCGCTGGATCCTCGCCCACGCCATCCTGGCGCCGCATTCGCACAACCTGCAGAGCTGGCTGGTGGACCTCTCGGTGCCCGACCAGATCACGCTGCGCATCGACCGCGAGCGCCTGCTGCCGCAGACCGACCCCCTGTCGCGCCAGATGATGATGAGCCAGGGGACCTTCATCGAGCTGCTCGACCAGGCCGCGCGCGAAAAGGGCCTGCGCGCGGACATCGCCCTGTTTCCCGACGGCGTGTTCGGCCCTGCCGCGGTCGACGACCGGCCGATCGCCCGCATCCGGCTGATTCCCGATGCCGGCGTGCGCCGCGACCCGCTGTTCGCGCAGGTGTTCCTGCGCCGCACCAACCGCGAGGCCTACGCCCCCCAGGTGCCGAGCGCCGAGTCGCAGCGGGCCATCGGGCAGGCCAGTGCGGGGCAGGGGATGCGCGTGGGTTTCGTGACGAGCGATGAACCGGCGCTCATCGCGCAGCACCGGCGCATCGCGCTCGAGGCCTGGCGCATCGAACTCACCACGCCGCGCACGCTGCTCGAGTCCTACCGGGTGCTGCGCATCGGCCCGAAGGAGATCGCGGCGCACCGCGACGGCATTTCGCTCAACGACCCGCTGGTGCGTGCGCTGACCCAGGTGGGCCTGTTCGACCGCAGCGTGGCGCCCGCGCCGGGCGACCGCACGATCACGCGCCAGATCGACGACTTCGGCGCCCGCCTGACGGCCACGCCGGCCTTCTACTGGCTGATCACCGAGGGCAACGACCGGATCACGCAGGTCAATGCCGGCCGCGCCTGGGTGCGCGCCCAGCTCGCGGCCACGGCCCAGGGCCTGTCCATGCAACCCATTTCGCAGGCCCTGCAGGAGTTCCCCGAGGTGCAGGCGCCTTACCGCGAGATCCACGACCTGCTGGGTGCGCCGGCGCCGCGCCACACGGTGCAGATGTGGGCCCGCCTGGGGCAGGGGCCGGCCATCGGGCCCGCCCCGCGGCGCGGCGTGGATGCCCACCTGCGCGCCGCCTGAAGCGGCCGCCGCAGCTCAGGCCGTGAGCTCGAACGCGGCGCTGGCCACGGCCACGCCGTTGACCAGCAGGTCCACCGCGTGGCGGCCCGGGTACAGGCGCCGCGTGGTGACCTCGCGCAGCGAATGCGATTTCTGCAGCGCGCGGACTTCGCCGGGCGCGAGCTCGAGCTTCCAGCCCTTGAACACCTTGGGCGCGCTCGCGCCGTTGGCCTTCACGTGGTGCACCGCGTAGTCGACCACCAGGGTCTGCGGCGCGCGCGCGTTGCTGCGCAGCGTGGCCTGGAGCGCCACCGCGCCGCCCACGGCCACGCGCGCCGGGGCGATGGCCAGCGTGGCCTCGCCCTGCAGCCCCTGCGACAGCCCCCAGGCCGCGAGCGTGGGCGCGTGGCCGGCCTTGATGAGGCCGCGGCTCGCATGGCGCAGCAGCGCCTCGCGCTGCGCGCCGGCGCGCGCGCGGTGCTCGCGCACCCACTCGGCCACCAGCCCGGGGTGGTCCTTGGCGATGTCGTTGAGGTGGTTGGCCACGCTGCGGCGCACGTAGGCGCTGGGGTCGTCCTGCAGCGCGCGCAGCAGCGGCAGCGTGGGTGAAGGGTCGATCACCAGGGCCTGCAGCCGCAGGCCCCAGGGCAGGCGCGGGCGGCTGCCCTCGCTCGCGAGCCGGCGCACGTGCGCGCTGGGGTCGCGCGTCCAGCGCTGCAGCACGGGCCACACGGCCTCGGGCTGCTGGTGGATGAAGGGCCGGATGGCGAACTCGCCCGTGAAGCGCTGGGTGATCGCGTGCAGGCACTGCAGCGCGCGCTCGGGCTGGGCCTGGCCCTGGCGCGCCACCCATTCACCGGTGCCCCAGAGCGCCCAGCCCGCGATGCCCTCGGGGTGCAGCGCGCCCTGCAGGCCCACGGGTTCGCCGTCGGCGTCGATGGCCAGCGGCGGCGCAAGCGCGGCCTCGATCAGCCCGCAGGCGCGGTCGAAGTCGTCGGGCAGCGTGGCCTGCAGCGCGTCGGCCCAGCGCAGCGCGCGGGCCTTGAACTCGAGCGCGTCCAGGCCCTCGCTCACCAGCGCCTCGAAGCGTGGTGCGTCGAAGCCGCGCCAGTGGCGGCGCAGGTGCAGCGCGGCGTGGCGCGCGGTGGCGGGGTTGATGAGGTTCTTGAACGGCTCGGCCATGGCGGCTCAGGGCAGGCGCTGCAGCAGGCCCGCGAGCGCGTGCGCCACCGTGGCGCGGCGCACCGCGGCGCGGTCGCCGTCGAAGCGCTGGCGCTCGGTGAACACGCCGGCCGGCGTGCACCAGCCGAACCACACCGTGCCCACCGGCTTCTCGGGCGAGCCGCCGGTGGGGCCGGCCACACCGGTGACGGCCACCGCGCAGCGCGCGGCCGAGCGCTCGACCGCGCCGCGCGCCATGGCGCGCGCCACCGGCTCGCTCACCGCGCCGTGCGCGGCGATGAGTTCGGCCGGCACGCCGAGCAGCTCGGTCTTGGCCAGGTTCGAGTAGCTCACGAAGCCGCGCTCGAACCAGTCGCTGGAGCCGCTGAGATCGGTGCAGGCGCCCGCGATCAGGCCGCCGGTGCAGCTCTCGGCGGTGGCCATCATCCAGTTGCGCTCGCGCAGGCGCGCCGACAGGGCGTCGAGGGTGGCGGGCAGGGTGTCTTGCATGGGTGGGCCGCTCGGGTCAGAAGCGCCAGAGCGCGATCACGAGCAGCGTGCACAGCGCGGCCGCGAAGTCGTCGAGCAGGATGCCGAAGCCGCCGCGCGGGCCGAAGCCCTTGAAGGTCTGGTCGGCCCAGGCCATGGGCCCGACCTTGACCGCGTCGAACAGCCGGAACAGCGCGAAGGCCGCGAGCTGGGCCCAGAAGCCCGCGGGCGCGATCAGCCAGAGCACGAGCCAGAAGGCGACCACCTCGTCCCACACGATGTGGCCCGAGTCGGCCACGCCCAGGTGCTGTGCGGTGACGGTGCAGGCCCACCAGCCGATCAGCGTGGCGACCGCGAGCAGCAGGCCCCAGGTGGGGTGCGGCACCACGGGTTCGAGCGCCAGCCAGGCCACCCAGGCCCACAGCGTGCCCGCGGTGCCGGGCGCCACGCGCGCCAGGCCCGCGCCCGCGCCGAGCGCGATGAAGTGGGCGGGGTGGGCGAACAGGAAGCGCCAGGTGGGGCGGGCGAGCGGGGCGGCGGAGGGCATGCGTGGATGATAGGGGCGCACCCCCCGCCGGCGCTCAGTGCGGCGCGCCTTCGGCGGTGGGCAGGGCGGCCGTGGACCAGCGGCGCAGCGTGTCGGCCTGTTCCTGGATCGCCTTGACCATGCGCGTGAGCGCGTCCTGCGCGGCGCGCTTGGACGACAGCGAGAAATCGCTCTTGAACTCGTCGAACTCGGCGCGGCCCTCGCCCTGCACGCGCACCGTGGTGATGGTGCGCGTGCCCTTGCTGTCGCGGAACGCGAATTCAAGCGTGACGGTGAACACCGTGGGCGGCCAGGTGAACAGGCTGGGCGAGTACGAGGTGGTGGTGATCTCGGGCGTGACGATGACGGTGGCCGGATCGGTGCCCACGCGCGGGTCGCTCAGGCTGCTGGCGAGGCTGGCGCGCGTGAAGACCTCGCCGAGCGCGATGTACATGCCGGTCTGCAAGTCCTTGTAGGGCTTGTAGCTCACCTTGTCGCCACCGCCGCCGGGCGTGACCACCTCTTGCGCGAGCTGGGCGTCGCTCACCACCAGCACCACGGGGCGGTCGATCTTCTGGCCGCCGCCCTTGCCCATGAGCTGGGCGGGATCGGGCGTGAGCTGGATGGGGTGGGCGCAGCCGCCGAGCACGAACAGCACGGCCAGGGCGAAGAGGGCAAGCAGGCGGGAGGGCATGGGGGGTCCTTATTGCAGGGCGGCGATGAAGGCGGGGTCGGCCCAGAGCTTGCCGATCAGCTGTTGCACGAGCACGGGGTATTGCTGCACCGCGCGCGGGATGGCCACAGCGCCGACGAAGGAGGAATCCCAGGTGGCTTCGGCGCGTTTGACGGCCTCGTAGCGCGTCTGCCCGGCGCGCTTGACCACGAAGCTGGCCTCGATGTGGCCGCTGTTGGTGGAAAAGCCGCCGGCCGCGATGTCGTTGCTCAGCAGCTGGCCGCTGATCTCGAGCGGCGAGGCCGGATCGAGCTTGCCCGCGAGCTGCAGTTCCACGCGCAGGGCCTCGGCCAGGTAGGCCGCGTAGTCGTTGCCCACGGGCGAGGTCATGGGGCTGCCGCGCAGGCCGATGCTGTTGCCGCCCGTGGCGCCCGGCTTCACGCTGAAGCTGCCCAGCGCCGCCGGCCGGATGCCGCTGTTGCGCGCGCGCTCGATGCCGCTGGCGTCGGGCGAATAGGCGGGCGCATTGAGGGCGCAGCCGTGCAGCAGGGCGACCAGCAGCACGAGCACGAGGGACGCGAGTCGGGTCATGGGAAGGCGCATGGTGTGAGGCCTCGGAAGGTTGGGGGCGGGACGGCGCAGCCATCGTAGACGAGCGCACCCGTTGGCGACGCCTCGGCCTGCGCGGGTGTTGCCTGCCATCGACACCGGCAGGCACCTGCGCGACAGCCGCCGCGCGGCGCGTCAGTCAACGCGTCAGTCGGCCGCGAAGTGGTCGAAGCCGCGCGTGCGCAGCGGCACGGCCTGGCGCTGCGCATCGAGCACGCGCAGCCCCGGCGCGGCCGTGATGCGGCCGATGCGCGTCACCGCCACGCCGGTCTGTGCGCCCGCTGCGCGCACGGCGGCGTGCGCGGCCGGGTCGGCGGTGAACAGCAGCTCGTAGTCGTCGCCGCCCGCGAGCAGGCAGTCGAGCCGGTGCGGCCGGTCCAGCGCCAGCAGCGCGGGCGCCACGGGCAGCGCGTCGGCCTCGATCTCGGCGCCCACGCCGCTGGCTTTGAGGATGTGGCCGATGTCGCCCGCCAGGCCGTCGCTCACGTCGAGCGCGGCGTGCACGCCCGGGGTCGCGGCCAGGGCCTGGCCGAGCGCGAGGCGCGGCGTGGGGCGGTCCATGCGGTCGGCCACCGCGGCCGGTTCGCCGCGCGCCCAGGCTTCGCCGCGGCGCAGCGCGAGCGCCAGCCGCGCCTCGCCGGTGCGGCCGCTGAGCCAGAGCTCGTCGCCCGCGCGCGCGGCATCGCGGCGCAGCGCCTGGCCGGGGCGCCGTTCGCCGAACACGGTGATGCACAGGTTGAGCGGGCCGCGCGTGGTATCGCCGCCGACCAGCGGGCAGGCGTGCGCGTCGGCCAGCGCGAACAGGCCGCGCGCGAAGGCCGCGAGCCAGGCCTCGTCGGCCGCGGGCAGGGCGAGCGCCAGCGTGAAGCCCAGTGGCCGCGCGCCCATGGCCGCGAGGTCCGACAGGTTCACCGCCAGCGCCTTGTGGCCCAGCGCCTCGGGCTCGGCGCCCGCGAAGAAGTGCCGGCCTTCGACCAGCATGTCGGTGCTGATGGCGAGCAGGTGGCCCGGCGTGGGCCGCAGCAGCGCGCAGTCGTCGCCCACGCCGAGCACCACCGCTTCGGGGGCCGGCGCGGGGCGCGTGAAGTGGCGCGCGATGAGTTCGAACTCGCCCATGCGCGGCCTCAGGCCGCGCTGGCGGCCGGGGGCACGCGCGGCGGCACCAGGAAGGACAGCGGCGCAGCGCGCAGCCGGCGGCGGATGGCCGCGCCGATCACCTGGCGGTTGGTGGTGCTGACCGCCTGCGCCTGCAGCGCGAGGCGGAAGGCGAGGTAGAAGCTCACCGTGAGGTTGAGCGGGCCGATGAAGAGCACCGAGGCCGCGGCCCACCAGAACTCGGGCATGCGCAGCACCTCCAGGCCGATGGCGAAGCCGGCCGCGGTGAGCTGTCCCGCGGACAGGGTGACGTGGCGCACGTCGAGCCCCAGGCCGAAGAACTGCGCGAACGCCGGCACCAGGCCGAGCATGAAACCCAGCGAGATGTTGGCCGCCAGGCCCGACATGTTGGCGCGCAGCCAGGCGGCCCAGCGCGCCGCGCGCACGCGGCCGAGCACGCGCGTGAAGCGCGGGTTGTGGGCGATCGCCGAGTCGAGGTTGTGCAGCACGAACCAGTTCTCGACCCAGCCCGCGACGATGCTGCTGGCGAACAGCAGCACGCCGGTGAAGGCCGCGAAGAACAGCGTGGGGCCGAGCAGGTGCAGGTCGTGCATCACGTGCATGGCCTTCTCGGGGCCGATGATGGCTTCGCCCCGGAAGAACTGCAGCAGTGCGCTGATCAGCAGCACGGTGGGAATGACCATGCCGATGTTGCCCAGGATGGCCGCGATCTGCGAGCGGAACAGGTGGGCGATCTCGTCGACGAAACGCCGCACCGCGCCCGTGGCCTTGATGTCCTTGAGCTTGGCGACCATGGCCGGCGCGGTGACCGCGGGCTGCTTGGTGGCCACGGTCCAGTGCAGCAGCATCACCAGCACGAAGCAGGCCGCGTAGTTGAAGCCGGCCGCGAAGCCGCCCCAGAAGGCCGACAGGCCCAGGCCGTAGAGCGCGAACTTGATCCAGGTGGTGAAGGCGATGATGAAGCCGCCGCCCGCGGCCTTGCCCAGCATCTCCTTGTACTCGGCGGCGTTGCGCGTGATGTAGTGCTCGCCGCTCTCGGCGCTGCGCTCGGCCACCTTGGCGGCCGTGAGGTGCGAGCTGCTGGCGATCAGCGCGCGCAGGCTGCGGTTTTCGATGCCGACCTGCGCCAGATCGCCGAGCAGCGCGGCGTTGGCGCGGCCCGATTCGCTCGCGAGCAGGCAGTCGAGCAACTGCTTGATGCGCACGATGCGCTCGCGCAACTGGCGCAGCCGGAACACGATGCCCACCGAGATGCCGTGCTCTTCGAGGTGGTGGTAGACCGAGTAGGCCGCGTGGCGGCAGGCGTCGAGCTGCTCGCGCAGGCGTTCGGCGGCCTGCGCGGCCTCTTCGCTGCGCGGGCCGTGCACGCGCACCTCGCGGCGCAGCGCTTCGAAGGTCGAGGGCAGCTCGTGGAAAGGCCGCGCGGCGCGGGCCTCGTCGGACATGCGGATGCGGATCTCGGCCGCGAAGCCGGTGGCGCTGACCTGGCTCACGCAGCAGGTGAGAGCATCCATCAGCGCGTCGTTCCAAACCGGCTCGGCCTGCCCGGGCAGCGTGGCGCCCAGGCGCTGCAGCGTGGTGGTGTCGAGCGCCTTGATCCAGCGCACGTCGAAGCGCGTGGGCAGCAGCAGCGAGAACAGGTCAGCGAGGTCGCGCGTCTCGGGCGTGCCGGGCAGCAGCTTGCGGCGCAGCCGGTGGCCGAATTCGCTCAGGAAGGCGGTGCGCGGGGCGAAGCCGAAATCGGCCAGCAGGGGCGTGAGGTCGACCGTGGCGATGAAGGCGCGCAGCCAGCGGTGCCAGCGCTCGCGCAGCGCCGGGTCGGCTTCCAGCGCCGAGACGAAGGCGCGCACGCGCTCGACGCTGGTGGCCACCTCGGCCGCGTCGCCGCGCACCCAGGCCAGGGCGTCCATGAGCCAGAGGTGGCGCTGGGCCAGCGGGGCCTCGGGCGCGAGCCCGTCGAGCAACTGCTGCAGGTCCATGCGGGGCATCGGCCGGGTGCTCAGTGCAGCACGCGCGGCGGGGTGTCCATGCCGCCGTCGGCGCGCAGCGCGAACTCGGGCACCGGTGCCTCGAAGCGTTCGCCGTCCTCGCCCACGCAGAAGAAGCTGCCGCGCATGCTGCCCCTGGGCGTGCGCAGCCGCGTGCCGCTGGTGTACTGGAACGACTCGCCGGGCCGCAGCAACGGCTGGTGGCCCACCACGCCCAGGCCTTTCACCTCTTCGGTCTGGCCATGGGCGTCTTCGATGATCCAGTGGCGCGCGATCAGCTGGGCCGTGACCTCGCCGGCGTTGGTGATGGTGATGGTGTACGCGAAGGCGTAGAGGTCTTCCTCGGGCGCGGACTGCTCGCTGAGGTACTGGGGCTCCGCCTCGCAGGTGAAGAGGTGCTTGGGCATGGACGGCATGTTACCTGCGGCCCGCCTTTCCGAGCCCGGCCTGAGACAATGCGCGCCGAGCCCGAACCCCGCTTCCCGAACCGCCCCGCCATGACCACCTTCCGCATCGCACCGTCCATCCTCTCGGCCGACTTCGCCCGCCTGGGCGAGGAGGTCCGCCACGTCGTCGCCGCGGGTGCCGACTGGATCCACTTCGACGTGATGGACAACCATTACGTGCCCAACCTCACCTTCGGCCCCATGGTGTGCCAGGCGCTCAAGCCGCACGCGAAGAAGCCCGACGGCACGCCGGCCCCGATCGACGTGCACCTGATGGTGCAGCCCGTGGACGCGCTGGCCCAGGCCTTCGCCGACGCCGGCGCCGACCTCATCAGCTTCCATCCCGATGCGAGCACCCACGTGCACCGCAGCGTGCAGGCCATCAAGGCGCGCGGCCTCAAGGCCGGCCTCACCTTCAACCCCGGCGCGCCGCTCGACGTGCTCGACTGGCTGATCGACGACATCGACCTGATCCTGATCATGAGCGTGAACCCGGGCTTCGGCGGCCAGGGCTTCATCGACTCGGCGCTGCGCAAGATCGAGCAGGCGCGCAAGCGCATCGAGGCCAGCGGCAAGGACATCCGCCTCGAGGTCGACGGCGGCATAAAGCCCGACAACATCCGCCGCGTGGCCGACGCGGGCGCCGACACCTTCGTGGCCGGCAGCGCGATCTTCGGCAAGCCCGACTACAAGGCCGTGATCGACCAGATGCGCGCGGCGCTCGGATGATCGGGCGCATCCAGGCCGTCATGATCGACCTCGACGGCACCCTGGTCGACACGCTCGGCGACTTCGACGCCGCCCTCAACCGCACCCTGGCCGACCTCGCGCGCCCCCCGGTGACGCGCGCCGACATCGAGCGCATGGTGGGCAAGGGCTCGATGCACCTGATCCGCTCGGCGCTGCAGCACGGCGGGCTCGACGCCGGGGCCGCGCAGGCGCTGCTCGATCGGGCCTGGACCCGCTACCAGGCGCATTACCAGGCGGTCAACGGCCGGCACAGCGCGGTCTACCCGGGCGTGGCCGAGGGCCTGGCGGCGCTGGCCGCGCGTGGCCTGCCGCTGGCCTGCCTCACCAACAAGCCGCTGGCCTTCGCGCGCGAGCTGCTGGTGCGCAAGGGCCTGGCCGGGCACTTCCGGCAGGTGTTCGGCGGCGACAGCTTCGCGCGCAGCAAGCCCGACCCGCTGCCCCTGATCGAGACCTGCCGCGCGCTGGGCACCGCGCCTGCGAACACGCTGATGGTGGGCGATTCGCTCAACGACGCGCAGGCCGCGCGCGCCGCCGGCTGCCCGGTGGTGCTGGTGCGCTACGGCTACAACCACGGCGAGCCGATCGCACACGCCCCGCACGACCGGCTCATCGATTCGCTCGCCGAGCTCGAGGCGCTGATCGCCTGAACGCGCTCAGGGCTGCTTCTTGCCCACGCCCAGCAGCGCGTCCTTGAGCTGCCAGTCGGCCGGCTTGGGGCCGAGCCAGATGCGCAGCAGCGCATCGTAGAACTCGGGCTCCTTGAAGGGCTCACCCTCGATCTGGCCGCGCACGGTGAGCACCGTGCCCGTGCCGGGCAGCCAGTCGACGGTGAAGGTGTCGCCCTTGTTGAGCTTCTTGTGGGCGGCAAAGATCTGGCTCATGCGCAGCACGCCCGGGATCAGCTTGGAAAACGCCGCGCGGTCCATGTTGTCCTCGATGCCGCGCGAGAACAGCTTGCCGAGCTCGGTGGCGTCGATGTCGCGCAGCATGGTGATGGTGATGCGCTTGGGCCCGGCCGTGCCCAGCACGCCCTCGGTCGTGGTGGCCTTGGCCGTCAGGTAGAGCCCGGCCGTGTAGACCTGGAACACCGCCTTGTAGCGCACGCCCGCGCCGTTGAGCACCAGCGGGCTGCCGCCGACCGTGGCGCGATCCTGCAGCGTCACGCCGGCGAGCTCCACGGGGGCGGCCAGCGCGGGCAGGCTGGCCAGCAGCGCGCCGCCAAGGACCAGCGCGCGCAGCGGGGAGAGGGGGTTGGGCACCATGGTCGGGTTCGCCTCCAGAAGTGAACGGTCGTTCGATTTCCTGCATTGTCCTGGCGCCTTTCGGGCTTGACCAGCGGGTAAGGCCCGAGGCGCGCGCGGCGGTGAACAGGCTTATCGGCCTGTCGCGGTGCTTTGTTATAGTGCGCCACCATGTTTCGTCCCTGCACGCTCACCCTCGGCTCGCAGCCGCGCCATTTCGGCGGGGGAGCCTGGCCCTGGCGCAAGCCAGCCTGAACGTGCACACCTCCCCCCGCGGGGACCGGCCGGGCGCCTGAGCGCCGCGCTTCCCCGCAACGCCCCCCGGCAGCGCGCCTGCCGGACCGACAGGAACCCCCGGCCCACCCGCTGCGCGCAGCGCCTCCGTGGCCCCGGACGGATGGAACGAACATGATCACCGAACTCGAATTCAAGAGCCTCACCCAGCAGGGCTACAACCGCATCCCGCTGATGCTCGAGGCCTTCGCCGACCTCGAAACCCCGCTCTCCCTGTACCTCAAGCTCGCGCACGGTCGCGGCGACGGCCGCCACAGCTTCCTGCTCGAATCGGTGGTGGGCGGCGAGCGCTTCGGCCGCTACAGCTTCATCGGCCTGCCCGCGCGCACCCTGCTGCGCGCCAGCGGCTTCGGTGCCGACGCGAAGACCGAGGTGGTGCGCGACGGCGAGGTGGTGGAGACGAACCGCGGCAACCCGCTCGACTTCATCGCCGCCTACCAGCAGCGCTTCAAGGTGGCGCTGCGGCCCGGCCTGCCGCGCTTTTGCGGCGGCCTGGCCGGCTATTTCGGCTACGACGCGGTGCGCCACATCGAGAAGAAGCTCGAGCACAGCTGCCCGCCCGACACCCTGGGCTGCCCCGACATCCTGCTGCTGCAGTGCGAGGAGCTCGCGGTCATCGACAACCTGTCGGGCAAGCTCTACCTCATCGTCTACGCCGACCCGGGCCAGCCCGAGGCCTACAGCAACGCCAAGAAGCGGCTGCGCGAGCTCAAGGAATCGCTCAAGTACTCGGTGAGCGCGCCACAGGTGAAGGCCACGCAGGCGCACCCGGCCGAGCGCGGCTTTGCCAAGGCCGACTACCTCGCCGCGGTGGAGCGCGCGAAAGAGCTGATCGCCGCGGGCGATTTCATGCAGGTGCAGGTGGGCCAGCGCATCCAGAAGCGCTACACCGAGTCGCCGCTGTCGCTGTACCGCGCGCTGCGCTCGCTCAACCCCTCGCCCTACATGTACTACTACCACTTCGGCGACTTTCACGTGGTGGGGGCGAGTCCGGAGATCCTGGTGCGCCAGGAGCACACCGACGAGGGGCAGAAGGTCACCATCCGCCCGCTCGCGGGCACGCGCCCGCGCGGCGCCACGCCCGAGAAGGACAAGGCCACCGAGGTCGAGCTGGTCAACGACCCCAAGGAGCGCGCCGAGCACGTGATGCTGATCGACCTCGCGCGCAACGACATCGGCCGCATCGCGAAGACCGGCAGCGTGAAGGTCACCGAGGCCTTCGTGGTCGAGCGCTACAGCCACGTGATGCACATCGTGAGCAACGTCGAGGGCATCCTCAACGACGGCATGACCAACATGGACGTGCTCAAGGCCACCTTCCCCGCGGGCACGCTCACGGGCGCGCCCAAGGTGCACGCCATGGAGCTCATCGACCGGCTCGAGCCGGTCAAGCGCGGCATCTACGGCGGCGCCTGCGGCTACCTGAGCTACGCGGGCGACATGGACGTGGCGATCGCGATCCGCACCGCGATCGTGAAGGACCAGACGCTGTACGTGCAGGCCGCGGCCGGCGTGGTCGCCGATTCGGTGCCCGAGATGGAGTGGCGCGAAACGGAGCACAAGGCGCGCGCGCTGCTGCGCGCGGCCGAACTGGTCGAGGAGGGTCTGGAATGAGCGCGATCAAGGTCCTGATGGTGGACAACTACGACTCCTTCACCTTCAACATCGTGCAGTACCTGGGCGAGCTCGGCGCCGAGGTGACCGTGGTGCGCAACGACGAGGTCACGGTCGATGAGCTGCAGGCCCGGCTCGACGCGGGCCGCATGGACCGGCTGGTGATCTCGCCCGGCCCGTGCTCGCCGGCCGAGGCCGGCATCTCGGTGCCGGCCATCCGCCACTTCGCGGGCAAGCTGCCCATCCTGGGCGTGTGCCTGGGCCACCAGAGCATCGGCGCGGCCTTCGGCGGCACCATCGTGCGCGCGCAGCAGCTCATGCACGGCAAGACCAGCGAGATCACCACCACGCAGCGCGGCGTGTTCGCGGGCCTGCCCGAGCGCTTCACCGTGAACCGCTACCACTCGCTCGCGATCCGCCGCGCCGACTGCCCGCCCGAGCTCGAGGTGACGGCCTGGACCGACGACGGCGAGATCATGGGCGTGAAGCACAAGACCCTGGCCATCGAAGGCGTGCAGTTCCACCCCGAGAGCATCCTCACCGAACACGGCCACGCCATGCTGCGCAACTTCCTGGAGCAGGTTGCATGAACACCGTCGATCTGCGCAGCGACACCGTCACCCAGCCCACCCCCGCCATGCGCGAGGCCATGATGGCCGCGCCGCTGGGCGACGACGTGTTCGGCGACGACCCCTCGGTGAACGCGCTGCAGGAGCAGATCGCTGCGCTCACCGGCAAGGAGGCCGCGCTGTTCATGAGCAGCGGCACCCAGAGCAACCTCTGCGGCATGATGGCCCACTGCGGTCGCGGCGACGAATACATCGTGGGCCAGAACGCCCACACCTACCGCTACGAAGGCGGCGGCGCCGCGGTGCTGGGCAGCATCCAGCCGCAGCCGCTCGCGCAGGACGCGCAAGGCCTCATGAAGCCCGCCGAGGTCGAGGCCGCAATCAAGCCCGACGACCCGCACTTCGCGCGCACGCGGCTGCTCTGCCTGGAGAACACCTGGAACGGGCACGTGATGCCCGAGGCCTACCTGCGCGAGATGACCGCGCTCGCGCGCCGACACGGCCTGGCGGTGCACCTCGACGGCGCGCGCGTGTTCAACGCGGCCGTGCACAACGCGGGCCCGGGCGGTGACCCGTTCGCGGCGCTGCGCGCCATCACCGACCTGTTCGACAGCGTGTCCGTGTGTTTCAGCAAGGGCCTGGGCGCGCCCGTGGGCTCGGCGCTGTGTGGTCCGCGCGAACTCATCGAGCGCGCGCGCCGCTGGCGCAAGATGGTGGGCGGCGGCCTGCGCCAGGCCGGCCTGCTCGCGGCCGCGGCCTCGCACGCCCTCGACCACCACGTGCACCGGCTGGCCGACGACCACGCGCTCGCGCAGCGCCTGGCGCACGGCCTGGCGGGTATCGACGGCCTGCGCGTGCGTTCGGCGCAGACCAACATCGTGTTCGTCGACGTGGCCAACGGCCGCGGCCCCGACCTGCTCGCGCACCTGCAGCGCGATGGCGTGCTCGCCACCGGCCTGATCGGCGTGCGCTTCGTGACCCACCTGGGCGTGGACGCGGCCGGCATCGACCGCGCCATCGCGAGCGCGCGCGCGTTCTTCGACCAGGCCGTGCCCCAAGGCGCCGTGCAGGCGCGCGGCCCCGCCGTCTACTGAGCCGGAGCGCGCCATGCCCGAGCTGCCGCAACTGCTCCTGTTCATCGCGGCCGGCTGGCTGCTCAACCTCACGCCGGGGCCCGATGTGCTCTACATCGTGAGCCACGGCCTGCGCAGCGGTGTGCGCGCGGGCACCGCGGCCGCGCTGGGCATCGTGGCCGGCTGCTTCGTGCACGTGTTCGCGGCGGCCGCCGGCCTGAGCGCGCTGCTCGCGACCTCGGCCACCGCGTTCACCCTGGTGAAGTGGGTCGGCGCCGCCTACCTGCTGTGGATGGGTGTGAAGCTGCTCTTTTCGCGCGGCGGGCGGCTGGACCTGAATGCCGCCGCTGCGCCCGAGGCCCCCGCGCGCCTCGACCTCTGGGCCATCTGGCGCCGCGGCTTCCTCACCAACGTGCTCAATCCCAAGGTGGCGCTGTTCTTCCTGGCCTTCGTGCCGCAGTTCATCCGGCCCGACGCCGCACACCCCGCGCTCGCCTTTCTGTGGCTCGGCGTGCTGTTCAACCTGAACTCGTTGCCGATCAACCTCGGCTACGCCTGGCTCGCGGCCTGGGCCGCGCGGCGCGTGCACGCGCTGCAGCGCGCCATGGGCTGGATGGACCGCGCCGCCGGTCTGATGTTCATCGGCTTCGGCCTGCGCCTGGCGCTCGCCGATCACCCCACGAAACCCTGAGGAGACGTCGCATGGTCCAACGCATCCACCACATCACGCCGCAGGAGGCCCTGCAGCGCACCATCGAGCACCGCGAGATCTTCCACGACGAGATGCTTCACCTCATGCGCCTCATCATGGGCGGTGAGATGTCGCCCGTGATGATGGCCGCGCTCATCACCGGCCTGCGCGTCAAGAAGGAAACCATCGGCGAGATCACCGCGGCCGCGCAGGTGATGCGCGAGTTCTCCACCAAGGTGCACGTGGCCGACAAAACCCACCTGGTCGACATCGTGGGCACGGGCGGCGACGGCTCGCACACCTTCAACATCTCGACCTGCAGCATGTTCGTGGCCGCGGCCGCGGGCGCGCGCGTGAGCAAGCACGGCGGGCGCAGCGTGTCGAGCAAGAGCGGCAGCGCCGACGTGCTCGAAAGCCTGGGCGTGAACATCAACCTGACGCCCGAGCAGATCGCGCGCTGCATCGAGCAGGTGGGCGTGGGCTTCATGTTCGCGCCCAACCACCACCCGGCCATGAAGAACGTCGCGCCGGTGCGGCGCGAGCTGGGCATCAAGACCATCTTCAACATCCTGGGGCCGCTCACCAACCCGGCCTCGGCGCCCAACATCCTCATGGGTGTGTTCCACCCCGACCTCGTGGGCATCCAGGTGCGCGCGCTGCAGCGCCTGGGCGCGGAGCATGCGCTCGTGGTGTACGGCCGCGACGGCATGGACGAGGTCTCGCTGGGCGCGGCCACCATGGTGGGCGAGCTGCGCAACGGCGAGATCGTCGAATACGAGATCCACCCCGAGGACTTCGGCATGACCATGGCGGGCAGCCGAGCGCTGCGCGTGGAAACGCCCGAGGCCTCACGCGCCATGCTGCTCGGCGTGCTCGAACGCCGCGACGATCCGGCCCTCAAGGCCGCGAGCGAGATCGTGGTGCTCAACGCGGGCGTGGCGCTGTACGCGGCCAACGTCGTCACCGACATCGGGGCGGGCATTGCGCTGGCGCGCCGCACGCTCGAATCGGGCGCGGCCCTGGCCAAGCTCGAGCAGCTCAAGGCCTTCGCGGCCGCGTGAGGGAGCGACCATGAGCGACATCCTGAACAAGATCGTGGCCACCAAGCGCGAGGAGGTGGCCGCCGCGAAGAAGAAGAAGCCGCTCGATGTGGTGCGGGCCGACGCCGAGAGCCGCGTGCTCACGCGCGATTTCGTGGGCGCGCTGCGCGCCAAGATCGCGGCGGGCCAGGCCGCGGTGATCGCCGAGGTCAAAAAGGCCAGCCCGAGCAAAGGCGTGCTGCGCGAGAACTTCATTCCCGCCGACATCGCGCAGAGCTACGCCGATGGCGACGGCAAGGTCAGCGCGGCCTGCCTGTCGGTGCTCACCGACCGCCAGTACTTCCAGGGTTCGCCCGATTTCCTCAAGCAGGCGCGCGCGAGCTGCGACCTGCCCGTGCTGCGAAAGGATTTCCTGGTCGACGCCTACCAGGTCTATGAGGCGCGCGCGATGGGCGCCGACGCCATCCTGCTGATCGCGGCCTGCCTCGACGACGCGCAGATGGCCGAGTTCGAGGCCATCGCACGCTCGCTCGACATGGCGGTGCTGGTGGAAGTGCACGATGGTGATGAACTGCAGCGCGCGCTCAAGCTCAAGACGCCGCTGGTGGGCGTGAACAACCGCAACCTGCGCACCTTCGAGGTCTCGCTCGACACCACGCTGGGCCTGCTGCCCCAGCTGCCGGCCGACCGGCTGCTCGTGACCGAGTCGGGCATCCTCGCGCGCGCCGACGTGCAGACCCTGCGCGCGGCCGGCGTGAACGCCTTTCTGGTGGGCGAGGCCTTCATGCGCGCCGACGAGCCCGGCATGGCGCTGGCCGAACTGTTCGCATGAGGCTGACGCACGCGGATCCCGCGCGCTGGCCGGTGGCCCCGGGCTGGGCGCCGGACGTGGCCGCCTTCTTCGCCTCGCCGCGCGGCCAGGCGCTCATGCACTTCCTGCAGCAGCGGCTGCAGCAGGGCGCCACCATCTACCCGCCCGAGCCGTTGAGGGCCCTCGCGCTCACGCCGCCCGAGGCGGTGCGCGTGGTCATCCTGGGCCAGGACCCGTACCACGGCCCGGGGCAGGCCGAGGGGCTGGCGTTCTCCGTGGCGCCCGGTGTGCCCTTTCCGCCGAGCCTGCGCAACATCTTCGTCGAGCGCCATCGCGATCTGGGGCTGCAGCCGCCCCTGAGCGGCTCGCTCGGGCACTGGGCCGAACAGGGCGTTTTGCTGCTCAACACCTGCCTCACGGTCGAAGACGGAAAGCCCGCCAGCCATGCCGGCCAGGGTTGGGAAGCACTCACTGATGCGATCATCGCCCGGGTGGCCGGGCAGCCAACGCCCACCGCCTTTCTGCTCTGGGGCGCGCACGCCCAGAAGAAGGCCTCGCTCGTTAGCGGCCAGCACCGCGTCTTCATGGCCAACCACCCCTCGCCCTTGTCGGCGCGCCGCGGGCCTGTGCCCTTCATCGGCTGCGGGCATTTCGGCCTGGTCAACCAGTGGCTGACGGGGCAGGGACGGCCCGCGATCGATTGGTAACGTGCGGGATCTGGCCGACCGACATTTTTCCATGGCATAATCGTCGGCTGCGCTACGGAGGGGTGCCCGAGTGGCTAAAGGGGGCAGACTGTAAATCTGTTGGCTTACGCCTACGCTGGTTCGAATCCAGCCTCCTCCACCAAGCGCGATCCGAATGGCATGTCAGCCCGGGCGGGAGTAGTTCAATGGTAGAACCCCAGCCTTCCAAGCTGATGACGCGGGTTCGATTCCCGTCTCCCGCTCCATGTCGGCCGGGTGTTGTTTGAATGGTTTTCGAGCATCGGGCGCGTGCCCGGTGCTTCGCCCATGTGGCTCAGTGGTAGAGCACTCCCTTGGTAAGGGAGAGGTCGCGGGTCCGATTCCCGCCATGGGCACCAGTTGCTTGATCGTTGATCGGTATTTCGGCAATTTCGTTTTTGGAGCTGAAAA
>NZ_JBBHZJ010000010.1:0-203237 GCF_049843535.1 Hydrogenophaga sp. T2 | reverse complement strand
ACCGGGCAGCGCGGCCATGTCGACCTCGCGCTGGTGTTTGTTGCCGCCGATGACGTGGATGGGGTTGCCCACGCCCTGGTCGGTGCCCGAGGCATTGCCCAGCGTGGCCACGCCCGCGCCGCCGCAGGGGCTGCCCAGGCCCGCGCCGTCGCCGCCGGCGCAGCACATCTGGGTGGGGTCGCACGCGGCGTGGGCCGCCAGGGCCGTGCACAGCAGCAGGGCCAGCAAGGCGATGGTCCGTTTCATGGTGCTCACCCCGCTACGCCACACACGGCCGAACCGCCCCCACCCGGGTCGCCAGCGCCATCGGACGGGCCGGGGTCCGCACCACCCCCACCCCCATCCTCACCACCACCGGCACCGGCACCGCCACCGCCGGCCGGCGTGCCGCCGCCCTCGCCCGCGGGCTGCGTCGAGGGCGTGTCGGGCTCGATCGCATCGGACTGCATCTGCAGGGTCACGTGCGTCACGATGGGAATGCGCCCGGCCGCGATCAGTTGCGTGCGGAAGGCGTCGGTGCCCGGGTCCTGCCAGCGCAGGTACTGGCTGTAGAGCTGGCGCACCAGCGGCACCGGGGGCGCGTAGCCCTGGGTGATGCGCAGCCGGATCAGGTTGGCGTCGTGGATGTTCTGGCCCGAAGACGCACGCACCTCGGCCGGGTTCCTGAAGGCCAGGTTCGCGTGGGGAATGACGCGCCGGCCCTGCCCCAGCGCGCGCTGCAGCGCGGGGTCGTTCCAGTCGTCGAAGCTGGCGCGGCTGGGGTTGAGCAGCTCGATGCGGGTGTGGGCCGCCACGTCGGCCGCGGCCCGCGCATGGGCCTGCGCGAGCTCCGCGCTGTCGCGGCCGCCGCCGTACAGCGGCACCAGCGCGCGCACGTAAGCCGCCTGCACGCTGGCCAGGCTGGCGTTGCCCACCGCACCCGCCCGCGCGGCCATGAAGGCCGCGTGGTTGAAGCCATTGCGCGCGAAGAACAGCAGGCCGTATTGCAGCAGCGCCAGGCCCAGCAGCGTGATCACCGGCCCCACCACGGTGAACTCCACCAGGGTCGCCCCGCGTTCGCGCCGCGGCGTGTGCGGGCGTGAAGGGCGCGGCAGGCCGGTGGCGAACAGCGGGTGTTCGAGCCGGTCGCCGGGGCGCAGGCCCAGGCGCTCGATGCTGCCCGCGGCCAGTTCGAGCGTGTGCCGGCCGCGGCCCCGCGGCAGCGGGCCGCAGGCGCTCAGGCGCCAGGGCGCCAGGTCGGGCACGCAGCGCAGCACCGCACCGCCGGCATCGAGGTAGACCACGTCGATCGAAGAACGCATGAAGCCGGTGTGCACGCTGGCGCAGCGCAACAGCAGCAGGCCCTGGCCATCGGGCAGCGGCGGCGCGAACAGGAGGCCACGCGCGCGCGACAGAAAGCGGTCGGCCAGATGCAGGTGCAGGGGGTGCCGGCCGGTGGCGGTGTGCAGCACGGCGCGGGTTCGGGGGGCGGCCATGGCGCTCACAGGCCCGAATGCATGAACTTCATCGCGATCGGGAAGAACAGCACGATGAAGGTGCAGGGAAAGATGAAGGCCAGCAGCGGGAAGAGCATCTTCACGGGCGCTTCCATGGCGAGCTTTTCGGCGCGCAGGAAGCGTTCGCTGCGGCGTTGGTCGGCTTGTGCGCGCAGCACCGGCCCGAGGTTCATGCCCATGCTCTCGGCCTGCACCACCGCGGTCACGAAGTGGCCCACCACGGGCTCGTCCAGGCGTTGCGCCATGGCGCGCAGCGCCTCGGCGCGCGGCTTGCCGGCGCGAATGTCGCGCAGCACGCGCTGGATGTCGTCGTTGAGCACACCGGGCGGGCCCTTGGCCACGGCCTGCACCAGCGCGCCCTGCAGGTTCAGGCCGGCCTCGACGCACAGGGTGATGAGGTCGAGAAAGAACGGCAGCGTCTTGAGCAATTCGCGCTGGCGCGCCTGGAGCCGGTCGCGCAGCCACAGGCCCGGCCAGAGCCAGCCCAGCAGCGCGCCCGCGGGCAGGGCCTGCAGCAGCAGTGGGGGCCGCGCGGGCGCGATCGCGTGAACGCCCCAGGCCGCGAGCGCCGCGACCGCGAGCGCGCCCACGGTGCGCGCGGCCACGAACTGCGCGGGGTGGATGGTGTAGTCGAGCCCGGCCTTGCGCAGCCGCGCGGCGAGCGCGCCCTGTGCGCGGTCGGCGAGCAGGGGCTCCAGGTAATGGCTGATCCACTGGATGGGCCACCACACGAGGCGAAAGCCGATGGGGGGCGTGTCCTTGTACTGGCGGTTTTCATCGGGCACGGCGGCCGCGGCGCGCGCGAGCACCCAAGCGATCAGCGCCACCGGCACGGCGAAACCCAGGGCGATCAGGGTCAGCATGGCGGGCTCAGACGTCGATGGCGACGATGCGGCGGATCACCACGATGCCCAGCACCTCGAGCACGCCGATGAGCGCGAGCGTGCCCCAGCCCAGGGGCGTGTGCCACAGCAGCGCCATGGCCTCGGGCTCCATGCGGTTGAGCACGGCCATGAGCAGCAGCGGCAGCAGGCCCACCACCCAGGCCTGCAGCCGGCCCTGGGCGGTGAGCGCGCCGATCTTGCCCTCCATCTGCAGGCGCGCGCGCAGCGTGTGCGATGTGCGCTCCAGCGTTTCGGCCAGGGCGCCGCCGGTTTCGGTGGCCACGCGCATGGCCGAGACCACCAGCGTGGTGGTGGGCGTGGGCATGCGCCGCGCCAGGTGCGTCAGCGCCTGTTCGAGCGTCACGCCCAGGCGCTGCTCGCGCAGCAGCAGCGCGAACTCCTGGGCCAGGGGCGGGGCGCTTTCGGCCACCAGTTGCTGCAGCGCCGAGGTCAGCCCCACGCCCGCGCGCATGCCGCCCGCGAGCATCATCAGCGCGTCGGGCAGCTGGTGCTCGAAGCAGCGCAGGCGGCGCGCGCGCAGCGTGGCGTACACCCAGCGCGGCAGCAGGGCCAGCGCGAAGAACGCGGGCAGCGCCAGCCACGCGCTGCCGGTGAGCAACCAGGTGAGCAGCGCACCCAGGGCCATCACCGCGAGGTTGGCCACGAAGAGCTTTTGCGGCTCGATGAACAGGAAGAACTCCTGCGCCTGGAAGCGCGTGCGTTCGGTGAAGGCGGCGCGGTAACGCGCGAGCGAACCGGTGCCGACGTCGATCACGAACCAGGCCAGCAGCGCGGCCGAGACCGCCACCACGGCGGTGATGAGCCACAGGCGGGCATTCATCGCGCTCAGCCCTCGTGCACCGGCGCGGTCACCGGCTTGAAGATGTCGAGCGCGGGCGCCTGGCCCAGGGCGCGCAGGGTTTCGTAGAACGAGGGCACGGCGTCGCAGCCCGTGAAGTGCCCGCGCATGCGGCCGTCGGGCCCGCCATAGCCCTGGGGCTCGAAGCGGAACAGCTCCTGCAGCTGCAGCTTGCCGCTTTCCATGCCGCAGACCTCGGTGATGCTGGTGACGCGGCGCGAGCCGCAGGCGAAGCGCGTCTGCTGCACGATCAGGTGCACGGCCGAGGCCACCTGCTCGCGGATGGCCGTGAGCGGCAGGTCCATGCCGGCCATGAGCACCATGGTTTCGAGCCGCGCGAGCGCGTCGCGCGGCGTGTTGGCGTGCAGCGTGGTGAGCGAGCCGTCGTGGCCCGTGTTCATGGCCTGCAGCATGTCCAGGGTTTCGCCGCCGCGGCATTCGCCCACCACGATGCGGTCGGGCCGCATGCGCAGCGTGTTGCGCACGAGCTCGCGGATCGGCACCGCGCCCTTGCCCTCGGCGTTCGCGGGCCGCGATTCGAGGCTCACCAGGTGCTCGTGGTGCAGCCGCAGCTCGGCCGCGTCTTCGACCGTGACGATGCGCTCGCCCGCGGGGATGAAGTTGGACAGGATGTTGAGCAGCGTGGTCTTGCCCGAGCCGGTGCCGCCCGAGACCACCACGTTCTTGCGCGCCACCACGCAGACCTCGAGGAAGCGCGCCATCGCGGGGCTGATGGAGCCGAAGCGCACGAGGTCGTCGGCGGTGAGCTTGTGGCGCGCGAACTTGCGGATGGTGAGGCAGGCGCCCTTGAGCGCCAGCGGCGGGATGATGGCGTTCACGCGCGAGCCGTCCTTGAGCCGCGCGTCCACCATGGGCGAGGACTCGTCGATGCGCCGGCCCAGCGGCGCCACGATGCGTTCGATGACGCCCATGACCGCGCGGTCGCCCGTGAAGCTCAGCGGGTGGCGCCGCAGGCGGCCGGCCTGTTCGATGTAGATCTCGTCGTGGCGGTTGACCATGATCTCGGTCACGCCCTCGTCGGCCAGCAGGGCTTCGAGCGGCCCCAGGCCGATGGCCTCGTCGAGCACCTGCCGGCACAGCAGCACGCGGTCGATGTCGGGCGGGATCTCGGGGTCGAGCTCGGCCAGGATCTGGCGCAAGAGGCTCTCGGTTTCGCGGCGCAGGCGCTCGTCGCTCATGGCGGACACGTCGTGGCGGCGCAGGTCCATGGTGTCGATCAGCTTGCCGTGGATGCGCCGGCGCCATTCGAAGCCGCGCTGAAGGGTCTCGCGGTCCGAGGCGGGCGCAGGCGTGGGCGTGGCGTCGGGCACCGGACACGGCGGGGGGGCACTTTGCGGCGCAGCGGCCTCGACCGCTGGCGCGGGCGCCGCCGCGCGCTGCGACACCCGCAGCCGGAACGGGCCGATGCCGATCACATCGTGTGGCTGCAGCGGACCGTGCTGCGCGGCTATGCGGCTGCCATTGACCAGCACGCCGCCGAGCGCGCCCATGTCTTCGATCAGCAACCCAGCGGGCGTGGCGAACAGCCGTGCGTGCTCCTTGCCCACGCGCCAGCTGTCGAGCCGCACCTCGTTGTGCGCACCCTTGCCGATGCCGCAATCGTCGGGCGCCTGCAGCGTGTGCTGGCTGCCGTCGGGGAACTCGATCTGTATCTCCAACATGGGGGTCTCCAGGGGATGGGGGCTCAGGGAAGGGGCTGCAAGGGCTCGCTCAGGTGCGGCGGCGGGCCCAGTTGCGAGCGCAGGCGCTCGCCGGTGCGCTGCACGCGCTCGGCCAGCGCGGGCGTGTGCGCGTCGACCACGGTGGGCGTGACGAAGACGACCAGCTCGGTCTCCTTGTTCTGGAAGCGCCGCGAGCGGAACAGCGCGCCGAGCACGGGCAGGTCGCCCAGCAGCGGCACCTTGTCGACCTGGCCGGCCTGCTCGCGCTGGATCAGGCCGCTGAGCACCAGGGTCTGGCCGTCGCGCACGTTGAACTCGGTGCTGGTCTTGCGCGACAGCAGCGCCGGCCCCGCGGGCGTGCTCACCGAGGGATCGATCTGGCTCACCTCGGTCTCGACGGTCGCGCGGATCACGCCGCTCGCGTCGACGCGCGGCTGGATGTCGAGCCGCACGCCGTAGGGCTTGAACAGCACCGTGGGCCCGTTGACCGTGGACACGGTGTACGGGTATTCGCCGCCCGCGAGAAAGCTCGCCTTGGCGCCGTTGCGCGCCGACAGCTGCGGCTCGGCGAGCACGGTGCTGTGGCCGTTCTGCAGCAGCAGGTTGAGCTGCGCGCCCAGGCCCGCATTGACCGCGCTGAGCAGGGTGAGCGCGCGCGGCACGGGAATGCCGCTGGCCGAGCCGTCGGCGTTGGTGATGGGCAGGCCGTTGGTGCCCGAGGGCACGCCGATCTGGTAGGGCGCGACCGCGCCGCGGTGCCCGGGCGACCAGATGCCGCCCACGGCCGCGCCGCCCATGGCCGTCCACTTCAGCCCGATCTCGCGCAGCTCGTTGACGGGGAACTCGACCACCTTCACGTCCAGCAGCACCATCTGCTCCCAGCCGAGGCGGTTGGTGAAGTTGACGATCTGCGGGTAGGTCTTGGCCAGCACCTCGATCTTCGCGAGGTCGAGGTCGGAGAGCTGCTCGCCTTCGACGATCACCTTGTCGCCGATCACCGAGGCGCGCGCGTTGGGGATGGCGCCCAGGAAGGCCGCGACCTCGCGCGCCACGCGGCCGACGTCGCCCGCGACGATGTGGACCTTGATGCGTTGGTGCCGACCGTCGGCGTTCCACACGAACAGCGACGAGGTGCCCGCGCCGTTGGCGAACAGGATCACCTCGCGGTCGTCGAGCGCGGCGGCCGTGAGCAGGCTGCCGTTGCCCACCGCGATGCGCGCCACGCCCGGCGTGGGGAACACGCGCGACTCGCCGACGAACATCTCGATTTCCGCCACGTCGGCGGCCTCGCTCTCGGTCTCGCGGATGGGTGCGTAAGCGGGGCGCACGGGCCGCGCGGCACGGCGGGTGGGGGGCGCCGCGCCGATGCGCGGCGGCGGGCTGTCGGCATAGAGCGTGTCGGCCGGCCGCGCGAGCGGCGGCCATGGCAACAGAACCAGCGCGGCGAGCAGCGGCGCGGTGCGGGGCACATGCGGCATGGGAAGGTCCGTGAGAGGGGTGGGGTCAGGGTCTGGGCTCACCCGCGCGCGGACCCAGGTGCAGGTCGCCCGCGGCCACCTTGCCGGCGCGCCCGCCGTAGAGCACGGGCACCTCGCGCGCAAGCGGGTTGCCGCCGCCCGCGAGCCAGGCCAGCAGGTCTCGCGGTGCGCCGGGCAGCGGCGCCTTGTCCTGCGGGTGGCGCAGCAGTGCGGTGAGCTTGCCGAGCTCGCGCGCGGCGATCAGGTTGCGCGCCTCGGCCGGGTCGGCGTCGAGCGTGACCGTGGCGTACAGCCGCGATTCGCCGCTGCGCGGATCGTCCATGGCGCGCTGGCCCGTGGCCATCACCGTGACGGCCTGAAGCAAGGGGAACACGCGCTTGCGGCCCTGGTGGTCGAGCGTGAGCACGAGGTCGATGAGGTCGCCGGGCTCGAGCAGGCCCGAGATCGCGTTGATCTCGTCCACCGGCACCGTCAGCGCGCGCCGGCCCGGGGCCACGCGCGCGGAGAAGGTGGGCACGCGCGTGCCTTCCACCATGCCCAGCAGGATCGCTTCGCCGCCCTTGGCGTCGAACGCCAGCGCCTTGCCGTCCACGCGGTCGAACTGCTCGGGCCGCAGCGCCAGGCTGTGCACGAAGTCGGCCGGCACAGGCCGCAGCGCGAGGTTGTCGCTGCTCAGGCGCTCGCCCTTGGCGAGGTCGACCTTGGCCACCACCACCTCGACCATCCGCCCCTTGCCCTGGGCCTCGATCGCGGCGAGCTGGCTGGCCAGGTAGCTGCGCGCACCGAGCGCGGCGGCCAGGCCGATGGACAGGGCCACGCCGAGCACGATCCAGAGTCGGTTGGGCTTGAGGCGGGTGAAGGCGGCGGGCGGTTTCATGGGCGGGTGGACAAAACAAAGGGGGTTCACCAGGGCAGCGACAGCGCAAATCCGAAGCGCTGGTAGGCCACGCGCAGGGCGTCGAGCAGTTGCACCAGCACGCTGGCGTCGCTGCCCATGCCGATGCCCAGCGCCAGGGCCAGCGCGGCGCAGACCACCACGTACTCCAGGCTCGATTGGCCGCGCGCGCGAGGGCCGGCGCTCACTGGCCTACCCTCCGTGCTGCGCACTGCGGGGCTGAGCACCTTGGGAGCGGCCCGGCGGCGCTCATGGCAGCCGCTCCAGCGGGGTGACGGTGGTGAGCACCACGCTCGCGCGCCCGTCGGGCAGGCGGCCGATGACGGCCAGCGCTTCGCGGCCCGGCCCCTCGAACAGCAGCACGCGCCCGGTCTCGGCGGTGTGCCGCAGCGCCATGCCCAGATTCTTCATCGCGGTGCTGAGCGCTCGGGCGTTGAGCGCCTGGCTCAGGCCATTGCTGTAAACGAGCTGGTTCGACCAGCGATCGCCGTCGCGCGCGCGGGTGTGGCTCAGCAGCTGCGATCCCGCGGGCAGCCGTTGCAGCCAGCGCCGCACCAGCGCCTGCCGGTGCTCGCGCTGCCCGGCCGCCCGCGCGAGGTCGGCGGTCACCAGCAAGGCACGCGAGCCGCCCGACGCGGCCTCGCCCTCGTCGATCTGCACCGTGGTGTAGAAGCCGCGATGGGCATGGCCCAGCACGCGTTGCCGGCCCAGGCGGCTTTCGACCACCGCACCGCCCAGGCTGGCGCGCAGCGCCGCCGCGAGCGCGGGGGCCGACAAGGCCGATCGCAGGCTTTGCACGCGCAGCGGCACGCCATTGAGTTCCAGCCCGTCGGTGATCGGCGAGCGGCCCACGGCCGCGGGCAGCGCCAGCTCGGGCCAGCGGTGCTCGGCGTGCGCGGACGCGGCCAGCAGGGCGCACAAGCCCAGCGCACAAAGCCCCCGCCCGGGCGGTGCGAGACGTTCGATGCTCATGGCTGACGCAGGCGGTCGGGCGGCACCACGTCCTGCCAGAAGTCGAGCTGGCCCAGCCGGGGTGCGCCGATGCCGCCGGGCAGTTCGATCGCCTGCATGAGGGGATCGACCAGGCCCGAGAGCGGGCGCAGCACGCTGCCGGGAAACACCAGCGGGTTGTCGAGCCGGCCCTGCACCTGGGCGGGATCGCGTGCGCCCCAGCCGTCGATGAGCAGGCTGGTGCGGCGCGACACCACCAGGCCGATGCGATCGAAGGGCTGGTAGGCCCGCAGACCCGGCGGCAGATCGGCCAGCCGCACCTGCACGCGCGCGGTGTAGAGGCCGCGGCTTTGCAGCGAGAGCGCGCCGTGCAAGGGAAAGGCGCGGCCGTCGCCCGCGGCGGAGAAGGCCTCGCCGTGCGTGGCGCCCCCGGGGCCCGGGCCGAAGGCCAGCGTCACGTCCTCGGCCGGGCGCACCAGGGGCGTGCCGTCGGGCCGCTGCCAGAACGCCGGGGCGCCGCGCGGGGTCTCGCCGCTGCGGATCGGTGCGTCGACGCCGGCGAAGAAGCGCTGGCGCAGCTCGTTCGCGAGTTGCGCTTCGGGCTCGAAGCCGCCGCCCGCGGCGTGGCGCGCCATGGCGGTGAAGGCCGCGTGGCGCGCGGCCAGCAGGGTGCTGTGCGCCACGTCCTGGTAGCGCGCCACCCAGGGCATGAGCAGGAACAGCGGCACCAGGGCCAGCGCGACCACGAGGAACTCGGTGAGCGCCTGGCCGCGCTGGCGCGGCCGTCGGCCCGCGGGCTTCTGTACGGTCGCGAGGAGGAAGGCCGGCGTCTTCATGGCATCACCACGTCCTGCAGCGCGCCCGCGCGGCCCAGGTAGGGCGAGGCGTCGATCAGCCGCGCCTGCCAGTACGGGTTGAACAGGCTCGCGAGTTCGGCGTTGCCGTCGTCGCGGGGCGTGGGCCGCTCGAAGTAGGCCTGCGACGCCGACACACCGGCGTAGACCGCGCGCGCGGGCCGCGCGGCGTAGCGGTTGAGCCGCGCCGAGGCCGGCACCTGCGCGCGCGCATCGGAGGTGCGCGTCTGGTCGGCCGCGCGCGTGACACGCACCGCGAAGTCCAGCCGCGGGTCGCCGCCGGCCTGCGAGCGCGCGGCGGCCGAGAGCTCGAAGAAGCCCGGCAGACCGCTGTAGCGCCAGTCGTTCGACGAGGCCTGCGCGGTGGCTCTGGGGTTGGTGCGCGCGCCCGGCGCATCGCCGTTGTCGCCGTCGCCATCGCCGGTGTTGGCGGCCTGAGCGCCCTCGCCCAGCGCCTGCTCGCTGGCGCGGCAGCGCGGCACCCAGCGCCCGCGCAGCCGAAAGCGCCAGATCGACACCGTGTCGAGCGCGCGCCACTCGTCGTAGCCCACCAGCGTGGTGCCGCCGGCGCGCTCCACGCGGTCGTTGTGCCCGCCCCCGAGGTCGACGCAGGTGGGATAGCCCGATTCGCTGCGCCAGCTGCGCATGGGCAGGAAGGGGTCGAGGCCCGCGGCGGCCAGCGTGGCCTGCTTGAAGCGCTCGCGTTCGTCGCCGCTGTAGCGGTGCATGAAGGGGCGGCCGTCGAAGTCGAGGTAGCCATCGGCCAGCGGCACGGCATCGACATGCACCTCGCCGTCGTCGGCGTAGTTGGCCCGCGCCACTTCCTCCATCACGGCCTGTCGCATGCCGGGCAGCGCCGCGGCCATGGTGGCCTGGGCCGCCTGCAGGGCCAGCTTGGCCGCTTCGGCGGGCAGCACGGCCGCCTCGGTGGCCTGCTCCACGGCCTGCGCCACGGGCTCCACGAAGCCATAGGCATTGGCGTAGTACAGGCCGATGCACACGGGCGCGTACATCAGCATGGCCTTGGCCGTGGGCTCGGCGTACTGGGGCACCGAGCAGCCCAGCTGCGCCGTGCTGTCGGCCTGCGTCTGCACGTACTGCGCCCACGACGACAGGCTCACCATCTGCGCGATGGCCACCTCGTTGGCGATCAGCGCGCGGTTGGTGTACGCCGCATGGTTGAGGGCGCGCGCGTTCATCACGCCCGCGCTGTAGGCCACGGCGTCGGCCGTGTTCACGAGCTGGGTTTTCTCGCGGGTGAGCTGGCCGGTGTTGAACAGGAAGAACAGCGCGGCCAGCCCGCCCACAAGGACGAACAGACCATAGACCAGCGCCTGGCCTTGCTCGCGGGCGCTCCGTGCCCGCCTTCTTCCGGTGCAACCCGGCCCGCGCGCGAAGCGGCGGGGGGCTTGCATGACGCAGCGACGGGCGCGACTAGCGCGACTCGTCGTTCTGGTAGCTGCCCAGGCCCTTCTTCTTGTTGCCTTCGGCCAGGGCCGCGTCGGCGGCCGTCTTGGATTGCTGGATGGCCGTGCTGGCCGACTGGCCCGAGACCTCCAGCGCGATGCCCGCGGTCTGGTTGCGGATGGTCTGGCCGAAGAACTGGTAGACCGCGATCGCCGCCACCGCGATCAGCGCGACGATGACGATGTATTCGGTCATGCCCTGGCCGCGGTGACAGCGGCGGCCGGGGCGGCGTGCGTGCAAACCCATGGTGTCCCTCCTGAATGCCTGGCGGACGGCGTGCCGCCTTGTGGCGCCGCGAATGCTAGGAGGAAAGCACGCTCAGCCATTACATCGGGGAGGTATCGCGCGGCCGATCGCAAACACAAAAGTCATGGCTCAGGCCGCCGCAACGCGGGGCGCGGGACGGGCCTCGGTGATGGGCAGGTGCACCAGGGCCGCACCCACGGCCAGCACGATGTCGACATACCAGACCCAGTCGTAGCTGCCCGTGGCCTCGAACACGCGCCCGCCCAGCCAGGCCCCGAGGAAGCCGCCGATCTGGTGCGCGAACATCACCGCGCCGAACAGCATGGCCAGGTTGCCCACGCCGAAGAACTTGGCCACCAGACCCACCGTGGGCGGCACGGTCGACAGGAAAGTGAAGCCCATGACCGCGGCGAACACCAGCATCACGGCCTCGGTCTTGGGCGCGAGCAGGAACACGAGCACCGCGAGGCCACGCGTGGCGTACACCAGCGACAGCAGCGACTTCATGCGCCAGCGCCCCACGGCCCAGCCCATGGCCAGGCTGCCCATGATGTTGAACAGGCCGATGATGCCCAGCGCCCAGGCGCCCACGGGCGCGGGCAGGCCGCAGGCCGCGACCACGCCGGGCAGGTGCGTGGCGAGAAAGGCCACGTGGAAGCCGCAAACGAAAAAGCCCGCCGACAGCATGAGGTAGCCCGGGTGGCGCAGCGCCCGGGCCAGGGCCTCGCGCGCCGGCAGCGCCGCGGCCGCGGGCGCACCGGCCGTGGCCACCGGCCCGCCGCGCAGCACCAGGGCCGCGGGCAGGGCCAGCAGCACGATGAAGGCCAGCGCCTGCAGCGCCCCCACCCAGCCCAGGCTGGCGGTGAGCGCGGCGGCCAGCGGCGCCATGAGGAACTGGCCGAAAGAGCCGCCCGCGTTGACCACGCCCGTGGCCAGGCCGCGGCGCTCGGGCGGCATCAGCCGGCTGGTGGCGGCCATCAGCACCGAAGGCCCGGCCATGCCCGCGCCGCCCGCGGCCAGGATGCCCAGCGACAGGATCAGGCCCCAGGTGCTGGTCATGAAGGGCGTGAGGAAGGTGCCCAGCGCCACCAGGCTCACGCCCAGCAGCAGCACGCGGCCCGCGCCCACGCGGTCGGCAAAGGCACCTGCGAACGGTTGCGTGAGGCCCCACCAGAGCTGGCCGAAGGCGAAGGCCAGGCTGATGCTGGCCACACCCAGGCCGGTGGCGGTGTTGATGGGCGACAGGAAGAAGCCCATGGTCTGGCGCGTGCCCATGGTGAGCGCAAAGGTGCCCGCAGCCGCGAGCAGCACCAGCCACCAGAGGCGGGCGCGGGGTTCATTCAAGGCCATGGCCGGCTCCTTCCTCATCGAGGATCTGCAGGGATTCGTCGATCAGCGCATGCAAGGCCACCACGCGCTCGGGGCCCAGGCGGGCGTTGAGCGCTTCCTGCGCCGCGCGCCAGCGGCGCTGGGCTTCGCTGCGCTTGGCCTGTCCCTCGGGCGTGGCCTGGATGAACCAGCTGCGCGCGTCGGGCCCGGGGGCCTGCTCGACCCAGCCGGCCTCGATCAGCGGGCGCAGGTTGCGTGACAGCGTGGACGCGCTCATGTGCATCTGCTGCGCGAGCTCCACGGCCCGGATGGGGCCGAGCTTGGTGATGTGCGAGAGCAGCGTGTACTGCGTGGTCTTGAGGCCGGTCTTGCCGACCTCGGCGTCGTAGTGCGCACCCACCACCCGCACCAGCTGGCGCAGCTTGAAGTTGGTGCAGCCCTGCGGGCGCACCGCCGGAGGCCTGCTTGACGCGGGTGTGACAGCTGACATGCGGTTAATTGTATCTACAATCGATGCATATGCAACTGAATCGGAGATTTCCATGAGCGACACCCTGCAGCAATGGCTGGCCGACGAAGAGGCCGTGCTGGCCGCCCTGGCCAAGGGCCCGGGACCGGGCGTGGCATCGCCCGAGCAGGTGGCGGGCAAAAGCGGCCTCGAGCTGATGCACGCCATGCTGCGCGGCGAGCTGCCCTATGCGGCCATCGCGCCCACGCTCGATTTCCTCATCGTGGGCGTGGGCGACGGCACCGCGACCTTCCAGGGCACACCCCTGCCCCGCCATTTCAATCCCATGGGCACGGTGCACGGCGGCTGGTTCGCCACCCTGCTCGACTCGGCACTGGGCTGCGCCGTGCACACCAAGATGCCGCCCGGCCGCGCCTACACCACGGCAGAACTCGGCGTGAACATCGTGCGCGCGCTCACGCCCAAGGTGCCGCGCGTGCGCGCCATCGGCCAGGTGGTGCACTGCGGCCGCCAGCTCGCCACGGCCGAGGCCCGGCTGGTGGGGCCCGACGGCACGCTGTACGCGCATGCCACGACGACCTGCCTGGTTTTCGAGACGCGCTGACAATACGGCCCATGCGAATCCTCCACACCATGCTGCGCGTGGGCAACCTCCAGCGCTCGATCGACTTCTACACGAACGTGCTCGGCATGAAGCTGCTGCGCACCTCCGACAACCCCGAGTACAAGTACTCGCTCGCCTTCCTGGGCTTCGAGAGCAACCCGGCGCAGGCCGAGATCGAGCTCACCTACAACTGGGGCGTGGAGCAGTACGAGATGGGCACGGCCTACGGCCACATTGCGCTGGGCGTGTCCGACGCCTACGCGGCCTGCGAGAAGATCAAGGCCGCGGGCGGGAACGTGACGCGCGAAGCCGGCCCGGTGAAAGGCGGCACCACGGTGATCGCTTTCGTGACCGATCCCGACGGCTACAAGATCGAGCTGATCCAGCGCGCCGATGACCAGGCCAGCGGCCAGGGCCTGCGCTGATCGCTGGCGCGAGCGCCCAAACAAAAGGCCCGGGGACACCGGGCCTTTTGCATGGCGCTGCGCAGCGCGTTCAGCGCACGATCACGACCTCGACGCGGCGCGCTTCGGCGTCGGCACCGCTGCCCGTGGTCACCTCGGGCTTCTTGAGCTCCAGGCTGGCTTCGGCCACACCGGCGCCGACCAGCGCGTCGCGCACGGCCAGGGCGCGCTGCTTGGCCAGTTCGGCGTTGAAGGCAGCGTCGCCGGTGGCGTCGTGGAAGCCCGAGAGCACCAGGCGGGCGCCGCCCTTGGCGGCTTCGATGGACTCGGCCAGCGCCACCAGGGCGCCCGGGGCCAGATCGGCCTTGCCGGTGGCGAAGTAGAACTTCACCACGCCGTTTTCCACCACCACGCTCGCGTCGGTGGCCGAGACGACCACCGCGGCGGGCGCCGCCGCGGCCTTGGCGGGCTTGGCGCCGCGCGCCGAGAACACGCCCAGGCCCAGCACACCGCCGATGATGAGCACGATGAGGGCAATGAGCACCACCGCGACGACGCGTTGTTCGGGTTCGTTATCCTGTGTGGCCATGCGATGGACTCCTGTGATCGGGTGTTCGGGGAAAACCCGGCATTCTAGTGAATCGGCATGAAGCGTTTGACGACCTGGAACCCCGCGGAACGCGACGGCCTGGCCATGATGGCCGACACCCTGGCCGACTGGCACACCCAGGGCCCCGAGGCCGACCTCTGGGTGTTCGCCTACGCCTCGCTGGTCTGGCGCCCCGAATTCGAAGCCGCCGAAACCCGCCCCGCCCGCGTGCACGGCTACCACCGCTGCCTGCAGATGTGGAGCCGCGTCAACCGCGGCACGCCCGAATGCCCGGGCCTGGTGTTCGCGCTCATGGCCGGCGGCAGTTGCGACGGCCTGGCCTTGCGCGTACCGCGCGAGCAGGTGGCCGGCCTCATGCCGCGCCTGTGGGCGCGCGAGATGCCCAACCCCGTCTACGACCCCAAATGGCTGCGCGCACGCACGCCGCAGGGCGAGGTGCGCGCGCTGGCGTTCACGCTCTCGCACCGCAGCCCGAGCTACACCGGCGAGCTGCCGCCCGAGCGCTACCGCGAGATTTTTTCTGTCTCGTGCGGCCGCTACGGCACCACGCTGGACTACGCTCGCCAGACCTTCCTCGGCCTCAAGGCCCACGGCATCCACGACCACGCGCTCGAAAAACTGCTGCGCCTGGCCGACGACCTCCCCACACCCACCACACCATGAACATCGCCGACCTGCGCAAGAGCTACGAAAAAGCCGAACTCAGCGAAGACGCCTCGCACGCCGATCCGCTGCAGCAGTTCGACCAATGGCTGAAAGAAGCCATCGCGGCCGAGGTGCCCGAGCCCAACGCCATGACGCTGGCCACCGTGGGTTCCGACCTGCGGCCCAGCACGCGCGTGGTGCTCGTCAAGGGCTACGACGCGCGCGGCATCGTCTGGTACACCAACTACCAGAGCCGCAAGGGCCGCGAGCTCGCGGGCAACCCGTTCGCGGCGCTGCAGTTCCACTGGGTCGAGCTCGAACGCGTGGTGCGCATCGAAGGCCGGGTGGAGAAGACCAGCGACGAAGAAAGCGACGCCTACTTCCACAGCCGCCCGCTCGACAGCCGCATCGGCGCCTGGGCAAGCCCACAAAGCGAGGTGATCGAGAGCCGCACGGTGCTCGTGACCAACGCCGCGAAGTACGGTGCGCAGTTCCTGCTCAAGCCGCCGCGCCCGCCGCACTGGGGCGGCTACCGCCTGGTGCCCGACACCTGGCAGTTCTGGCAGGGCCGCAAGAGCCGGCTGCACGACCGGCTGCGCTACCGGCTCGATGGCGGTGCCTGGGTGCGCGAGCGGCTCGCGCCCTGAGGCCGACCCGGCGCCTCAGCCGGTCAGCCGCTCGATCGGCTGGTCGGCCACGGCGGACAGACAGGCCGCGGACACACGCTGCGGCGCGATCTCGGCCAGCGGGTGCAGCACGAAGGCGCGCTGGCGCCAGCGCGGGTGCGGCACCGTGAGCGCGGTCGATTCGATGGTGCCGTCGCCGTAGAACAGCAGGTCGAGGTCGAGCGTGCGCGGCGCGTGGCGGTAGGGCCGCTCGCGGCCCGCGGCGTTTTCGATCGCCTGCAGCGCGCCGAGCAGCGCGGGCGCGTGCAGCGTGGTGGCGACCTCGGCCACGGCATTGATGAAGTCGGGGCCGCTGGCCTCGAAGGGCGCGGTGCGGTAGAGGCTGGACGCCTTCACGAGCCGCAGGCCCGGCGTGTGCTCCAGCGCCAGCAGGGCTTGCCGCACGGCCTGCGCGGCGTCACCGAGGTTGGCGCCCAGGGCCACGAAGGCCTGGACTGGCGAGCGCGATTCAGGCGGGTGCATCGCCGCCACCGGGCGGGCCGTTGTCGGCGCCGCCCTCGGCGCGCGGGGCGCCACTGGGCTTGCGGCGGCGCCGGCGGCGCTTCTTGGCCGGTGCGCCTTCGCCTTCGGCCAACGGCGCGGCCTCGGCGTCGGCCTCGGGGCCTTCGCCGTCGTCACCGTCCACAGGCTCACGCCAGCGCGGGTCGTCGTCGACGGGTGCCGGCGCAGCGCTGGCCGGATGGTCGGCGTCGCCACGCTTGACGCGCCGCGCCTTGGGTGCGCCGCGGCCCGCGTTGCGCTGGGCGTCGATCATGTCCTGGCGGCGCTCGTCGCTCGCGGTGCTGAAGGTTTCCCACCAGTGCGCGAGTTCTTCCTCGCACTCGCCCACCTGCGCGCGCAGGCGCAGGAAGTCGAAGCCGGCGCGAAAACGCGGCTGCTCCACGAGCGTGAACACGCCGCTGCCGGTGCGCTTGTCGAAGCGCGGCTGCATGAGCCAGATCTCGCGCATGTCGGCGCCGAGCTTGCCGCGGCCGGAAACGTCGCCGATGCGCGCGTCGAAGGCCTCGTCGATGGCGTCCTGCAGCGCGGCAAAGGCCGGCACGGGCTTGTGGCCGGGGCGCGCTTCGAGGCGGCGTTCCCAGCCGCGGCGCACGTCGGCCCACAGCACGCAGGCCAGCAGGAAGCTCGGCGCCACGGGCTTGCCCTCGCCCACGCGGCGGTCGGTGTCCTGCAGCGCGAGCTTCACGAAGGGGTCGTCGGCGCGCTGCACCACGATGTCGAGCAGCGGGTAGATGCCGCGGTCCACGCCCAGCGCCTTGAGCTGGGCCACGCTGGCCAGCGCGTGGCCGGTCTGCAGCAGCTTGAGCATCTCGTCGAACAGTCGGCTCTGCGGCACGTCCTGCAGCAGCTGCACCGAGGCGATCAGCGGCTCGCGCGTCTTGGCGTCGAGCTTGAAGCCCAGCGGCGCGAGCTTGGCCGCGAAGCGCACGGCGCGGATGATGCGCACCGGGTCTTCGCGGTAGCGCGTGGGCACGTCGCCGATCATGCGCAGCAGCTTCTTCTGCGCGTCGCGGATGCCGTGGTGGAAGTCGACCACGGTCTGCGTCTCGGGGTCGTAGTACATGGCGTTGACCGAGAAGTCGCGGCGCGCCGCGTCCTGCTCGATCGGGCCCCAGACGTTGTCGCGCAGCACGCGCCCGCTCGCGTCCACGGCGTGCTTCATGCCCGAGAGCTCACCCTTGCTGGTGCGCTCGTTGCCGGCCACCTGCTCGGCGTCGGCGTTGTCGAGGTAGGCGCGGAAGGTCGAAACCTCGATCACCTCGTGCTCGCGCCCGCGGCCATGCACCACGTGCACGATGCGAAAGCGCCGGCCGATGATGAAGGCGCGCCGGAACAGGCCCTTGACCTGCTCGGGCGTGGCGCTGGTGGCGACGTCGAAGTCTTTGGGGCGCAGGCCGAGCAGCAGGTCGCGCACGGCGCCGCCCACGATGTAGGCCTCGAAGCCGGCCTGCTTGAGGGTGTGCACCACGTCGAGCGCGCGCGGGTCCACGAGCTTGGGGTCGATGCCGTGCACGCTGGCCGGCACATCTTCGCGTTTGCCGAAGCGCGCGCCCGCGCGGGGGCCGCGGGACTTGCCCAGCAGCTTGTCGATGAATTTCTTGATCATTCGAAGAGGTTCAGGATGCGCCAGCCGCGCGCTTGCGCCAGGGCCTGGAGGCGCTCGTCGGGGTTGGTGGCCACCGGTTCGTGCACCTTCTCGAGCAGCGGCAGGTCGTTCATCGAGTCGCTGTAGAAGGTGCTGTGCGCCAGATCGGACCAGCGCAGGCCCCGATCGGCGAGCCATTGTTCCACACGCGCGACCTTGCCCTCGCGGAACGAGGGCACGCCCGCGATGGCGCCGGTGTACTCGCCGCGCGGATCGGTCTCGAGGTCGATCGCGATCAGGTGCTCGACGCCGAAGGCCTGGGCAATGGGCCGGGTCACGAAGGCGTTGGTGGCGGTGACGATGATGACCGTGTCGCCGGCCTGCTGGTGGCGGCGCACCAGGGCGCGCGCGGCCTCGGTCATGGCGGGACGGATCACCTCGGCCATGAAGCGCTCGTGCGCGCGCCGGCCTTCGGCCAGGCCGCGCTCGCGCACCGCGCCGGTGGCGAAGCGCACGTAGTCGTGGATGTCGAGCGAGCCGGCCTTGTAGGCCAGGTAATAGCCGTCATTGGCACGGCGGAAGGCCTCGGCGTCGCGCCAGCCCAGGCGCACGGTGAACTCGCCCCAGGCGTGATCGGAATCGAGCGGGATCAGGGTGTGGTCGAGGTCAAACAGGGCGAGTCGCATTCACTCGTCTTCCAGCATGGATTTGATGAGGGGGATGGTGATGCCGCGCTGGGTGCGCAGCGCGTAGCCGTCGAGCCGTTCGAGCAGCAGCATCAGGCTGGAGAGGTCGCGCGAGAAGCGCTTGAGCATGAAGTCCATCACCTCGTCGCCCAGGAACACGCCGCGCTCGTCGGCGGCGCGTCGCAGCACGGCGCGGCGCTCGGTTTCGCCGAGCGCGCGCAGCTGGAACACGTGGCCCCAGCCCAGGCGCGTGCGCAGGTCTTCGCGCAGCAGCAGGTCGGCGGGCGGCCGGTCGCAGGCCGCGAGCACCCAGCGCGCAGGCCCGTGCGCCGGGCTCTGCGCGTTGACGAACCAGTTGAAGGCCGCGGCCTGCTGGGCGGCGGTGTAGAGCTGCACGTCGTCGAGCAGCACGGCTTCCCAGCGCTCGTCGTAATCGGGCGGATCGAAGGTCGAGGCATCCATCCAGCCCACGGACGCGCCCTGCTCGCGCAGCGCTTCACGCACGGCCCGCAGCAGATGGGTCTTGCCGCAGCCGCTCTCGCCCCACAAAAAGGTGGGCACGGGCGAGCGCTGGGGGTTGCGGGCCCACAGGCGCAGGTGCTCGAGCGCGGCCTCGTTGCCCACCGCCACGAAGTTGTCCAGCGTGGGCAGCGGCGCCAGGCCGATGTCGAGCGCGAGTTGCTTCATGGCAGTCGGGGCGGTTCCTTGTGCCCCACAGGCGCCTTCAGGTACAGGTCGCTCGTGAGGTACTGGCGCTTGATCCGGCGCAGCGCCACCAGCAGCACCGCGCTCGCGGGCAGCGCGATCAGCACGCCCACGAAGCCCAGCAGGTGGCCGAAGGCCAGCAGCGCGAAGATCACCGAAATCGGATGCAGGCCGATGGCCTCGCCCACCAGGCGCGGCGTGAGGAAGTAGCTCTCGATCAGCTGCCCCACCATGTACACGCCCACCACCAGCGCCACACCGCTCAAGGACTGGAACTCGAGCAGCGCGGCCAGCACGGCCATCACGAAGCCCAGGCCGAAGCCCAGGTAGGGCACGAAGGTGGCCAGACCGGTGAACACGCCGATGGGCAGCGCCAGGTTCAGGCCCACCGCGAACAGGCCGACCGAATAGAACACCGCGAGGATGCCCATGACCATGAGCTGGCCGCGCAGGTAGCGGCCCAGCACCTCGTCGGTCTCGTTGAGGAAGTCCTGCACCGGCTCGCGCCAGCGCGGCGGCACCAGGGCGCGGCAGCGCGCCATCAGGGCGCGCCAGTCGAGCAGCAGGTAGAAGGCCACGATGGGCATGAGGAACAGGTTGCCGAACAGCGCGGCCAGCGCGCTGCCGCCGATGCGCAGCGACGACAGCAGGCCGGCGAGCAGTTCGCTTTCCTTGCCGCTCACGAGCTGCGAAGCCCATTGGCGCAGCTGGCTCAGGTCGAGTCGCAGCTCGAAGCCGAAGCGCGCGGCCAGGGCCGACAGGCCCGCGCCGACGCGGTCGAGCAAGGCCGGCACCTGTTCGCTCAGCAGCGGGATCTGCTGCGTGATGACCGGCACGATGAGCAGCGACACCGCGAGCAGCACCAGCATGAGCAGCGTGACCGACAGCCCTGCGCCCAGCCAGCGCGGCCAGCCGCGCGCGGCCAGGCGCTCGACCAGCGGGTGCATGGCGTAGGCGATCACCAGGGCCACCAGGAAGGGCATGAGCACCGGCGCCAGCAGCACGAGCACGAGCACGGCCACCAGGGCGATGCCCAGCCAGGCGGCGACGCGGGTTTGGATGGGGGTGAAGGTCATGCGGTGGGGGCTTGGCGCCATCGGGGCCCGGCCGGGGCCCGGACCGAGCCCGTAAAATCCGGTTTCGGATTCTATCGGTCACCCCCCGGCCCCCGGGCGTGCGCCCTCCCCCGTTCACAGCCCGCGGCCCTGCCCCCGCGCCCCTCCTCATGAGCACCACCCCCCTGTCCTACAAAGACGCCGGCGTCGACATCGACGCGGGCGACGCCCTGGTCGAACGCATCAAGCCGCTGGCGAAGAAGACGATGCGCGAAGGCGTGCTCGCGGGCATCGGCGGCTTCGGCGCGCTGTTCGAGGTGCCCAAGCGCTACCGCGAACCCGTGCTCGTGAGCGGCACCGACGGCGTGGGCACCAAGCTCAAGCTGGCCTTCGAATGGAACATGCACGACACCGTGGGCATCGACCTGGTGGGCATGAGCGTCAACGACGTGCTGGTGCAGGGCGCCGAGCCGCTGTTTTTTCTCGACTACTTCGCCTGCGGCAAGCTCGACGTGGACACGGCCGCGGCCGTGGTCGGCGGCATCGCCAAGGGCTGCGAGCTCTCGGGCTGCGCGCTGATCGGCGGCGAGACCGCCGAAATGCCCGGCATGTACCCGGCGGGCGAATACGACCTGGCCGGCTTCTGCGTGGGCGCGGTCGAGAAATCCAAGATCCTCACGGGCCAGAACGTGGCCGAGGGCGACGTGGTGCTGGGCCTGGCCTCGCACGGTGTGCACTCCAACGGCTTCTCGCTGGTGCGCAAATGCATCGAACGCGCCGGCGCCAGCCTGCCCGCCACGCTCGACGGCATGCCCTTCCGCGAGGCCGTCATGAAGCCCACGCGCCTGTACGTGAAGAACGTGCTGGCCGCGCTGCAGCAGCACCCGATCAAGGCGCTGGCCCACATCACGGGCGGCGGCCTGCTCGAAAACATCCCGCGCGTGCTGCCCGATGCGCTCGCCGCGCACCTCGTCAAAGGCAGCTGGCCGCAGACCGAGCTGTTCGCCTGGCTGCAGAAGACCGCGGGCATCGACGACACCGAGATGAACCGCACCTTCAACAACGGCATCGGCATGGTGGTGGTGATCGCCGCCGACCAGGCCGAGGCCTGCGCCGCCACGCTGCGCGGCCTGGGCGAGACCGTGCACACCATCGGCCGCATCGCGCCGCGCGGCGCGGGCGCGGCGGTGGTGGTCGCCTGAGCCTAAAGGGCCGCCGCGCCGGGCCGCCCCAAGCAAGGCCGCGCCCCCCGGGGGGCAGCGACGACACCGTGTGCGGAGCGTGGGGGCTCAAAGAATGTCTTCGGACATCACCACCCGCACGCCCGGCGTGGCCGCCAGCGCCGATTCGAGCAGCGTGCGCGCGATCGCCTCGGCCTGAACCACGCGCCAGCGCCGCGGCAGCAGCGGCCCCAGGCCCTGCGTGAGCCGCACGAACAGCCGCTCGCGCGGGCGGTGCTCCACGCGTTCGCCGCCGATCAGGCCGGGCCGCACCAGGGTGAGCGAGGGGTAGCCGAGCGCGAGCAGGTCGCGCTCGACCTCGCCCTTGGTGCGCGAATAGAACACGCGCGAGCGCAGGTCGGCGCCCAGGGCGGAATTGAAGGCATAGGCCTGCGCGCCGTGGCGCAAGGCCAGCTCACCCACGCGCAGCGGCAGGTCGTGGTCGACCCGGTAGAACGCGGCCTGCGAGCCCGCGGTCTTGATCGTGGTGCCGATGGTGCAGACCACGGCGTTCACGCCCCACCAATCGGCCTGCTCGGGCAGGCGCTCGAAATCCACCACCGGGTTGATCAGCCGGGCGTGCGTGGGCAGCGCGCGGCGCGTGGGTGCCACCACCTGGCTCACCTGGGGATGGGCAAGGGCCTGGCGCAGCACATGGCTGCCGACCAGGCCGGTGGCACCGGCCACCATCACTGTTTTCATGCAAGGGCTCCTGGGCCGCGGCGCCGCGCGGCTGCCGGATGTTCGGGGCCGGCCTCGGGAGCGGTCAACCGGGCTTACATGCCGATACCGCCGGGGCCGGCGGAGTTCAATTCAGCGCGCGGCGCAGTTGCTGCAGGCGCTGCTCGATGGCCCCGCGCTCCAGCGCGTCGTCAGCGTGCTCGACGAAGGTCTCGAGGTCTTCCACCGCATGGCGCAGATCGCCGAGCTCGGCCCAGGCCAGACCGCGGTCGCGGTACTCGGCCCAGGCGTCGGGCAGCAGCACGATCAGCCGGTCCTGCACCGCGATCAAGCGCAGCCAGTCTTCCTGGGTGCGGTGAATTTCCTTGAGGTTTCGCAACATGCGCGCGAGGATCTCGCGCGGCGAGGCGGCCTGCAGGTACAGGCCCACGGGCACATCGAAGTCGTCGACCAGGCCATTGCGCCGCTTGTAGGGTTCGAGCCGCTCGGACAGGTCTTCGCGGCTGAGCGACTGGCCGGTGAAGGGGTCGATCACCACCTGCCCGTTGGGCAGGTTGATCTTGATCATGAAGTGGCCCGGGAAGTTGACGCCGCGCGCCTTCAGCCCCAGGCCCTGCGCGAGCTCCAGCCACAGCACCGCGAGCGAGATCGGGATGCCGCGGCGCGTGCGCAGCACCGCGTTGAGGTAGCTGTTGTCGGGGTCGTAGTAGTTGTTGACGTTGCCGCCGAACCCCATGTCGCGGAAGAAGAACTGATTGAGCACACGCAGGCGCTGCAGCGCACCCGCGTCCTCGGGGCAGCGGCGCTTGACGCGTGCCACCATCTGGTCGACATCGCCGAGCACCTGCTGCACGTCGAGATCGGGGTACTCGTCCTGGGCAATGGAAGCGGCGGCCTCGAACAGCGGCAGCAGATCGTCGTCGCGCACCAGCGACGCGAAATACCCCAATGGGGTTGGGGTACTGAAGTCGAGCGTGAATGCCATGAGGACTGAGTACCGGTATGGCGGATGACGGGCGGCGCCTTATTGTCGGACGAACTGGCGCAAGTTCAAACCCGACAGCACCAAGGCCCCGAAGTAGAGCGCGGCCGCACCCACCACGCACAGCGCCAGCAGGCCCACGCGCGTGAGCGCCGCCCCCTGAAAACCCAGCCAGGCCACGTGCGTGCCGGCCCAGGTGAGGAAGATCGCGAGCAGGGCGCTGGCCGCGAGCACCTGCAGCCCGAACTTCGCCCAGCCCGGCGAAGGCCGGTAAGCGCCGCGGCGCCGCAGCCCCACCAGCAGGAACAGCGCGTTCACCAGCGCGCCCAGCCCGATCGCCAGCGCCAGGCCCGCGTGTGCCAGGTGCGGCACCAGCACCAGGTTGAGCACCTGCGTGAGCACCAGCACGCCGATGGCGATCTTCACGGGCGTGCGGATGTCCTGGCGCGCGTAGAAACCCGGCGCCAGGACCTTGATCGCGATCAGGCCGATCAGGCCCGCGCCGTAGCCCATGAGCGCGAGCGCGGTCTGTTGCACGTCGCCCGGGCCGAAACGGCCATAGTGGTAGAGCACGGCCACCAGCGGCTGGGCAAAGGTGAGCAGCGCCACCGCGCAGGGCACGGCCAGCAGCACCACCAGGCGCAGCCCCCAGTCGAGCAGCGCGCTGTAGCGCGCGTCGTCCCCCGAGGCCTGGGCCGCCGCGAGCTGGGGCAAGAGCACCACGCCCAGCGCCACGCCCAGCAGCGCCGTGGGGAACTCCATGAGCCGGTCGGCGTAGGTGAGCCAGCTCACGCTGCCCACGGCCAGGTGCGAGGCGATCTGGGTGTTGATGAGCAGGGAGAGCTGGGCCACGCTCACGCCCAGCAGCGCGGGCAGCATGAGCGTGGTGACGCGGCGCGTGCCCGGGTGCGCCCAGGCAGCGCGCAGCGCGGCGCGACCCAGGCCAATGCGCGGCCACAGGCCGATGCGCCGCAGCGCGGGAATCTGCACGCCGAGCTGCAAGGCCCCGCCCAGCAGCACGCCGCCGGCCATGGCGTAGATGGGCGCAATGCCCAGGCTGCCGAACCAGGGCGCGCCCCACAGGGCGGCGGCGATCATGGCCACGTTGAGCAGCACCGGCGTGGCCGCCGGCACCACGAAGCGCTTCCAGGTGTTGAGCACCCCCGCGGCCAGCGCGACGAAGGACATGAAGCCGATGTAGGGGAACATCCAGCGCGTCATGACCACGGCAGCGTCGAAGCCCTCGGGCGACTGCTTGAGGCCCGCGGCCATGGCATACACCAGCAGCGGCGCGCCCAGCACCCCGAGCAGGCACACCGCCAGCAGCACCCAGGCCAGCACGGTGGCGATCTGGTCCACGAGCTGGCGCGTGGCCTCGTCGCCCTCCTGGGCGCGGGTGCCCGCGAGCACCGGCACGAAGGCCTGGCTGAACGCGCCCTCGGCGAACAGGCGCCGCAGCAGGTTGGGGATGCGGAAGGCGACGTTGAAGGCGTCGGTGAGCGCGCTGGCGCCGAACATCGCCGCCATGAGCAGCTCACGCACCAGGCCCGTGATGCGCGAGGCCAGGGTCAGCAGGGAGACGACGGAGGCGGACTTGAACAGCGACACGAGCGCGAGTGTAAGCGGCCCCTCACCTGGGCCCGACGGGCTGCCTCGGCGGAAAAGGGCCACCGGGCTATAATCGCGGGCTTTGCTGGCAACATCCACAAACACCTAAGGAACACACCATGGCCACCAAGCCGAAGAAAAAGAACCCCCGTCTGGCGTCCGGCCGCAAGCGCGCCCGCCAGGACGTCAAGCTCAACGCCGCCAACAGCTCGCTGCGCTCCAAGTACCGCACCGCGGTGAAGAACGTGGAAAAGGCTGTCGTCGCCGGCGACAAGGCCAAGGCCACCGAGCTGTTCGCCAAGATGCAGGCCGTTGTCGACACCATCGCCGACAAGGGCATCTTCCACAAGAACAAGGCCGCTCGCGACAAGAGCCGCCTGTCCTCGAAGGTCAAGGCCCTGGCCACCGCGGCCTGAGCCCCACCCCCCACCCGCCCGGGCCCTGAATCGGGGCCTGCCGTTTGAATCGGGTGCGCTGCCAGCAAAAGCAAAAAAGCCGTCGCAAGACGGCTTTTTTGTTGTCCACGTCCGGACGGCTTATTCGGGGAGCAGGCAGCCCTCAGCGACCTGCAGGTCGTTGTCGCGCGCGAAGTTCATGCAGAAGTCCCAGGCCATGGGCTCGGCCTCGCGCAGGTCGCTGTGCACCACCACGCACTTCACGCCGTTGATCACGTTGGGCACGCACCAGGGGGAATAGCTCAGGTGGCTGCCGGGCTGCGCGCCGCCCGGGCGAAAACCGCTCATGACGCCCGCCAGGCGTTCGGCCCAGTCGCTCGGGCGAAAGGTGCGCCCGTCCCGGGTGATGCCCTGGATGAACACTTGCTTCGGCGGGGATGCGGCCATCGGATGCAGAGTAAGCCTTCGGTGGCAGGCTTGGAGCAGGAATCGGACCACCGCAGGCACCGGGATCGCCGGGCGGGTGGGAGCGCAGAATTCTATCTTATATAAGACTCGGGATTACCCTTGACCCCTGGCTGCGCCCGGCCCCAGGGCGGCCGCGATCGCAGCGATGCCGGATCGTCATCGGTGGCGCACGGGACGTGTGCCTACAATCGCGCTTCAACGGCTCACCTGCCCCGCAGCGTTGAGCCGCTTTCATTTTCTGGCCTGCCCTCGGAGCCCCCTGCATGAACGCTGCGCTGAACACCGTTGCCTCGCCCCACGTGATGAACACCTACGGCCGCGTGCCGATCGCGTTGTCGCACGGCCGCGGCTGCCGCGTCTGGGACACCAACGGCAAGGAGTACCTCGACGCGCTCGCCGGCATCGCCGTCAACACGCTGGGCCACGGCCACCCCAAGCTCGTGCCCGCGCTGCAGGACCAGGTGGCCAAGCTGATCCACAGCTCGAACTACTACCACGTGCCCAACCAGGAGCGCCTGGCGCAGATGCTGGTGGAGCGCTCGGGCATGACCAACGTGTTCTTCTGCAGCACCGGTCTCGAAGCCAACGAAGCCGCGCTCAAGCTCGCGCGCAAGTACGGTCACGACAAGGGCATCGAACGCCCCGAGATCGTGGTCTACGAGAAGGCCTTCCACGGCCGCTCCATCGCCACGCTGTCGGCCACCGGCAACCCCAAGGTGCAGGCCGGCTTCGGCCCCCTGGTCGAGGGCTTCGTGCGCGTGCCCGCCAACGACATCGAGGCCCTGAAGAAGGCCACCGAGAACAACCCCAACGTGGTGGCCGTGTTCTTCGAGACCATCCAGGGCGAAGGCGGCGTGAACCCCATGCGTGCCCAGTACCTGAAAGACGTGCGCGCCCTGTGCGACCAGCGCGACTGGCTGCTCATGATCGACGAGGTTCAGTGCGGCATGGGCCGCACCGGCAAGTGGTTCGCGCACCAGTGGGCCGGCATCGTGCCCGACGTGATGCCCCTGGCCAAAGGCCTGGGCTCGGGCGTGCCGATCGGCGCGGTGGTGGCCGGCCCCAAGGCCGCCAACATCTTCCAGCCGGGCAACCACGGCACCACCTTCGGCGGCAACCCGCTGGCCATGCGCGCGGGCGTCGAGACCATCCGCATCATGGAAGAAGACGGCCTGCTGGCCAACGCCGAGCGCGTGGGCGCGCACCTGAAATCGGCCCTCGAAAAAGGCCTGGCGGGTGAAGTGGGCCTGAAGGAAATCCGCGGCCAGGGCCTGATGCTCGGTGTGGAACTCACCAAGCCCTGCGGCGTGCTCACGCAGCGCGCGGCCGAGGCCGGGCTGCTGATCTCGGTCACCGCCGACACCGTGGTGCGCCTCGTGCCGCCGCTGATCCTCACCACGGCCGAGGCCGATGAGATCGTGGCCATCCTGGTGCCGCTGATCAAGGCCTTTCTCGCGGAGTGAGTGCACCCATGTCGATCCGACACTACCTGCAGTTCAAGGACTTCTCGGCCGACGAGTACGCGCACCTGTTCGAGCGCGCGGCCTTCATCAAACGCAAGTTCAAGGCCGTCGAGAAGTACCAGCCTTTTGCCGACCCCGACCGCACGCTGGCCATGATCTTCGAGAAGGCCAGCACGCGCACCCGCGTGAGCTTCGAGGCCGGCATGTACCAGATGGGCGGCTCGGTGGTGCACCTGACCACCGGCGACAGCCAGCTCGGCCGCGCCGAGCCCATCGAGGACAGCGCGCGCGTGATCAGCCGCATGGTCGACATCGTGATGATCCGCACCTTCGAGCAGGCCAAGATCGAGCGCTTCGCCGCGCACTCGCGCGTGCCCGTCATCAACGGCCTCACCAACGAGTTCCACCCCTGCCAGATCCTGGCCGACCTGTTCACGCTGGTCGAGTACCGCCCCGCCGCCAGCGGCAAGCCGCTGGACGCGATCCGCGGCAAGGTGGTGGCCTGGGTGGGCGACGGCAACAACATGGCCAACACCTGGCTGCAGGCCGCCGAACTGCTGGGCTTCACGGTGCACGTGAGCACGCCGGGCGGCTACGAGGTGAACCCCGCGCTCGCGGGCATCACCAGGCCCGACTGCTTCAAGGTCTTCGCCGACCCGCGCGAGGCCTGCCGCGGCGCCGACCTCGTCACCACCGACGTGTGGACCAGCATGGGCTTCGAGGCGGAAAACGAGGTGCGCCGCCAGGCCTTCGCGCAGTGGTGCGTGGACGAGGCCATGATGGCGCTCGCCAAGCCCGACGCGCTGTTCATGCATTGCCTGCCCGCGCACCGCGGCGAAGAGGTCACGGCCGAGGTCATCGACGGTCCGCAAAGCGTGGTCTGGGACGAGGCCGAGAACCGCATGCACGCGCAGAAGGCGCTCATGGAGTACCTGCTGCTCGGCCGCATCGCCTGAGCGCCCCACCCCGCCGCTGATCGCCCCTGGCCGGCGCGCCCGCCGGCTCCTTCCCATGCAAGCCCTGCTCGACGCCATCGCCCGGATGGACCGGCCCACCGACGCCCGGCGGATCTTCCACGGCCGCGGCGGCCTGCACCCGGGCTGCGAGCACTGGGCGCTCGACGCCTTTCCGCCGGTGTTCGTGCTGACCAGCTTCCAGCCCGTGCCCGATGTGGACCTGGCCGCGGTGCACGAGGCCCTCGCCCGCCGCTGGGCCGACATCGCCCCCGGCGAGCCGCTCAGCTGGGTCTTCCAGTGCCGCCACGAAGGCCGGCCCGACACGCGCCTGATGGCGGGCGAAGTGCCCGAACCGCACGTGGTGAGCGAGCGCGGCGCGCGCTTTCGCGTGCACGTGACGCGCGGCCAGAACCACGGCCTCTTCCTCGACATGGCCGAAGGCCGCCAGTGGGTGCGTGAGCACGCGCGCGGCCGCAAGGTGCTCAACCTGTTCGCCTACACCGGCGCGTTCTCGGTGGTGGCGCTGCAGGGCGGCGCCAAGCAGGTGCTCAACATCGACATGAGTGGCGGCGCCATGGCCATCGGGCAGCAGAACCACGCGCTCAACGGGCTGACCGCGGGCGCGGGCTTTCTCGCGCACGACATCTTCAAGACCTGGGGCCGCATCACGCGCAGTGGACCCTACGGCCTGGTGATCGTGGACCCGCCGAGCTACCAGAAGGGCAGCTTCGTGGCCACCAAGGACTACGCGCGCCTGGTGCGCCGCCTGCCCGAACTGCTGATCCCCGGCGGCCAGGCGCTGTTGTGTCTGAACGCGCCCGAGCTGGGCCCCGGCTTCCTGCAAGACCTGGTGCGCGAGGCCGCGCCCGAGCTGGTCTTCGAACAGCGCCTGGCCAATCCCGAGGCCTTCGCCGACGCCGCGCCCGAGCGCGCGCTCAAGGTGCTGGTCTACCGCGCGCCAGCCTTGCAAAAGGAGGCCGCATGAGCGCCTGCACCACCTGCGGCGCGTGCTGCGCCTGCTTTCGTGTCGACTTCGCGGTCTACGAAATGGAAGACATGGGCGGTCAGGTGCCCACGGGCCTCGCGGTCGAGGTCAACGGCAGCACCATGCGCATGCGCGGCACCGACCACGTGCCCATCCGCTGCGCCGCACTCACCGGCAAGCTCGGCGAGAAGGTGGGTTGCGGCATCTACGAATGGCGGCCCTCGCCCTGCCGCGAGTTCGAAGAAGGCAGCGAGGCCTGCGGCCGCGCGCGCGCCCGCCACCACCTGCCGCCGCTGGGCGAACCCGGCTGATCGTTCAGGCCTCAAGTTTTTCATCGGCTGTTGGCAATAACCGACACCACGGCGTTTTTCGCGGTGCTACTTTCGCCGCTCCATGAAAACGCTTTGGGACATTTCCCCCCCGGTTCACGCGGGCGCGCCGGTCTTTCCCGGTGACACCGCGTACACGCAGCAATGGGTCGCAAGCATCGGCCCGGGCTGCCCCGTCAACGTCAGCGCCATCACGCTCTCGCCGCACGTGGGCGCGCACGCCGACGCCCCCCTGCACTACGACCCCAACGGCCTGCCGATCGGTGAGGTGCCGCTGGAGACCTTCATCGGTCCCTGCCGCGTGATCCACGCCATCGGCCGCGGCCCGCTGGTGCTGCCCGAGCACCTCGCGCATGCCCTCGACGGCCTGCCCCCGCGCGTGCTGGTGCGCACCTACGCGCGCATGCCGCAACAGGCCTTCGACCACGACCTGCCCGCCTTCGCACCGCACACGGTCGAACGGCTTGCCGATCGGGGCGTGCGCCTGATCGGCATCGACAGCGCCAGCATCGACCCCGCGAGCAGCAAGACGCTCGACAGCCACCAGGTGATCCGCCGACGCGGCCTGCGCGTGCTCGAGAACCTGCTGCTCGACGATGTGCCCGAAGGCGACTACGAACTCATCGCCCTGCCCCTGAAACTGACCAGCGCCGACGCCTCCCCCGTGCGCGCGGTGCTGCGATCGCTGCCCTGACCATGAACCTGCAAGACTGCCGCGCGCTCGACGCGCAAGACCCCCTGCGCGCCCTGCGCGATCTCTTCGACATCCCCGCCGGCACGATCTACCTCGACGGCAACTCGCTCGGCGCCCTGCCGCGCGCCACCGCGGCGCGCGTGGCCGAGGTGGTCACGCAGGAATGGGGCCGTGACCTGATCCGCAGCTGGAACAGCGCGGGCTGGTTCGAAAAGCCGCGCACCGTGGGCGACCAGATCGCGCGCCTGATCGGCGCCGCGCCGGGCACCACCATCGCTACCGACAGCACCAGCATCAACCTGTTCAAGGTGCTGAGCGCGGCGCTGCGCATCAGCGCGCAGCGCAGCCCGGGGCGCTGGCGCATCGTGAGCGAGCGCAGCAACTTCCCCACCGACCTCTACATCGCCGAGGCCCTGTGCAAGGACAAGGGCTGGGAGCTGGTGCTGGTGGAGCCGCACGAGATCGCCGAGGCCCTGAAGGACGAGAAGCTCGCGATCCTCATGCTCACGCACGTGAACTACCGCACCGGCGCCATGCACGACATGGCCGCGGTGACCCAGGCCGCGCACGACGCCGGCGTGCTCGTGGTGTGGGACCTCGCGCACAGCGCGGGCGCGGTGCCGGTGGACCTCACGGGCGCCGATGCCGACTTCGCCGTGGGCTGCGGCTACAAGTACCTCAATGGCGGCCCGGGCGCGCCGGCCTTCGTGTGGGTGAACCCGCGCCACGCCGACCAATGCTGGCAGCCGCTGGCGGGCTGGTGGGGCCACGACAAGCCCTTCGCCTTCACGCCCGACTACCAGCCCGCGCCGGGCATCGTGCGCTACCAGTGCGGCACACAACCCATGATCAGCCTGGCCGCGCTCGAGTGCGGCGTGGCCACGGTGCTGGCGGCCGAGCCGCACGGCGGCATGGCTGCGCTGCGTCGCAAGTCGCTCGCGCTCACCGACCTGTTCATCGCGCTGGTCGAAGAACGCTGCGCGGGCCACGGCCTGTCGCTGGTGACGCCGCGCGAGCACGGCCAGCGCGGCTCGCAGGTGTGTCTCTCGCGCAGCGAAGGCGCGTATGCGATCGTGCAGGCCCTGATCGCGCGCGGCGTGATCGGCGACTACCGCGCCGGCGACGGCGCGGGCCATCCAGACATCCTGCGCTTCGGCTTCACGCCCCTGTACCTGGGCTTCGAAGACGTGTGGCACGCGGTCGAGCACCTGCGCCAGGTGCTCGAGAGCGGCGAGTGGCGCCGCCCCGAGTTCAACCGCCAGCACGCGGTGACCTGAGGGCCGCGCCATGAGCGAGACGCAACGCCCCGAAGACGTGGTGCGCGAGGAGCGCGCCCAGCTCGACTTCAGCCGCGACATGAGCTACGGCGACTACCTGCAGCTCGACGCGATCCTGAGCGCGCAAAAGCCGCTGTCGCCCGCGCACGACGAGATGCTGTTCATCGTGCAGCACCAGACCAGCGAGCTCTGGATGAAGCTCATGCTGCACGAGCTGCACGCGGCCATGGCCCACATCGCGCGCGACGAGCTCGCGCCCGCGTTCAAGATGCTCGCGCGCGTGAGCCGCATCATGGAGCAGCTGGTGCACGCCTGGGACGTGCTGGCCACCATGACGCCGCCCGAGTACAGCGCGCTGCGGCCCTACCTCGCGAAGTCCAGCGGCTTTCAGAGCCACCAGTACCGCTGCATCGAGTTCGCCATGGGCAACAAGAACGCGGCCATGCTGCAGCCGCACGCCCACCACCCCGAGCGCGCGGCCACGGTGCGCGCGGCCTATGAAGCGCCGTCGCTCTACGACGAAGCCCTGCGCCTGCTCGCGCGCCGCGGCCTGCCCGTGCCCGCCAGCCACACCGAGCGCGACTGGACCCGGCCCTACGAGGCGAGCGACGCGGTGGAGCAGGCCTGGCTGCAGGTCTACCGCGACCCGCAGGCGCACTGGGACCTGTACCAGCTCGGCGAAGAACTCACCGACCTCGAAGACACCTTCCGCCTCTGGCGTTTCCGCCACGTCACCACGGTCGAGCGCGTGATCGGCTTCAAGCGCGGCACGGGCGGCACGGGCGGCGTGAGCTACCTGCGCAAGATGCTCGACGTGGTGCTGTTCCCCGAGATCTGGCGACTGCGCACGGCGCTCTGAGGCTCGCCGAGGCTCAGGCGCGCGTGCGGGCCGTGGCCTGGGCCACGCGAAACACCATGAACTCGCAGGGCCTGAGCAGGGCCACGCCCACCAGCACGACCACGCGGCCTTCGGCCAGGTCGTGCTCGCCCATGGTGGTGCGGTCGCAGCGCACGAAAAAGGCCTGCTCGGCGCCCGTTCCCTGCAGCGCGCCCTCGCGCCAGCGCGCGTGCAGGAAGTCGGCGATGCTCTGGCGCAGCCGCGTCCACAGTGCCTCGCCGTTGGGTTCGAACGCGGCCCAGTGCACGCCGCGCACGATCGAGGCCTCGATGGCGAGAAAGCTGCGACGCGGCGCGACGTACTTCCATTGCAGATCGCTCGAGAGCAGGCGAGCGCCCCACACCCGGTGGCCGCGGTCGCTGAAGCTGCGCAGGCAGTTCAGCCCCAGGGGGCCGAGCAGCTCCTGCTCCGCCGTGCTGATCGGATGGGCGAAGCGCAGCGCCCCGCGCACCACTTCGTTGGCGGGCGCGCGGTGCACGCCGTATTGCGCATCGCAACGCGCCCAGACGCCGGCCACGAAACCCGACGGCGGCAGCACCACCTCGCCCGAGGAGCCGGGCGCAGCGCCTGCGGCCAGTGGCCGGGCCGCGACCACCCACGGGTAGTACATCGCGGCATGGCTGGAGTCGAAGCGGCGGCGGTGCTGGCGCGCCTGCGCCGGTGTCAGGTCGGGGGGCGTGTCGAGCAGGGCCACGCGCCAGGCCTGCCAGGCCTCGGCATGCGCCACCAGCGCGGCCGCAATGGCCAGCGGCGCCTCGGGGTCGGCCGTGGCGTAGGCACTGCTGCCCGGCGCGGCCACGATGGACACGTCGTCGAGCGCGGCCACGGCTTCGAGCGCCCGCCGGTAGTCGGCCGGCGTGGGTTCGCCGCCGTCGCTGCCGCCGGCCAGCCGCCATTCGCACTCGCTCAGGCCCTGCAGCAGCAAGGCCCGCAGCATGGCCGGCGGCAGCGTGCGCGGCGCCTCCAGCGCCACGGGGCCGCGCAGCGCGCTGCCGATCCAGCGCGGGTGCTCGGGTGACAGGCCCAGGCCCTCGTCGCGGCGGGTGTGGCCGTCGCGGTCGGTGCAGCTCACCGCCAGCGTGAGCAGGCAGGCGCCGGCGTCGGCCAGTTCGCGCGCAGACCGCACAGGCATCGCGGGCTGGCCGGGTGCGCCCCAGCCATCGCCGCGCTTCACGCACAGCACCGCGTCGGGCAGGCACAGCACGCTGCCCAGCGGCGCCTGCGCCAGGGCCTCGGGCGAGGCGGCCTGGCGCAGTTCACGCACGTGCACACGGCCATTGCCCGCCGCCCCGGGCCAGCGCGCGCGCCAGCGCAACGGCGGCTCGACCGACACCCACGCCTCGGCGCGGGCCGCCCCCGCGCCCAGCACACGCGACACGTACAGGCGCGTGCCGCCTTCGTTGAAGAAGGCGCGCACCGCGTGCGCCAGGTGGTTCGTGGCCGGCACACCGGGCCCGAGCGAGAGGTCGGCCAGGCCGCCGTGCACGCGTTCGTAATCGGCCAGGCTGGTGAGCAGTTCGAGGGCTTCGCCAGGGCCATCGCCCTCGCGGCAGGGCCCGGTGCTGGTGGGGCCCACGAAGGCCGCGGTGCCGGTGCCGGCCGCGGCGATGGGGGGTGCGCGGTGGGGGCGCGCTTCGATGGCGACGCCGGGCGCGAGGTGATCGGGCATGCGCTGTTTCTCCCTGGGCGGGGCGCCACCGGCGCCTGCCCGGGCCGGCCGACAGGCCGGGCGCCAGCGGCCAACCGCCTCCCCCACCATGGCGGGCAGCTTAGTCGCTTTCAGGCGCGGGCCCGCAACCACCCATCACTCAGCTGGGGGAGGCACGGCCGCGCGTGCCCGCGCTTCAGTTCGGGCGGATGTTGTTGCGCCGGATGACCGCGGCCATGGTGTCGGTGTCGGCCTTGATGCGGCGCGCCAGGCCCTCGGCCGAGGTGCCGGCCACGGCCCAGCCCTGGTTGAGGATCTTCTCGCGCACCTCGGGGCGGCGCACGATGTCGGCGAGCAGCGCGGCCAGCCGGTTCACGTGCGCCTTGGGCAGGCTGTTGGGCGCGGCCACGGCGTTCCAGATCTCGAGCTGGAAGTCCTTGAGGCCGGCCTCGGCCAGGCTAGGCACCTCGGGCACCACGGCGCTGCGGCCCGCCGAGGTCACGCCCACGGCGTGCAGCTTGCCGGCCTTGATCTGCGGCATCGCCAGGCCCGGCGGCAGCAGCGCCATCTGGATCTGGCCGCCGATCATGCCGGTGATGACCTGCGGGTTGCCCGGGTACGGCACGTGCACCGCGCCCAGGCCCGCGCGCGACTTGAGCAGTTCCATGCCCAGGTGGGCCACGGTGCCCACGCCGGGCGTGCCGTAGTTCCACTTGTCGCCGCTGCCGCGCGCGGCCTGCAGGAAGGCGCGCGGATCGGCGGGCGTGCCGGGCGCACCGGCCAGCACCAGCGGCGCCACCGCGAGCAGCGACACCGGCGTGAGGTCGGTCAGGGGGTCGTAGGTGGCGGCGGGGTTGAGGATCTTGGCGATCGTCATGTTGCCGTTGATCATCAGCCCGATGGTGTGGTCGTCGTCGGCGCGCGCCACCAGGGCCGCGCCGATGTTGCCGCCCGCGCCGGGCCGGTTGTCGATCACCACGGGCTGGCCCAGGGCCTGCTGCAGCGGCTCGGCGATGGTGCGGGCCATGAGGTCGGGCGAGGAGCCGCCCGGAAAGCCGACCACGATCTTGAGCGGCCGGTTGGGCCAGGCCGTGGCTTGCGCTTGCGCCATGGGCAGGGCGCTGGCGGCGGCCAGGGCGGCGCCGGTGGCCAGGACGTGGCGGCGGTTGACGGGGGGCAGGCTCATGGGTGTCTCCGGGGCAGGGAAAGGGGGCCGTCAGCGCGCGCGCTCCGGCGCGGCGGGACCGTTGTACAGCCAGGCATTGTCCAACAGGCGCTCGCCGAACACGGCCATGGCCGCGTCGCGCGCCCAGCGCAGCGGGCCCTGCGCGTGAAAAATGCCGCCATTGCGGCGCGAGCGCCGCTGCACGCGGGCGTTGCGCGCCCAGCGCAGCGCCGCGTAGCGCGCGAAGTGTGAGGCCCAGTCGGGCGAAGCGCGCCCCTGCAGCAGCCGGCCCAGCGTCCAGGCGTCTTCGAGCGCCATGGCCGCGCCCTGCGCGAGGTAGGGCCGCATGGGGTGGGCGGCGTCGCCGAGCAGGGCGATGCGGCCGCGCGCCATGGCCTGCGGCCCCGCCAGCGGTTCGCGGTCGTGCAGCACCCAGCGGGTCCATGCGGGCACCGCATGCAGCCAGGCCGCGAGCTCGGCGTGCACCGGGCCCAGCGCGGCCTGCAGCTCGGCCAGCGTGGCGGGCTCGGACCAGCTGCGCGCATCGCGCGGCCCGCCCTCGGCCGCGCCGTGCACCACGGCCACCAGGTTGAAAGCCTCGCCGCGGCGCACCGGGTAGTGCACCACGTGCAGGCGCGGGCCCAGCCACACCGACACACGCGCGGCGCGCAGGGGCGCGGGCAGGTCGGCCGCGGCGATCAGGCCGCGGTAGGCGAGGTGGCCCGTGGGGCGCGGGGGCGCATCGCCGGCCACGGCCGAGCGCACGCGGCTCCAGAGGCCGTCACAGCCGATCAGGGCCGGCGTCTCGAGGGCGCTGCCGTCGGCCCGTTCGAGGCGCACCGTGTCGCCCTGCTCGGCCACCGACACCAGGCGGCTGCCCAGCTGCAGGCGCGCACCGGTCTGCGAGCGCAGCGCCTGCAGCAACAGGGCGTGCAGATCGGCGCGGTGCAGGCTGGCGTAGGGCCGGCCGTAGCGCTCGGCGAAGGCGGGGCCCAGGCGCAGGCCGCCGAGCGCGCGGCCCTGGCCCGCGTCGCGCACACGGAGTTCGTCGGGGTACGCGGCCACGGCGTCGAGCGCGGCGCGCAGACCCCAGTCGGCCAGCACGCGCACGGCGTTGGGCCCGAGCTGCAGGCCCGCGCCCACCTCGCCGAAGGCCTCGGCCTGTTCGAGCAGGGTGGGCGCCACGCCCGCGCGCGACAGCGCCAGCGCCGCCGCGAGACCGCCGATGCCGCCACCGGCCACGATCACACTGGTTTCCATGCGCCGATTGTGCTCAAGCGGCGCGGCGCACGAATCGGCTCAAAGGATGCGGTTGAACCAGAGCAGCGACAGGGTGGCGGCCGCCAGCGCGAGCACCGAGGCCACGAGCGCGAGCAGGCCCGCGACCTCGGTTTCCTTCTTCTCGACCGTGAGCCGGGTGCTCAGCGACTGATAGACCTGCTTGAGGTTCTCGGCCGTGCCGGCGTAGAAGTACTCGCCGCGCGTGGTGCGGGCCACGTCCTTGAGCGTGTCCTCGTCGAGCCGCACGCGCATGGACCAGCCCTCGAAGCCGATCACCTCGCCCTCGACCGTGCCCACGCCCACGGTGTACACGCGCACGCCGCGCTCGGCCGCCATCTTGGCGGCTTCGGCGGTGTCCACACCGGTGGTGCGCTGGCCGTCGGTGAGCAGGATGATGGCCGCCGAGTTGTAGCTGCCGGGCTCCACGGGCTGGAAGGGTTTTTCTTCGCCGCGCGGCTGGTCGAGCGAGCGGCCGCGCGGCGCGAACGGGTCGGTGTTGCGGCTGTAGGTGAGGTCGGTGAGGCTGATGCGCTGCTGCGGGAACAGCTCGGACAGCGAGACCACGATGGCGCTGCCGATGGCGGTGGCGCGCTGCAGCTGGAACTTGTCGATCGCGGCGTTGAGGTCTTCGCGGCTGAGGGTGACCGGCTGCACCACCTGGGCCGAGCCCGCGAAGGCCACGATGCCCACCTTCACGTGGCGCGGCAGATCGGCCAGAAAGGCCTTGGCCGCGTTCTGCGAGGCCACCAGGCGGTTGGGCTGCACGTCTTCGGCGCGCATGCTGCCCGACACGTCCATGGCCAGGATGATGGTCTGCTGCGTGGACGGCAGCGTGATCGACGCCATGGGCCGCGCGGCCGCCAGCAGCATGGCCGCGATGGCCAGCAGGAACAGCAGCGGCGGCACATGGCGGCGCCAGCCCGGGCCGCGGCCCATGGCCTCGCGCACGATGGACAGGTTGGCGTAGCGCAGCGCGGTCTGCTTGCGCCGGCGCTGCAGCCACCAGTACAGCAGCACCAGCAGCGGCAGCGCCAGCAGCAGCCACAGGAACTGCGGCCACAGAAAGTTCACGGGCGGCAGGTTGTTCATGCACGGACTCCTTCACGTTGGCGCCGCGGCAGTTGCGTGGGCACGGGCCGCGCACCGGGGTTCAAGCGCACACGCTGGCGGCGCATGTCCACGAAGCGCAGCACGGTGTCGGCGAGGTCGTCGTCGGTGCCGAGCTCGAGCGTGTCCACCCCGGCGCGCGCCAGGCCCTCGCGCAGCTGCGCCTCGCGCTGCGCCGCGATGCGCGCGAAGCGCTGGCGAAAGCCCTTGTCGTGCGTGTCCACCATCAGCTGCTCGCCGGTCTCGGCGTCGCGGATCGGGATCAGGCCCAGGTCGGGCAGTTCGAGTTCGAGCGGGTCGACCAGGCGCACGGCCACCACGTCGTGGCGGCGCGCGAGCTCGCCCAGCGGCTGCTCCCAGCCGGGCTGGCTGATGAAGTCGGACACCACGAACACGGTGCTGCGCTGGCGCACGCTGAGCGCGGCCCCGCGCAGCAGGTCGCCCAGCCGCGTGGCGTCTTCGCCGCTGGGCTTGTGCGCCGCGGGCGCGGCGGGTTGCATCAGCAGCTGCATGAGCTGCAGCACGTGCAGCCGGCCGCCGCGCGCGGGCAGCACCGCGTTCACGCGCGCCTGGCCTTGCTGGCCGTACACCATGGCGCCCACGCGGTTGCCGTGGCGCGAGATCAGCCGCGCGAGCACGGCGGTGAACTGCAACAGCACCTCGCTCTTGCGCTGCTCACCCGAGCCGAAGTTGACCGAGGGGCTGAGGTCGAGCAGGAACCAGGCCGCCATTTCGCGGTCCTCGGTGAACACGCGCACGTGCGGCTGCTGCAGCCGCGCGGTCACGTTCCAGTCGATGTGGCGCACGTCGTCGTGCAGCTGGTACTCGCGCAGGTCGGCCAGGTCGAGCCCGGTGCCGCGCATGAGCGTGCGGTGGTCGCCCTGCAGCAGGCCGTCGAGCCGGCGCATCACGGTCCATTCGAGGTGGCGCAGCAGCGCCTCGGCGCGCTGCACCGCGGGCGCGGCGGCGGCCGGTGCGGGGCTGGCCGGAGCGCGGGGGCCGAACAGGCGGGCGAACATGGTCAGGCCTCCCGCCGGGCCGCCCCAAGGGAGGCCTGCGCCCCCCCGGGGGGCAGCGACGACACGAAGTGCGGAGCGTGGGGGCTCATGGTCAGGCGCGTTTGCTGTCGGCCTCCAGCGGGCGGGCCGGCGCAGGGATGTGCTTCATGATGCGCGCGATCAGCGCGTCGCTCGTGAGGCCTTCGGACAGGCCTTCGTACGAGAGCACCACACGGTGGCGCAGCACGTCGGGCACCAGATCGACCATGTCCTCGGGCAGCGCGTAGCTGCGGCCGCGCAGCATGGCGAGCGCGCGCGCGCCTTCGACCAGGCCGATGGTGGCGCGCGGGCTGGCGCCGAAGGTGATGAGCCGGCCCATGTCCTTCAAGCCGTGCTTGTCGGGCGTGCGCGTGGCCGACACCAGCTTCACCGCGTACTGCACCAGCGACGGGTCCACGTAGACCTCGCGGCACTGGGCCTGCAGGGCCGCAAGCTGCTCGGTGGTGGCCACGGGGTTGAGGGTGATCGCGGGGCCGGTGACGCGCTCGACGATCACGTACTCCTCGTCGTCGGTCGGGTAGTCGACGATCACCTTCATCATGAAGCGGTCGACCTGGGCCTCGGGCAGCGGGTAGGTGCCCTCGGTCTCGATCGGGTTCTGCGTGGCCATCACGAGGAATGGCCGCGGCACCTTGTGCGTCTCGCCCGCGATCGTCACCTGGCGCTCCTGCATCACCTCGAGCAGCGCGCTCTGCACCTTGGCGGGCGCACGGTTGATCTCGTCGGCCAGCAGCAGGTTGGCGAACACCGGGCCCAGCGAGGTGCTGAAGTCGCCGGTCTTCTGGTTGTAGATGCGCGTGCCGACGAGGTCGGCGGGCACGAGGTCGGGCGTGAACTGGATGCGCTTGAAGCGGCCGCGCACCACGTCGGCCAGGCTCTTGACGGTGAGCGTCTTGGCCAGGCCCGGCACGCCTTCGACCAGCAGGTGACCCTGGGCCAGCAGCGCGACCATCACGCGTTCGAGGAAGCGGTCCTGCCCGACCACCATGCGCTTGACCTCGTAGAGGATCTGCTCCATGAGCTGGGCGGTTTCGGGGGCGTTGGGTGTGTCGCTCATGCAGCGCTCCGGTGGGGGGATGTCAGAACGGGGGCAGCCCCGCGGCGGACGCGGCACTTTCGATGGGCACGGCAAAACCGATGCCCACGAAGGTGCGCGCGCTGGTGGGATTGAGGATGCCGGTGACGATGCCGACCACCTCACCGTCCATGGTGACCAGCGGCCCGCCCGAATTGCCCGGGTTGGCGGCGGCGTCGAACTGGATCAGGTTGCCGATGACCTGCTTGCCTTCGGGCGACTTGAACTCGCGCTTGAAGCCCGAGATCACGCCGGCCGACACCGAGGGGCCGATGCCGAAGGGAAAGCCCACGGCCACCACGCCGTCGCCCGCCACGAGGTCGGCGGTGGAGCGCATGGTGGCGGCCGAGAGGTCGTCGGGAATGGTGTGGGCCTGCAGCACGGCGAGGTCGTTCTCGGGCTGCGCGCCCGTGACGCTGGCGCCCGACTCGGTGCCGTCGGCGAAGGTGATCTTGAGCCGGTCGGCGCCCTGCACCACGTGCAGGTTGGTGAGGATCACGCCCTTGTCGACGATCACCACGCCCGTGCCCACGCCCGACTCGTCCTCCTTGCCGTCCTTGTCGCGGTTGTAGGAGAGCACGCGCACCACCGAGGGGCGGATCTTCTCGGCCGCGCGCGCCGTGGGCGACGGCATCACCTGGGTGGTGAGCGTGCGCAGCACGGCGGCGTCGATCGCCTTCTGCGTGAGCGGCGCGGGACCGTTGCGCTGCTGCCAGATGGTGGCGATGAGCGCCAGCGAGAGCAGCGCCACGGCCAGCCACAGCAGCCGCTGCTGCGAGAGCTGTCGCGCCAGCGCCGCGCGCAGGCGCCCTGGCTGTCGAACCTGGCTGATGCCCTCGTCCGCCGCCGGCCCGGCCACCTCGGGGGCGGCGGGGCGTCGCGACGGGCTGTACTTCGCTGACTGGCGCATGGCGACCCCCGAAGAACCCGTGGGTCACATGATGCCGGGATGCAGCAACCGGCTCAAGCGGTCAACAATTGCCGCAGGACGTACGGGAGAATGCCACCGGCCCGGTAGTAGTCGACCTCGACCGGGGTGTCGATGCGCAGCGTGACCGCGACCTCGCGCCGCTGGCCGTCGGCGCTGGTGATCACCAGCCGGGCCTCGCTCTGCGGCCGCAGCCCGGGGTCGGGCAGCACCTCCACCGTCTCGTCGCCGCGCAGGCCCAGCGACTCCCACGAGTCGCCGGGCTTGAACTGCAGCGGCAGCACGCCCATGCCCACGAGGTTGCTGCGGTGGATGCGCTCGAAGCTGCGCGCGATCACGGCCTTGATGCCCAGCAACTGCGTGCCCTTGGCGGCCCAGTCGCGGCTCGAGCCGGTGCCGTACTCCTCGCCCGCGAAGATCACCGTGGGCACGCCCTCGGCGATGTAGCGCATGGCGGCGTCGTAAATCGGCAGCTTCTCGGGCCGCGCGCCGGTGGCCCGCGCCGCGGGCGTGGGCTGGTGCAGCGTGACGCCGCCCTCCTCGCGCGAGCCGTCCGGCCGGGCCGGGATCATGAGGTTCTTGATGCGCACGTTCGCGAAAGTGCCGCGCATCATCACCTCGTGGTGGCCGCGGCGCGCGCCATAGCTGTTGAAGTCGGCCGGCAGCACGCGCTGCGCCTGCAGCCACTGCCCGGCCGGCGAACTGGCCTTGATGTTGCCCGCGGGCGAGATGTGGTCGGTGGTGATCGAGTCGCCGAACAGCGCCATGATGCGCGCGCCCTTCACCGCCACCGGCGCCGCCTGTTCGCGTTCGGCCAGCGTGAAGCCCTCGAAGAACGGTGGCTCGGCGATGTAGGTGCTGGCCGGCCAGTCGTAGGTGGTGCCGCGCGTGCCCGGAATGGCCTCCCACAGCGCGCCGGGCTCGCTCTTCACGAGCGCGTAGTTGTCGCGGTAGGCCTTGCCGTTCATGGCGCTCTTCATGAGCGCGTGGATCTCGTCGCTGCTGGGCCAGATGTCGCCCAGGTACACGGGCTTGCCGCCCTTGCCCTGGCCCACGGGCTGGCTCATGAGGTCGACCATCACGTTGCCCGCGATGGCGTAGGCCACCACCAGCGGCGGGCTCGCGAGGAAGTTGGCCTTGAGGTTGGGGTGGATGCGGGCCTCGAAGTTGCGGTTGCCCGAGAGCACCGCGGCACACACCAGATCGTTCTCGACGATCACCGCGTTGAGCTCGGGCGCGAGGTCGCCCGCGTTGCCGATGCAGGTGGTGCAGCCGTAGCCCGCGAGCGCGAAGCCCAGCTTCTCGAGGTAGGGCAGCAGCCCGGTCTTGCTCAGGTACTCGGTGACGATGCGCGAGCCCGGCGCGAGCGAGGTCTTGATGTGCGGCTTGACCTTGAGCCCCTTCTCGACCGCCTTCTTGGCCAGCAGACCCGCGGCCAGCAGCACACCGGGGTTGCTGGTGTTGGTGCAGCTCGTGATGGCCGCGATCAGCACGTCGCCGTTGCCGATGGTGAGCTGGGTCTCGGGCGCGGGCGCGGCCGGGGCCTTGGCACGCACCGGCCGGTTCGACACCATCTCGGCCTCGTAGCGCGGCGCGCCCTCGGGCGTGGGCTTGACCTCGGGCGTGGGCGGCGGCGACGCCTCGGGCTCGGCGAGGTAGCGCGTGTGCAGCAGCTGGGCCGGGCGGTTGAAGCCGTTCTGCGCGCTGGGCAGGCTGAACAGGGTGCAGAACTGCTCGGCCACCTTGCCCAGTTCGATGCGGTCCTGCGGACGCTTGGGGCCGGCCAGGCTGGGTGTGACCTTGCCCAGGTCGAGCGTGACCACCTGCGAGTAGTCGATGTCGCCGCGGCGCGGCACCCCGAACAGGCCCTGCGCGCGGAAGTAGGCCTCGAAAGCCTCGATCTCGGCCTTGCTGCGGCCCGTGCCGCGGAAGTAGTCGATGGTTTTTTCGTCGACCGGGAAGAAGCCCATGGTGGCGCCGTACTCGGGTGCCATGTTCGCGATGGTGGCGCGGTCGGGCAGCGTGAGCGAGGCCGTGCCCTCGCCGAAGAATTCCACGAACTTGCCCACCACCTTGTGCTGGCGCAGGATCTCGGTCACCGTGAGCACCAGGTCGGTGGCCGTGACGCCGCCGCGCAGGCGCCCGGTGAGCTCGAAGCCCACCACGTCGGGCGTGAGGAAGTACACCGGCTGGCCCAGCATCGCGGCCTCGGCCTCGATGCCGCCCACCCCCCAGCCCACCACGCCGATGCCGTTGATCATGGTGGTGTGGCTGTCGGTGCCCACCAGCGTGTCGGGGTAGTAGAGCCCGCCCTTCATGTGCACGCCACGCGCGAGGTACTCGAGGTTCACCTGGTGCACGATGCCGAAGCCCGGCGGCACCACACCGAAGGTATCGAAGGCCTGCATGCCCCACTTCATGAAGCCATAGCGCTCGCGGTTGCGCTGGAACTCCAGCTTCATGTTCAGGTCGAGCGCGTTCTTCGTGCCGTAGTGGTCCACCATCACCGAGTGGTCCACCACCAGATCGACGGGCACCAGCGGCTCGATCTTCTTCGGGTCCTGGCCCAGGCGTTCGGCCGTGCTGCGCATGGCGGCCAGGTCGGCCAGCAGCGGCACGCCGGTGAAGTCCTGCAGCACCACGCGCGCCACGGTGAAGGGAATCTCGTCGGTGCGCGGCGCGTTGGGCTGCCAGTTCGCGAGCTGCTGCACGTGCTCGCGCGTCACGCGCTCGCCGTCGCAATGGCGCAGCACGCTCTCGAGCACGATGCGGATGGCCTGCGGCAGGCGCTGCACATTGGGAAATTCGCGCGCCAGCGCCGGCAGCGAATACAGCCGGCCGGACTTGCCGGCCGACGGGTTGAAGGTCTTGAGCGTGTGGGCGAAGGGGTGCGCGAAACGCGTGGGGGCGTTCATGAGGGGGTCTCTCCTGAAGATCGTTCGCAGAGCGGCCATTCTGCGACCTTCTGCAGACGCCGCAAGCGCGGCGCCCGATTGCCCCCTGCGCGGGCTGCGTCACACCGCCGGCCGCAGCCCAGGCGCCCGCCAGCCCAGGAACTCCAGATCGGCCAGCACCAGCACCGCGACCGCGAACGCCGTGAGGTAGGCCTGGCCCAGCGGCGTCACCCCGGTGCCGCCCCAGGCCAGTGCCAGGCAGGCCAGCGCCCAGCCCAGATTGCCCAGCACCAGCAGCAGCAGCCAAGCGCGCGAGGGCGTGCGCTGGCGCGCCAACAGGCCGGCCAGCAGCGCGTAGACCGGCAGGGCCCAGCCCATGGCAGTGAGCAGGCCCTGGGCCAGGCCGAACCAGGCCGCCAGCGGGGCAGCGAGCGCCAGGTGCAGCACGGCCAGGCCCGCGCCGGCCAGGGCGTCGAAGGCCAGCACCTGGCGCAGCTGGCGGGTGGGAAGGTGGAGCGTGGCAAAGTTCATGGAGGATCTCCTGAGGGGGTTGAACAGGCGGCCCATGGTGGCCACGCCCCCGCAGCGGGTCCATGACCCCGCAGGTCATGGCGGCCGCGCACGCCCGCCCTACCATGGCCCCATGCACGCCCACCACGCCGCCCCCGCCCCCTTCGGCGAACGCCTGCGCCAGTGGCGCCAGCGCCGCCGCCTGAGCCAACTCGAACTCGCGCTGCAGGCCGAGGTGTCCACGCGCCACCTGAGCTGCGTGGAAACCGGCCGCGCCAGCCCGAGCCGCGAAATGGTGATGCGCCTGGCCGAACGCCTGCAGCTGCCGCCCCGCGAACGCAACGCCCTGCTGGTGGCCGCGGGCTATGCGCCCATGTACCGCGAGCGTGCGCTCGACGATCCGGCCATGGCGGCGGCACGCGCGGCGGTGCAGCGCATCCTCGATGCGCACGAGCCCTGGCCCGCCCTGGCCATGGACCGCCACTGGAACCTCGTGATGCACAACCGGCTCGTGCCCTTGCTGCTGCAGGGCGTGGCGCCTGCGCTGCTGCAGCCGCCCGTGAACGTGCTGCGCCTGAGCCTGCACCCGCAAGGCCTGGCGCCGCGCATCCACAACCTGCCGCAATGGCGCGAGCACTTGCTGGAGCGCCTGCGCCAGCAGATCGCCGCCACGGGCGACGGCGTGCTGGCCACACTGGCCGAAGAGCTGCGCGCCCTGCCGGCGCCGTCGCCTGCGGCCGGCGCCACACTGCCCGGCGAGCACCTGGGCGTGCTCATGCCGTTCCGCTTCGACACCCCGGTGGGTGAACTCCACCTCGTGAGCACCACCACGGTCTTCGGCACGGCCGTCGACATCACCCTGCAGGAACTGGCGCTGGAGACCTTCTTCCCCGCCGACGAGACCACGGCCGAACGGCTGAGGGCGCTGGCCAGCGCCGGCTGATCGACCCGCCGGCCCGGGGGGCCCGGAACCGTCCCCCGGAGCGGGTTACTGAGGCAGGACGCAGCCCACCCGCGCCCCGCCATGACCCATGAGCCGTTCGACACCCTGTGCCACCGCGCCAGCCTGGCGCTGAACCTGGCCGATCCCCATGCCCTGGGCCGGGGCCACACCGTCACGCTCGACGGCGTGCACATCGAACTGCACCACCGCGAGCCCAGCGCCCACTTCCTGCTGTTGGCCGAAATCGCCCTGTTCCCCGAAGCCCAGCGCGCCGCGGTGCACGAGCACCTGCTCACGCTGCAGCTCATGACCACCGACCACCCCAACCTGCGCTTCGGCTTTCACGCCAAGCGCAAGACCACCCTGCTCTGCCTCTCGGCCACGCCGCCGCAAAAGGGCATGGCGCCTGAGGATTGGCTCGCGCAGCTGGTGCGTGACACGGTGCAGCAGGTGCTGGTGTGGCGCCAGGCCTTGCGCGAGTCGGGCCGCACCGGTCTGAACCACAACACCCACCCCGATTTCCTTCAACACGCCACCCAGCGCGCCTGAGTTCTCCTGCCCCCATCCGAAACCGGCACCTTCTCGCCCCAGATCGCCATGAATCCTCTGTCCAGAACGCCCAATCGCTCCGCCCTACAAGCAGCAGACAAGCCCACCCTGCAGCGAGCGCAATCGCAGCCCGCGCTCTCGGTCACGAGGGAACCATTGACCGCGGCCAATGGCGAGCCGCAGGACCTCACGGGCCCAACCAACCTGATGAGCGAGCCCGAGCCGGGCGAAGCGGATGCGACGCTGACGGTTTTGCTCCCCTTGACCCAGACGCAGGCGGAGCCCTTCGTCCTGGAGCGGGCGGCGGAGCGCCTGGCGCCCGAGCCCCGGTCCGACTGCAATGTGGTCCAGGAAGTGCCAACGGCCCCTGCGCCGCTGCCGGACCTGATGGCCATGAAGAACGGCATCAGGGTGCAGACCGATTTGGCCCTGTTTTTCGCCGAAATGCAGGGCGTGCTGAGCAAGGCTGTGACCGACCATGGACTGCCGGCCAATACCTTCCAGGGACTCGACCAACTCTTCACCCAGGCGAGAGACACCTGCCGCAAACTCGTCGAGCGAGACAGCCGTGAACTTCTGGGGTACGCCGCCCGTCTGAATGACGACGCCGAGCAATTCGGCCGATTGGCCAGACAAGCCCAAGGAGGCACGGCACTGCCCTCGGATGGCGAACTGGCCCGTGAAATCTCGAAGATTCCGGACGCCACCCAGCGCGACCAGGTCGCAGCGGCGGCGGGCCGCGCCCAGGACATTGTCGGTGGGCGACCAACCCCCGGTCGTTCAGCCAATGCCAAGGAACTTCGCGCCCGGTTTCTTCGGGAGGAACTGCCCGGCGACGCGGCCCCGCCACCTGCCAACACCATGGGCTTTTCCAGAAAGGCAGATTCGTCTCCCTCCAACGACGTGGACTACGACCCACTTGCTGAGCTGGTCGCCGATTTGAAAGGCGATCCTCGCTATTCGGGTCAGTTCGAAGACACTGAGGAATCGGAATTTGGCGATCAAGCGACACACCCGGTCGGGCCGCTCAAGCCACAACAATCGGCTCAGGGCGATCGGTCGGAGCTGCAGCCTCCCCCCATCACACCTGCGCCTGTTACTGCGGCTCGGTCGCCTATCGAAGAGGCCCAGAAGGAACTTGCCGCGGCATTGACGGCAAAGCCATTCAACCCTTCAAGCGTGGAGGCTGCGCGAGCGAAATTGGCCGAACTGGAAAATGGGGAAACCTCGAATTCCGATCGCGCTCCTGAACCTGACCTGTTTACAACCAGGGACGAGCAGCATTTCGAAGAGCTCAAGGCAAAGCTCGATGCCGATCGGCGCGAAATTGCGAGAGAAGAAGAAAAACAAGAAGAAATGCGGCGCCAGCACATGCTCAGGGCCGGCGCCAACGCCCATAACCAAAAGAAGCCTGCCAGTGAAAAATCCCCCCCGGGAGAGCTTGGCCCTGGCATGCGCTTCACATGGGCAGCCGCCAAAGCGCTGGAGGAAGAAGAGCAGAAACTGAAAATAGCCGACGTTATGCTGGATGAGCAGACGAGAGAACTCAACCAGCGCCAGGCCGAAACCGAAAAGCTGCATGCAAACAGCATGACCAAGTTGAATGAACTTTACGGTCGGCTTCAAAAACCATTCGGCAAAAAATAACAGCAGCAATTCCAAGAACTCAAAATAAAAAAGCGCCACCCGGCCGACCGGGTGGCGCTTTGCCTTGAAGCTCGAAGGTCAGGCCGTCACGCCCTTGGCCACGTCTGCGTACTCCTCGATCTGGTCGAAGTTCATGTAGCGATACACGCTGGCGGCGTCCTTGTTGATGATGCCCATCTCGGCGTGGTACTCGGCCACGGTCGGGATGCGGCCCAGCTTGGACGCGATGGCCGCCAGTTCGGCCGAGGCCAGGAACACGTTGGTGTTCTTGCCCAGGCGGTTCGGGAAGTTGCGGGTGCTGGTGCTGACCACCGTCGCGCCTTCACGCACCTGGGCCTGGTTGCCCATGCACAGGCTGCAGCCGGGCATTTCGGTGCGCGCACCGGCCGTGCCGAAGGCGGCGTAGTGGCCTTCCTTGATCAGCTCGCTCTGGTCCATCTTGGTGGGCGGGGCCACCCACAGCTTCACCGGGATGTCGCGCTGGCCGCCGAGCAGCTTGGCCGCGGCGCGGAAGTGGCCGATGTTGGTCATGCACGAGCCGATGAAGGCTTCATCGATCTTGGTGCCGGCCACTTCGGACATGAACTTGGCGTCGTCCGGGTCGTTCGGGCAGCAGACGATGGGCTCCTTGATATCGGCCAGATCGATCTCGATCACGGCCGCGTACTCGGCGTCCTTGTCGGCTTCGAGCAGCTGCGGGTTCGCCAGCCAGGCCTCGACCTTCTCGATGCGGCGCTGCAGGGTTTTGGCGTCCTGGTAGCCGTCGGCGATCATGTTCTTCATCAGCACGATGTTGCTGGTGAGGTACTCCTTGATCGGCTCGGGGTTGAGCTTGATGGTGCAGCCCGCGGCCGAGCGCTCGGCGCTGGCGTCGGACAGCTCGAAGGCCTGTTCCACCTTGAGGTCGGGCAGGCCTTCGATCTCAAGGATGCGGCCCGAGAACACGTTCTTCTTGCCGGCCTTGGCCACGGTCAGCAGACCGGCCTTGATGGCGTACAGCGGGATCGCGTGCACCAGATCGCGCAGCGTCACGCCAGGCTGCATCTGGCCCTTGAAGCGCACCAGCACCGACTCGGGCATGTCCAGCGGCATCACGCCGGTGGCGGCGCCGAAGGCCACGAGGCCCGAGCCGGCGGGGAAGCTGATGCCGATCGGGAAGCGCGTGTGCGAGTCGCCACCGGTGCCCACGGTGTCGGGCAGCAGCAGGCGGTTGAGCCAGCTGTGGATCACACCGTCACCGGGGCGCAGGGCCACGCCACCGCGGTTGCTGATGAAGGCGGGCAGCTCGCGGTGGGTCTTCACGTCCACGGGCTTGGGATAGGCCGCGGTGTGGCAGAACGATTGCATCACGAGGTCGGCGCTGAAGCCCAGGCAGGCCAGGTCTTTCAGCTCGTCGCGCGTCATGGGGCCGGTGGTGTCCTGGCTGCCCACGGTGGTCATCTTGGGCTCGCAGTAGGTGCCGGGACGCACGCCCTGGCCCTCGGGCAGACCGACCGCGCGGCCCACCATCTTCTGCGCCAGCGTGAAGCCGGCCTTGCTCGCGGCCGGGGCCTGCGGCAGGCGGAACGCGCTGGAGGCCGGCAGGCCCAGGAACTCGCGCGCCTTGGCGGTCAGGCTGCGGCCGATGATGAGGTTGATGCGGCCGCCGGCTCGCACTTCGTCGAGCAGCACCTCGCTCTTGAGCGCGAACGTCGCCACCACGGCGCCGTTCTTGGTGATCTTGCCGTCGTAGGGCAGCACCTCGATCACGTCACCCATCTCGAGCTTGCTCACGTCCACTTCGATCGGCAGCGAGCCCGAGTCTTCCTGCGTGTTGAAGAAGATGGGCGCGATCTTGCCGCCGAGCGTGACGCCGCCGAAGCGCTTGTTGGGCACGAAAGGGATGTCCTGGCCCGTGGCCCAGATCACCGAGTTGGTGGCCGACTTGCGCGAGGAGCCGGTGCCCACCACGTCGCCCACGTAGGCCACGAGGTGGCCCTTCTTCTTGAGGTCCTCGATGAACTGCATCGGGCCGCGCTTGCCGTCTTCCTCGGGCTTGAACGCCGCGTCGGGACGCGTGTTCTTGAGCATGGCGAGGTAGTGCAGCGGGATGTCCGGGCGGCTCCAGGCGTCGGGCGCGGGCGAGAGGTCGTCGGTGTTGGTTTCGCCGGGCACCTTGAACACGGTGACGGTGATGCTCTTGGGCACTTCGGGGCGCGAGGTGAACCACTCGGCCTCGGCCCAGCTCTTCATCACTTCCTGCGCCTTGGCGTTGCCGGCCTTGGCCTTGGCCGCCACGTCGTTGAAGTAGTCGAACATCAGCAGGGTCTTCTTCAGGCCCTCGGCCGCCACGGCGGCCACGCCCGGGTCGTCGAGCAGCTCGATCAGCGGATGCACGTTGTAGCCGCCCACCATGGTGCCCAGCAGCTCGGTGGCCTTGGCCTTGTCGATCAGGCCCACCTGAATGTCACCGTGGGCCACGGCCGCCAGGAAGCTGGCTTTGACCTTGGCCGCATCGTCCACGCCGGGCGGCACGCGGTGCGTGAGCAGCTCCAGCAGGAAGGCTTCTTCGCCACCGGGCGGGGTCTTGATCAGCTCGATCAGGTCGGCCACCTGCTGCGCCGAAAGCGGCAGCGGCGGGATGCCCAGCGCGGCGCGTTCGGCGGCGTGGGCGCGGTAGTCGGCGAGGAAGTTGGACATGGGGTTTCTCCGTGGGACAAACAAATGAGGGGTCAGGTGGCGGCGAACAGGGCTTGCACCGGCGCGGGCAGGCCCCGCCCGGTGCGTTGGGCGCGTTCGAGCACCTGCCAGTAGTAGCGGTAGCTCGCGCGGTCGTGCAGGCGGCCACCCACCTGCACCGGCGCCCAGGCCGCAGCAGCGGCGCGCTCGATGACGGTGGCGGCTTCGTCCACCTCGTCGGCCGCGGGCGTGAAGGCCGCGACGATGGGGCGGATCTGGTCGGGGTGGATGCTCCACATGCGCGTGAAGCCGAGCTCGTGCGCGGCGCGGCGCGCAGCGGTCTGCAATGCGGCCAGGTTCTTGAACTCGGTGACCACGCCGTGCGCGGGCACCTTGCCGTGCGCGTGGCAGGCACTGGCGATCTCGATCTTGGCGCGCAGCACCAGCGGGTGGCTGAACTGGCCCTGCGAGCTCATGCCCGCCGAGGGTATGGCCCCGCCGTGCGCGGACACGAAATCCATCAGGCCGAAGCTCAGGCTCTGCAGGCGCGGGTGGGCCGCGATGTCGAAGGCGCGGTGCACCGCGGCGGGCGATTCGATGAGCGCGTGCAGCGCAAGCGTGGGGGCGCCAGCCGCATCGAGCAGGGCCGCGGCGCGGTCCACGTCGGCCACCGATTCGACCTTGGGCAGCATCACGTGGCACAGCCGGGCGCCCGCGCGGCCCACGATGTGGGCGATGTCGCTTTCGAAAGCCGGGTGGTCGACCGCGTGCACGCGCACCGCGACGCGCGCACCCGGTGGCGCCGACAGCGCGAGTTCGGTGACCAGCGCGGCGTGTTCGGCCTCGCCGCCCACCGGGGCGCCGTCTTCGCAATCCAGGGTGACGTCGAACACGCAGGCGCCGAACTCGTCAGCGAGTTCGGCCTGCAGCGACAGGCTCTTGCGCATGCGCGCCTCAACCCCGCTGTAATGGTCACAGACCGGCAGCGCGATGGCGCCGGCCTGGGGCCCGAGCAGGATGGTGCGAGGGTTCACGCGCGAGGGCTGGATCAGAGCAGGTGCTTGACGCCGTCCTGCTCGCCCACGAGCTCGGCCAGGGTCTTGTCGATGCACTTCTGGCTGAACTCGTCGATGGGCAGGCCTTCGACGATCTTGTACTTGCCGCCTTCGGTGGTGACCGGGAAGCCGAACATCACGTCCTTGGGGATGCCGTACTCGCCGTTGGAGGGCACGCCCATGGTGACCCACTTGCCGTTGGAGCCCAGGGCCCAGTCGCGCATGTGGTCGATGGCGGCGTTGGCGGCCGAGGCGGCCGACGACAGGCCACGCGCTTCGATGATGGCGGCGCCGCGCTTGCCCACGGTGGGCAGGAACACGGTTTCGTTCCAGACCTGGTCGTTGATCAGGTCCTTGACGCTCTTGCCGCCGATGGTGGCGAAGCGGTAGTCGGCATACATGGTGGGCGAGTGGTTGCCCCACACGGTGAGCTTCTCGATCTCGCCGACCTTGCCACCGGTCTTGGCGGCGATCTGGCTGGCGGCGCGGTTGTGGTCCAGGCGCAGCATGGCGGTGAAGTTCTCGCGCGGCAGGTTGGGCGCGCTCTTCATGGCGATGTAGGCGTTGGTGTTGGCGGGGTTGCCGACCACCAGCACCTTCACGTCGCGGCTGGCCACGGCGTTCAGGGCCTTGCCCTGGGCGGTGAAGATCTGGGCGTTGGCGGCCAGCAGGTCGGCACGCTCCATGCCGGGGCCGCGGGGACGGGCGCCCACGAGCAGCGCGTAGTCGGTGTCCTTGAAGGCGGTCATCGGGTCGGCGTGAGCTTCCATGCCGGCCAGCAGCGGGAAGGCGCAGTCTTCGAGTTCCATCATCACGCCCTTGAGCGCCTTCTGGGCCTTCTCGTCCGGGATCTCCAGCAGTTGCAGGATCACGGGCTGGTCCTTGCCGAGCATTTCGCCGGAGGCGATGCGGAACAGCAGGGCGTAGCCGATCTGGCCGGCGGCGCCGGTGACGGCGACGCGAACGGGCTTCTTGGTCATGGTGGGAGCTCCAGGGATGGGTGTTGGAATGCGGAGGGACCGGGGCCGCTGGAACGGCGCGCCACGCGGGGTATCGGTGGCGGCGATCGGGGCTTGAGTCGGGCGGGAGTGTACCCGCGTAAACCCTAGGCGGTCAATTTGTCTTATGTCTTATATAAGATATCATTGGCCTTCGCGGCACCGCGCCGCCCATACCCCCCATGGCCACATCGCCCTCTCCTTCCGACACAACCCAGCCGGGCGAAGGCAGCACCGCTGCCGAGTCGGGGGCGCCTGCGTTCAGCCCGCTGTACCAGCAGATCAAAGGCCTGATCCTGCGCAGCCTGCAGGCCGGCGAGTGGAAACCCGGCGACATGATCCCGAGCGAGTTCGACCTCGCTGCGCGCTACAAGGTCAGCCAGGGCACGGTGCGCAAGGCCATCGACGAACTCGCCACCGACAACCTCGTGGTGCGGCGCCAGGGCAAGGGCACTTTTGTGGCCACCCACGCCGAGCAGCACATCCAGTTTCGCTTCCTGCGCCTGCTGCCCGACCAGGGCACGCTCGACGAGCAGGGCCCGGCCGAGCGCCAGATCATCGACTGCCGCCGCCTGCGCGCGAGCGCCGAGGTGGCGCGCCAGCTCGGTCTGCGCACCGGCGACGGGGTGCTGCAGGTGCGCCGCGTGCTGGCCTTCGGCGGCACGCCCGCGATCCTCGAAGAGATCTGGCTGCCCGGCGGCCCCTTCAAAGGTCTCACCATCGACACCCTGGCCAGCGACAAGGGCCCCATGTACGCGCTGTTCGAATCGCAGTTCGGCGTGCGCATGGTGCGCGCGGTCGAGAAGCTCAAGGCCGTGAGCGCCGATGCCGAAGCGGCTGAACGCCTGGCCGTCGCGCCTGGCCATCCGCTGCTCAGCGTGGAGCGGCTGGCCTTCACCTACAACGACACCCCCATGGAGCTGCGCCGGGGCCTTTACCGCACCGACGCACGCCATTACCGCAATGAATTGAGCTGAGAACCCGCGTACGGCACTTCGGTACCGGCTTGTCAGGTACACGACGGCCTGCTGCGTTGCAATAGAATTTGCCCGCTCCTGGTGCGAGTTACGAACGAGTTACCAGCGAGTTGCCAAACCCCTTCCCCCGCCCGAGCGCCTTTCCCACGAAAGCCCCATCCATGCCCGAGTTGACCAACAAGCGGCCCGAGTTCCGCAACATCAACGCGTTCAAGGATCTCACCACCTACCGCCTGCCCGCCGCAGGCTGGGTGTCGATCCTGCACCGCATCAGCGGCCTGTTGATGTTCCTGTTGCTGCCACTGATCGTGTGGCTGTTCGACACCTCGGTGTCGTCCGAGATCTCCCACGACGTGTTCGTCGGCGCCTTCGAGGGCGGCATCGGCTTCGTGCCGGGCTGGTTCCTCAAGCTCGTGGTGCTTGCCCTCATCTGGGCCTACCTGCACCACTTCATCGCCGGTGTGCGCCACCTCTGGATGGACGCCACCCACGCCGTGACCAAGTCGTTCGGCAAGTCCTCGGCCGTCGTCACGCTGGTGCTGAGCATCGGCCTGACCGTCGTGCTGGGCGCCAAGCTGTTCGGCCTGTACTGATCGCCCGCGAGGTTCCATTCATGTCCGTCAACTACGGTTCCAAACGCGTCGTCACCGGCGCCCACTACGGCATGCGCGACTGGCTCGCGCAGCGCATCACGGCCGCGCTCATGGCGCTGTTCACCCTCGTGGTACTCGCCAAGGTGCTGTTCACCAGCGGCCCGCTCGGCTATGAAGGCTGGGCCGGCATCTTCGCCCCGCAATGGATGAAGGCCCTCACCTTTGCGGTGTTCGTGGCCCTGGCCTACCACGTGTGGGTCGGCGTTCGCGACATCTGGATGGACTACGTCAAGCCCGCGGGCCTGCGCGTCGTCATGCACGTGTTCACCCTGGTCTGGCTGCTGGCCTGCCTTGGCTGGGCAGTCCAAGTTCTCTGGAGAATCTGAGTCATGTCCGCCCCCACCCCTGTCAACAAGCGCCAGTTCGACGTCGTCATCGTCGGTGCCGGTGGCTCCGGCATGCGCGCCTCGCTGCAGCTCGCGCGCGCCGGCCTCAAGGTCGCCGTGCTGTCCAAGGTCTTCCCCACGCGCTCGCACACCGTGGCTGCGCAAGGCGGCATCGGTGCCTCGCTCGGCAACATGAGCGAAGACAACTGGCACTACCACTTCTACGACACCATCAAGGGCTCCGACTGGCTCGGTGACCAGGACGCCATTGAATTCATGTGCCGCGAAGCACCCAAGGTGGTGTACGAGCTCGAGCACATGGGCATGCCGTTCGACCGCAACCCCGACGGCACCATCTACCAGCGCCCCTTCGGCGGCCACACCGCCAACTACGGCGAGAAGGCCGTGCCGCGCGCCTGTGCCGCGGCCGACCGCACCGGCCACGCCATGCTGCACACGCTGTACCAGCAGAACGTGGCGGCGCGCACCACCTTCTTCGTCGAATGGATGGCGCTCGACCTCGTGCGCGATGCCGAGGGCGACGTGGTGGGCGTGACCGCGCTCGAGATGGAAACCGGCGAGGTGTACCTGCTCGAAGCCAAGACCACACTGCTGGCCACGGGCGGCGCGGGCCGCATCTTCGCGGCCTCGACCAATGCGTTCATCAACACCGGCGACGGCCTGGGCATGGCCGCGCGCGCGGGCATCCCGCTGCAGGACATGGAGTTCTGGCAGTTCCACCCCACCGGCGTGGCCGGCGCGGGCGTGCTGCTCACCGAGGGCTGCCGCGGTGAAGGCGCCTTCCTGGTCAACAGCGAAGGCGAGCGCTTCATGGAGCGTTATGCGCCCACGCTCAAAGACCTGGCGCCGCGCGACTTCGTCTCGCGCTGCATGGACCAGGAAATCAAGGAAGGCCGTGGCTGCGGTCCCAACAAGGACTACGTGCTGCTGAACTTCAGCTACCTCAGCGCCGACACCATCCACAAGCGCCTGCCTTCGGTGTACGAGATCGGCGTGAACTTCGCGAACGTCGACATCACGCGCGAGCCGATCCCGGTCGTGCCCACCATCCACTACCAGATGGGCGGCATCCCGACCAACATCAATGGCCAGGTCGTCACGCCCGACGGCAACGGCGGCCAGAAGGTGGTCAACGGCCTGTACGCGGTGGGCGAATGCTCCTGCGTGAGCGTGCACGGCGCCAACCGCCTGGGCACCAACTCGCTGCTCGACCTGCTGGTGTTCGGCCGCGCGGCCGGCAACCACATCGTGCAGTACAACGACAAGAACAAGACCCACAAGCCCGTGCCCAAGGACGGTGCCGACTACACGCTCGCCCGCCTGGCGCGCCTGGACAACGCCACCACCGGCGAATACGCGCAGGACGTGGCCAACGACATCCGCTCGGCCATGCAGCAGCACGCCGGCGTGTTCCGCACCCAGGCCGGCATGGACGAGGGCGTCCAGAAGATCAATGCCATCCGCGAGCGCGTGAAGGCGATCGGTCTCAAGGACAAGTCCAAGGTCTTCAACACCGCGCGCATCGAAGCGCTGGAAGTCGAGAACCTGATCGAGTGCGCCCAGGCCACCATGACCTCGGCCGCCGCCCGCAAGGAATGCCGCGGCGCGCACACCGTGTACGACTACGAGCGCCCCGCCGACGACGCCCAGTTCCCGCTGGGTCGCAACGACGCCGAGTGGATGAAGCACACCCTGTGGCACAGCGCCGACAACTCGCTGACCTACAAGCCGGTGAACCTCAAGCCGCTGACCGTCGAATCGGTGCCGCCCAAGGTCCGCACGTTCTGAGCACGCCTTCCGGAGACCCCCCATGCTTCGCACTTTCAAGATCTACCGCTACGACCCCGAGAAGGACGCCAAGCCCTACATGCAGACCATCCAGGTCGAGCTCGACGGGCACGAGCGCATGCTGCTCGACGCGCTGATGAAGCTCAAGGCCGTGGACCCGTCCATCTCGTTCCGCCGCTCGTGCCGCGAAGGCGTGTGCGGCTCGGACGCGATGAACATCAACGGCAAGAACGGCCTGGCCTGCCTGACCAACATGAACACGCTCAAGGGCGACATCGTGTTGAAGCCGCTGCCCGGCCTGCCGGTGGTGCGCGACCTGATCGTGGACATGACGCTGTTCTTCAAGCAGTACCACAGCATCAAGCCCTACCTCATCAACGACAGCATCGCGCCCGAGAAAGAGCGCCTGCAGTCGCCCGAAGAGCGTGAAGAGCTCAACGGCCTGTACGAGTGCATCCTGTGCGCGAGCTGCTCCACGAGCTGCCCGAGCTTCTGGTGGAACCCCGACAAGTTCGTGGGCCCCGCCGGCCTGCTGCAGGCCTACCGCTTCATCGCCGACAGCCGCGACCAGGCCACGGGCGAGCGCCTCGACAACCTCGAGGACCCGTACCGCCTGTTCCGCTGCCACACCATCATGAACTGCGTGGACGTCTGCCCCAAGGGCCTGAACCCCACCAAGGCGATCGGCAAGATCAAGGAAATGATGGTGCTGCGCTCGGTCTGACCGAGGCCATCGAAGACCCCCATGACCGGCACCGACGACGCCCTCCTCGACCCGCGCGGCCTGAGCAAGCTGCGTTGGCGGTGCCGCCGTGGACTGCTCGAGAACGACCTGTTCATCGAGCGCTTTTTTGCCCGTCACGCCGAAGGCCTGACGGTGCGCCAGGCCGATGCCCTGGGCCTGCTGATGGACCTGTCGGACAACGACCTGCTCGATCTGCTGCTCGGCCGCAAGCCCCTCTCGGGCGAACTCGCACGCGACGACGTGACGCAAGTGCTCGCACTGATGCGCGACGTCAGCCCCACCTCCAGTACCAAGGAACCTGCATGAAACTCGTCGACAACAAGGCCACCCTGACGTTCTCCAACGGCAGCCCCAGTGTCGATCTGCCGGTGTACGCCGGCAACATCGGCCCCGATGTGATCGACATCCGCAAGCTGTACGCGCAGACGGGCATGTTCACGTATGACCCGGGTTTCCTGTCCACCGCTTCGTGCCAGTCGGCCATCACCTACATCGACGGCGACAAGGGCGAGCTGCTGTACCGCGGCTACCCCATCGAGCAACTGGCCACGCACTGCGACTACCTCGACGTGTGCTACCTGCTGCTCAAGGGCGAGCTGCCCGACGAGACGCAGCGCACCGACTTCCACAAGCTCGTGACCAACCACACCATGGTCAACGAGCAGATGCAGTTCTTCCTGCGCGGCTTCCGCCGCGATGCCCACCCCATGGCCGTGCTCACGGGCCTGGTGGGCGGTCTGTCGGCCTTCTATCACGACAGCACCGACATCAACAACCCGCAGCACCGCGAGATCTCGGCGATCCGCCTGATCGCCAAGATGCCCACGCTGGTGGCCATGGCCTACAAGTACGGCGTCGGCCAGCCCTACATGTACCCGCGCAACGAGCTGTCCTACGCGGGCAACTTCCTGCGCATGATGTTCGGCGTGCCCTGCGAGGACTACAAGGTCAATCCGGTGCTCGAGCGCGCGCTCGACCGCATCTTCATCCTGCACGCCGACCACGAGCAGAACGCCTCCACCTCCACCGTGCGCCTGTGCGGCTCGTCGGGCACCAACCCCTTCGCCGCCATCGCGGCCGGTGTGGCCTGCCTCTGGGGCCCCGCGCACGGCGGCGCGAACGAAGCCTGCCTGAACATGCTCGAAGACATCCAGCGCAACGGCGGCGTGGCCAAGGTCGGCGAGTTCATGGAGAAGGTCAAGGACAAGAACTCCGGCGTCAAGCTCATGGGCTTCGGCCACCGCGTGTACAAGAACTACGACCCGCGCGCCAAGCTCATGCAGGAAACCTGCAACGAGGTGCTCGAGGAACTCGGCCTGGGCAACGACCCGCTGTTCAAGCTCGCCAAAGAGCTCGAGAAGATCGCCCTCGAAGACGACTACTTCGTGCAGCGCAAGCTCTACCCGAACGTCGACTTCTACTCGGGCATCGTGCAGCGCGCGATCGGCATCCCGGTCAACCTGTTCACCGGCATCTTCGCGCTGGCCCGCACCGTGGGCTGGATCGCGCAGCTCAACGAGATGATCAGCGACCCCGAGTACAAGATCGGCCGTCCGCGCCAGCTCTTCACCGGTTCGGTGCGCCGCGACGTGCCGGCCGCCGCCAGGAAGTGATCGGCGTCTGCGCCTGATCCGCTCACGCCCGCCCTGGCGCTTCGCCACGGCGGGCGTGGTTTTTTCGCCGCGCACGTAAAATCGCCGGCCGGCCCACGAACCGCCGCACCGAGACAAGCCATGGCCCGCACGCTCTACGACAAGATCTGGGACGAACACGTCGTCCACACCGAAGAAGACGGCACCGCCGTTCTCTACATCGACCGCCACCTGGTGCACGAAGTCACCAGCCCGCAGGCCTACGAGGGCCTGCGCCAGGCCGGCCGCAAGGTCTGGCGCGTGAGCTCGGTGGTGGCCACGGCCGACCACAACACGCCCACCACGGGCTGGGAGCGCGGCTACGACGGCATCGCCGACCCGATCAGCAAAGAGCAGATCACCACGCTCGACGCCAACATCGCCGAGTTCGGTGCGGCGGCGTTCTTCCCCTTCCTGTCGCAGCGCCAGGGCATCGTGCACGTGATCGGCCCCGAGACCGGCGCCACCCTGCCCGGCATGACCGTGGTCTGCGGCGACTCGCACACCAGCACGCACGGCGCCTTCGGTGCACTGGCGCACGGCATCGGCACCAGCGAGGTCGAGCACGTGCTGGCCACGCAGACCCTGCTGGCCAAGAAGGCCAAGAACATGCTGATCAAGGTGGAAGGCGCCCTGGCCAAGGGCGTCACCGCCAAGGACGTCGTGCTCGCCATCATCGGCCGCATCGGCACCGCGGGCGGCACGGGCTACACCATCGAATTCGCGGGCAGCGCCATCCGCGGTCTGTCCATGGAAGGCCGCATGACGGTGTGCAACATGGCCATCGAGGCCGGTGCGCGCGCTGGTCTGGTGGCCGTGGACGACAAGACCATCGAGTACGTGAAGGGCCGCCCGCTGGCGCCCACCGGCGTCGAATGGGAGCAGGCCGTGGCCTACTGGCGCACGCTGCACTCCGACCCGGGGGCGCACTTCGACACCGTGGTCGAACTCGATGCGGCCCAGATCGTGCCGCAGGTCACCTGGGGCACCTCGCCCGAAATGGTGCTGGGCATCGACGCGCGCGTGCCCGATCCCGACAAGGAAAAGGACGCCAGCAAGCGCGGCGCCATCGAGCGCGCGCTGCAGTACATGGGCCTGGAGCCCGGCAAGCCGCTCAACGACATCTTTGTCGACAAGGTCTTCATCGGCTCGTGCACCAACAGCCGCATCGAAGACATGCGCGAGGCCGCGGCCATGGTGAAGAAGCTCGGCCAGAAAGTGGCCAAGAACGTCAAGCTCGCCATGGTGGTGCCGGGCTCGGGCCTGGTGAAGGCCCAGGCCGAGCGCGAAGGCCTGCACGAGATTTTCCGGGCCGCGGGCTTCGAATGGCGCGAGCCCGGCTGCAGCATGTGCCTGGCCATGAACGCCGACCGCCTCGAGCCCGGCGAGCGCTGCGCCTCCACCAGCAACCGCAACTTCGAAGGCCGCCAGGGCGCTGGCGGCCGCACCCACCTCGTGTCGCCCGCCATGGCGGCCGCCGCCGCGGTGCACGGTCATTTCGTCGACGTTCGAACCCTCGCCTGAACGCCTCCATTCCACCGTCCAAGGAGCATCGCATGAAGACCATCGCTTCCATCGCCGCGCTGGTGGCCCTGTGCATCGGCCTCACCGCCTGCAACACCTGGAGTGGCGTCAAGCAGGACGCCAAGGAAGTCGGCCAGGCCGCCGGCCGCGGCATCGAAAAAGCCGGCGAAAAGATCCAGGACGTCGCCAAGTAACGCCCCCACCATGCAGAAGTTCACCGTGCACAAGGGCCTCGTGGCCCCGATGGACCGCGAGAACGTCGACACCGACGCCATCATCCCCAAGCAGTTCCTCAAGTCGATCCGCAAGACGGGCTTCGGCCCCAACCTGTTCGACGAGTGGCGCTACCTCGACAAGGGCGAGCCGGGCCAGGACCCGGCCGCGCGCAAGCCCAACCCCGACTTCGTGCTCAACGAGCCGCGCTACGCGGGCGCGTCCATCCTGCTGGCGCGCAAGAACTTCGGTTGTGGTTCGAGCCGCGAGCACGCGCCCTGGGCCATCGAGCAGTACGGCTTTCGCGCGCTGATCGCGCCGAGCTTTGCCGACATCTTCTTCAACAACTGCTTCAAGAACGGCCTGCTGCCCATCGTGCTGCCCGAGACCACCGTGGCGCGGCTGTTCGATGAGGTGGCCGCCTTCCCGGGCTACGAGCTCAGCATCGACCTCGAGCGCCAGGTGATCGTCGAGCCGCAGGGCAATCAGATCCCCTTCGACGTGCAGCCTTTCCGCAAATACTGCCTGCTCAACGGGCTGGACGACATCGGCCTGACGCTGCGGCACAAGGACAAGATCACCCAGTTCGAAGCACAGCGCCTCGCCACCAAGCCCTGGCTGGCCCACACCCTCGCCGGCTGATTGCCCCACCCCATGAAAATTGCAGTTCTCCCCGGTGACGGCATCGGCACCGAAATCGTCGCCGAAGCGGTCAAGGTCCTCGACACGCTCGACCTGAAGTTCGAGATGGAAACCGCCCTGGTGGGCGGCGCGGCCTACGAGGCCCACGGCCATCCGCTGCCCGAATCCACGCTCAAGCTGGCCATGGCCGCCGACGCCGTGCTGTTCGGCGCCGTGGGCGACTGGAAGTACGACAAGCTCGACCGCCCGCTGCGCCCCGAGCAGGCCATCCTGGGCCTGCGCAAGCACATGGGCCTGTTTGCCAACTTCCGTCCCGCCATCTGCTACCCCGAGCTCGTGGGCGCCTCCAGCCTCAAACCCGAGGTGATCTCGGGCCTGGACATCCTCATCATCCGCGAGCTCACGGGCGACATCTACTTCGGCCAGCCGCGGGGCCGCCGCACCGCCGTCGACGGCCACTTCCCCGGTGCCGAAGAAGCCTTCGACACCATGCGCTACAGCAAGCCCGAGATCGAGCGCATCGCGCACGTGGCCTTCCAGGCCGCGCGCAAGCGCAACAAGAAGGTCACGAGCGTGGACAAGGCCAACGTGCTCGAGACCTTCCAGTTCTGGAAGGACGTGGTGACCGAGGTGCACGCCCAGTACCCCGACGTGGAGCTGGAGCACATGTACGTGGACAACGCCGCCATGCAACTGGTGCGCGCGCCCAAGAAGTTCGACGTGGTCGTGACCGGCAACATGTTCGGCGACATCCTGTCCGACGAGGCCTCAATGCTCACCGGCTCCATCGGCATGCTGCCTTCGGCCTCGCTGAACACCAAGAGCCAGGGCCTGTACGAACCGAGTCACGGCAGCGCGCCCGACATCGCGGGACAAGGCATCGCCAATCCTCTGGCTACAATCCTGTCCGCTGCCATGATGCTCCGTTTCTCTCTCAACCAGCCCGAAGCTGCCGCCCGCATTGAATCTGCGGTGGGCAGCGTGCTCGCGTCTGGCTTGCGCACGGCCGACATCTGGTCGCCTGGCACCACGAAGGTCAGCACCCGCGACATGGGTGACGCCGTCGTGGCCGCCATCACCAAAACCATTAAGGGCTGATCTCAGCTCCGGTTCGTCACGCCCACCCCCGGCACGACGAGCCGGGGGCAAACGGTTTTTCAACTGAAAAGGGCAATGTCATGACGAAACTCGTGGGACTCGTGGGCTGGCGCGGCATGGTCGGCTCCGTGCTGATGGACCGCATGGTCGAAGAAAAAGACTTCGACCTCATCGAACCCCTGTTCTTCTCCACCTCCAACGCCGGCGGCGCCGCCCCGGCCATGGCGAAGAACGAAACCAAGCTGCAGGACGCGCACGACATCGAGGCGCTCAAGCGCTGCGACATCGTCATCACCTGCCAGGGCGGCGACTACACCAACGAGGTGTTCCCCAAGCTGCGGGCCGCCGGCTGGAACGGCCACTGGATCGACGCCGCGTCCTCGCTGCGCATGAAGGACGACGCGGTCATCGTGCTCGACCCGGTCAACCTGCCCGTGATCCAGAACGCGCTGGCCAAGGGCGGGCGCAACTGGATCGGCGGCAACTGCACCGTGAGCTGCATGCTGATGGGCGTGGGCGCACTCTACAAAGCGGGTCTCGTGGAGTGGATGAGCACCCAGACCTACCAGGCCGCCAGCGGCGGTGGCGCCCAGCACATGCGCGAGCTGCTCACGCAGTACGGCACGCTCAACGCCGAGGTTCGCAGCCTGCTCGACGATCCCAAGAGCGCGATCCTCGAGATCGACCGCAAGGTGATCGCCAAGCAGCGCAACCTGTCCGACGCCGAGACCTCCAACTTCGGCGTGCCCCTGGGCGGCTCGCTCATTCCCTGGATCGACAAGGACCTGGGCAACGGCATGTCCAAGGAAGAGTGGAAGGGCATGGCCGAGACCAACAAGATCCTCGGCCAGGGCGAAGGTTTCGGCAGTGCCGCCGTGCCGGTCGACGGCTTCTGCGTGCGCGTGGGCGCCATGCGCTGCCACTCGCAGGCCCTGACCTTCAAGCTCAAGAAAGACGTGCCGCTGGCCGACATCGAATCCATGATCGCGGCCGACAACGCCTGGGTGAAGGTGGTGCCCAACACCCGCGAAGCCACGCTGCGCGACCTCACGCCCGTGGCCGTCACGGGCACCATGACCATCCCCGTGGGACGACTGCGCAAGATGGCCATGGGCCCCGAGTACCTGGGCGCCTTCACCATCGGCGACCAGCTGCTGTGGGGCGCGGCCGAGCCGCTGCGCCGCATGCTGCGCATCCTGCTGCAGGGCTGATCCGGCGGCGCCTCGACAAGGCATGGCCCCTGGTCACGTTGCACACCTGCAACGTGACCAGACGCACGTTCAGTGACGAGCGGTAGGCTCCGAAACTCAAGCGGATTCTCAGCTTGTAACCGTAATGCGTTGATGCTATGGTCAATTCTCGGATTTTGACGTCGAGGTAACAGTGCCAGCCCACCCCCGCCACACCCCATCGCCGCTGACTGCGCCCGTGTCAAAACGCACGGGCCGCCGCGGCCTTGCGAGCCTGCACGCGATCGCGGCCGCGGCGCTGGTGTCCACGCTGCTGCTGCAGCCCGGCGACGCGCAGGCGCTCGCCCTGGGTCGTGTGATCGTGCAGTCGGCGCTTGGCGAACCGCTGCGCGCCGAGATCGACGTCCCCGACATCACGCCCGCCGAAGCGTCGAGCCTGCGCATCGGCCTGGCCCCGAGCGCCACCTACCGCAGCGCCGGCGTCGAGATCAACCCCGCGCTCAGCCAGCTTGAAGTCACGCTGCAGCGCCGCGCCGATGGCCGTGCCTACCTGCGCCTGCGCAGCCCGAACCCGATCAACGACCCCTTCGTCGACCTGATCATCGAAGCCAACTGGGCCAGCGGCCGCCTGGTGCGCGACTACACGCTGCTGTTCGACCCGCCCAACCTTCGCGCGGCCACGCCCGCCCCGGCGCCGATCGCCCCGGTGACGCCTGCGCCGCGCGCGAGCGCGCCGGCCCCTGCGCCCGCTCCGGCCGTGGTGGCGCCCGCTCCGGCGCCCGCGGCCAGTGCACCCTCAGCAGCCCCCAGAGCCCCGGCCCCCGCAGCGGCCCCGGCCGGCGCCGACACGCCGCGCCAGGTGACCGTGCAGCGCGGCGACACGGCCGGCCGCATCGCTGCCCAGAACAAGCCCGCTGGCGTGTCGCTCGATCAGGTGCTGGTCGCGATGCTGCAGGCCAATCCCAATGCCTTCATCGACGGCAACGTCAACCGCATCCGCGCCGGTGCCGTGATCGATCTGCCCGGCCGTGAAGCCGCCGCCGCGGTGAACGCCACCGAGGCGCGCCAGACCATCGCCGCCCAAAGCCGCGACTTCGACGAGTACCGCCGCCGGCTGGCGGGTTCGGCGCCCGCCGCGCAGGTCGAGGCCGCCGACCGCCGTGCCGCCGGCCGCGTGCAGACCGAGGTGCAGGACCGCGCGGCACCCGCGCCATCGAGCGACCGCCTCACGCTCAGCCAACCGCAGGGCGGGGCCGCGGGTGAAGCCAAGATCGCCCAGCAGCGCCAGGCGCAGGACGCGGCACAGCGCTCGGCCGAGCTGAGCCGCAACATCGAAGAACTGTCCAAGCTGGGGCAGCAGGCGGCCGCGCCTGCGGCACCGGCACCGGCACCGGCGGCCGCACCGGCTGCACCCGCCGCACCGGCCCCTGCCGCTCAGGCGCCTGCAGCAGCCCCCGCGCCCGCTGCCCCGGCCCCGGCCCCGGCGGCCGAAGCGCCTGCTGCCGCACCGGCACCTGCGCCCGCCGCCGAAGCACCGGCCGCCGCACCGGCGCCCGCCCCCGCAGCGCCCACGGTCACGGCCCCGACGCCGCCCGCGCCGCCCGCACCGGCGGGCGACGAACCCGGCTTCTTCGGCAGCCTCACCGAAAACCCGCTGCTGCTGCCCGCCGCGGGCGGCCTGCTGGCCCTGCTCGCGGGCCTGGGTCTGTGGCGCGTGCGCCAGCGCAAGACGGCGTCCAACGTCGACAGCTCCTTCCTCGAAAGCCGCCTGCAACCCGACTCGTTCTTCGGCTCCAGCGGTGGCCAGCGCATCGACACCGCGGAGGCATCGGCCTCGGGCTCGTCCATGGTCTATTCGCCCAGCCAGCTCGACGCGGCGGGCGACGTCGACCCGGTGGCCGAGGCCGACGTGTACCTCGCTTATGGCCGCGACCTGCAGGCCGAGGAGATCCTCAAGGAAGCGATGCGCAGCACGCCCACGCGCGTGGCCATCCACACCAAGCTGCTCGAGATCTACGCCAAGCGCCGCGACGCGCGCGCGTTCGAGGTCGTCGCCAGCGAGGCCTTCGGGCTCACACAGGGCATGGGCGCCGAATGGGAGCGCGCCTGCGAGCTGGGCCGCGAACTCGATCCCGGCAACCCGCTGTACCAGCCGGGGGGCCACCCGGTGTCCAAGCCCGGCGCCGCCGGCACGGCCACCATGGGGCTGCACCCCGCGCCCTTCGCACCGAGCACCGTCAACATGGTGGCCGGCGCGGGGGCGGCCGCGGGCGCTGCAGGCGCGCTCGACCTCGACCTCGATTTCTCGCTCGATGAAAGCCCCGCCGCGCCCGAATCGCGGCCGCCCGAATCGCCCACCTCCAACCTCGACGACCTCGAGGCCACGGCAGCGCTCACGGCCGAGCCCGCCGCCAGTGGCCCGCCGTCGATGTTCGACCTCGACGACCTGCCCGACCCCTCGCCCGCGGTGCACGAGCGCGCCGAGACCGCACCCGTGACGCTCGAAGTGCCCAGCCTCGATCTGGACAACAGCGACCCGGTCGTGGCCGAGCCGAATTTCGACCTCGACCTGGGCGAGCCGCTTGCACCGCCTGCGGTGGCGGCCGAACCCACACCCGTGTCGGGCATGATGGACTTCAACCTCGGCGACCTGAACCTCGATCTCGGCGACGGCACGGGCAAGGCGCCTGAAACCGAAACGGTGGCCCCCACGCCGGCCGAACTCACCGAGGAGAACCCGCTCGAGACCAAGCTCTCGCTGGCCGAGGAATTCCGCGCCATTGGCGACTTCGAAGGCGCGCGCTCGCTCGCCGAAGAGGTGCTGGCCGAGGCCTCGGGCCCGCTCAAGTCCAAGGCCAGCACCTTCCTGGCCGACCTGGCCTGACGCCATCGCTTGACCGTCACCGACGTCCCCTCCCCCGCCACGCCCAGCCCGATGCAACGCATCGCGCTGGGCGTGAGCTTTAACGGCCGGCCTTTCGATGGCTGGCAGAGCCAGCCCAGCGGCAACACGGTGCAGGACCACCTCGAACAGGCCCTGGCCCGCTTCTGCGACCGCCCCGGCGTGAACACCCTGTGCGCCGGCCGCACCGACGCCGGCGTGCACGGCCTCATGCAAGTGGTGCACTTCGATACCCCGCTGCGGCGCAGCGAGTACGCCTGGGTGCGCGGCACCAACAGCTTCCTGCCGCCCGAAATCGCGGTGCAGTGGGCGCGTGAGGTGCCTGCGGCCTTTCACGCGCGCGCCAGCGCGGTGGCGCGGCGCTACGCCTACGTGCTGCTCGAATCGCCCGTGCGGCCCAGCGTGGACAACGGCCAGGTGGGCTGGGTGTTCCGCCCGCTGTCGCAGCCGGCCATGCAGGCCGCGGCCGACGCGCTGCTGGGCGAACACGACTTCACCTCCTTTCGCGCCTCGCAGTGCCAGGCGCACACGCCGGTGAAAACGCTGCGCCGCATCGAGATTTCGCGCCGCGGCGCCTACTGGCGCTTCGAGTTCGAGGCCAACGCCTTCCTGCACCACATGATCCGCAACATCATGGGCTGCCTGATCGCCATCGGCAGCGGCAACCGCCCGCCCGAATGGATGGCCGAGGTGCTGGCCGCGCGCAGTCGCGACGCCGCCGCGCCCACCTTCTCCCCCGACGGCCTGTACTTTCTTGGCCCGGTCTACGATGCCGCCTGGGGCCTGCCCGAGCGCACCCCCGCTTTCGACTGGCTGCCATGACCCTCCCCCCGCACCGCACCCGCATCAAGTTCTGCGGCCTCACGCGCGAGGCCGACGTGGACGCGGCCGTGCAAGCCGGCGCCGACGCCGTGGGCTTCGTGCTCTACCCGCCCAGCCCGCGCTTCGTGACGCCCGAGCGCGCGGGCGAGCTGGCGCGCCGCCTGCCTGCCTTCGTCACGCCGGTGCTGCTGTTCGTCAACGCGCAGGCCGACGAGATCGCGCGCGGCGTGCAGGCCGTGCCCCAGGCCCTGCTGCAGTTCCATGGCGACGAATCCCCCGCCGACTGTGCTGCGCCGGCACGGCCCTACCTGCGCGCCGCGCGCATCCCGACCGGTGAAGCGGGGAAAAGCTTCGATCTCCTACAATTCGCCGACCGCTTCGCCTCCGCGCAGGCCATCCTGCTCGACGCCCACGTCGAGGGCTTCGGGGGCGGCGGCCAATCCTTCGACTGGACGGTCTTCCCTTGGTCACACCCGCGTCTAAACGCCAGCTCTCGCCTCGTTTTGTCTGGTGGACTCACGCCTGCAAACGTGACCGATGGCATTCGCCTCGTGCGGCCCTGGGCCGTTGACGTGAGTTCCGGCATCGAGGTGTCCAAGGGCATCAAGAGCGCCGACCTGATGCAGGCCTTCGTGGCCGCCGTGCGCGCCGCCGATGCGGCGCCCCTCCGACCGAGCTGAACCCCGCACCGGGGACAGCCGGGCCACCCCCGACAGGATTTCCCCATGCAGACCCCTTACCAGCAACCCGACGCCCGCGGCCACTTCGGCATCTACGGCGGCAGCTTCGTGAGCGAAACGCTCACCCACGCGATCAACGAACTCAAGGCCGCGTACGCGAAGTACCAGCACGACCCCGAGTTCCTGGCCGAATTCCGGCGCGAGCTCGCGCACTTCGTGGGCCGGCCCAGCCCGGTCTACCACGCCGCGCGCACCAGCCGCGAGATGGGCGGCGCGCAGATCTTCCTCAAGCGCGAAGACCTCAACCACACGGGCGCGCACAAGGTCAACAACACCATCGGCCAGGCCATGCTGGCGCGCCGCATGGGCAAGCCGCGCATCATTGCCGAGACCGGCGCCGGCCAGCACGGCGTGGCCACGGCCACCATCTGCGCGCGCTACGGCCTCGAATGCGTGGTCTACATGGGCAGCGAAGACGTCAAGCGCCAGAGCCCCAACGTCTACCGCATGAAGCTGCTCGGCGCCACCGTGGTGCCTGTGGAAAGCGGCAGCAAGACGCTCAAAGACGCGCTCAACGAGGCCATGCGCGACTGGGTCGCCAACGTGGACAACACCTTCTACATCATCGGCACCGTGGCCGGCCCGCACCCCTACCCGATGATGGTGCGCGACTTCCAGAGCGTGATCGGCGAGGAATGCATCAAGCAGATGCCCGAGATGCTGCGTGACGCCGGTTGCAGCGGCGAGCAGCCTGATGCGGTGGTGGCCTGCGTGGGCGGCGGCAGCAACGCCATGGGCATCTTCCACCCCTACATTCCCTTCGAGGGCACGCGCCTGATCGGCGTCGAGGCCGCGGGCGAAGGCCTGGACAGCGGCAAGCATTCGGCCTCGCTGCAAAAAGGCAGCCCCGGCGTGCTGCACGGCAACCGCACCTACGTGCTGCAGGACGACAACGGCCAGGTCACCGAAACGCACAGCGTGAGCGCGGGCCTGGACTACCCGGGCGTTGGCCCCGAACACGCCTTCCTCAAGGACATCGGCCGCGCCGAGTACGTCGGCATCACCGATGCCGAAGCCCTCGACGCCTTCCACTACCTGTGCCGCACCGAGGGCATCATCCCCGCCCTCGAATCGAGCCACGCCGTGGCCCACGCGCTCAAGCTCGCCAAAACCATGAAGCCCACGCAATCCATCCTGGTCAACCTTTCGGGCCGTGGCGACAAGGACATCGGCACCGTGGCCGATCTGGCCAAGGCCGACTTCTATTGCCGCCCGAGCTGCCGCGGCCAGTCGGTCAAGGGAGGCGAAGCCACCATCGAGGTGAAGCGATGAGCCGCATCCAGCCCACGCTGTCGGCCCTGCAGGCGCAGGGCCGCAAGGCGCTCATTCCCTACGTCACGGCCGGCTTCCCGTATGCCGACATCACGGTCGACCTCATGCACGGCATGGCCGAAGCGGGCGCCGACGTGATCGAGCTCGGCGTGCCCTTCTCCGACCCCTCGGCCGACGGCCCCGTGATCCAGAAGGCGGGCGACCGGGCGCTGGCGGCCGGCATCGGCCTGGTGCAGGTGCTGGCCATGGTCAAGCGCTTCCGCGAGCGCAACCAGAACACCCCGGTGGTGCTCATGGGCTACGCCAACCCGGTGGAGCGCTACGACCAGAAACACGGCGCCGGCGCCTTCGTGAACGACGCCGCCGATGCGGGCGTGGACGGCGTGCTGGTGGTCGACTACCCGCCCGAGGAGTGCGAGGACTTCGCGCAGGCCCTGCGCGCGCGCGGCATGGACCTGATCTTCCTGCTCGCCCCCACCTCCACCGACGAACGCATGGCCCAGGTGGCGCGCGTGGCCAGCGGCTACGTGTACTACGTGTCGCTCAAGGGCGTGACGGGCGCGGGCACGCTCGACGTGGGGCAGGTCGAGGCCATGCTGCCGCGTATCCGCCAGCACGTGAGCATTCCCGTGGGCGTGGGTTTCGGCATCCGCGACGCCGACACCGCGCGCGCCATCGGCCGCAGCGCCGACGCCGTGGTGATCGGCAGCAAGCTGATCCAGCTCATCGAGGACGAGCCCCACGAAAAGGTGGTGCCCGTCGCCGTCCAGTTCCTGCGCACCATCCGAAAAGCGCTGGACGCATAATCCGCCCTCCTCCCCTGGAGTACCGCATGTCCTGGCTCGAAAAACTGCTCCCCCCCAAGATCTCCCCCACCGACCCCACCGAGCGCCGCAGCGTGCCCGAAGGCCTGTGGGTGAAATGCCCGAGCTGCGAGGCCGTTCTGTACAAGAACGACCTCGAGAAGAACCAGAACGTGTGCCCCCACTGCTCGCACCACCACCGCATCGGTGCGCGCGCGCGCCTCAACGCCTTCCTCGACGCCGAGGGCCGCTACGAGATCGGGCAGGAGGTGCTGCCCGTGGACGCGCTGAAGTTCAAGGACAGCCGCAAGTACCCCGAGCGCCTGAAAGAAGCCCTGGAGAGCACCGGCGAGACCGACGCGCTGATCGTCATGGGCGGCGCGGTCAAGGGCATCAGCCTGGTGGCCGCGTGCTTCGAGTTCGATTTCATGGGCGGCTCCATGGGCTCGGTGGTCGGCGAGCGCTTCGTGCGCGGCGTCGAGGAAGCCATCGCGCAGAAGGTGCCCTTCCTGTGCTTCACCGCCACCGGCGGTGCGCGCATGCAGGAGGGCCTGCTCTCGCTGATGCAGATGGCCAAGACCAACGCCGCGCTCACGCGCCTGGCCAAGAAGGGCCTGCCCTACATCAGCGTGCTCACCGACCCCACCATGGGCGGCGTGAGCGCCGGCTTCGCCTTCGTGGGCGACGTGGTCATCGCCGAGCCCAAGGCCCTGATCGGCTTCGCGGGCCCACGCGTGATCGAGAACACCGTGCGCGTGAAGCTGCCCGAGGGCTTCCAGCGTGCCGAATTCCTGCAGACCAAGGGCGCGGTCGATTTCATCTGCGACCGCCGCGAACTCGCGGGCACCGTGGCCAACCTGCTGGCCATGCTGCAGCGCCAGAGCGCCGACGCGGTGGTGAACGATTGAGCAGCGGCCCGGCGGCCGAAGCACTCAAGCTCTCGCAGCTGCCCCTTTTCCCGTTGCAGACCGTCCTGTTCCCGGGCGGCTGGTTGCCGTTGCGCATCTTCGAGGTGCGCTACCTCGACATGATCGGCCGCTGCCACAAGGCGGGCGCGCCCTTCGGCGTGGTCTGCCTGAGCCAGGGCAGCGAGGTGCGCCGGCTCGACCCGGGCGCGCCGCCCGGGGGTGACGGCTTCGCCAAAGAGGTGTTCCACCCGGTCGGTGTGCTGGCGCAGATCGAATCGCTCGAAAAGCCTCAACCCGGCCTGTTCATGATCCGCTGCCGCGGCCTGCAGCGCTTCGAGGTGATGCGCCGCAGCCAGTTGCCGCACGGCCTGTGGGTGGCCGACGTGGCCCTGCAGCCCGCCGACACAGCCGTGGCACCGCCCGACGAATTGCGCCCCACGGTCGAAGGCCTGCGGCGCGTGCTCGCCAACCTGCAGGAGCGCCACGCCGACGCGCTCGACCAGCTGCCGATCCAGCCGCCCTACCTCTGGGACGACGCGGGCTGGGTGGCCAACCGCTGGGCCGAGCTGCTGCCCACGGCACCCGAGCTCAAGCAGCGCCTGATGGCGCTCGACAACCCCCTGCTGCGGCTCGAACTCGTGGCCGACCTGCTCGAAAAGCTCGGTCTCGACCGCTGAGGCCCTGCGGGCCCCGCCCTCAGGGCAGCAGCGACAGCGCGTGCATGTAGCGCGCGCTCACCATCAGCTCGTCCCAGGGCATGGCCGGCCCGGCCGGCAGCAGCGCGCGCCGGCGCTCGTCGCTGGCCGGCGAGGGCTGCCAGTCGCCCTGCACCACGGCGCGCGACAAGGCCTCGATCGCCTCGTCGATCGGCCGTCCGCCGTCGACCACGCTCTGGTTGCACAGCAGCACCATGTCGCAGCCCGCCGAGAGCGCGGCCAGCGCGGCCTCGCCGAAGCTCACCGGGCGGCCTTCGATCTCGCGCGCCGCGGCCATGCCGAGGTCGTCGCTGAACACCGCACCGGTGAAGCCCAGGCGATCGCGCAGCACGTCCTGCAGCCAACGCGCCGAAAAGCCCGCGGGCCGGCGATCGACCTTGGGGTAGATCACGTGCGCGGGCATCACCGCGCTCAGGCTCGCCGACAGCCAGGCGTAGGGCTGGGCATCGTCGGCCAGGATGGCCTTGAGCGAACGCGGATCGCGCGGGATTTCGTGGTGCGTGTCGCCCTGCACGTGGCCGTGACCGGGAAAGTGCTTGCCGCAGTTGGCCATGCCGGCCTGGCGCATGCCGTGCATGAGCCCCTGTGCGAGCAGGCCCACCACGCGCGGGTCGCGGCCGAAGGCGCGGTTGCCGATGACCGAATTGCCCACGTGGTCGAGGTCGAGCACGGGCGCGAAGCTGAGGTCGACGCCGCAGGCGCGCAGCTCGGCGCCCAGCACATAACCGGCCGCAGTGGCCGCGTTGACCGCGCGCATGGCGGCGTCGCCGTCGCCCGCGCCCGACCGCCACAGCTCGCCGAAGGCGGCCATGGGCGGCAGGGGCGTGAAGCCGTCGGTGCGGAAGCGCTGCACCCGGCCGCCTTCGTGGTCCACGGTGATCAGCAGGTCTTCGCGCACGGCCTTGATCTCGGCGCACAGCGCACTGAGCTGGGCGCGGTCGCGCCAGTTGCGGCCGAACAGCGTCAGGCCGCCCACGATCGGGTGCGCGAGGCGCTGGCGGTCGCTGTCGGTGAGCGCGTGGCCGGCGATGTCGATGAGGAGCGGGGCGTGCAGTGTCATGGGGTGCGGGAGTCGGTCTGTTCAACGACGACGAAACTTGCGGCGTAGTCGGTCTCGTCGGTCACGGTCACGTGGGCGCGCAGGCCGCGGGCTTCGAACCAGGTCTTGAGTTCGCCGTGCAGCACGATCACGGGCTGGCCGCTGGGGAGGTTGGCGATCTCGCAGCGTCGCCAGCTCATGGGCATGCGCATGCCCAGGCCGATGGCCTTGGAGAAGGCCTCCTTGGCCGAGAAGCGCGTGGCCAGGTAGCTCAGGCCGCGCGCGGGCCAGCGCGCGCGGCGCCGTTCCCAGACCGCGTACTCGGCGTCGCTGAGCACCTTGCGCGCGAAGCGATCGCCCTGGCGCTCGAAGGTGGCACGCACGCGGCGCAGGTCGCAGATGTCGGTGCCGATGCCGTAGATCATGCGAAGGCGTCGGCGATGCAGCGGTTGTAGGCGCGGATGGTCTCGGCATAGCCGAGCTCGAGCGCATCGGCGATCAGCGCGTGGCCGATCGAGACCTCGCTCACGCCGGGCACGGCGCGCAGGAAGTCGGTGAGGTTGTCGCGGTTGAGGTCGTGCCCCGCGTTCACACCCAGGCCGGCGTCGAGCGCAGCCTGGGCGGCCTGCGCGAAGCGGCGCAGCTGCGCGTCGCGCGCGGGCGTGGCGTGGGCGGCCGCGTAGGGCTCGGTGTAGAGCTCGATGCGGTCGGCCCCGACGGCCCGGGCCGCGGCCATCTGGTCGGCCTCGGCGTCCATGAACAGGCTCACGCGCACGCCCAGCGCGCGGCACTCGTCGATCAGCGGGCGCAGCCGCCCGGCGTCGTCGGGGAAGCGCCAGCCATGGTCGCTCGTGAACTGGCCCTCGGCATCGGGCACGAAGGTCGCCTGCTGCGGGCGCAGCGCGCGCACGAAGTCCATGAGGTTGTGGAAGGGGTTGCCCTCGATGTTGAACTCGCGATCGGGCCAGGCCTTGAGCAGCGCGGCGAGGTCGTGCACGTCGTGCGCGCGGATGTGGCGCTCGTCGGGCCGCGGGTGCACGGTGATGCCGGCGGCACCGGCCTCGAGGCACAGCGTGGCCGCGCGCGTGACCGAGGGGATGCCCAGGTGGCGCGTGTTGCGCACCAGGGCGACCTTGTTGAGGTTGACCGACAGCGCGGTGCGGGCATGGGCCATGCTCAGGTCTCGTTCGAAGGGGGAGGAGCACTGCCGCGGCGGCGCGCGAGCGCCTGCACGTCGAGCAGCATCTGGCGCGTGCGGAACACGCGCACGCCACCATGGTAGTGCAGCAGGTTTCGCAACGGGATGCGCAGCACCGAAGCCACCTCGGCGCAGGCCTGCATCACGGGCACGAAGGGCGCGGGCTCGTCGAGCGCAGCCTGCAGCGCCAGCCAGTGCGCCGCGGGCAGCGGATGGTGGTCGTCGTCGTGCGCGAGGCGCAGGCCCGCCTCGGGCAACAGCACGTAGGCCGCGCCGGCGTCGAGCGGGGCGAAGGTCTGGCCTTCGCTCGCGAGGTCGGGCAGCTGGCCGGTGTCGCGCAGCAGCAGCAGCTCGAAGGCGCGTACCACCACGGCCTGTGCCTCGGGGCGCTCGGCCAGCAGTTGCACGGCGGTGGTGAAGTGGTCGAACAGGCGCGGGTGCGGGTCGTCGCGCGCGAGCAGGCGCATCAGCAGCTCGTTGAGGTAGGCGCCCGCGATCAGCGCGTCGCCGGTCGGCATCACGTGGCCGCCGCGCCATTGCGCGGCCTTGAGCGCACGCACCTCGGCCTCGCCGGTCCAGGTGATCTGCAAAGGCTGCAGCGGCAGCAGCACGGGGCGGAATTGCGAGGTGGGCCGCTTCACGCCCTTGGCCACCAGTGCGATGCGCCCGTGGTGGCGGGTGAACACCTCCAGCACCAGGCTGGACTCGCTCCAGTCGTAGCGGTGCAGTACGAAGGCGGGTTCGTCGACGGTGCGGCGGGCCGTGCTCACTCGTAGCCGAACGATCGCACGCGGGCGTCGTCGTCCGCCCAACCGGAGCGGACCTTCACCCACAGCTCGAGGAACACCTTGCCGCCCCAGAGCTTTTCGAGCTCCACGCGCGCCTCGGTGCCGATGCGCTTGAGCTTCTCGCCCTTGTCGCCGATGACCATGCCCTTGTGGCCTTCGCGCTCCACCACGATGGTGGCGGCGATGCGGCGCAGCTGGCCCTCCTCCTCGAAGCGGTCGATCACCACGGTGGAGGTGTAGGGCAGTTCGTCGCCGGTCAGGCGGAACAGCTTCTCGCGCACCATCTCGGCGGCCATGAAGCGCTCGCTGCGATCGGTCAGGTCTTCGGGGTCGTGGATCCAGGGCTGCTGCGGCAGGTACTTCTCGCAGATGCCGAACAGGCGCTCGATGTCCTTGGGCGCCTTGGCCGACATGGGCACGAACTCGGCGAAGGGGTGGCGCTCCTGCATGGACCGCAGCCACGGCGCAAGCTCACCGCGGCGGTGCACCTGGTCGAGCTTGTTGGCCAGCAGCACCACGGGCACGCTGGGCGGCAGCAGCGACAGCACTTTGGCATCGGCCAGGTTGAAGTGCCCGGCCTCGACCACGAAGAGGATCAGGTCGACATCGGCCACCGCGCCCAGCACGGTCTTGTTGAGCGAGCGGTTGAGCGCATTGCCGTGGCGCGTCTGGAAGCCCGGCGTGTCCACGAAGATGAATTGCGAGGCCGCGACCGTGCGGATGCCGGTGATGCGGTGGCGCGTGGTCTGCGCCTTGCGCGAGGTGATGCTTACCTTCTGGCCCACGAGCGCGTTGAGCAGCGTGGACTTGCCCACGTTGGGCTTGCCGACGATGGCGACGTAGCCGCAGCGCTGGGTGGCGGGGTCGACCTCGACCGGCGCGGCCGCCTCGGGGGCGGCCTTGCCGAGGGCACGCGCGAGCATGGCCTCGAGGTCGGTGTCGGCGGGGGCGGGAGCGGGGGTGTTGGCCATGGGTGGGTTCAAGCGGGCTTGGCCTGAAGGTGTTGCAACATGGCCGCGGCGGCCGCCTGTTCGCCGGCCCGGCGCGACGCGCCGATGCCGCGTTCGCTGTGGCCGGTTTCCTGCACGGTGCACTCCACGTCGAAGGTCTGTTTGTGGGCCTCGCCCAGCGTGGCCACCACGCGGTACACAGGCAGCTTCATCTTGCGCGCCTGCAGCCACTCCTGCAACTCGGTTTTCGGGTCTTTGCCGAGCGCGCTCATGCGCGTGTTGAGCTCGACGCCGGCGTACAGGCGGCGCACCAGGGCCGCCGCGGGTTCGTAGCCGCCGTCGAGGAACACCGAGCCGATCACCGCTTCGAGCGCGTCGGCCAGGATCGAGGGGCGCTTGTGCCCGCCCGAGCGCTTCTCGCCGTCACCCAGGCGCAGGGCGTGCGACAGGCCCAGGGCCTGGGCCAGTTCGAACAGCGTGTCCTGCTTGACCAGGTTGGCGCGCACGCGCGAGAGATCGCCTTCGGGCAAGGCGCCGAGCTTCTCGAACAGCAGGCCCGAGATGGCGAGGTTGAGCACCGAGTCGCCCAGGAATTCCAGGCGCTCGTTGTGATCGGCGCTGAAGCTGCGGTGGGTCAGCGCCCGCTCGAGCAGGCGGGGATTGGCAAAGCGGTGCTGCAGGCGGGCCTGCAGCGCAAGCAGTTCGGAATTCAAACGGTCCAGCGGGCCCGGCTCACTTGGAGCGGCCCTTGTATTTCATGACCAGCCAGGCGGGGCCGGCGAGGTGGATCTCGCGCACGTAGTCGAAGGACACGACCACGCGGTCGCCCTCCTTGCCCACCGTGAGGTCCTTGGCCGTGATGGTGCGGATGTCGTCGATGGTGGCGGCCTTGTCGAAAAGGTCGCGCACCTCGGCCACGGTGGAGCCGCCCGATGCCTTGTTCACGGCCTTCTGCACGGCCATGTACTCGAGGTAGGTGGGAAACACCTGGGCGGCCACCAGGCCCGCCAGTGCCAGCAGCACACCCACCACCACCAGGCCCACAAAGGTCAGCCCTTGTTGCTGCCGCTTGAGCTTCATACGCAGTTCTCCCGGGGAGCGAAGGTCATTCGAAGGAACCGATGCGGCTGAGATCGCCGAAGTTCATCCACACGAAAAACGCCTTGCCAACGATATTCGCCTCGGGCACGAAGCCCCAATACCGCGAGTCGAGCGAATTGTCGCGATTGTCGCCCATCATGAAGTAGTGCCCCGCGGGCACCTTGCACACCACGCCCTCGACGCTGTAGCGGCAGCCATCGGCGAAGGGGAACTCGGTGGCGCCGGGCACGAAGGCCGGGCGATCGGCGTCGTTGAGCGTGTTGTAGGCCTTGCCGTCCAGCGTTTCGCGCCATTGCTTGGCGTAGCGCATGGAGTCCTTGTCGAAGAAGTCGGGCTGGGCCACGCGCGGCACCGGCTTGCCGTTGACCGTGAGCTGCTTGTTCAGGTAGGCCACTTCGTCGCCGGGCAGGCCGATGACGCGCTTGATGTAGTCGAGGCTGGGCTGCGGCGGGTAGCGGAACACGATCACGTCGCCGCGCTGGGGGTCTTGGTTGTGCCAGACCTTGGTGTTGAGCACCGGCAGGCGGATGCCGTAGTGGTACTTGTTGACCAGAATCAGGTCGCCCACGCGCAGCGTGGGAATCATCGAACCCGAAGGAATCTTGAACGGCTCGAACAGGAACGAGCGCAGCAGGAACACCGCCAGGATCACCGGGAACAGGCCCGCGGTCCAGTCGAGCCACCAGGGCTGGGCGAGCACCTTCTGGCGCGCGGGCTCGATATCGCCTTCGATCTGGCTGAACCCTTGCTTGGCGAGCGCCGCCTTGCGCTGTTCGTGTTCCGCGGCCAGCACCTCGGCGACACGGCGTCGCTGGGGCAGGAAGTACAGCCGCTCGGCCACCCAATACACCCCGGTGACCACCGTGGCCAGGAACAGCAGCAGCGAGAAGTTGCCTTCGATGGCGCCGGCGTACCAGCCCGCGGCGTACGCAACAAAAGCGGCGAGCACCACGCCCGTGATCGGACCCATGATCGCCTGCATCAGTCTTGCACCTGGAGAATGGCCAGAAAGGCCTCTTGAGGCACTTCGACGGACCCGATCTGTTTCATGCGCTTCTTGCCTGCCTTCTGCTTTTCGAGGAGCTTGCGTTTGCGGGTGATGTCACCGCCGTAGCATTTTGCCAGCACGTTCTTGCGCAGCGCCTTGATGGTTTCGCGCGCAATGATGTTGCCGCCGATGGCTGCCTGGATCGCCACGTCGAACTGCTGGCGGCTGATGATCTCGCGCATCTTGGCCGCCACCGCGCGGCCACGGTATTGGGCCTGGGTGCGGTGCACGATGATGGACAGCGCGTCCACCTTGTCGCCGTTGAGCAGGATGTCGACCTTGACCACGTCCGAGCGGCGGTACTCCTTGAACTCGTAGTCCATGGACGCGTAACCGCGGCTCACCGATTTGAGCTTGTCGAAGAAGTCGAGCACGATCTCGCCGAGCGGCAGGTCGTAAGTGAGCATCACCTGCTTGCCGTGGTAGGCCATGTTGAGCTGCACGCCGCGCTTCTGGTTGCACAGCGTCATGACCGGGCCCACGTACTCCTGCGGCATGTACAGGTGCACCGTGACGATGGGCTCGCGGATCTCCTCGATGCGGCCAGCCTCGGGCATCTTGGAGGGGTTTTCCACCATCAGCACCTCGCCATCGCCGCGCACCACCTGGTAGACCACGCTCGGGGCGGTGGTGATCAGGTCCTGGTCGAACTCGCGTTCGAGGCGCTCCTGCACGATTTCCATGTGCAGCAGGCCCAGGAAGCCACAACGGAAGCCGAAGCCCAGCGCCTGCGAGACCTCGGGCTCGAAATGCAGCGAGGCGTCGTTGAGCTTGAGCTTTTCCAGCGCGTCGCGCAGCGCGTCGTACTGGTTGGCCTCGGTGGGGTACAGGCCGGCGAACACCTGAGGCTGCACCTCCTTGAAGCCGGGCAGCGGTTCGCTCGCTGGGCCCGCGTTGTTGGGCAGCTTCTTCTCGAGCGTGATCGTGTCGCCGACCTTGGCCGCCTGCAGCTCCTTGATGCCCGCGATGATGTAACCCACCTCGCCCGCCTCAAGCGCCTCGCGCGGCTGGTTGGCGGGCGTGAACACACCCAGGTTGTCGGCGTTGTAGACGGCGTTGGTCGCCATGAGCTTGATGCGCTCGCCCTTGCCCAGGCGACCGTCAACCACGCGCACCAGCATCACCACGCCCACGTAGGCGTCATACCAGCTGTCGATGATCATGGCGCGCAACGGCGCGTCGGGGTTGCCGCGCGGCGCCGGCACCTTGGCCACCACCGCCTCCAGGATGTCTTCGACGCCCATGCCCGTTTTCGCGGAACAGGGAATCGCGTCGCTGGCGTCGATGCCGATCACGTCCTCGACCTCGCGCTTGGCGTTCTCGGGGTCGGCGTTGGGCAGGTCCATCTTGTTGAGGACCGGCAGCACCTCCACGCCGAGGTCGAGTGCGGTGTAGCAGTTCGCCACCGTCTGCGCTTCCACGCCCTGGCTGGCGTCCACCACCAGCAGCGCGCCTTCGCAGGCCGAGAGCGAACGCGAGACCTCGTAGCTGAAGTCCACGTGGCCGGGCGTGTCGATCAGGTTGAGGTTGTAGACCTGACCATCGCGCGCCCGGTACTGCAGCGCGGCCGTCTGCGCCTTGATGGTGATGCCGCGCTCTTTCTCGATGTCCATCGAGTCGAGCACCTGCTCGCTCATCTCGCGATCGGAGAGGCCACCACAGCGCGAGATGATGCGATCGGCCAGCGTGGACTTGCCATGGTCGATGTGCGCGATGATGGAGAAGTTGCGGATGTGATTCATCGAAGAAACCGGGCTTTCGCTCACGGTCAGAGGCGCCGCGACAGCGCCCGAGAGACCATAAAAAAGGGCGCGTCAGCTGCTGACGCGCCCGTAACCAACAATCAATGGCAACTGCGATAGTTGGAGTTTCATTGTAGGCAAAAAGCCCCGCTCGCACAGCCGCCAGCCACCTCAAAACCCTTGTCGCCGGGCCGCAACAGGGGTCTTTATCAACAAGTTATCCACATCAATTATGAACAAGCTGTGAACCGCTTGTGGACGCGCTGGGGACGGTTCTCGCTGGCTCCCGCATCATGAATTGAGCAGGGCCCGCATGACAGCAATCGCCGCGGCGCGCCCGGGATTTTATCGAATACGGTCAAGATTGATCGCCAGGAAGTTGGTGCCCGCTGACTTGTCACCCTCCCCGGGAGGTCTTGGTCAACCGACTGACCTGTGGCGAATCGACCACCCGACGACGGACGGACGGCGATGACCCAGGGCCGATCGGGGACTTTGGCCAGGCACCCCGGTTTTGCGTTTACCGCGGGGGTCGCACCACCGCGTAGTGCGCCCACTCGCCACGGCGCAGCAACAAGGTGATCGGCTTGCCCTTTTCGGCTTTGGCCAGCACGGCCTCGACCTCCTTGGCCGAGCCCACGTCGGTGTTGGCCACCGCCACGATCACATCGCCCTCGCGCACGCCTGCGCGGGCGGCAGCCCCCGTGGCGCCAGCCACGCGCACACCGCCGCGCACGTTCAGGCCCTTGGCATCGGCCGCGCTGAGCTCGGCCAGCAAGAGGCCCAGCGACTGCACCGCACCGCCCGTGGGGGCCGGTGTGGGCTCGGGCGTGGCGGCGGCCCGGGTCTCGGGCTTCTCGGGTTCGATTTCGGCCACCACCACGCTGAGTTCGCGTTGCGCGCCCCGGCGCAGCACCGTCATCGTGCTGCGGCTGCCCGGGCGCGTATTGCCCACCATGCGCGGCAGGTCGACCGACTTGTCGATCTCCTTGCCGTCGAACTTGAGGATGATGTCGCCCGGCTCCACGCCAGCCTTGGCGGCCGGCGAGTCGGGCTCGACGCCGCGCACCAGCGCGCCCTTGGCCTGCGACAGGCCCAGCGACTCGGCCACCTCCTTGCTCACCTGGTCGATGCGCACGCCGATGCGCCCGCGCGTGACGCGCCCCGTGGCGCGCAACTCGTTGGACACACGCACCGCTTCGTCGATGGGGATGGCAAACGAGATGCCCTGGAAACCGCCCGAGCGCGAATAGATCTGGCTGTTGATGCCGATCACCTCGCCGCGCATGTTGATCAGCGGACCGCCCGAGTTGCCGGGGTTGATCGCCACGTCGGTCTGGATGAAGGGCAGGTAGTCGCCGGTGTCGCGCTGCTTGGCGCTCACGATGCCAGCCGTGACCGTGTTCTCCAGGCCGAAGGGCGAACCGATCGCCATCACCCACTCGCCCACGCGCAGGCGGTTGACGTCGCCAAACTTCACGGGCGTGAGGCCGGTGGCCTCGATCTTCACCACCGCCACGTCGGTGCGCGTGTCGGCACCCACCACGCGGGCCTTGAACTCGCGCTTGTCGGGCAGCGTCACCACGAGCTCGTCGGCGCCGTCGACCACGTGTGCGTTGGTCATGATGAAGCCGTCGGCACTGAGCACGAAGCCCGAACCCACGCCGCGCGGGCGGGCCTCGCCGCCGCCATCGGGCCCCGGTTGCTGGCGCGGCGTGCGCGGCACGGCGCCGGGCGGGATCGGGATGCCGAAGCGCCGGAAGAACTCGAGCATGTCTTCGTCGGGCGCCCCGCCCTGTGCGTTGCGACCGGCGCTGCGCTCAAGCGTGCGGATGTTGACCACCGACGGCCCAACCATGTCGACGAGATCGGTGAAGTCGGGCAAGCCGCGCACGCTGGGTGCAGACTGCGCCGCCACAGGCAGTGGCGCCAGCAAGGCCACCGGGCCCAGCGTGGCCGCCAGGGCCAGAGCCAGAAGGGAACGCGAGAACGGGACGGACATCGGGATCCTCCTACGGTCGATCAGGAAAAGGCGCACGGAGCTGCGAGGCCCGATTGGGCCATCAATGCGCTGCCCATTCGGGCCAGTCGGGCATCAGGGAATGCGCTCGAGCGACTGGGCAAAGCGCTGCAACGTGGCGGGTGGCACCTCGCCCACCGCCGTGACCCAGTGATCGCCCACGCGGCGGCTCACCGAGTAGGTCGCACCGAGCGCGGCCTCACCCTCCTGACCATGGCGCTGGGCATCGAAGGGTTCGACGAACAGCGACACCGAGGCCAGGCCATCGGAAAACACCCACTGCATGGGCGCCTGGCCAGGCGGGGTCGAGGCGTCGGCATCGCGCGTGTGGCAGCTCATGGACGCGAAGCCCGGCACCGTTTCCTTCAGGCGCCAGCCCTCGGCCTGCGGCGTGGTCTTGCGCATCGTGGGCTTGACCACCTCGTAGCCGCGCGTGTCTTTCATGAGGCGCGCGAGCTTGTCCATGCTCACGGGCGCGTCGAGCTGGAGTTCGGAGAAGGCCACCTGCTCGAGCACGCGGCCGCGGCTGTCGAGGGTCTGCAGCTTCACCACGAGGCCCGACTTCTGCTCTGACCACACGCGGTAGCCGAAGCGGAATTCGTCGCGAGGGAGGATTTCGACCATGTCGGCGAGGTGGCCGGCCACGCGCTGGGCCCCGATCTCACGCGACCCGTAGAACTGCGGGATCACGTTCTTGGGCGTGCGCACGAGGTCGGGGAACATGCCCAGCGACTCGCGCTTCTCGACCACCGCCTTGCGGGTTTCGGGCTCGAAGGTGATGACCTCGTTGTTGCGGCGCATGGTCGTGCGCGGCGCGCCGGTCAGCATCTCGACGCGCTCCATCTGCTGGTTGCCGTCGCACACGTGCCAGATCTTGGAGGCCGACATGGCCGAGCCAGAGGTCACGACCAGCGTGCCCGTGTAGGCGCGGTAGCGCGAGGCCTCGTGCATGCGCGACAGCCAGTCGTTGACGCTGCGCGTGCTGGGCAAGGGTGCCGCGCCACCGCTCGACGAGGTCTGCGCCATCAAGGGGGCGCTGGCCCATCCGGCGCAGGCCGACACGATGAGGGCAGCGCCCCAGCGGCGCAGACGCAGTGGCCGCGGGCGCCGGACGACGGTCAGGGCATCAACGGGCATCGGCGTCATAGGTGGCGTTGCGGATGAAACCCGTGGACGACTGGAACGCCGACATGCCGCCGTGCTGGCGGTGTTCCGCGAGCAGACGTTCGAGTGCGGCGTCGCGGATCACGCGGCCCTGCGGCGTGGACACCACCACCGGGCGCGGCTCGGCGGTGGGCGCCGCGACCAGCACCGGTGCGGCCGCCGGCACGGCGGCCGGCGCAGCGGGCGCGGCCTGCACCAGCTGGGCATCTGCGCGGACGGCGGGCGCCGTGGTGCCCATCAGATTCCAGCCGATGGAAGCCACGGCCACCACGCTCGCAAAACCCGAGACCATCTTCCAGCGGAACACGCCGTCGTTGGCCGCTTCGGTGCGCGCGGGCGGTACCTCGGGCGCGGGCGCCATCACCGGGCGCGGCAGCGGCGCATCGGCGGCCAGCCCCGCGTGCAGGCGATCCAGGAAATCGCTCGGGGCGCTGGCCGGCAGCACCGCGCTGTGGCCCCGCAGCACGTCGCCGATCAGCTGGTACCGGTGCCATCGGGCCTGTGTTTCGCCGTCGTCTGCGGCCAGCAGCCGGCTCAGCGCCTGCTCATCCAGCTCGCCGTCGCACAGAGCGGACACCGGTTCGCCGTGCGCGACGGCGTGAGGGTTTTCGTGCAGCGGGTTCATCGTGACTACCTCAGCGATCAAGACACTCACCAGCGCTTGCCCGACTGCCGATCAAGCAAGGGCTTGATGCGCGCGGAGATGGCTTCGCGCGCCCGGAAGATGCGCGAGCGCACCGTCCCGATGGGGCAATCCAGGGCTTGGGCGATTTCTTCGTAACTCAGACCTTCAATCTCGCGCAGGGTGATGGCCATGCGCAACTCTTCGGGCAAGGCCTCCATGGCGGCATTGACCGCATTGGCGATTTCCTTGCTCGCCAGCACCGCCTCAGGCGTCTCGGTGTCGGCAACGTTGGGGTTTAGTTCGCGCTCCGGAGCGGAAGTTTCATCGTCCTCGGCGGATTTGAGCTGTGACTGGTAGACCAGCGGGTCGCGCTTGAGTTCGAGCAGCTGCTTCTTGGCGGTGTTCACCGCGATGCGGTAGAGCCAGGTGTAGAACTGGGCGTCACCGCGGAACTGTGCCAGCGCGCGGTAGGCGCGGATGAAGGTTTCCTGGGCAATGTCCTGGACCAGATCGGCATCGCGGACCATGCGCCCGATCAGGCGCTCGACGCGGCGCTGGTACTTGATGACCAGCAGGTCGTAGGCGCGCTGCTCGCCGGCCAGAGTCCGTTGCACCAGCATGGCGTCGCTGTCGGGCGGCGGCGGAGCGGTGTGGTCTTCCGGAATCATGCGCGCGGGACTATACCCGATGGGGTCTCACCGGCCCGGCTCAGGGCCGGGTAGCGGCGCGCACGGCACGGCGCAGGGCCGGCCAGTCGGCCGGCGCGCGGCCCGCGTCGAGCCAGAGCCAGCGCGGCGCATCCGTGTCTGACGCGAGCTCGAGCAGCAGGATGCGCTGCAGATCGAGCGCCACCCGGACCGCCGCCAATGGCCGCTCGTGCAAGCCCGCCGCGTCCCGCCAGTGCCATGGCGCATCGCCATCGCACCGCGCCACCGATCCCCCGCCGTAGCACAGCCAGCCGCACGGCTGTCGCGCCAGGCTGCGCCCGGCGAGCACACACCAGCCCAGCCAAATGGACCCGAGCGCGCCGACGGCCAGCGAGGACAGCCCCGGAGCGCTCAGGAAGAGCACGGTGGGCAAAGCCAGTGCAAGCACGACCAGGCCGCCGGCCCAGACGGCAGAACGCCCCACCGGATAGGTCACCGATGGGGCGTGCTGCATGCGGGCGGCCCGGGCTCAGACGCGCTTGAACACCAGCGTGCCGTTGGTGCCGCCGAAACCGAAGTTGTTCTTCACGGCCACGTCGACCTTGCGATCCCGCGCGGTGTTGGCGCAGTAGTCGAGGTCGCACTCGGGGTCCTGGTTGAAGATGTTGATCGTCGGCGGGATCTGCTGGTGGTGCACGGCGAGCACAGTGAACACGCTTTCGATGCCCCCAGCGCCACCCAGCAGGTGGCCGGTCATGGACTTGGTCGAGCTCACCACCATCTTCTTCGCGTGGTCGCCCAGCGCGGCCTTGATGGCGTTGGACTCGTTGACGTCACCCAGCGGCGTCGAGGTGCCGTGGGCGTTCAGGTAGTCGACCTGGTCGGCGTTGAGGCCCGCGTTGCGCAGCGCATTCACCATGGCGCGGCGCGGGCCGTCCATGTTGGGCGCGGTCATGTGACCGGCGTCGGCGCTCATGCCGTAGCCCGAGAGCTCGGCGTAGATCTTCGCGCCACGCGCCTTGGCGCGTTCGTACTCCTCGAGCACCATCACACCGGCACCCTCGCCCAGCACGAAGCCGTCGCGGTCCCTGTCCCAGGGGCGGGACGCCGTGGCCGGGTCGTCGTTGCGCGTGGACAGCGCGCGCATCGCGGCAAAGCCCCCCACGCCCAGCGGCGAGACCGTGGCCTCGGAGCCACCCGCCACGATCACGTCGGCGTCGCCGTACTCGATCTTGCGGGCCGCTTCACCGATCGCGTGCAGACCGGTGGTGCAGGCCGTCACGACCGCCAGGTTCGGCCCCTTGAAGCCGAAGCGCATGGACACGTGCCCCGAGATCATGTTGATGATCGAGGCCGGCACGAAGAACGGCGAGATGCGGCGCGGGCCGCGGTTGACCAGTTCGGAATGGGTTTCTTCGATCAGCGGCAGACCGCCGATGCCCGAGCCGATGATGCAGCCGATGCGGGTGGCGGTCTCTTCATCCAGGGCGTCGCCCGTGGGCAGACCCGAGTCGACCACCGCCTGGTGCGCGGCGGCGATGCCGTAGTGGATGAAGGTGTCCATGGTGCGCGCCTCTTTGACGCTCATGTAGGACTCGAGATCGAACCCCTTGACCTCACCCGCGATGCGGCACGCCATGTTCGACGCGTCGAACTTCGTGATCGCGGTGATGCCGGAACGGCCGGCGATGAGGTTGGCCCAGGCATCGGCCACCGTGTTGCCCACGGGGGTGATGCAACCCAGGCCGGTCACGACAACGCGACGTCGGCTCATGGGCGGATCAGGCCTTCTGGTGCTTGAGCGCGTAGTCGATGGCGTTCTGCACCGTGGTGATCTTTTCGGCTTCTTCGTCGGGGATCTCGATGCCGAACTCGTCTTCGAGGGCCATCACGAGTTCCACCGTGTCCAGCGAGTCGGCACCGAGGTCGGCGACGAAGGCCTTCTCGTTCGTGACCTGACCTTCTTCCACGCCGAGTTGTTCGGCAATGATCTTCTTGACGCGTGCTTCGATATCGCTCATAGGTCCCTCAAAGGGTGGTTGGAATGCAGCCCGGCATTTTAGCCGGGGGATGATGACGGGGCCGAAGGGGGCAGGATGCCCGCCCATCAGGCCATGAACATGCCGCCGTTGACGTGGAGCTCCTGCCCCGTGACGTAGCTGGCGCGCGGGCTCGCGAGGAAGGCCACCGCGTGCGCGATGTCGGCCGGCTTGCCCAGGTGGCCCAGCGGGATCTGGCCGAGCAGCGCCTTCTGCTGCTCTTCGGGCAGCGAGGCGGTCATGTCGGTTTCGATGAAGCCCGGCGCCACGCAGTTGACGGTGACGTTGCGGCTGCCGAGTTCGCGCGCCAGCGCGCGCGTCATGCCGGCCACGCCGGCCTTGGCGGCCGCGTAGTTGGCCTGGCCCGCATTGCCCGACGCGCCCACCACGCTGGTGATGCTGATGATGCGGCCGTAGCGCTGCTTCATCATGGGCCGCATGACGGCGCGGCTCAGGCGGAACACGGCCTTGAGGTTGGTGTCGAGCACGGCGTCCCAGTCGGCGTCTTTGAGGCGCATGGCGAGCATGTCGCGCGTGATGCCGGCGTTGTTCACCAGCACGTGCAGCGCGCCGTGGGTCTTCACGATTTCGTCGACCAGCGCGTCGGCCGAGGCCGCGTCGTTGACGTCGAGCACGGCGCCGCGGCTGCCGGCGCCCGCGCCGGGCACGGCCTTGAGGGCCGCGTCGAGCTTGGCTGCGCCCTCGGCGCTGGTCGCCGTGCCGACCACGATCAGGCCCTGCTGGGCGAGCTCGTGGGCGATGGCCGCGCCGATGCCGCGCGAGGCGCCCGTGACCAGGGCCACCTGGCCCGCGAATTTCACTTCAGACATGGGTTTTCTCCGCTCAGGCCAACAGGGCCTTCACCTCGCCCAGCGTGGCCGGGTCGAACAGGGGCGCGCCTTGCAGCGACGCGTCGATGCGCTTGGTCATGCCGGCAAGCACCTTGCCCGGGCCGCATTCGACGAGGGTGTCGATGCCGCGCGCACGGATCGCCTGCACGCACTCCACCCAGCGCACCGGGCCGAAGGCCTGGCGGTACAGCGCGTCGCGGATGCGTTCGGGGTCGGTTTCCACCGCCACGTCGATGTTGTTGACCAGCGGGATCTGCGGCGTCAGCAGCGGGGTCTGTGCGAGTTTTTCGCGCAGGCGTTCGGCCGCTGGCTTCATGAGGCTCGAATGGAACGGCGCCGACACCGGCAGGGGCAGCGCGCGCTTGGCGCCCTTGGCCTTGAGCACCTCGCAGGCCTTCTCCACCGCGGCCTTGCTGCCCGCGATCACGGTCTGCACCGGGTCGTTGAAGTTCACGGCTTCCACCACCTCGCCGCTGCCGGCCGCGAACCCGGCCTGCACCTCGGCGCAACCGGCCTTCACCTGCTGCGCGTCCATGCCGAGGATGGCGGCCATGGCCCCGGTGCCCACGGGCACGGCGTCCTGCATGGCGGCGGCGCGAAAGCGCACCAGCGGCGCGGCCTGCGCCAGCGTGAGCGAACCCGCGGCCACCAGGGCCGAGTACTCGCCCAGCGAATGGCCCGCGACCGCAGCCGGCGTGGCACCACCTTCGGCCAGCCACACGCGCCAGGCGGCCACACCGGCCACCAACATCACGGGCTGGGTGTTGGTGGTGAGCGCCAGGGCTTCTTTCGGGCCTTCGTGAATGAGCTTGGCCACGTCTTCGCCGAGCGCCTCGGAAGCTTCGCGCAGGGTCTCGGCCACGGCGGGGTGGTCGCCCCACGCGTCGAGCATGCCCACGGCCTGCGATCCCTGGCCGGGGAACACGAATGCAAAGGGTTTCATCGTTCGCTTGTCTCTGTGGTTGTCGGATCGCGGGCGCGGTGGGCTCAGAAATCGAGCAGCACGGCGCCCCAGGTGAAGCCACCGCCCACGCCCTCGAGCATGACGGTGTCGCCAGCCTTGACTTTGCCCGCGCGCACCGCATGGTCGAGCGCGAGCGGGATGGACGCCGCCGAGGTGTTGCCGTGTTCGTCCACGGTGACCACCAGCTTGTCCAGGGGCAGCTTCAGCTTCTTGGCCGTGCCCTGCATGATGCGGATGTTGGCCTGGTGGGGAATCAGCCAGTCGATGTCGGCGTCGGTGCGGCCGGCCTTGTCGAGCACGGCGCGCGCGGCGCTCTCGAGCACACCCACCGCGAGCTTGAACACCGCCTGGCCGTCCATCTTGAGCAGCGGATCGCCGAGGACCTGACCGCCCGACACATGGCCGGGCACGCACAGGATGCCGACGTGCTTGCCGTCGGCGTGCAGGTCGCTCGCGAGAATGCCCGGCTTGTCGGACGCCTCGAGCACCACGGCGCCCGCACCGTCGCCGAACAGCACGCAGGTGGTGCGGTCATCGAAGTTGAGCAGGCGCGAGAAGATCTCGGTGCCGATCACGAGCGCGCGGTTCGCGCTGCCGGTGCGGATCATCGCGTCGGCCACGGTGAGCGCGTACACGAAGCCGCTGCACACGGCCTGCACGTCGAAGGCCGGGCAGCCGGCGATGCCGAGCTTGTTCTGGATGATGGCCGCGGTCGACGGAAAGACCATGTCGGGCGTGGACGTGGCCACCACGATCAGGTCGATGTCGCCAGCCTCGCGGCCTGCGGCCTCGAGCGCTGCGCGCGCCGCGAGCACGCCGAGGTCGCTCGCGAACACGCCGTCGTCGGCGAAGTGTCGGGCGCGGATGCCGGTGCGCTCGATGATCCACTGGTCGCTGGTCTCGACGCCGCGCGGGGCCAGCAGGGCCACCATGTCGTCGTTGGTGAGTCGGCGCGGCGGCAGGTGGCTGCCGGTGCCGGTGATGCGGGAGAAACGGGTCATGCCGGGCGGGGTTCGCTCAGAGAGTGGCTCCAGGGAGTCGCTCAGATGGTCGGGATGTTGCCGAGTTCGCTCAGGGTCTCGGGCGAGAGCAGCGGTCTGGCACGGGCGATGCGCTGCCGGACGTTGTCGAGCAGGCCGCGGGAGGCCGCATCATAAGCGCGCGCCAGCGCGTGCTCGAAAGCGAAGGCGTCGGCCGAACCGTGGCTCTTGAAGACCAGGCCCTGCAGGCCCAGCAGCGCCGCGCCGTTGTAGCGGCGGTGGTCCACGCGGTCGCGGAAGGCGTTGAGCACCGGCATGGCCACCAGCGCGCTGAGCTTGCGCCAGGGGCTGCGCGTGAACTCCTCGCGGATGAAGCCGGCGATCATCGACGCCAGGCCTTCGCTGGCCTTCAAGGCCACGTTGCCCACGAAACCGTCGCACACCACGATGTCGGTGGTGCCCTTGAAGATGTCGTTGCCTTCCACGTTGCCGTGGAAATTGAGGTCGCCCGAGAGGCTGGCCGCGCGCAGCAGCTGGCCGGCCTGCTTGATGACCTCGCTACCCTTGATGACCTCTTCACCCACGTTGAGCAGGCCGACCGAGGGCGCGTCGCGGCCGGTGATGGCGGCCACCAGGGCCGAGCCCATGACCGCGAACTGCAGCAGGTGCTCGGCGCTGCAGTCGACGTTGGCACCGAGGTCGAGCACCGTGGTGGCGCCGCCCGCCGCATTGGGCATCTGGGTCGCGATCGCGGGGCGCTCGATGCCGTCGAGTGTCTTGAGCAGGTAGCGCGCGATGGCCATCAGCGCGCCGGTGTTGCCGGCCGACACGGCTGCCTGCGCATGACCGTCCTTGACCTGCTGGATCGCCACGCGCATGGACGAATCCTTCTTGCGGCGCAGCGCGATCTCGATCGGATCGTCCATGCTCACCACCTCGCTGGCGGGCACCAGCGACACGCGGGGGTGATCGAGCAGCCCCGACCCGTCGCGCAAGGCATCGGGACGCCCCACCAGCAGCAGGCGGGCATCGGGCTGGGCTTTCAGGAAGGCCGCACACGCCGGCAGGGTGGCCCCCGGACCGACGTCTCCCCCCATGCAATCCACAGCGACGGTGATCATCTCAACATCCCGAACGGGCGCGCGCAACGCCCTTGTTGTAATGAAAAAGGCCCGCATGCGGGCCCGTGTCTCCGTGAGTCCGAGGGCACGCCAGCGCGCGCCCGCCGGTCAGCCCGAGGGTCAGGCTTCGGATTTGTTCTTGAGCACCTGACGGCCGCGGTAGAAGCCGTTGGGGCTGATGTGGTGACGCAGGTGCGTTTCGCCGGTGGTGGGCTCGACGGCGATGCCGGGCACGGTCAGGGCGTTGTGCGAACGGTGCATGCCACGCTTTGAGGGCGACTTTTTGTTTTGCTGGACGGCCATGTTGGGCTCCTGGGAATGTTGGACTGGGACGGAAATGGCCCGCCCTGGCGCAAAGCCAAGCATTATAGCCCGATCGGATCGGACCGTCCAAGCCAGGCTTCACGAACTGTCCCCGGGCTTGCGGCCCTTGAGCTGCTGCAGGGCCGCAAAAGGGTTCGGCCGTCCGGGCGCCGCGGCCTCCGCCGGCGCCGCCGAGGCTTGCAGCGCGGCGGGCGTTTCCGGGCAGGCTTCGTGCATCGGCACCAGCGGCAGCGCCATGATCAGTTCGTCCTCGATCACCTCGAACAGATCGGGTCGCGGCTCGAGCGCGAGCAGGTCTTCCTCGGCGTCGTCGTCCTGGGCCTCGGCGGCCGCTTCGTCGGCCACGAAGCGGAACCAGCGGTCGACCAGCAGCTCGGTGTCGACCGCGCCCAGGCAGCGCTGGCAGGCCAGTGGCACCACGGCGCGCACCTGCAGGCGCAGCCAGGGCTGGGGGCCCGACCCGGTGGGGCCGTCGCGCCATTCGCCGCGGGCCGACCAGTACACCCGCGCGTCGGGTGGGAGTGGCGCCTGCAGGTCGGGGGCCAGGCGCTTCAGGTCGGCCAGCGGCAGTTCGCCGTCCAGCGTGGCCGCGGCCTGGGCGAAGCGCAGGGCGTCGAAGCGGCGCGGATTGAAAGGGCCCGTCGAGGGCTTCTGGGCGGAAGGCATCCGGCGATTGTAGGGAGGGGTCTTCACAATACGCCCATGTCCACCTCCCCCTCCTCCTCCCGGGCCCTGGTGCTCGGCTCCACGTCCCGCTACCGCAGCGAGCTGCTGCAGCGCCTGGGATTGCCCTTCGACGTGCTCGGCCCGGGGGTCGATGAAACCCCGCTGGCCGGCGAAACCCCCGAGGCCCTGGCCCGGCGGCTCGCGCTCGCCAAGGCCCGGGCCGTGGCCCGGCAACGGCCGGCCGCGGTGGTGATCGGCAGCGACCAGGTGGCCGACCTGAACGGCGAGCCCCTGGGCAAGCCGGGCACGCACGAACGCGCGGTCGAACAGCTGCGCCGCATGCGCGGCCAGACCGTGGTGTTCCAGACCGCGCTCTCGGTGGTGTGCCACGAGAGCGGCTTCGAGGCCAGCGAGCTCGCGCCCGTGCGTGTGCGCTTTCGAGATCTCGACGACGCCGAGATCGAGCGCTACCTGCGCGCCGAGCAGCCCTACGACTGCGCCGGCAGTGCCAAGAGCGAGGGCCTGGGCATCGCCCTGCTCGAGCGCATCGACAGCGACGACCCCACCGCGCTGATCGGCCTGCCGCTGATCCGCACCTGCCGCCTGCTGCGCGCCGCCGGCCTGCGCCTGCCATGACGCCCGGCCGCCTCTACCTGGTGCCGACGCCGCTCGATTTCGGCGCCGAGCCCCAAGCCCTGGCGCAGGCCCTGCCGGCCGAGACCATCGCCACGGCCGCTCGGCTCACGCACTGGATCGCGGAGAACGCCAAGAGCGCCCGCGCCTTCCTCAAGCGCGTGGACGGCTTGAGCCCGCTGGCCGCGCCGCTGCAGGCGCAGCAGATCAGCGAACTGCCGCGGCAGGCGCACAAGCAGGGCGACCACAACGGCCACGCGCTCGACGCCGCCGCCAAGGCCCTGCTCGCCCCGGCGCTGCAGGGCCACGACATCGGCCTGCTGAGCGAAGCGGGCATGCCCGCGGTGGCCGATCCGGGCAGCAGCGTGGTGCGCGCCGCCCATGCACTGGGCCTGCCGGTGCTGCCGCTGGTGGGACCGGTGTCACTGATGCTCGCGCTGGCGGCCAGCGGCCTCAATGGCCAGCACTTCGCCTTCGTGGGCTACGTGCCGCAGGACGCGGCGGCGCGCGCGAAGCGCCTGCGCGAACTCGACGCCAGCGCCGCACGCACCGGCCAGACGCAGATCCTCATCGAAACGCCCTACCGCAACGCCGCGCTGCTGCAGGCGCTGCTCGAACAACTGTCGCCGGCCTCGCGGCTGGCCGTGGCCTGCGGCCTGGGGCTGCCGCAGCAGGCGGTGCGCAGCGCGCCCGTGGCCCAGTGGCGCCAGCACTCCGGCTGGCGCGAGGCGCTGCCGCTGTCGCTGCCCGCGGTGTTCCTGTTCGGGCCCTGAGGCGGCGCGTGACCGATCAGGCCATCACGCGCTGCAGGTGGGCGCGCACCGCCTCGCTGAGCGCCGGGTTGGCCAGCGCGAGGTCGATCGTGGCTTCGAGGAAGCCTTCCTTGCTGCCGCAGTCGTAGCGCCGGCCGTCGTAGCGGAAGGCCTGCACGCGCTCCTTGCCGATCAGCGCCGCGATGCCGTCGGTGAGCTGGATCTCGCCACCGGCGCCGCGCGGCTGCTGGCGGATGCTCTCGAACACCGCGGGCGTGAGGATGTAACGGCCCGCCACCGCGAGCGTGGACGGGGCCTTCTCGGGGGCGGGTTTCTCGACCATGCCGAAGACCTCGGCCAGCGTCGCGTTCACGCCGTGCACGTCGACCACGCCATAGCGCCGGGTTTCGGCGCGCGGCACGTCCTGCACCGCGAGCACGGTGCCCGGGCTCTGCGCGTAGGCCTGCACCATCTGCGCCAGCACCGTCGGTCCGCCCGACATCTGCTCGCGGCCGATCATCAGGTCGTCGGCCAGCAGCACGGCGAAAGGCTCGTTGCCCACCAATCGCTCGGCGCACAGCACCGCATGGCCCAGGCCCAGGGCGCGCGGCTGGCGCACGTAGAAGCAGTCCATGTCGTCGGGCTTGATCGAGGTGACCAGCTCGAGCAGCGCGCCCTTGCCGGCCGCCTCAAGCTCGGTCTCGAGCTCATAGGCCACGTCGAAGTGGTCTTCGATCGCGCGCTTGTTGCGACCGGTGACGAAGATCATCTCGCGGATGCCGGCCGCATAGGCCTCTTCCACCGCGTACTGCATCAGCGGTTTGTCCACCACCGGCAGCATTTCCTTGGGAATGGCCTTGGTGGCGGGCAGGAACCGGGTGCCCAGGCCACCCACGGGAAACACGGCTTTTCGGATCGTCATGGTGTGGAATATTTCGGCATTGCCTGTCAAACAAGCCACCCATAATACCGACGGCTTAAGTCGATCCCCTGCCGCGCGGGGCAAAACGCACCGCTTCGTGCAGCGAAGCTGAAACAGAACATTTCCATGAACATCACCCCTGTCGTGCTGTGCGGCGGCTCCGGCACCCGCCTGTGGCCGCTGTCGCGCCAAAGCCTGCCCAAGCAGTTCGTGCCCCTGGTCGGTGACAAATCCTTGCTGCGGTTGACACTCGAACGCCTGGCCTGGTGCGGCCAGCCGGCCTTGTGCGTGGCCTCGGAGGACCACCGCTTCCTGGTGGCCGACGAGATCGAACGCGCGGGCCAGCGCGGCACGGTGGTGCTCGAGCCTGCCGCCCGCAACACCGCCGCGGCCATGGCCCTGGCCGCGCTGCAGGCCGGCGACGACGCGCTGCTGCTGTTCTGCCCGTCGGACCACCACATCCCCGATCCCGTGGCCTTCGGCGAAACCGTGCGCCAGGGGGTAGCGGCCGCCGAGGCGGGCGCCATCGTCACCTTCGGCGTGGTGCCCACCTTCCCGAGCAGCGCCTACGGCTACATCGAGCAGGGCGAGCCGCGCGCCGACGGCAGCCGGCGCGTGGCGCGCTTCATCGAAAAGCCCCAGCCCGCCGCCGCGGCCGAGCTGCTGCTGCGCGGCGGTGTGCTCTGGAACGCGGGCATCTTCCTGGTCAAGGCCAGCGCGCTCAAGGCCGCGCTGCAGCGCCACGCGCCCGACATCCTGGCCGCTTGCGAGCCGGCCATGGCGGGCGCCACCACCGAAACCATTGCACGCATCGAACTCGTGCGCCCGCAGCCCGAGGCCTTTCTCGCCTGCCGCTCGCAGAGCATCGACTACGCCGTGATGGAGCCGCACGACGACGTCGCCGTGGTGCCCTTCCAGGGCCAGTGGAGCGACGTGGGCAGCTGGAACGCGGTGGCCGACCTCGCGCCCGCCGACAACAGCGGCAACCGCGTGCAGGGCCACGGCCATGCGCTGCAGGCGCGCAACACCTTCATTCACGCGCCGCACCGCCCGGTGGTGGCGCTGGGCACGCAAGACCTGCTGATCATCGACACGCCCGACGCGCTGCTGGTGGCGCAGCGCGACCACGCCGAGCAGGTCAAGGACGTGGTGGCCCACCTCGCGAAACAGGACGTGCCGCAGGCCGCCACGCACCGCCGCGTCGCGCGGCCCTGGGGCTGGTACGACAGCATCGACATGGGCGAGCGATTCCAGGTCAAGCGCATTGGCGTGAAGCCCGGCGCCTCGCTGAGCCTGCAGAAGCACCACCACCGCGCCGAGCACTGGATCGTGGTGCGCGGCACGGCCGAGGTCACGCGTGGCCAGGACGTGTTCCTGATGTCCGAGAACCAGTCCACCTACATCCCCATCGGCGAGGTGCACCGCCTGCACAACCCCGGCAAGATGGAACTCGAAATGATCGAGGTGCAATCGGGCGCCTACCTGGGCGAGGACGACATCGTCCGGCTCGAAGACCGCTACGGCCGCGAACCGAAATCCGCATGAACCACAAGACCATCCTGCTCACGGGCGGCGCGGGCTACATCGGCAGCCACACCGCGGTCGCCCTGATCGAGGCCGGCTTCGAGCCCGTGATCCTCGACAACTTCGCCAACAGCCACCCCGTGGTGCTCGAACGCCTGAAGCAGATCACGGGCCGCACCATGGCCCTGGAGCGCGGCGACGTGCTCGACCAGGCCTGGGTGCTCGAGGTGCTGCAACGCCACCGCCCGGTCGGCGTGGTGCACTTCGCGGGCGACAAGGCCGTGGGCGAAAGCGTGGCCGACCCGCTCAAGTACTACCGCAACAACCTCGGCGGCGCCACCAGCCTGCTGCAGGCCATGGGCGACGCGGCCCAGGCCGGCGGGCCCGCGCCCACGCTGGTGTTCTCCAGCAGCGCCACGGTCTACGGCGATCCCGCGCGCGTGCCCATCACCGAAGACTTCCCGCGCAGCCACACCAACCCCTATGGCCACACCAAGCTGGTCATCGAGGACATGCTCACCGCGCTGCGCCACGCGCAGCCGCAGTGGCGCATCGGCACGCTGCGCTACTTCAACCCCGTGGGCGCACACCCCAGCGGCCTGATCGGCGAAGACCCCGCGGGCATTCCGAACAACCTCATGCCCTACGTGGCCCAGGTGGCCGTGGGCGTGCGCGAGCAGCTCGGCGTGTTCGGCGGCGACTACCCCACGCCCGACGGCACCGGCGTGCGCGACTTCATCCACGTGATGGACCTCGCGCGCGGCCACGTGGCCGCGCTGCAGGCGCTGCTGGGCCAGGGCGAGAGCTTCACCGTCAACCTGGGCACGGGCCGCGGCCACAGCGTGCTCGAAGTGGTGGCCGCGTTCGAACGCGCGAGCGGCCGGCCGGTGCCTTACCGCATCGGACCGCGCCGCGCAGGCGACGTGGCCCAGTGCTGGGCCGACGCCTCGCTGGCGCAGCGCCTGCTGGGCTGGCAGGCGCGCCACACGCTCGACGAAATGTGCGCCGACGCCTGGCGCTGGCAGCACCAGAACCCGCGCGGTTACCGCAGCTGAAGGCCGGCGCTCTGCGCCGCGCGGAACGCGCCTTCGCCGATGCTCGCACCGAAGCGGCGCGCCAGGCGCAGGCCCAGGTTTTCGCGCTGCGTGTAGTCGACGATCTCTTCGGCCTTGACCACCTCGCGCGCCACGTGGTCGAGGTTGCCCAGGCCGTCGGCGAGGCCGATGTTCACGGCCTGCTGGCCGCTCCAGACCAGGCCGCTGAAGGTGTCGGGGCTTTCCTTGAGGCGGTCGCCGCGGCCCTTCTTCACCACCGCGATGAACTGCTGGTGGATCTCCTCGAGCATGCTTTGCAGGTAGGCCTTCTGCGCCGGGTCCTGCGGGCTGAAGGGGTCGAGCATGGCCTTGTTCTGGCCCGCGGTCATGAGCCGGCGCTCGATGCCGAGCTTGTCCATCAGGCCGGTGAATCCGAAGCCGTCCATGAGCACGCCGATGCTGCCCACGAGGCTGGCCTTGTCGACGTAGATGTCGTCGGCCGCGGCCGCGATGTAGTACGCCGCCGACGCGCAGGTTTCCTCAACCACCGCGTACACCTTCTTGTTGTGCAGCGCCTTCAGGCGGTGGATCTCGTCGTTGATGATGCCGGCCTGCACCGGACTGCCCCCGGGCGAGTTGATGAGCAGCACCACGGCCTGCGCGCCCTGGTCCTCGAACGCCGACTTCAGCGCGGGCAGCACGTTCTCGGCGCTGGCCTCGGCGCCGGCGGCGATGGTGCCCGAGACGGCGATCACCGCGGTGTGCGGCGTGGACACCTGGTTCGTGGCCATGCCCTCGGCCTTGATCGCCAGCCACACGAAAGCGCCGATCACCAGCAGCCAGGCGAAGCGGAAGAACAGCCGCCAGCGGCGCGCGGCGCGCTGCTCCTTCAATTGCGCGAACAGCAGTTTCTCGATCGCTTCGCGCTCCCAGGGAACGCCCGCGGGACGCGGGGTGCCGGTGGCGTTGAAATCCTCGTTCATGGCGCTCTCGTTTCTCAGAATTCGACGGGTTTGAGGTGGTATTGTGACCGCCAGTGCACCACGCCATCGCGCTCCTCGGTCTCGATCTTGAAGAGCCCGCCGCGGCACGGCCCGCCGCGGCATTCGCCGGTGTCGGGCGCGTATGCGGCGCCGTGCGTGGCGCACAGCAGCCACTGGCCGCTGTCGTCGAAGAAGCGGTCGGGTTGCCAGTCCATCTCCATGGCCACGTGGGTGCAGCGGTTCAGGTAGGCGTGGGTGCGGCCGCGGTAGCGCACCACGAAGGCGCGGCAGGTCTGGCCCGCGTAGTTCACATCGAAAGACACCGCCTGGCCGCCATCGACCAGATCGCGGCTGTTGCACAGCGGAATGAGGTCGTCGGTGGGCATGCGGCAGCCTTCAGGTGTTGGCGATCAGCCAGTCGTGCAGCTCGCGCACCGAGTGCGCCACATGGCGCGGTGCGAGCGCGTGGAAGGCGTCGGGCTCGTGCGCGCCGTAGCTCACGCCCACGCTCGCGCAGCCGGCGTTGAGCGCCATCTGCAGGTCGTGCGTGGTGTCGCCGATCATCAGCGTGCGCTCGGGCGGCACGCCGAACTCGGACATCAACTCGCGCAGCATCAGCGGGTCGGGCTTGCCCGCGGTCTCGTCGGCGGTGCGTGAGCCGTCGAACACACCCACGAGTTCCACGCTGCGCAGCACCTCGTCGAGCCCGCGCCGGCTCTTGCCGGTCGCCACGGTGAGCAGCTGCTGGCGCGCCTTGAGGGCATCCAGCATGGGCAGCACGCCCTCGAACAGGCTCAGGTCGTTCTGGTGCGCGATGTAGTGGTGGCGGTAGCGCTCGCCCAGGCGCGGGTACAGCTCGGGGGGCACGTCGGGCGCGGCGTGGGCCAGGGCCTGCATCAGGCCCATGCCGATCACGTAGCTGGCCTGTTCGCGCGTGGGCACGGTGCCGCCCACGTCGGCCACCGCGCGCTGGATGCAGCGCGCGATGATGGCCGTGGAGTCGTAGAGCGTGCCGTCCCAGTCGAAGGCAATGAGGTCGAATTGGCGTGGCATGCGGCGATGGTGCCACGCCCGGCGCTCAATCGACCTTGGCCCCCGCCAGAAACCACTGGCCGATGAGCGCGCGCTCGGCGTCGGTGATGCCGGTGGCGTTGTTCATGGGCATCTGCTTCGTGACCACGGCCTGCTGGTACACGGCCTGCGCGTGGCGCTGCAGTTCGGCCGGCGAATCGAGCCGCACGCCCTTGGACTGCAAGGCCTCGCCGTGGCACATCACACAGCGCTGCGCCAGCACCGCCTGCACCGCGGCCGCGCTCACCGGCGCCGCGGCCGTCGCGCTGGGCGCGGGCGCCACCGGCGCCGGGCGCAGCCACACGATCAGCGCGAGCAGCAGCACCACGCCCGCGGCCGCGTAGGGCCAGGGGTGCGGGTTGCGGCCGAGCTTGAAGCCGTGGCGCAGCACGAAGAACTGCCGGATCGCCGCGCCCGCGGCCATCATGCCGATCAGCACCCAGCCGTTGTGCGGGTGCGCGTAGGTGAAGCTGTAGTGGTTGCTCAGCATCGCAAACAGCACGGGCAGCGTGAAGTAGGTGTTGTGCACGCTGCGCTGCTTGCCGCGCTGGCCGTGGATCGGGTCGACCGGCTGGCCCGCCTTGAGCGCGGCCACCACCTTGCGCTGGCCCGGGATGATCCAGAAGAACACATTGGCGCTCATGGCCGTCGCGATCATGGCGCCCACCAGCAGGAAGGCCGCGCGGCCCGCGAACAGCGAGGTGGCGAGCAGCGCCGCCGCGGCCACCAGCAGGGCCACCGCCGCGCCCACCTTGGCGTCGCCGTTCTTCGTGCGGCCCAGGGTCCGGCAGATGGCGTCGTAGGCGAGCCAGAACACCACCAGGAAGGCCAGCGCCGTGGCGATCGCCGCGGGCGGCGACCACGCGTGCACCTGCGGGTCGATCAGATAGACCTTGGGGCTCCAGAGATAAGAGACCAGGAACAGCGCAAAACCCGACAACCAGGTGGAATAACTTTCCCAGTAGAACCAGTGCAGGTGCCCGGGCAGCTTCGGCGGCGACACCGCGTACTTCACCGGGTGGTAGAAACCGCCGCCGTGCACCGCCCAGAGTTCGCCGGTCGCCCCATCGCGCCGCAGGCCTTCGTCTTCGGGCGGCGTGAGGCTGCTGTCGAGGAAGACGAAATAAAAGGACGAGCCGATCCAGGCGATGGCAACGATCACGTGCAGCCAGCGCAACAGCAGGTTGGCCCAATCGAGCAGGTAGGTTTCCATGGCACCCCGTTGTGGACGGACCGACGCCGTCGCGTTGTTCGACTCACCACCGCGGGCGCTCTGAGCCGACCGAGGGCCGCGATACACGGTGCGCGCCCCTTGCGGGTGGGCACCGGCTCCGCTGCGACCACAGACGGCCCGGAGTGTATCGGCTCAACGCGCCAGCGACGACCCCGGTGTCGCTGCGTTCTGCACGAGCAACAGTTGTGCCGCCACCGCGGCCGCGATCACCGCGGGCTCCTTGCCCGCGATGCCGGGCAGGCCGATCGGGCAGGTGATGCGCTCGAGCAGCGCGTCATCGAACCCGCGTTCGCCCAGGCGGCGGCGGAAGCTGGCCCATTTGGTGCGGCTGCCGATCAGGCCGACGAAGCCCAGGTCGTCGGTGCGGCGCAGCCGTTCGAGGCAGGCCGCGACGATGTCCAGGTCTTCGGCGTGCGAGAAGCTCATGATCAGCACGTGCGAGCCCGCGGCCAGGCCTGGCACCGCGCCCTGCACCGGCGCCGAATGCTCGGCCCGCACGCCAAAGGGCAGCGGCTCGGGAAACACCTCGTCGCGGCTGTCGATCCAGGTCAGCTCGAAGGGCAGCGGCGCGAGCGCCTGCACGATGGCCCGCCCGACGTGGCCGCCGCCGAACAGCGCCACCGGCTGGCCGCCCGCGCCCAGGCGCTGCGCAAGCGCATCGGCCTGCGTGGCGTCGACCGGCTCGTAGGCCAGGCTCAGCGCGCCGCCGCAGCACTGGCCCAGCGAGGGCCCGAGCGTGACCGATTGCACAACCGTACCCACCGCACGTCGCGCGAGCGCTTCGCGCGCCTGGCGGATCGCGTTCCATTCGAGCTGTCCGCCGCCGATGGTGCCCACGACCGTGTGGTCGAACACCGCCATCCAGGCGCCGACGCCCCGGGGCACGGAGCCCCGGGTCTCGCGCACCGACACCAGCACCGCCGGCGCACCGCTCAGCTGGCATAAAAAAGTATGCAGGTCGGCCGTGGGGTGTGGCGTCAAAGACATGGAAGCTGTATGGATCTGTAAGAGGGCTTCAGCGCCGACAAGTATGGGCCGAGGTTTCAGGGGCTTTGTGCGGTATCGCACATACACTCCATCGGCCCGGCGGTATGCGCAGAGCCATCACGGGGCAACGCTCGAGACATGAACATGAACATCCGAGACATTTCGCCCGCACCGCGTCCCGACGGCGCGCGGACCGCGGCATCGGCCTGGCGATGGGCCGGCCTCACCGTCGCGGCCCTGCTCGCGGCCTGCGCCGCACCGCTGCCGCCGCCACCCCCGCCGCCGCCCCCACCGCCGCCCCGTCCCGCGCCGCCGCCGCCCGCTCCCGTGAGCCGGGCCCCGCTGCCCACGCTGGTGTCGCAGGCCGCCACACCGCAGGACTACCGCAAGGACGGTGCGCGCCACCTGTACCAGCACAACAGCCACCGCATCTACAAGGGCCAGATGCCGCCGCTGCTGCACGCCGTGGGCGTGCTGCAGGTCGAGGTCGATCACATGGGCGCGGTGCAGCAGGTGAGCTGGATGCGCGCCCCCAGCCACGCACCCGACGTGATGCGCGAGATCGAGCGCACCGTGCGCGCCGCTGCGCCGTTTCCCGCGCCGGTCCGCATGGGCCGCGTCACCTACACCGAAGTCTGGCTCTGGGACAAGAGCGGCCAGTTCCAGCTCGACACGCTGACCGAAGGCCAGCGCAACCGATGATCTCCATGGGGTTGTGAAAGCTTGGGCCCGCTTCGGCGGGCCTTTTTCTTTTCAGCTACCGCGGTAGGTCGAATGGCTCCACGGGCTGACCAGCAGCGGCACGTGGTAGTGCTGGTCGGTGTGCGCGATGCCGAAGTCCAGCGTCACGCGGTCGAGGAAACGCGGCTCGGGCAGCGCCACGCCACGCGCGTCGAAGTACGCCTTCACGTCGAACACCAGGCGGTAGGTGCCCACGCGGATGCTGTCGTTGTCCAGCAGCGGGCCCTCGGGGTTGCGGCCGTCGGCGTTGAGCGTGAAGCGCTTGATCAGCGTGGCCTGTTCGCCTTCGGTGCGGTACAGCGCCACCGCCATGCCCGCCGCGGGGCAACCGTGCATCGTGTCCAGAACGTGGGTGCTCAATCCCATGGCGGGCTCCTTGTGCGTTTTTGGTCGACCGAAAGTGTATACAGTTTGGCGCGATTCTGGCTATCATGCCGCGCATGGACACCTCCAGCACGGCCCAGATCGTCGAAGCGCTCACCCGGGCCATCGTCGAACACCGCTTGCGCCCGGGCACCAAGCTCGCCGAACAGAAGCTCGCCGACCACTTCGGCGTCTCGCGCACGCTGGTGCGCCAGGCGCTGTTCCAGCTCTCGCAGAACCGGCTGATCCGCCTCGAACCCGCGCGCGGTGCCTTCGTGGCCACGCCCTCGGCCGACGAGGCGCGCCAGGTGTTCGCGGTGCGCCGCATGCTCGAGGTGGAGATGACGCGCGCCTTCGTGCGCCAGGTCACGCCCGCCATGCTGCGCGCGCTGCGCGAGCACGTGGCGCAGGAGCGCGCCGCGGTCGATCAGCAGGACGTGCCCGGCCGCACCGAACTGCTGGGCGATTTCCACGTGCGCATGGCCCAGCTCATGGGCAACCAGGTGCTCGCCGAACTGCTGCGCGACCTGATCTCGCGCTGTGCGCTCATCACGCTCATGTACCAGAGCAGCGAGGCCGCCGCCGATTCGAGCGACGAGCACGCCGCCATCGTCAAGGCCCTGGCCGCGCGCGACGAAGCGCTGGCCGTGCGCCTCATGGAACAGCACTTGCAGCACGTCGAGGCCGGCCTGGCCTTCGACCGCAAGACCCCCACCAACGACCTCGCCCTCGCGCTCGCCTCATGACCTACGACGCCACCGCCCCCTATCCGCGCGACCTGCGCGGCCATGGCCGCAACCCGCCCCATGCGCGCTGGCCCGGCGGCGCGCGCATCGCCGTGCAGTTCGTGCTCAACCACGAAGAAGGCGGCGAGAACAGCGTGCTGCACGGCGACGAGGCCTCCGAGCAGTTCCTCTCCGAGATGTTCAACCCCGCGGCCTACCCGGCGCGGCACATGAGCATGGAAGGCGTGTACGAATACGGCTCGCGCGCGGGGGTGTGGCGCATCCTGCGCGAGTTCGAGCGCCGCGGCCTGCCGCTCACGGTGTTCGGCGTGGCCACCGCGCTGCAGCGCTGCCCCGAGATCACCGCGGCCTTCGTCGAGCTCGGCCACGAGATCGCCTGCCACGGCTGGAAATGGATCCACTACCAGAACGTGGACGAAGCCACCGAGCGCGCCCACATGGAGCGCGCCATGGGGCTCATCACCGAACTCACGGGCCAGCGCCCGCTGGGCTGGTACACCGGCCGCGACAGCCCCAACACCCACCGACTGGTGGCCGACTTCGGCGGCTTCGAGTACGACAGCGACTACTACGGCGACGACCTGCCCTTCTGGATGAAGCTGCACAAGAGCGACGGCAGCACCGCGCACCAGCTCATCGTGCCCTACACGCTCGACTGCAACGACATGCGCTTCGCCCTGCCGCAGGGCTACTCGCACGCCGACCCCTTCTTCCAGTACATGAAGGACAGCTTCGACGCGCTCTACGCCGAGGGCGATCCGGCCGGCCTCGACCGGCCCAAGATGATGAGCATCGGCATGCACAGCCGCCTGCTCGGCCGCCCGGGCCGCATCACCGCGCTGCAGCGCTTCCTCGACCACATCCAGTCGCACGAAGGGGTGTGGGTCGCGCGCCGGCTCGACATCGCGCGCCACTGGAAGACCCTGTTCCCCCAGCCCGCCTGACCGCCATGGCCCTCACGCTCGACCAACTCAACGCCGCCGCGCCCGACGAAGCCCTGCGCCTGCTCGACGGCCTCTATGAACACTCGCCCTGGGTGGTGCAGCGCGCGCTCGCGCAGCGGCCCTTTGCCACGCTGGCCGCGCTGCAATGGGCGCTGGTGCAGTCGCTGGCCGCGGCCACACGCGACGAACAGCTCGGCCTGATCCGCGCCCACCCCGAGCTCGCGGGCAAGGCCATGGTGGCCAACACGCTCACCGCCGAAAGCACCGGCGAACAAAGCCGCGCCGGCCTCACGCACTGCACGCCCGACGAGTTCGCGCAGTTGCAGCGCCTCAACGCCGACTACAACGCGCGCTTCGGCTTCCCCTTCATCCTCGCGGTGCGCGGCCCGCGCGGCAGCGGCCTCACGCGCCAGCAGATCATCGCGGCCTTCGAGCGCCGGCTCGGCAACCCGGTGGACTTCGAGCGCGAGGAAGCGCTGCGCAACATCCACCGCATCGCCGAGATCCGCCTGGGCGACAAGTTCGGCGTCGAGCCCGAGCTCGGCCACCGCGTGTGGGACTGGCACGAAGCGCTGGCGCAACACAGCGACCCGGGCTTCAAGGAACAGGGCCAGCTTACCGTCACCTACCTCACCGACGCCCACCAGGCCTGCCAGCGCGAACTCATGGCGCGCATGCGCGAGAGCGGCTTCGACGAGGTCGGCATCGACGCGGTGGGCAACGTGGTCGGCGTGTACCACGGCCAATCGCCCGACGCGAAACGGCTGCTCACCGGCAGCCACTTCGACACCGTGCGCAACGGCGGCAAGTACGACGGCCGCCTGGGCATCTTCGTGCCCATCGCCTGCGTCGAGCGCCTGCACCGCGCGGGTCGCCGCCTGCCCTTCGGCATCGAGGTGGTGGGCTTCGCCGAAGAAGAAGGCCAGCGCTACAAGGCCACCTTCCTGGGCTCGGGCGCGCTCACCGGCCACTTCAACCCGGCCTGGCTCGATCAGACCGACGCCGACGGCATCCGCATGCAGGACGCCATGCGCGCCGCCGGCCTGCCCGGCACGCTCGACGCCATCGCCGCGCTGCGCCGCGACCCCGCGCGTTACCTCGGCTTCGTCGAGGTGCACATCGAACAAGGCCCTGTGCTCAACGAGATGGGCCTGCCCCTGGGCGTGGTCACGTCCATCAACGCCAGCGTGCGCCACGTGGGCGAGGTGATCGGCATGGCCAGCCACGCGGGCACCACGCCCATGGACCGCCGCCGCGACGCCGCCTGCGCCGTGGCCGAGCTGGCGCTCTACCTCGAACAGCGAGCCGCGCAGGACGGCGACTCGGTCGCCACCATGGGCCTGCTGCAGGTGCCGGGCGGCTCGATCAACGTGGTCCCCGGCCGCTGCGCCTTCTCGCTCGACCTGCGCGCGCCCACCGACGCGCAGCGCGACGCCCTCGAACGCGACGTGCTCGCGCAACTCAGCGCCATCTGCGAGCGCCGCGGCCTGGGCCACCGCCTCGAACGCACCATGATCGCCGCGGCCGCGCCCAGCGCGCCCGACTGGCAGGCGCGCTGGGAGCGCGCCGTGGCCGCGCTCGGCCTGCCGGTGCACCGCATGCCCAGCGGCGCCGGCCACGACGCCATGAAGCTGCACGAGGTGATGCCCCAGGCCATGCTCTTCGTGCGCGGCGAAAACAGCGGCATCAGCCACAACCCGCTCGAAAGCACCACCAGCCACGACATCGAGCTGTGCGTGCTGGCCTTCGAACACCTGCTCAACGGACTCTGACCGCCCCATGAACCCCCACCAGCAACTCGACGCCTGGATCGACGCCCACTTCGACGAACAGGTCGGCTTCCTGCAGCAGCTCGTGCGCGTGCCCACCGACACGCCGCCCGGCAACAACGCGCCGCACGCCGAGCGCACCGCCGAACTGCTCCAGGCCTTCGGCTACGAAGCCGAGCGCCACCCCGTGCCCGAGGCCGAGGTGAAGGCCGCGGGCCTGCAGAGCATCACCAACCTCATCGTGCGCCGCCGCTTCGCCGACGGCGGCCCGGTGATCGCGCTCAACGCCCACGGCGACGTGGTGCCCCCGGGCGAAGGCTGGACGCACGACCCCTACGGCGGCGAGGTGGCCGACGGCGCGATCTACGGCCGCGCCACCGCCGTGAGCAAGAGCGATTTCGCGAGCTTCACCTTCGCGCTGCGCGCACTCGAAGCGCTGGGTGCGCCGCTCAAGGGCGCCGTGGAACTGCACTTCACCTACGACGAGGAGTTCGGCGGCGAGCTCGGCCCCGGCTGGCTGCTCGAACGCGGTCTCACGAAGCCCGACCTGATGGTGGCCGCGGGCTTCAGCTACCAGGTGGTGGTGGCGCACAACGGCTGCCTGCAGCTCGAGGTGACGGTGCAGGGCGAGATGGCGCACGCCGCCATTCCCGACAGCGGCACCGACGCGCTGCAGGGCGCCACGCACATCCTCAACGCGCTCTACGCGCTCAACCGCAACTACCTGCAGGTGCGCTCGAACGTCGAAGGCATCACCCACCCCTACCTCAACGTGGGCCTGATCCAGGGCGGCACCAACACCAACGTGATCCCGGGCAAGGTGGTGCTCAAGCTCGACCGCCGCATGATCCCCGAGGAAGACCCGGCGCAGGTCGAGGCCGCGCTGCGCGAGACCATCGCCCAGGCCGCCGCCAGCTTCGACCCGCCGCGCGGCGGCAAGGCCCTGCAGGTGGGCGTGCGCCGCATGCTGCTCGCGCGCGCCATGCAGCCGCTGCCTGGCAACGCCGCGCTCGTGAAGGCGCTGCAGACCCATGGCGAGCAGGTCTTCGGCGAGCCCATTCCCGCGGTCGGCACGCCGCTCTACACCGATGTGCGCCTGTACGTGGAGCGCGGCATTCCGGGCGTGATCTACGGCGCCGGCCCGCGCACCGTGCGCGAATCGAACGCCAAGCGCGCCGACGAGCACGTGCGGCTCGACGACCTGCGCCGCGCCACGAAGGTGGTGGCGCGCACCCTGCTGGACCTGCTCTCGCGCTGACCCGCGGCTCCCCGGGCGCAGGGCACAATGCGGCCCCGACCCGTGCGACCCGAGGAGACCGCCATGACCCCCGCCGAACAGGCGCTGCGCGACGCCGCGCTCGACTACCACCGCCACCCCCGCCAGGGCAAGATCGCCGTCACGCCGACCAAGCCGCTGTCGAACCAGCGCGACCTCTCGCTCGCCTACTCGCCGGGTGTGGCCTACCCCTGCCTCGAAATCCAGGCCGACCCGAACAAGGCGGCCGACTACACCAGCCGCGGCAACCTCGTGGGCGTGGTCACCAACGGCACCGCGGTGCTGGGCCTGGGCGACATCGGCCCGCTCGCGGGCAAGCCCGTGATGGAAGGCAAGGGCTGCCTGTTCAAGAAGTTCGCGGGCATCGACGTGTTCGACATCGAGCTCGCCGAGAAGGACCCGGACAAACTCGTCGAGATCATCGCCGCGCTCGAACCCACGCTGGGCGGCATCAACCTCGAAGACATCAAGGCCCCCGAGTGCTTCTATATCGAGAAGCAGCTGCGCGAGCGCCTGAACATCCCGGTGTTCCACGACGACCAGCACGGCACCGCCATCATCAGCGCGGCCGCGCTGCTCAACGGCCTGGAGCTGGTGGGCAAGGCCATCGGCGAGGTCACGGTGGCGGTGTCGGGCGCGGGCGCGGCGGCCATCGCCTGCCTCGACGTGATGGTGGGCCTGGGCGTGGCGCGCGAGCGCATCTTCGTCTGCGACTCCAAGGGCGTGATCTACCAGGGCCGCCCCGGCGGCATGGACGAATCCAAGCAGCGCTACGCGCAGGCCACCGACAAACGCACGCTGGCCGACGCGGTGAACGGCGCCGACGTGTTCCTGGGCTGCTCGGCCCCGGGCGTGCTCACGGCCGAGATGGTCAAGACCATGGCGCGCCAGCCCATCATCCTCGCGCTCGCCAACCCCGAGCCCGAGATCCGGCCCGAGCTCGCCAAGGCCGTGCGGCCCGACTGCATCATCGCCACCGGCCGCAGCGACTACCCGAACCAGGTCAACAACGTCCTGTGCTTCCCCTACATCTTCCGCGGCGCGCTCGACTGCGGCGCCACGCGCATCACCGAGGCCATGAAGCTCGCGTGCGTGCGCCAGATCGCCGACCTCGTGAAGAGCGAAACCAGCGAAGAGGTGGCCAACGCCTACGCGGGCCAGGACCTGAGCTTCGGGCCCGATTACCTGATTCCCAAGCCCTTCGACTCGCGCCTGATCCTGCGCATCGCGCCCGCGGTCGCACAGGCCGCGGCCGAATCGGGCGTGGCCACGCGGCCCATCAGCGACATGGACGCGTACCGCCAGCAGCTCGGCCGCTTCGTGTACCAGACCGGCATCCTCATGCAGCCGGTGTTCAACGCCGCCCGCGCGCTCGCCAGGAAAAGCCGGGTGGCCTATGCCGACGGTGAAGACGAGCGCGCGCTGCGCGCCGCGCAGATGGCGATCGACGACGGCATCGCCCACCCCATCCTGATCGGCCGCCCCGCGGTGATCGAGGCGCGCATTGCCAAGGCCGGCCTGCGCATGCGGCTCGGCGTGGACGTGGAGAACGTCAACCCCGAAGACGACCCGCGCTTTCGCCAGTACTGGGAGCATTACCACAAGCGCCTGGGCCGCCAGGGCGCCACGCCCGAGGTGGCCAAGGCCGCGGTGCGCCGCTCCAACACCATCATCGGCTCGCTGATGATCGCGCTCGGCGACGCCGACGCGCTGATCTGCGGCCTGGTGGGCAGCTACATGACCCACCTCGAGCGCATCGACAGCATCCTGGGCCGCGCCGCCGGCGCGAACCTCTACGCCGCGGTGAACGCGCTCATGACCGACCGCGGCCCGGTCTTCATTGCCGACACCTACGTCAACGAAGATCCGAGTGCCGAAGAACTGGCCGAGATCGCGGGCATGGCCGCACAGGCGGTGCAGCGCTTCGGCCACCCGCCCAAGGTGGCCTTCCTCTCGCACTCCAGCTACGGCTCGAGCAAGCGCGCCTCGGCGCGCAAGATGGCCCGCGCGCGCGACCTGTTCGTGGCCGCGCACCCCGACATCGAGTGCGATGGCGAGCTGCATGGCGACGCCGCGCTGCAGCCCGAGATCCGTGAGGCCTACCTTGGCGAGGGCACGCTCACGGGCTCGGCCAACCTGCTGATCTGCCCCAACCTCGACGCCGCCAACATCCTCTACAACGTCATGAAGACCACCACCAGCGGTGGCGTCACCGTGGGCCCGGTGCTCATGGGCGCGGCCGGTGCGGTGCACATCCTCACGCCCGCGGCCACGGTGCGCCGCGTGCTCAACATGACGGCACTGGCCGCCGCGCAGCAGCGCTGAGGCCGCAGCGGGGCCCCAGGGCGGGGCCCCGCACCGTACCGGGGCGATACTCCACCCCGGTACGGTGCATCCACGCCCCGTTTCAGGGTATGTCAGGATGCCCGCATCCGCCCCCACACCGAAAATGTGTATACAAAACCGGTGTGCAAAACATCGGCGCGCTCTGGCACCGATGTTGCTATTTGCCATGCAGGCCGCGCAGACGGCAGACCCCTTCCCCAGTACCGCCAGCCTTGGAGAAACCATGATCAAACGCCGTTTCCTGCAGACCACCGCCGCCCTGGCCGCGGCCCTCGCCTTCGCGGGCGCCGCCCAGGCGCAGACCGCCATCAAGTTCCAGCTCGACTGGCGCTTCGAAGGCCCCGCCGCCCTGTTCCTGCAGTCCGCCGCCAAGGGCTACTACAAGCAGGCCGGGCTCGACGTGACCATCGACGCCGGCAACGGCTCGGGTGGCACCGTCACGCGCGTGGCCTCGGGCACCTACGACATGGGCTTTGCCGACCTGGCCGCCCTGATGGAATTCCACGCCAACAACCCCGACGCACCGAACAAGCCGGTGGCGGTGATGATGGTCTACAACAACACGCCGGCCGCGGTGCTCGCGCTCAAGAAGAGCGGCATCACCAAGCCCAAGGACCTCGAAGGCAAGAAGCTCGGCGCGCCGGTGTTCGACGCCGGCCGCAAGGGCTTCCCGATCTTCCAGAAGGCCAACGGCATCAACAACGTGGCCTGGACCTCGATGGACCCGCCGCTGCGCGAGACCATGCTGGTGCGCGGCGACATCGAGGCCATCACCGGCTTCTCGTTCACCTCGCTGCTCAACCTCGAAGCGCGCGGCGTGAAGCCCGAAGACGTGGTGATCCTGCCCTACGCCGAGCACGGCGTGAAGCTCTACGGCAACGTCATCATCGCCTCGCCCAAGCTCATCGCCGAGAACCCGGCCGCGGTGAAGGCCTTCCTGGCCTCGTTCGCCAAGGGCGCCAAAGAGGTGATGGCCAACCCGGCCGCCACCATCGAGACCGTGAAGGCCCGCGACGGCATCATCAACGTGCCGCTGGAGACGCGCCGCCTGCAGCTCGCCATCGACGCCGTGGTCGCCAGCCCCGACGCGCGCAAGGAAGGCTTCGGCCAGGTCGTGCCCGGCCGCCTCGCGCTCATGGCTTCGCAGGTGTCCGACGCCTACGGCACCAAGACCCGCGTCGATCCGAACAAGGTCTGGAACGGCGCCATGCTGCCCAGCAAGGCCGAGCTCGACATCCTGCCGCCGGTCAAGAAGTAAGGCCCTGAACCCAGGCAACAAGGGCCGGCCGTCCCGCAAGGGGGCTGGCCCTTTTCACGAAAGACGCCCATGCCCCACACCGCCCCGCCGAGCGACGCCGCCTTCGTCGACTTCGATCAGGTCTGGCTCGCCTACAACGACGACCTGCTCGCCAAGAACATCTTTGCGGTCGAAGACATCAACCTCAAGGTGCAACGCGGCGAGTTCATCGCCATCGTCGGCCCCTCGGGTTGTGGCAAGTCCACCTTCATGAAGCTCACCACGGGCCTGAAGATGCCCAGCATGGGCAAGATCCGCATCGACGGCCAGCCCGTGACCGGCCCGCTCAAGATCTCGGGCATGGCCTTCCAGGCGCCCTCGCTGCTGCCCTGGCGCACCACGCTCGACAACGTGCTGCTGCCGCTGGAGATTGTCGAGCCCTACCGCAGCCAGTTCAAGGACCGCCGCCGCGAGTACGAGGAGCGCGCCAAGAAGCTGCTCGCCAGCGTGGGCCTGGGCGGCATGGAGAACAAGTTTCCCTGGGAGCTCTCGGGCGGCATGCAGCAGCGCGCGAGCATCTGCCGCGCGCTGATCCACGAGCCCAAGATGCTGCTGCTCGACGAGCCCTTCGGCGCGCTCGACGCCTTCACGCGCGAAGAGCTCTGGTGCACGCTGCGCGACCTGTGGGAGGCGCAGAAATTCAACGTCATCCTGGTCACGCACGACCTGCGCGAATCGGTGTTCCTGGCCGACACGGTGTATTGCATGAGCAAGAGCCCGGGCCGCTTCGTGGTCAAGCGCGAGATCGAGATCCCGCGCACGCGCGAGCTCGAGGTCACCTACACCAAGGAATTCACCGACATCGTGCACGAGCTGCGTGGCCACATCGGCGCCATGCGCAAGGCCGGTGCCGTCATCAACCAGTGAGCGCCCCATGAACAGCAAACAACGCAAGAACATCGAGCGCTTCTCCCCGCTGCTGCTGCTGATCGCGATCATCGTGATCTGGGAGGTGATCACCGCCGGCTTCGGCGTGTCCGAGTTCATCTTCCCCAGCCCCTCGCGCATCTGGGAGCAGACCCTCGAGCACAAGGTGACCATCCTGGGCCACGCCTGGCGCACCTTCTGGGTGACCATGGCCGGCTTCGGCATCGCGATCGTGGTGGGCGTGCTGCTGGGCTTCCTGATCGGCAGTTCGCGCCTGGCCTATGCCGCGGTCTACCCGCTGATGACGGCCTTCAACGCACTGCCCAAGGCGGCCTTCGTGCCCATTCTGGTGGTGTGGTTCGGCATCGGCGTGGGCCCGGCCATCCTCACGGCCTTCCTCATCAGCTTCTTCCCGATCATGGTCAACATCGCCACCGGCCTGGCCACGCTCGAGCCCGAGCTCGAAGACGTGCTGCGCGTGCTCGGCGCCAAGCGCTGGGACGTGCTCACCAAGGTCGGCCTGCCGCGCTCCATGCCCTACTTCTTCGGCTCGCTCAAGGTCGCGATCACGCTCGCCTTCGTGGGCACCACGGTGTCGGAGATGACGGCATCGAACGAAGGCATCGGCTACCTGCTGATCTCGGCCGGTTCGTCCATGCAGATGGGCCTGGCCTTCAGCGGTCTGCTGGTGGTGGGCGCGATGGCCATGGCCATGTACGAGCTGTTCAGCTTCGTGGAAAAGCACACCACGGCCTGGGCCCACCGCGGCACGCAAGCGTGAGCCCCGACCAGGTCGAGCGCCAGCTGCGGCGCGCCAACCAGGTGGCGCGCCGCGCCGCGGCCATGGGCCGCCACCCGTTCGGTGCCCTGCTGGTCGCCCCCGACGGCGAGACCGTGCTCGCCGAGCAGGGCAACATCGACACGGTCAACCACGCCGAGTCCACGCTCGCGCGGCACGCGGCCGGCACCTACCCGGGCGCCTACCTGCGCGACTGTACGCTGGTGACCACCTTCGAGCCCTGCGCCATGTGCGCGGGCACCATCTACTGGGCCGGCATCGGGCGCGTGGTGTACGGCGCGAGCGAAGAAGCGCTGCTCGCGCTCACGGGCTCGCACGAAGAGAACCCCACGCTCTCGCTGCCCTGCCGCGAGGTGTTCGCGCGCGGGCAACGTGCGGTCGAGGTGGTGGGGCCGGTCGATGCGCTGGTCGGCGAGATGGTGGCGCCTCACGAAGGCTTCTGGTCCTCGCGCCAGACCTTCTCCGGCTGATACGGGCATTCGGGGCGCCCTTCGAACGCCCGCCCCGATGCCGTTCGGACGGCCTCTCGCCACCGTTGCATCGCTTCGGCTCGCGGGTGGCTACTTCGCCAGGCGCGCAAACGTCTTGCGGAATTTCGCCACCTTGGGCGCGGCCACCGCCATGCAATAGCCCTGGTGCGGGTTGCGCTCGAAGAAGTCCTGGTGGTAGGCCTCGGCCGGCCAGTAGTTGTCCAGCGGTTTCACCTCGGTCACGATGGGCCGGCCGAAGGCATTGGCTTGCGTGAGCTCGGCGATGATGGCCTGTGCCTCGGCGGCCTGCTCGGGCGTGGTGAAGTAGATGCCGCTGCGGTACTGCGTGCCCACGTCGTTGCCCTGGCGGTTCAGCGTGGTGGGGTCGTGCACCACGAAGAAGATCTCCAGCAGCTCGCGCGTGCTCACCTCGGCGGGGTCGTACTCGAGGCGCACCACCTCGTTGTGGCCGGTGCTGCCGGTGCACACCTGCTCGTAGCTCGGTTGTTTCGCGTGGCCGTTGCTGTAGCCCGACTCCACGTCGGTCACGCCGCGCACTTCCTTGTAGACCGACTCGGTGCACCAGAAGCAGCCACCGCCCAGCACCAGCACCTGTTTGTCGCTCATCGCGTTCTCCTTCGATCAAAGCCTCATTCTGTCGGCAGCGCGAAGCCCCGCACGGCGTCCAGGAATGCCGCGAGCGCGGCGCTCTCGGCGCCGCTGCGCCACAGGCAGCGCGTTTCGTAGGGCGGCGTGTCGCCCTGCAGCGGCACGAAGGCCGCGCCCGGCAGGCCCGCCTGCTGCAAGGCCGCCGGCACCATGGACACGCCCAGGCCCTGCGCCACCAGCGACACCACGCTGAGCCAGTGGCGCAGCTCGAAGCGCACCTCGGGCTCGAAGCCGTGGTCGGCGCACAGCGCGAGCAGGCGGTCGTGGTAGTCGGGCGAAACAGCGCGTGAAATCGCCACGAACGGCTGGCCCGCGAGCGCGTGCGGTGCCACGCGCCGCTTGTGCGCCAGCGGATGCGCCTGCGGCACGCAGGCCACAAAGGCCTGGCGCGACACCAGCACCTGCGAACAACCGGGCGGCACGCGCGTGGTGTGCACGAAGCCGGCGTCGAGCCGGCCATGCTGCAGGTCGATGAGCTGGTCGCTCGAACTCATCTCGCGCAGCACCAGCGTGAGCCGCGGGTGGCGCTGGCCGAACGTACGCAGGATCTGCGGCAGCCCGCGGTACAGCACGGTGCCGGCGAAGCCCACGCGCAGCTGCCCGCTCACGCCCTGCGCCACCTCGCGCGCCTCGCGCGCGGCGGCGCCCGCCGCGTCGAGCAGTGCGCGGGCGCGCGGCACGAAGGCCTGGCCCGCGGGCGTGAGCGCCACACCGCGGCTGTTGCGCACGAACAGCGGCGCGCCCACCGAGGCTTCGAGCTGCTGGATGTTGAGCGACAGCGGCGGCTGCGTCATGGCCAGGCGCTGGGCCGCGCGGCCGAAGTGCAGTTCTTCCGCAAGGACCAGGAAGCAGCGCAGGTGGCGAAACTCCATCGATATGCCGATCGAATCGTTGAATACAGGATCGATATTAGACAGCTATGGTCTGCGGGCAGACAATCCGCCGGTTCCCACCCCCACACCGGAGACAAGCCATGCTCTCGCCCGTCAAGTCCAAAGCCAGCTTCAGCTGGGAAGACCCGTTCCAGCTCGACAGCCAACTCAGCGAAGACGAGCGCGCCGTGCGCGACGCCGCGCACGCCTACTGCCAGGAGCGCCTGGCCCCGCGCGTGACCGAGGCCTTCCGCCACGAAAAGACCGATGCAGCAATCTTCCGCGAGATGGGCAGCCTGGGCCTGCTGGGCGTGACCATTCCCGAGCAGTACGGCGGCGCCGGCCTCAACTACGTGTGCTACGGCCTGGTGGCGCGCGAGGTCGAGCGCATCGACTCGGGCTACCGCTCGATGATGTCGGTGCAGTCCTCGCTGGTGATGGTGCCCATCAACGAATTCGGCACCGAGGCGCAGAAGCAGAAGTACCTGCCCAAGCTCGCCAGCGGCGAGTGGATCGGCTGCTTCGGCCTGACCGAGCCCAACCACGGATCGGACCCCGGCAGCATGGTCACGCGCGCCAAGAAGGTCCAGGGCGGCTACAGCCTGTCGGGCGCCAAGATGTGGATCACCAACAGCCCGATCGCCGACGTGTTCGTGGTCTGGGCCAAGGACGACGAAGGCGCGATCCGCGGCTTCATCCTCGAGAAAGGCTGGAAGGGCCTGAGCGCGCCCGCCATCCACAGCAAGGTGGGCCTGCGCGCTTCGATCACCGGCGAGATCGTGATGGACGGCGTGTTCTGCCCCGAAGAGAACGCCTTCCCCGAGGTGCGCGGCCTCAAGGGCCCGTTCACCTGCCTCAACAGCGCGCGCTACGGCATCGCCTGGGGCGCGCTGGGCGCGGCCGAAGACTGCTACTTCCGCGCCCGGCAGTACGTCATGGACCGGCAGCAGTTCGGCCGCCCGCTCGCGGCCAACCAGCTGATCCAGAAGAAGCTCGCCGACATGCTGAGCGAGATTGGCCTGGGCCTGCAGGGCTGCCTGCGCCTGGGCCGCATGAAGGACGAGGGCATCGCGCCCGTGGAGCTCACCTCCGTCCTCAAGCGCAACAGCTGCGGCAAGGCACTGGACATCGCCCGCCTGGCGCGCGACATGATGGGCGGCAACGGCATCAGCGACGAGTTCGGCGTGGCGCGCCACCTGGTCAACCTCGAGGTGGTCAACACCTACGAGGGCACGCACGACATCCACGCCCTCATCCTCGGGCGAGCGATCACGGGCATCGCCGCTTTCAACTGAGCGCCGGGGGCGCCGGGTGGCGTAAGGGGGGTGGGGTATATTAATAACCCACCGGTCATTAAATCCCCATGCCCGCCGCCCGCCGCCCGCCCCCAACCTGCCGCCACCCCCGCCGCGCGCGCCGCAAGGAAGCGCGCCCGGGCGAGCTGATCGAGGCCGCGCTGGCCCTGTTCGTCGAGAAGGGTTTTGCCGCCACACGCGTCGAAGAGGTGGCGGCGCGCGCCGGCGTGTCCAAGGGCACCCTGTTCCTGTATTTCCCGAGCAAGGAAGACCTGTTCAAGGCCGTGGTGCGCGAGAACATCGCGGGCCGCTTCCCCGAATGGGACAACGAGCTTGCGCAGTTCACCGGCGACAGCCTGGAACTGGTGCGTTACGCCATGCACACCTGGTGGGAGCGCATCGGCATGACGCCCGCCTCGGGGATCACCAAGCTGGTCATGAGCGAGTCGGGCACCTTCCCCGAGATCGCCAACTTCTACCAGCAGGAGGTGATCGGCCCGGGCCACGCGCTGCTGCGCCGCATCCTGCAGCGCGGCATCGACCGCGGCGAGTTCCGCGAGCTGCCGCTCGACTACGCGGTCTACAGCCTGATCGCGCCCATGATCTTCCTGCTGATGTGGAAGCACTCGATGACGCCGTGCTGCCCCCCGTCCGAGCGGCTCGATCCCATCACCTTCATCGACACGCAGGTCGACCTGATCCTGCGCGGCATGCTGCGGCCGCGCGGAGCGGTCTGACGAACCCCCCATGACGCTCTCCCGCACCCGAAAAATCCTCTACTGGACCGTGCCCGTGCTGCTCGTGGCGGGCCTGGCGCTCGGCGTGCTGCGCGCGCTCGACAAGCGCGCCACCAAGGCCGAACAGGCCCGCAGCGCCGCGCAGGCCCTGCAGACCGCCCCGGTGTACGAGATCGGTGCGGCCGATGTGGTGCGCGTGCGCACGCTCGCGCTGCAGCAGACGGCCAGCGTCTCGGGCTCGATCAAGGCGCTGCAGACGGTGGCGATCAAGGCGCGCGTGGCCGGCGAGGTGCAGGGCCTGAACAAGCGCGAGGGCGACAGCGTGGCCGCGGGCGAGGTGGTGGCGCGCATCGACCCCACCGAATCGCAGGCGCGCGTGCGCCAGGCCGAGCAGCAGGCCGAATCGGCGCTGGCGCAGGTGCGCATCGCCCAACGCACGCAGAGCAACAACCAGGCGCTGGTGCAGCAGGGCTTCATCTCGGGCACCGCGCTCGAGACTTCGCAGGCCAACCTGGCCGCGGCCGAGGCCAACCACCGCGCCGCCATGGCCGCGCTCGACATCGCGCGCAAGGGCCTGGGCGACACCGTGCTGCGCTCGCCCATCGCGGGCCAGATCGCGGCGCGCGCGGTGCAGAACGGCGAGCGCGTGGGCCTGGACGCGCGCGTGGTCGACGTGGTCGACCTCTCGGCCTTCGAGATGGAGGCCGCGCTCAGCCCGGCCGACGCCGCCGCCGTGCGGGTGGGCCAGAAGGCCCGCCTGCAGGTGGAAGGCCTGAGCCAGCCGGTGGACGCGGGCGTCGTGCGCATCAACCCCAGCGTGCAGCCCGGCAGCCGCAGCGTGCTGGTCTACCTGCGCCTGCCCGCGGTGGCCGGCATGCGCCAGGGCCTGTTCGCGCGCGGCGAGATCGTGGCCGGCAGCCAGCAGGCGCTGGCGGTGCCGGCGTCGGCGGTGCGCAACGACCGCCCCGCGCCCTACGTGCAGGTGGTGCGCGAAGGCGTGGTGCGCCACGTGCCCCTGCCCGAGGGCGGTGCGCCGCGCGGTCTGCTCGACGGCGTGCCGCAGCAGGCCGTGCCCATGCTGACCGAAGGCGAGGTGGTGCTGGGCGCCACCGCGGGCGCGATCCGCGACGGCACGCGCGTGAAGCTCGCCGCCGCGGCGAACTGACGGCCAGGGCCCGCACACCATGTGGTTCACCCAGGTCTCGCTGCGCAACCCGGTCTTCGCGACCATGGTGATGCTGGCCTTCGTGGTGCTCGGTGCCTTCTCGTACCAGCGGCTGCAGGTCGACCAGTTCCCCAACATCGATTTCCCGGTGGTGGTCGTCACCACCACCTACCCCGGCGCCTCGCCCGAGATCGTCGAGAGCGAGGTCACCAAGAAGGTCGAAGAGGCCGTCAATGCCATCGCGGGCGTGAACACGCTCAGCTCGCGCAGCTACGAAGGCACCTCGGTGGTGATCATCGAGTTCCAGCTCACGGTCGACGGCCGCAAGGCCGCCGACGACGTGCGCGAGCGCATCGGCATCCTGCGGCCCACGCTGCGCGACGAGGTCGACGAGCCGCGCGTGCTGCGCTTCGACCCCGCGAGCCGCGCGATCTGGTCGGTGGCCGTGGTGCCCGCGGCCACCGAGGGCCGCAAGCTCTCGCCCGTGGAGCTCACCACCTGGTCCGAGCAGGTGCTCAAGAAGCGGCTCGAGAACGTGCGCGGCGTGGGCGCGGTGAACCTGGTGGGCGCCACGCGGCGCGCCATCAACATCGAGCTCGACCCGGTGGCCATGCAGGCCCTGGGCGTGACGCCCGAGCAGGTGAACGCCGCGCTGCGCAGCGAGAACCAGGACCTGCCCGTGGGCACGCTCAAGACCGGCGAGGCCGAGCGCGTGGTGCAGGTGCTCTCGCGCGCGCAGAACCCGCGCGATTTCGAGAACATCATCGTGGGCCGCCGCGGCGGCTCGCCGGTGAAGCTGGGCCAGGTCGCGCGCGTGGGCGACGGCACGCAGGAGGTGGAAAGCCTCGCGCTCTACAACGGCGAGCGCACCCTGCTGCTGCAGGTGCAGAAATCGCAGGACGAAAACACCATCGCGGTGGTCGACGGCCTGAACGCCGCGCTCAAGGCCGTGCAGGCCGAGCTGCCGCCGGGCGTGAAACTCGAACCCATCGCCGACGGCTCGCGGCCGATCCGCGTGTCGGTGCAGAACGTGCGGCAGACGCTGATCGAGGGCGCGCTGCTCACGGTGCTCATCGTGTTCCTGTTCCTCAACTCCTGGCGCTCCACCGTCATCACCGGGCTCACGCTGCCCATCGCGGTGATCGGCACCTTCTTCTTCATGAACCTGCTCGGGTTCACCATCAACATGATCACGCTGATGGCGCTCACGCTGTCGGTGGGCCTGCTGATCGACGACGCCATCGTGGTGCGCGAGAACATCGTGCGCCACGTGCAGATGGGCAAGGGCCCCTACCAGGCGGCCATGGACGGCACGAAGGAGATCGGCCTCGCGGTGCTCGCCACCACGCTGTCCATCGTGGCGGTGTTCCTGCCCATCGGCTTCATGGGCGGCATCATCGGCAAGTTCTTCCACGAATTCGGCATCACCATGGTCGCGGCCGTGCTGATCTCGATGTTCGTGAGCTTCACGCTCGACCCCATGCTCTCGTCGGTGTGGCACGACCCGGCCATCGACGCCCACGGCAAGCCCCCGGGCAACAGCCTGTACGACCGCACCCTGGGCCGTGTCACCCACTGGTTCGACCGCTTCCAGGACGACCTCGCCGAGGGCTACCAGGCCACGCTGCGCTGGTCGCTCAAGCACAAGCTCGCCACGCTGCTGCTGGCGATCGCCACCTTCATCGCCAGCGTGTTCATGCTGCCGCTGCTGGGCACCGAATTCGTGCCCAAGGCCGATTTCTCCGAAACCTCGATCAGCTTCAACACGCCCGTGGGCTCCTCGCTGCAGGCCACCGAGGCCAAGGCGCGCGAGGTCGAGGCCATCCTGCGCGAGTTCCCCGAGGTGCGCTACACGCTCACCACCATCAACACGGGCAACGCGCAGGGGCCCATGTACGCGAGCATCTACGTGCGCCTGGTGGACCGCAAGGAACGCTCGCGCAACGCCGACGCCATGTCGGCCCTGCTGCGCGAGCGGCTGCGCCGCGTGGCGGGCATCACCGTCACCCACGTGGGCCTGCTCGATTCGGTGGGCGGCAACAAGCAGATCGAGTTTTCGCTGCAGGGCGACGACCTCGGCGAGCTCGAGCGCTTGAGCCGTGTGGTGCGCGAGAAGCTCGAGCCCATCGTGGGCCTGGTCGACCTCGACGCCAGCGTCAAGCCCAACAAGCCCACGGTGGACGTGGTGCTCAACCGCGAGCTCGCGTCCGACGCGGGCCTGACCACGGGCGCCGTGGGCAGTGCGCTGCGCACCCTGGTGGCCGGCACCACGGTGGGCAACTGGCGCGCGCAGAACGGCGAGACCTACGACGTGATCGTGCGCCTGGCGCCCGAGGCGCGCCAGCGCACGCAAGACCTGGCGCAGTTGCCGCTCAACCTGGCCGCGGCGGCGGACGGCAGCGCGCGCACCGTGCCGCTGTCGCAGGTGGCGCGCATCGTCGACACCACCGGCCCGAACCAGATCAACCGCAAGAACCTCAACCGCGAGGTGGCCTTCAACGCCAACGTGTACGGCCGCTCGGCCGGCGAGGTCACGGCCGACATGCGCGCCGCGCTCGACGGCATCGCCCTGCCCCCGGGCTACCGCTACGAGTTCGGCGGCTCCACCAAGAACATGCAGGAGTCGTTCGGTTATGCGCTGTCGGCGCTGGCGCTGGCCATCATCTTCATCTACATGATCCTGGCCAGCCAGTTCCAGAGCTTCCTGCAGCCGCTCTCGCTCATGACCTCGCTGCCGCTCACGCTGATCGGCGTGGTGCTGGCGCTGCTCATGTTCGGCTCCACCATGAGCATGTTCTCCATCATCGGCATCGTGCTGCTCATGGGCCTGGTGACCAAGAACGCCATCCTGCTGGTCGACTTCGCGATCCGCGCGCGCGAGGGCCGCGCGGGCGGTCCGCCGCTGCCGCGCGACGAGGCCCTGCTGCTGGCGGCCAAGGTGCGGCTGCGCCCCATCCTCATGACCACGCTGGCCATGGTCTTCGGCATGGTGCCGCTGGCCTTCGCGCTCACCGAGGGCTCGGAGCAGCGCGCGCCCATGGGCCAGGCGGTGATCGGCGGCGTCATCACCTCCTCGCTGCTCACGCTGGTGGTGGTGCCCGTGGTCTACAGCTACATCGACGATTTCACCGCCTGGCTGCGCCGCAAGGCCGGCCTGCCCCCCGCGCAGCCCGCCGCCCCGGCGCCGGCCGACGCGGCCTCCTAGAATTTGAAGGTTTTGCCGAACCCCCACTGGAGAACCCCATGACCACCGCGTTGAGCCTGGAACAGGCCCGTTTCAACATGATCGAGCAGCAGGTCCGCCCCTGGGAGGTGCTCGACGCCCGCGTGCTCGAACTGCTGGGCAGCGTGCGCCGCGAAGACTTCGTGCCCGCCGCACAGCGCGCCCTGGCCTTCGCCGACCTGGAGCTGCCGCTGGACCATCCCGCCGTGGAAGGCCGCTGCATGCTGGCCCCGCGCGTGCAGGCCCGCCTGGTGCAGGACCTGGGCCTGCAACCCACCGACAAGGTGCTCGAGATCGGCACCGGCAGCGGCTACACCGCCGCCCTCATGGCCAGCCTGGCGCAGCAGGTGCTTTCGCTCGAGATCGACCCGGCCACCGCCGAACGCGCGCGCGCCAACCTGCAGCGCGCGGGCCTGCGCAACGTGGATGTGCGCGCCGCCGACGCCACCGCCAACGGCTTCGCGGCCTGCCGCAGCGGCGCCCCCTTCGACGCCATCCTGCTGGGCGGCTCGGTGGCCGAAGTGCCGGCGGACCTGCTCGAACTGCTGGCCCCGGGCGGCCGCCTGATCGCCATCACCGGCGGCGAGCCCGTGATGCGCGCCACCCTCATCACGCGCACCGGCCCGTCCTCGTTCCGCACCGAGCAGCCCTGGGACACCGTGGCCGCGCGCCTGCAGAACTTCCCCGAGCCCTCGCGCTTCCGTTTCTGAGCCCCACCCCATGCAGGCCATCACCCCCGCCCAGATCGACGACTGGGTTCGCCAGCACAGCGCCGACGGCGCCGCCCTTCCGGTGGTGCTCGACGTGCGCGAAGCCTGGGAACTGCAGACCGCCAGCGTCACGCCGCAGGGCTTCGAGCTCGTGCACATGCCCATGCAGACCATCCCCGCGCGCCTGGCCGAACTCGACCCCGAGCGCCCGATCGCCTGCCTGTGCCACCACGGCGGGCGCAGCGCCCAGGTCACGCACTTCCTGATGAACCAGGGCTTCAGCCGGGTCGTCAACGTGCACGGCGGCATCGAGCGCTGGTCGCACGAGCGCGATCCCTCGGTGCCGCGGTATTAATCGAAACGCGCCCTGCGCCAAGGACCTGCCCATGACCCGAATCGCCCCCCGTGCGCGCCCGCTGGCCGTGGCCCTGCTGCTGGCCCTCGCGTCGGCCGCCCAGGCCCAGAGCCTGGCCGAACTGTTCGAAGCCGCGCGCGGCTACGACGCCACCTACCTCGCGGCACGCTCGCAGTACGAAGCCAACCTCGCGCAGGCCGCGCAGGCCCGCGCCGGGCTGCTGCCGCAGGTGGGGCTGGGCGCCGGGGCGAACTGGGCCAACCGCGACAGCAGCGCCAACGCGCTCGACGGCACCAGCAACAACCAGAACGTCACGCTCTCGGCCAGCCAGCCGCTCTACCGCCCGGCCAACCGGCTCGCGAACGAGCAGGCCCAGCGCTCGATCGACATCTCGCAGGCCCAGCTCACCCAGGCCGAACAAAGCCTGATCCTGCGCACCTCGCAGGCCTACTTCGACGTGCTCGCCGCGCAGGACACGCTGACCTTCGTGCGTGCGCAGAAAACCGCCGTGGCCGAGCAGCTCGCCGCGGCGCGCCGCAACTTCGAGGTCGGCACCGCCACCGTGACCGACGCGCGTGAGGCCCAGGCCCGCGCCGACCTGGTGAACGCGCAGGAGATCGCGGCCGAGAACGACCTGCGCGTCAAGCGCCTGGCGCTCGACCAGCTCGTGGGCCGCGGTGGCGTGGTGCCGCGCCCGCTGGCCGCGCCCGTGGTGCTGCCGCCGCTGCAGCCAGCCGACCCGCAGGCCTGGATCGAACGCCTGGGCGAGAACCACCCCAGCGTGCTGCAGGCGCGCCGCAACCTCGAGATCGCGCAGCTCGAAACCCAGCGCGCCGAGGCCGGCCACAAGCCCACGGTGGATCTCGTGGGCCAGTACCAGGTGGCGCGCGCGCCCTCGGGCGTGCAGGGCATTCCGGGCTACGTGCGCAACAACACCGCCAGCGTGGGCGTGCAGCTCAACCTGCCGCTGTTCGCGGGCTTCTCGGTGCAGAACCGCGTGAAGCAGACCCTCGCCCTCGAAGAAAAAGCCCGCGCCGACCTCGAAGCCGCGCGCCGCGGCGTCGACCTGAACACGCGCAGCGCGTTTTTCGGCGTGGTCTCGGGCCAGGGGCAGGTGAAGGCGCTCGAAGCGGCCGAGGCCTCGAGCCAGAGCGCGCTCGAAGCCAACCAGCTCGGCTACCAGGTGGGCGTGCGCATCAACATCGACGTGCTGAATGCGCAGAGCCAGCTGTTCCAGACCAAGCGCGACCTGGCCCAGGCGCGCTACAACGTGCTGCTGGGCTCGCTGCGCCTGCGCCAGGCCAGCGGCGACCTCACGCCGGCCGACCTGCAGGCCATCGACGCGCTGCTGGCGCGCTGAGCCCGATACACTCCCCCCCTGTTCCGCGGGCCCTCACAGGCGCCCTGACCCCGTATTTCACCTGCAGGAGATGACGTGCAAGCCGTCAACGTGCTGTGCATCAAATGGGGCCGCAAGTACGGCCCCGAATACGTCAACAAGCTCCACAGCATGGTGTCGCGGCACCTGCACCGGCCCTTCCGCTTCGTCTGCCTCACCGACGACGGCACCGGCATAGCCCCGGGCATCGAGGTCAAGCCGATCCCCGCCGTGGGCTTCGACGAATTCGACCAGCGCAAGCCCTGGACCTTCGGCCACGGCTGGCTCAAGCTCACGAGCTTTGCCGACCCGCTCTACGACCTCACCGGCCCCACCCTCTTCCTCGACCTCGACATCGTCATCGTCGACAGCCTCGACCCCTTCTTCGACCTGCCGGGCGAGTTCGTGGTCATCAAGGAATGGGACAAGCAGGACGGCACGGGCAACACCTCGTGCTACCGCTACACCATCGGCGCCCACACCGACGCGCTCGAGCACCTCAAGCAGGGCTACCCGCAGTCCATCGCCGACGTGCGCAACGAGCAGGAATACATCACCGGCTTCCTGGGCCGCCAGGGCAAGGTGAGCTACTGGCCCGAAGGCTGGTGCGTGAGCTTCAAGCGCCACTGCATGCACCGCGGCCTCATGGGCTGGTTCAAGGCGCCCGAGATCCCGCCCGGCGCACGCATCATCGCTTTCCATGGCAAACCCAACCCGCCCGATGCCATCGCCGGCGTGAGCGGCAAGTGGTACCGGCGCGTGCTGCCCACGGCGTGGGTGGCCGAACACTGGCGTTGAACACGAGCCCGCGCGCCACCGCGCCGTTGCGGGCCTACCGCGGCCTGATGCGCGCGCTCACGCTGCCGCTGCTGGGCTGGTTGTGGTGGCGCGGCCGGCGCGAACCGGCCTACCGGGAGCGCCTGCGCGAGCGCCTGGGCTTCATCCCCGTCGATCCCACGCCCATGGGCGGTCTGTGGCTGCATGCGGCCTCGGTCGGCGAGGTCCAGGCCGCGCGTCCGCTCATCGAAGCCCTGCTGCGCGACTGGCCCGCGCACAGCCTCGTCGTCAGCACCCAGACGCCCACCGGCGCGGCCGCATTGCGCGCCGCCTGGGGCGATCGCATCACCCACCGCTACGCGCCGCTGGACACGCCGGGCGCGGTGTGCCGCTTCCTCGACCGGCTGCGGCCGCAGGCGCTGATCCTGATCGAGCGCGAACTCTGGCCGCAGTGGCTGTTCGCCTGCGCCGAACGCGCCCTGCCCGTCGTGCTCGTGAATGCCCGCCTCACCGAAGCCTCGGCCGCGCGCTACCAGCGCTGGCAGGCGCTCATGGCGCACGCCTGGTCCGGCCTGCGCGTGGCCGCCGCCGACGAGGCCACGGCCGCCCGCTTCGTCGCGCTCGGTGTGGCGGCCGAGCGCGTGGCCGTGGCCGGCAACCTCAAGTTCGACCTCGCGGCCGGCGGCGACGAACGCCCGCTGCCCCCCGACCTGCAAGGCCGCCGCCTGGTGGTGGCCGGCAGCACGCACGAGGGCGACGAGACCGCCTGGCTCGCGGCCTGGCCCGCCATCCACGCGCGCCACCCCGACGCGGTGCTGGTGCTGGTGCCGCGCCACCCGCAGCGCTTCGACGCCGTGTCGCAGGCGCTGGCGCGCGCGAGCTGGCCGCACGCGCGCCGCAGCCGTGGCGAGGCGCTGCAGCCCGGCCAGCACGTGCTGCTCGCCGACACCATGGGCGAGCTCATGTTCTGGTACCGCCACGCGGCGCTGTGCTTCGTGGGCGGCACGCTCGCACCCGTGGGCGGCCACAACCCGCTCGAGCCGCTCTCGCTCGGCCAGCCCGTGCTGTTCGGCCCCCACACCCACAACGCGCCCGCGCTGTTCGACGAAGCCGCGCAGCGCGGCGCCGCACTGCGCGTGGCCGACGCGTCCGCGCTCGAAGCCGCAGTGGCGCAGGCGCTCTCGTTCCCCGAGACCTGGGCCCGCCGCGGCCAGGCCGCGCTCGCGCTCATGGCCGACCACCGCGGCGCCACCCAGCGCTGCCTGCAGGCGCTGCACGCCGCCACCGGGCCGGTGAAGCCGCAGCGGCTGGTCCCCATCGAACACCGCACCGATGCCGACGGCCGCACCGTGTGGTTCGACCCGGCGCGCAGCGCCGCGCTCGCGCCCGCCGACTTCCTGCCCGCGCCCGCCGCCGAGCGCCTGGCCACCGGCAGCGGCCGCGGCCAGGCCGCGCTGGTGCCCGCGGCCGCGGGCCCCTACGTGTTGCGCCACTACCGGCGCGGCGGCCTGGTGGCGCGCCTGAGCGATGACCGCTTCGTGCGCGAACCCCTGGCCAGGGGCCGCGCGCTGCGCGAGTTCGCGCTGCTGCGCCTGATGCGCAGCTGGGACCTGCCCGTGCCCGCGCCCGTGGCCGCGCTGCACCGCCCGCACGGCCTGGTCTACAGCGCCGACATCGCCGTGGCCTGGCTGCCGGACACGCGCAACCTGGTGCAATGCCTGCGCGAGGCCCGGCCCACGCCCGCACAGTGGGCCGCGCTGGGCCAGGCCATCCGCCGCCTGCACGAGCGCCAGGTGTTCCACGCCGACCTCAATGCCCACAACCTGCTGCTCGGTGCGCAGGACAGCGCCTGGGTGGTCGACTTCGACAAATGCGCCGTGCGTGCCGGCAGTGGCTGGAAGGCCGCCAACCTCGCGCGGCTTCAACGCTCGCTGCGCAAGGAGGCGCAGCGGCAAACCCCTTTCCACTGGCACGAGGCCGACTGGGCCTTGCTGCTGGCGGCCTACGAACCAGCCCCCGCGAGCGAGCGCCCATGAGCCTGGCCCACACGCTGAACACCGGCGCCTTCAAAGGCGCTCAGGCCGGCCTCGTGCTGGTTTTCTTCGCGTTCCCGATGTCGGTCGCACTGGCCAACGTGGCGCTGCTGCTCACGCTGCTGCTGTGGGCGCTGTCGCTCGGGGGCGCCGACTCGCGCGCGGCGCTGCGAGAGGCCTTTCGCAACCCGCTGGTGGGGCCCGCGCTCGCGCTGTTCGCCTGGATCGTGATCGCCGTGGCCTGGTCGCCCGCCGACCGCGAGGGCGTGACAGGCTTCGTGCAGAAGTACCTCAAGTTCGCGATGATCCCGGTCTTCATCGCGCTGCTGCAAGACGCGCGCGTGCGCCGGCGCTGCTGGCAGGCCTTTGCGGTCGCGCTGTTGTTCACGCTGGCCGTGACCTGGCTCAACGTGTGGTTCGACTTCTCGTGGACACGCACGCACAACCAGGGTTTCGGCGGCGACCACACGGTGTTCAAGGACTACATCTCGCAGGGGCTGATGATGAGCGTGTTCGCCTCCCTGTGCGCGTTCTGGGCCACGGACAGGCAGGCGGGCTGGCGCCGTGCCGGCCTGATCCTGCTGTGGGCCGCCGCGTCGGCCAGCATCCTCGTGCTCTTGGCGGGCCGCACGGGTTACCTCGCCTGGGCCGCCTCCACCGCGGTGTTCGCCCTGGTGCTGGCGGCCGCGCGCTCACGCTGGGTGGTGATCGCCACCCTGGTGGGCGTGGGCGCGCTGTTCGCTGCCGCGGTCACGTCGCCGGTGCTGCTGGACCGCTGGCAGGGCGCGGTCAACGAGGCCGCCAATGCCGGCAACGGGCCCGTCACCTCGATCGGGGCACGCGTGCAGATGATCCGCTTCGTGCTGGAGCGTGCGGCGGATGCCCCGCTGCTCGGCCACGGCACGGCCTCTTACCCCGTGGGCGCGAAGCAGCACTTCACCGCGCCCGGCTATTGCGAGGTGGTCTGCCCGCACCCGCACAACCAGTTCCTGTTCTTCCTCTACGAGCAGGGCGCGATCGGCCTGCTGCTTTTCCTGGCCTTCATCGCGGTGATCGTGCGCGAGGCCTGGCGGCACGAGCCGCGGCGGCGCGCCCTGGCGCTGGCCTTCGTGGCCACGTTGTGCGCCGCCTGCGTGAGCCACAGCTCGTTCTGGCTCTCCACCGAGAACCACTGCCTGATCCTCATGAGCGCGCTGGTCATGGCCAGCCTGATCGCGCGCCGGGCGCGCGCACCGGAGCCCGGCCCGTGAAGCGCCTCACCATCGCCTTCCACTCGAACCAGCTCTCGCTGCGCGGCACCGAGGTGGCGCTGTACGACTACGCCGAAGGCGCCGAGGCGCAGCTCGGCCACCGCAGCGTGGTGCTGTACCCGGCGAACGCCGCACACAACGACCCGCAGGCGATCGCCAAGTTCGCGCGCCGCTTCGAGCTGATCGCCTACCCGGACCGCGACGCGCTCGACGGCCTGCTGCAGCGCTGCGGCGCCGACCTGCTGTACGCGATCAAGGCCGGCCGGCCCGACGGCCTGCTCTCGCTCGCGGTGCCGACCATGGTGCACGCGGTCTTCCCGAGCGCGCCGCGGCAGGCGCACGGCGCGTCCTATGCCTTCATTTCCGACTGGCTCAGCGAGCGCTGCTCGCGCGGCCACATCCCCGCGGTGCCGCACATCGTCGCCCTGCCCGCCGAAGACGGTGACCTGCGCGCCGAGCTCGGCATTCCCGCCGAGGCCACGGTGCTGGGTTGCCACGGCGGCGCGCAGAGCTTCGACGTGCCCTGTGCGATCGAGGCCGTGCGCCGCGCGCTGCAGGAACAGCCCGGCACCTGGTTCGTGTTCCTCAACATCGCGCGCTTCGTGGACCACCCGCGCGCGGTGTTCCTGCCCGGCACCGGCGACCTGCAACGCAAGACGCGCTTCATCAACACCTGCGACGCCATGCTGCACGCGCGGCTGCAGGGCGAATCGTTCGGGCTCGCGTGCGGCGAGTTCTCGGTGCGCAACAAGCCCGTGCTGACCTATGCGCGCAGCAAGCACCGCCACCACATCGCCGTGCTCGGCGACGCGGGCTGGCCCTACGCGAGCGCCGACGAGCTGCTGCGGCGCATCGCCACGTTTGACCGCGCGGCGGTGCGCGCCGGCCAATGGGACCGCTACACCCCGCTCTACAACCCGCAGCGCGTGATGGCGCTGTTCGACCAGCACCTGATCCAGCCCGCGCTGCGCAACCCCGACCGCCGACGGCCACAGCTGCCCACCGGCTGGCGCGACACCCTGGCCTACTGGGGGCTCAAGCTCGAGATGAAGTTCGCGGGCTGACGCGCCCGCGCGGCGCATCAGCGCTGGGCCAGCGGGCGTTCGCCGTCGTGCGGGTCGTAGCGCAGCGCCGCGTAACGGAAGAAGGTCTCGAGCGCGATGAACAGCGCATAGAGAAAGCCCGGCCCGCCGCACAGGAAGGCGCGCTGGAACAGGTACACGCGCAGGAACACGAGCTGGCCCATCACGAGGCCGCGCCACACGCCACCCTTCTTGCCCTGTTGCGCGCGCTTGGCCGCGCCCAGCTGCACGTACTGCGCGAGCTTGCGCAGGCTGCCGTACACCGTGGGCCGCGAGTGGTGCCGCAGCCGCGCGCGAAAGCCGCGCACCGGCACCGCATGCCGCAGCACCGGCGCTTCGTGCACCACGCCCTCGAAGCGCTCGAGCGTGGCGCGGCGGAACAGGCGCTGGATGCCGCCGCGCGGCTTCATGCGCGTGAGCGCGCGGCCGAAGGCGACCTCGTCCCACCAGACGCGCCAGGCCGCGTCCTCGCCTGAAGCCACGGCGGCCTCGATCTCCGCCTGCAACGCGGGCGTGATCTCTTCGTCGGCGTCGAGGAAGAACACGAAGTCGGTGTCGAGGTGCATCAGGGCGCGCGTGCGCTGCACCGCGAAGCCCTGCCACTCGGTGTAGAGCTCCACGCGCGCGCCCAGGCGGCGCGCGATCTCGCGCGTGCCGTCGTCGCTGCCGCTGTCGATCACCACCACGCGGTCGGCGAAGGCCGCGCTGCGCAGGCAGGCCTCGATGCGCTGCGCCTCGTTGAGCGTGAGCACCGCGATGCCCAGCGTGGGCCGTTTGCCCGCGTCAGCCATGCGGCCTCCAGCGCACCAGCCCCATCCAGCGCCCCGCCATGCGCGCGAGCAGCCGCGGCGACCACGCAATGGCGCGGAACGGCAATGCCACCGTGGTGCCCAGCAGCACGCGCCAGCGCTGGCGCCGCGCCTGCGCGGGCGAGCGGTGCTTGGTGGTGTAGATCAGCTTCGATTGCGCGTGGTGGTAGCCACGCAGGTACTCGCTCTTCCAGGGCGTCTTGCCCTTGACCGAGCCGCGCGCGCGGTGCACCGCGGCCACCGCGGGCCAGACCACGATGGGCCGGTGCGCCTGGAACAGGCGCAGGCAGAGGTCGTCGTCTTCGTAGTAGAGGAAAAAGTCTTCGTCGAAGAAGCCCACGCCCTCGAAGCGCTCGAGCCGGAACAGCATGGCCGCACCCACCACGAAGCCCACGCAGGCGGGCGCCTCGGCGCCCGGACCGCGCGAGCCCCAGAGCGTGCTGGGCCAGCGGTAGTTCACGTCGGGGCGGCCCGGCGCGCCTTCGAGCTGCGGCGCCACGATGGCCGCCTCGGGCCAGGCATCGGCCGCGCGCACGAGCTCGCGCAGGCCGTCGGGCGTGACCTCGCAGTCGGGGTTGAGCAGGAAGGCAAAGGGCGTCTTGGCCTGCGCAATCGCGCGGTTGTTCGCGGTGCCGAAGCCCAGGTTGCGGCCGTGCTCGAGCACCACCGCCTGCGGCCAGCGCGCGCGCACCTGCGCGGGCGTGCCGTCGCTGCTGCCGTTGTCCGACACCACGATGTGCGGGCAGTGCGCGAGCAGGCCGTGCAGCGCGTCCAGGCAGTGCGCGCTGTGGTAGGTGACCAGCACCACGGTCACCCGCTGCAGCGGATCGTCGAGTGCCACGGTGTTCAATGCGCGCTCGCGCCGATCACCGCGTCGGGCTTGGCCTGCTTGAGCAGGGCCAGCATGGCGGCCTCGATGCGGTGCAGCGCCTCGGGCGTGTGGCCTTCGAAGCGCAGCACCAGCACCGGCGTGGTGTTGGAGGCGCGGATCAGGCCGAAACCATCGGGCCAGTCCACGCGCACGCCGTCGATGGTGGACACCTTGGCCGGCGCGTCGAAACGCGCGAGCGCCACGAGCTTTTGCACCACCGCGTGCGGCTCGCCCTCGGCGCAGGCCACGTTGAGCTCGGGCGTGCTGTGGCTGGTGGGCAGGGCGTTGAGCACGGCGCTGGCGTCGGGGTGGCGGCTCAGGATCTCGAGCAGGCGCGCACCCGCGTAGGTGCCGTCGTCGAAGCCGAACCAGCGTTCCTTGAAAAAGATGTGGCCGCTCATCTCGCCGCCGAGCGGGCTGTCGAGTTCCTTCATGCGCGCCTTGATCAGCGAGTGGCCGGTCTTGTAGATGTGGGGCACGCCGCCCGCGGCCTCGATCGCGGGGCCCAGGCGCTGCGAGCACTTCACGTCGTAAATGATGTTGCCGCCCGGCACGCGCGAGAGCACGTCCTGCGCGAACAGCACCATCTGGCGGTCGGGGAAGATGTTGTTGCCTTCCTTGGTGACGATGCCCAGCCGGTCGCCGTCGCCGTCGAAGGCCAGGCCGAGCTCGGCGTCGGTCTCGGCCAGGGTGCGGATCACGTCGCGCAGGTTCTCGGGCTTGCTCGGATCGGGGTGGTGGTTGGGGAAGTGGCCATCGACCTCGCTGAACAGTTCGATGACCTCGCAGCCCAGCGCGCGGAACAGCGCGGGGGCCGAGGCGCCGGCCACGCCGTTGCCGCTGTCGACCACGATCTTCATGGGCCGCGCGAGCTTCACGTCGCCCACGATGCGCGCGCGGTACGGCGCTTCCACGTTGACGTTGCGCACCCGGCCGCCCTCGGCGCGCACGCCGCCGTCGGTCTCGATGAGGCGGCGCAGCGCCTGGATGTCCTCACCGTAGATGGCGCGGCCGCCCAGGACCATCTTGAAGCCGTTGTAGTCCTTGGGGTTGTGGCTGCCCGTGACCTGGATGCCGCTGTGGCACAGCGTGGCGGCCGCGAAGTACAGCATGGGCGTGGTCACCACGCCGACGTCGATCACATCGATGCCGGCCGCCACCAGGCCGCGGATCAGCGCCGCCGACAGCGCCGGCCCGCTCAGGCGGCCGTCGCGGCCCACGGCCACGGTGCGCTCGCCCTGGCGCTGCGCGACCGTGCCGAACGCCAGACCCAGGGCCTCGGCCACGCACTCGTCGAGCGTGCTCGGCACGACACCGCGGACGTCGTAGGCCTTGAAGATGGAGGCGGACACTTGCATGCAGGGGCTCCCGAGGACGGTTGGTCAAAGCCGGCATTGTAGGAAGCCGCCACGGCGCATCCGTCACAGGATCATGTCCGGAAACGGCGAGTCGGCCCCTGCCGTCTGGCCTACCATGGCCCCATGGACGCCCCCCAAGCCCTCGACGACGACGCCCGCTACCTCGCGCTGTGCACGCGCGACGCGCGCTTCGACGGCCGGTTCTTCACGGGCGTCACGTCCACCGGCATCTATTGCCGGCCGGTGTGTTCGGTTCGCACACCGCGGCGCGGCAACTGCCGCTTCTTCGAGTTCGCGGCCCAGGCCGAGCGCGCGGGCTTCCGGCCCTGCCTGCGTTGCCGGCCCGAGCTCGCGCCGCAGTCGCGCACCTGGAGCACGCAGGACGCGGCCGAGCTGCTGGTGCAGCACGCGAGCCGCCTGCTCGACGACCCCGCGCAATGGGCCGGCGAAGACGGCCCGGCCATGCAGCGCCTGGCCGAACGCCTGGGCGTGAGCGACCGCCACCTGCGCCGCGTGTTCGAGGCCCGGCTGGGCGTGTCGCCGCTGCAGGTGCTGCACACGCGCCGCCTGCTCGCGGCCAAACAGTTGCTCACCGACACCGCCTTGCCCATCACGGCCGTGGCCCAGGCCAGCGGGTTCTCGAGCCTGCGCCGCTTCAACGCCGCGCTGCAGGAGCGTTACGGCCTGAGCCCCACGGCCATGCGCCGCAGCGGCACGCCCGATGCGGGCAGCCGCGCCGTGGCCCTGGGCTGGCGGCCACCGCTCGATGTGGACGCGCTGCTGGCCTTCCTGGGCGCGCGCCTGCTGCCTGGCGTGGATGCGATCGACCCCGCGGGCCGGCGCTACTGGCGCACGCTGCGCCTGCACACCGCCACCGGCGCGCACAGCGGCTGGTTCGGCCTGCGCTTCGAGCCCGAGCGCCACCGCGTGTGGCTGCACGCGAGCGACGGCCTGCTGCCCGCGCTGCCCACGCTGCTGTGGCGCGTGCGCGCGCTGTGCGATCTCGACGCCGACCCGCACGCCATCGACGCCGTGCTGGGCCACCACTTTCCCGGCGGCAGCGGCCTGCGCGTGCCGGGTGCCATCGACGGCTTCGAGCTCGCGGTGCGCGCGGTGCTGGGCCAGCAGGTCACGGTGGCCGCGGCGCGCACGCTCGCGGGCCGGCTGGTGGCGGCGTTCGGCGAGCCCATCGCCACACCCGACGCGGCACTCAACCGCCTGTTCCCCACACCCCAGGCCCTGGTCGAGGCCACGCCCGATGCGCTGGGCGCGCTGGGCATCGTGCGCCAGCGGCAGGCGGCCATCCAGGCGCTGGCGCGCGCGGTCGCCCACGGCACGCTCGACCTCGGCCCGCACGCCAACGTGACGGCCACCACGCAGGCGCTCACCGCGCTGCCCGGCATCGGCCCCTGGACCGCGCAGTACATCGCCATGCGCGCGCTGCGCTGGCCCGACGCCTGGCCCGCGGCCGACGTGGCCCTGCACCACACGCTGGGCCTGAGCGGCACGCCGCGCGAGCGCGAACGCGCCTGCGACACCCTGGCCCAGGCCTGGAAACCCTGGCGCAGCTATGCCGTGCTGCGCGCCTGGGCCGGCCTGTACGCAGCCGTTCCCCCATCGGCACCGGACACCCCCATATGAAACTGCCCACCACCCTGCACCGCTCCGACCTGGCCACGCCGCTGGGGCCCTTGCGCCTGGCCGCCACCGGGCACGCCCTGGTCGGCGTGTGGTTCCACGACCAGCGCCACGCGCCCGACCCCGCGCTGGTGGCGCAGTGGCGGCCCGATGCGCAGCACCCCGTGCTGCGCGAGGCCGCGGCCCAGCTGCGCGACTACTTCGCCGCGCGGCGCGACAGCTTCGAGCTGCCGCTCGACCTGTCCTTCGGCACGCCGTTCCAGCGCTCGGTGTGGCGCGCGCTGCTCGACATCCCCGCTGGCCAGACCCTGAGCTACGGCGCGCTCGCGCAGCGCCTGAACGCGCCGGCCGCGGTGCGCGCCGTGGGCGCGGCCGTGGGCCGCAACCCGCTGAGCATCGTGGTGCCCTGCCACCGCGTGCTGGGCGCGGGCGGCGCGCTCACCGGCTATGCTGGCGGGCTGCCCCGCAAGCAGGCGCTGCTGCAGCGCGAAGCCGGGGCCCAAGCCATCGCCCTGCTCGCATGACCCCTTTGCTGCTGCTCGAATTCGCCGTGCTGGGCGCGCTCTGGGGCGCGTCCTTCCTGTTCATGCGCCTGGGCGCGGCCGAGTTCGGGCCGGTGGCCACCGCGGGCCTGCGCGTGGGCATCGCCGCGCTGTGCCTGTTGCCGGTGTTCCTGCGTGCCGCGGTGTGGGCCGATTTCCGCGCGCGCTGGCGGCCCATCCTGCTCGTGGGCGTGCTCAATTCGGGCCTGCCCTTTCTGCTGTTCTCGTTCGCGGTGCTGCACATCCCCACGGGCGTGTCGGCCATCCTCAACGCCACCGTGCCGCTCACGGGCGCGCTGGTGGCCTGGCTGTGGCTGAAAGACCGGCCGGGCGGCTCGCGCGTGCTGGGCCTGGCGATCGGCTTCGTGGGCGTGACGCTGCTGGTGCTGGGCAAGTCGGGCGTGGACGCGCGCGGCATGGCCACGGCGGGCGGCCACGCGCTGTCGCTCGCGGCCATGGGCGCCTGCCTGCTGGCCACCACGTGCTACGGCATCGCGGCGAGTTTCACCAAGCGCTACCTCACGGGTGTGCAGCCGCTGGCCTCGGCCACGGGCAGCCAGATCGGCGCCTCGCTGGCGCTGGCCGGGCCGGCCGCTTGGTGGTGGCCGGCCACCGCGCCGAGTGCGGGCGCGTGGGGGGCCATCGTGGCGCTGGCGGTGCTGTGCACCTCGATCGCCTACATCCTCTACTTCCGCATCATCGAGCGCGCCGGGCCGGCCAAGGCCCTGACCGTGACCTTCCTGATCCCGGTGTTCGCGCTGCTCTACGGCGCCCTGTTCCTGGGCGAGCAGGTGAGCGCGTGGATGGTGGTGTGCGGCGCGGTGATCCTGTGCGGCACGGCGCTGTCCACGGGGCTGGTAAAGGTGGGGGCGCTCGAGCGGCGGCGCTGAGGCCGATGGAGCGGGTGCCTGTGCGCAGGCGCCATTCGCGGTTGCCTCAGAGCCAGCGCACCAACCAAGGCGTTGACACAAAGGTGCATGCACCCCAGCTGCCGCCGCCCGCGAGCACGCCGGAGCACGGGCACCCGCTCCAGCGGCCCTGAGGAAACCCACCGTCAGAAATGCAGAAAGGCCCTCCGAAGAGGGCCCCGAACTCACGCCACCGCCACTTCCGGTGACTGCGTTCGCATCTGCAGGTGGGCCAGCGCGGCCTCCACCTGGTCGACCAGCACCAGGCACAGATCGCCCGGCTGCAGCCGCTCCAGCGCGGTGTCGATGGCCTTGAACTCGCCCTGGATCTCCAGCACGTCGTGCGCCCGCTTCGCGCCCTTGAGGCCGTCGCGCAGCAGCGCGATCACCTCGCCGTCGGCGCGGCCGCGCTGGCACGCGTCCTGGTACAGGATGACCTCGTCGAAGGCCGCGCCCAGGATCTGCGTCTGCTCGCGGATGTCCTGGTCGCGGCGGTCGCCCGCGCCGCTGATCACCACGGAACGGCGCTGCGCCGGCAGCGCCTCCACGGCCTGCACCAGCGCGCGCATCGCGTCGGGGTTGTGGCCGTAGTCGGCGATCACGGTGGCGCCGCGGTAGTCCATGACGTTGAAGCGGCCCGGCGCGTTGTGCGCGTCGTTGTGGAAGGTGGCCAGGCCGCGGCGGATCGCGTCCCACGACAGGCCGGCGCCCCAGGCCGCAGCGATCGCGGCCATCACGTTCTCGACCTGGAAGCCGATCTGGCCGTTGCGCGTGATGGGGATGGCGCTGAGCGCGAAGCGCTCGGCCATCTCGCCCTGCTCCACCACCACGTCGCCCTGGTCCACGTAGACCACGCGGCGGCCCTGGGCGCGGTGCGTGGCCATCACGGGCTGCGCGCGGTCCTGGGCGAAGTAGATCACCTGGCCCGGGCAGTTGTGGATCATCTCGGCCACGATCGGGTCGGCCGCGTTGAGCACCGCGAAACCGTTCTCGGCCACGTTCTGCACGATCACGCGCTTGAGCACCGCGAGGTCTTCGACCGTGGTGATGTAGTTCAGGCCCAGGTGGTCGCCCGCGCCCACGTTGGTCACCACGGCCACCTGGCAGCGGTCGAAGCCCAGGCCCTCGCGCAGCACGCCGCCGCGCGCGGTCTCGAACACGGCGGCATCGACGTCGGGGTGCATGAGCACGTTGCGCGCGCTGCGCGGGCCGCTGCAGTCGCCGCTGTCGGTCTGGCGGCCGTTCACGTACACGCCGTCGGTGTTGGTCATGCCCACGCGCAGGCCGCTGGCCGCGATCAGGTGGGCGATGAGGCGCACCGTGGTGGTCTTGCCGTTGGTGCCGGTGACCGCCACCACGGGAATGCGGCCGTCGCCGCCGTTGGGGAACATGTCGTCGATCACGGCCTTGCCGACGTCGCGCGCATGGCCGAACGAGGGCGAGAGGTGCATGCGCAGGCCCGGGGCCGCGTTCACCTCGACCACGCCACCGGCCTGGTCTTCGAGCGGGCGCAGCAGGGTCTCGCACACCACGTCCACGCCGCAGATGTCGAGGCCGATCATCTGCGCGGCCGCGATCGCGCGCGCGGCCACGTCGGGGTGCACGTCGTCGGTCACGTCGGTGGCGGTGCCGCCGGTGCTCAGGTTGGCGTTGCTGCGCAACACCACGCGGCGGCCCTTGTCGGGCACGCTGTCGGGCTGCAGGCCCTGCGCGGTGAGCGTGGCGCGCGCGATGTCGTCGAAGCGGATTTTGGTGAGCGAGGTGGCGTGGCCGTCGCCGCGGCGCGGGTCGGCGTTGACGATGTCGACCAGCTGCTGCACGGTGTGCTGGCCATCGCCGATGACCTGCGGCGGGTCGCGGCGCGAGGCCGCGACCAGGCGGTTGCCCACCACCAGCAGGCGGTAGTCGCGGCCCGGCAGGAAGCGCTCGACCAGCACGTCGCCGATGGCGGCGGCCGTGTGGTACGCGGCCTCGAGCTGCTTGCGCGTGGTCACGTTCACCGTGACGCCCTTGCCCTGGTTACCGTCGCGCGGTTTGAGCACCACGGGCAGGCCGACCTCGATCGCCGCGGCCCAGGCGTCGTCCACATCGGTCACGGGGCGGCCCAGGGGCACGGGCACGCCCGCGGCCAGCAGCAGCCGCTTGGTGAGTTCCTTGTCCTGCGCGATGGATTCGGCCACGGCGCTGGTGCGGTCGACCTCGGCGGCCTGGATGCGGCGCGCCTTGCTGCCCCAGCCGAACTGCACCAGGCTGCCGGTGGTGAGGCGGCGAAACGGAATGCCGCGCGCCACGGCGGCGTTGACGATGGAGCCGGTGCTCGGGCCCAGGCGCTCGTCTTCGTCGAGTTCGCGCAGCTCGGCGAGCGCAGCGGTGACGTCGAAGGCGCGGCGTTCGAGCACGGCCTGGATCAGCTCGCTCGCGAGCGCGAGCGCGCGGCGGCCCACGGCCTCTTCGCTGTACTGCACCACCACCTGGTACACGCCGCGCTCCACCGTGGCCGCGGTGCGGCTGAAGGTGACGGGGCAGCCGGCCTGCGCCTGCAGCGTCAGCGTGACGGCCTCGAGCACGTGGGCCAGCGACAGCGGCCCGCCTGTGCTGCGCAGCGCGCCGAGGTGCGGAAACTGGTCGCGCAGCCGCGGCTCGAAGCCGGCAAGACCCGAGATGGCACGTTCGTTGTCCTCGCAGCGCACCACGGTTTCGATCGCGGTGTGGCGGGACCAGAGATTGGGGCCGCGCAGGGCCCGGGTGCGGGTGAGTTCCATGTCAGGCGCTCTTGATGGCAACAGGAAGGGAGGAAGCCGTGTCGTCGACACCCGGCAGGGGCACACGCGGCGGAAAGACCAGCGGCACTTCGCGCGCAAAGGTCTGCAGGCCGGCCGCCATGAGCTCGGGCGAAATGCCCAGCGCCCACGCGGTGGCGAACGAGGCGAGCAGCACGTGCGTCTGCTCTTCGGAAGCAATGCCGGCCGCGGCCAGCGACACGCCGTCGAGCGCGACCACGACCTGCTCGCGCTGGCCGTCGCCGAGCACGATGTGGCCGTTGCGCACGAACACCGCACGGCGGCACTGCGAGAGGTGCTCGCTCATCACGGGCAATTCGGGGTCTTCGGCGTAGAAGATCACGTCACCGTCGCACAGCGGGGCCATTTCGGCCACCACGGTGTCGGCCGCGTTGAGCACGGCGACACCGTCGGACAGCACCACGTCGACCTGGGTGCGCAGCACCTTGAAGATCTGATCGGCCTCGCGGATGTGGAAGGCTTCGAGCGCGGCGCTGCCGTGCGCGTCGGTCACCACGCCCACCTGGCAGCGGTCGTAGGCCAGGCCTTCGGACACGATGGTGAGCGGGCCGTTTTCGAACACCGCGGCCTGCACGCCGCGGTTCATCAGCAGGCGGCGCGCGGCCTTGGCCTGCGAAAAGTCGCCCTGCTGCAGCGGCCGGCGGCCCACGAACAGGCCGGCGCGGCAGGCCAGGCCCACCTGCGGGCCGCCCAGGTGCGCGAGCCAGGCCACCAGGCGCGCGATGCCGGTGGTGCCGCGGCTGCCGGCCACGCCCACCACGGGGATGCGGCCCGAATCGTCGGCCGCGAACAGGTGGTCGACGATGGCCTTGCCCACGGGGCGCGGACTGCCCACCGCGGGCTTGAGGTGCATGAGCAGGCCGGGGCCGGCGTTGACCTCGACGATGGCGCCGCCCTGCTCGGCCAGCGGGCGCGAAATGTCTTGCGCCACGAGGTCCACGCCCGCGATGTCCAGCCCGATCACCTTCGCGGCCAGCGCGGCCGCGTGCGCGACCTCGGGGTGCACGTCGTCGGTGCAGTCGATCGCGTGGTTGCCGTTGCGCATGATCAGCACGCGCTCGCCCGCGGCGGGCACGCTCTCGGGCGTCTTGCCCTGGCGCTGCAGCTCCACCGCCACGGCCGGGTATTCCTCGAGGCGGATGGCGTTGAGCGGGAAGTCTTCGTTGAGACCGCGGCGCGGGTCGCTGTTGATCTGGCTCGCGATCAGGTCGAGCACGTTGCTCTTGCCGTCGCCGGTCACCCAGGCTTCGTCGCCGCGCGTGGCGGCCACGAGCTTGCCGCCCACGATCAGCAGGCGGTGCTCGAAGCCGCGAATGAAGCGCTCGACCATCACGCCGCTGCCTTCGGCGTCGGCCACGGCGTAGGCGGCCTCGACGTCTTCCTGGCGCGTGAGCTCGAGCGAGACGCCGCGGCCGTGGTTGGCGTCGGTGGGCTTGACCACCACCGGCAGGCCCAGGTCCTGTGCGGCTTCCCAGGCGGCCTGCGCGCTGTCGACCACCTGGCCTTCGGGCACGGGCACGCCGCAGGCGGCGAGCAGGTCCTTGGACAGGTCCTTGTCGCTCGCGATGCTTTCGGCGATGGCGCTGGTGCGGTCGGTCTCGGCGGTCCAGATGCGGCGCTGGCGCTCGCCATAGCCCAGCTGCACCAGGTTGCCGTCGTTGAGGCGGATGTGCGGGATGCGGCGGCCGGTGGCGGCGTCGACGATGGCCGCGGTGCTCGGGCCCAGGCAGAGGTCGTCGACCAGTTCGCGCAGTTCCTCGACCGCGGCCTTCACGTCGAAGGGCTGGTCGTTGATGGCGGCCATGAGCAGTTCGTGGCCCATGGCCAGGGCGCGGCGCGCCACCTGCTCGTCGCGGGCGCGGAACACCATCTTGTAGACGCCGCGCACCGGCGTGCTGCGGGTCTGGCCGAAGCCGGTCTGCATGCCGGCCATGTTCTGCAGCTCGATCACCACGTGCTCGAGGATGTGGCCGGCCCAGGTGCCTTCGCGCAGGCGCAGCAGGAAGCCGCCGCGCTCACCCACGCCGCAGTGGTGCTCGATGAGGCCGGGCAGCCAGGCCATGAGGCGCTCGGTCAGGCCGGGCAGCAGGTTCGAGGGGAAATCTTCGAGCTCGCCGATGTCGAGCCAGCTCTCCAGGACCGGGCGGTAGGTCCAGATGTTGGGGCCGCCGAGGTAGCTGACGCGCAGCAAGCGTATGGGACTTTTCATGGTGTCGATTCAACAGCCGGCAATGGATTCATCACCCGTGCGATGTCAGTTCAAGGACAATGCCGGTCGACCCGCGCCACCGCGCCTGGCGCAACCGGACCGAATCGCAATCAATGAATTCATCATCACCCGCATCCGCCTCTCAGATCAGCGCCGCGCAGCCGCCTTGGTGGGACGATCTGCAAACCCGGCTATTGGCCAATGAAAAACCGCTGGCCTGGCTGACGATTGATCTCGATTGGCAACTCAAGTTTTCGGCCGGGGTTCTGGTGCTGACCAATCAACGGCTGTTGAGTTGGACATCCACGGGGACCGACGCCGGCTGGTCCGCTAGGCCCCTGGGGGACATATTGTGCTTGAAGCACGGCGATCATGCAGGGGTTGGAACCCTGAGCGCGCACGACAATGTGCAACGTGTTGCAATCTGGCGCTTCACCGTGGCGCAGAACCCACGCGCCCTGCGTTTGCTTAATGAATTCGAACGGCTTAAATCGCCGGCGCCGCTGGAGGAAAACCCAGGGGCGCCACGCATTTGCGAAACCTGTGGCGCCGATTTGTCGCCAAACAGCGACGCTTTAATGCAATCCGATTTGTCGCCGATTGGCGACGAATGCGCCCAATGCGCGCGCGAATTGCATACCCCACCGTCGACCTGGGTTTTGTTGCGGCTGTGGCGCTTCGCCCGGCCCTACCGCGGCCAGCTGCTGCTGGGCTTTTTGCTCACGCTGGCCTCGACCGCGGCGACCCTGGTGCCGCCCTACCTGACCATGCCGCTGATGGACGAGGTGCTGATCCCGTTCCAGAACGGCCAGCGCATCGACCCGGCGCAGGTGGGCTGGCTGCTCAGCGGCCTGCTGGGCGCCGCGCTGCTGGCCTGGGGCCTGGGCTGGGCCCGCACTTACGTGCTCTCGCTGGTGTCCGAGCGCATCGGCGCCGACCTGCGCACCGCCACCTTCGAGCACCTGCTCGAACTCTCGCTCGAGTACTTCGGCGGCAAGCGCACCGGCGACCTCATGGCGCGCATCGGCTCCGAGACCGACCGCATCTGCGTCTTCCTGTCGCTGCACGCGCTCGACTTCGCCACCGACGTGCTGATGCTGGTGATGACCGCCACCATCCTGTTCAGCATCAACCCCTGGCTGGCACTGGCCACGCTGGTGCCGCTGCCCTTCATCGCCTGGATGATCCACCTGGTGCGCGACCGGCTGCGCACCGGCTTCGAGAAGATCGACCGCGTCTGGTCGGACGTGACCAACGTGCTCGCCGACACGATTCCGGGCATCCGCGTGGTCAAGGCCTTCGCCCAGGAAAAGCGCGAGGCCGCGCGCTTTCGCGACGCCAACCGCTACAACCTGCAGGTCAACGACAAGCTCAACAAGACCTGGTCGCTGTTCACGCCCACGGTCACACTGCTCACCGAACTGGGCCTGCTGGTGGTGTGGGCCTTCGGCATCTGGCAGGTGTCGCAGAACCACATCACCGTGGGCGTGCTCACCGCCTTCCTGGCCTACATCGGCCGCTTCTACGGCCGGCTCGACTCCATGAGCCGCATCGTCTCGGTGACGCAGAAGGCCGCGGCCGGCGCCAAGCGCATCTTCGACATCCTCGACCACGTCTCCAACGTGCCCGAGCCCGCCAACCCGGTGCACAAGCCGCGCGTCGAAGGCGGCATCGAGCTGCGCGACGTGAGCTTTCGCTACGGCAACCGCTCGGTGATCCGCGGCATGAACCTGCAGATCCGCCCGGGCGAGATGATCGGCCTGGTGGGTCACAGCGGCTCGGGCAAGAGCACGCTGGTCAACCTGATCTGCCGCTTCTACGACGTCAGCAGCGGCAGCATCCGCGTGGACGGCAGCGACGTGCGCCAGTACGCGGTGGCCGACTACCGCCGCCACATCGGCCTGGTGCTGCAGGAACCCTTCCTGTTCTTCGGCACCATCGCCGAGAACATCGCCTACGGCAAGCCCGACGCCACGCGCGCAGAAATCGTGGCCGCGGCGCGCGCCGCGCACGCGCACGAATTCATCCTGCGGCTGCCGCAGGGCTACGACTCGCTGGTGGGCGAGCGCGGCCAGGGCCTGTCGGGCGGCGAGCGCCAGCGCATCAGCATCGCGCGCGCGCTGCTGATCGACCCGCGCATCCTGATCCTCGACGAAGCCACGTCCAGCGTGGACACCGAGACCGAGAAGGAAATCCAGAAGGCGCTCGACAACCTGGTGGCCGGCCGCACCACCATCGCCATCGCCCACCGCCTGTCCACGCTGCGCAAGGCCGACCGCCTGGTGGTGATGGACCGCGGCGAGGTGGTGGAGGTGGGCCCGCACGACGAACTGATGGCCCGGGAAGGCGCCTATTGGCGGCTCTACATGGCGCAGCTGCGCAACGTGGACACCGAGGACGCCCCGAGCCTCGCGGGCAGCCTGCCCAACCCCACCGCCCACGGCGCCACCGCCGGCACCGACTGACCCTGAAGCCCCAAGCCATGACCGACTGGACCCTGAGCCGCGACCCCCAAGGCCCGCTGATCCTGCGCACCGCCGATGGCCAGCAGCACGCCGGCGTCACGCCCGTGCGCGCCTTCCCGCTCGCCGCGCCCGACGAGGGCGTGTCGCTGGTGGGCAGCGACGGCCACGAGCGCGTGTGGATCGAACACCTGCGCGACATCCCCGCCGAAGCGCGCGCACTGATCGAAGAGGAGCTCGCGCCGCGCGAGTTCATGCCGCGCATCCAGCGCATCGACAGCGTGAGCACCTTCGCCACGCCCAGCACCTGGACCGTGCAGACCGAGCGCGGCCCCGCGCAACTCGTGCTCAAGGCCGAGGAAGACATCCGCCGCCTGGGCCAGGGCCGGCTGCTGATTCTCGACAGCAACGGCATACAGTTCATCATCGAAGACCAGGGCGCGTTGGACCGCGCCTCGCGCAAGATCCTCAACCGCTTCCTCTGACGCCCGGCCGCATGCAGATCCTCGACGCGCAGCAGACCCGCGAACGGCTCCCGTTCCCCGCGCTGATCGAGGCGCTGCGCGCGATGTTCCGCACCGGCTGCGAAGCGCCGCCGCGGCACGCGCACGAGATCGGCGGCGCTGAGGGCGGCGTGTCGCTGATCATGCCCGCGTGGCAGCCCGGCGGCCTGTACGGCGTGAAGACGGTCAACGTGTTCCCGGGCAACCGCGCGCGCGGCCTGCCCAGCCTGTTCGCCACCTACCAGCTGTTCGACGCCACCACCGGTCAGCCCCTGGCCCTGCTCGACGGCAATCAGATCACTGCGCGCCGCACCGCGGCCAGCTCGGCGCTCGCGGCCTCGTTCCTCGCGCCGGCCGATGCACACACCCTGCTCGTGGTCGGCTGCGGCCGCGTGGGCAGCCTGTTGCCCGAGGCCTACCGCGCGGTGCGGCCCATCGAGCGCGTGCTGGCCTGGAACCCCAGCCCCGATCCGGCGCAGCGGCTTGCCGCGCGCTGCCGCGCCCTGGGCCTGCAGGCCGAGGCCGTGACCGATCTCGCCGCCGCCGCCGCGCAGGCCGACGTGGTGGCCTGCGCCACGCTCGCCACCGAGCCGCTGATCCGCGGCACGTGGCTGCGGCCGCACGCGCACCTCGACCTCATCGGCAGCTTCACGCCCGCCATGCGCGAGGCCGACGACGACTGCTGGCGCGGTGCGGCCTTCTTCGTGGACACCCCCGAAGCCCTGAAGAAGAGCGGCGACCTGCTGGGCCCGCTCGCGCGCGGCGTGATCCAGGCCGAGGCGCTGGGCGCCGATCTCGCGCAACTGGTGCGCGGCGAGGCCGCGGGCCGCACGGCCGCCAGCGGTCGCACGGTGTTCAAGTCGGTCGGCTTCGCGCTCGAAGACCTCGCCGCCGCGGCGCTCGCTTACCGGGCCTGAGGGCAAACACCCGCCATGCCCGCCGCCCCTGTTTCCAACCACGGCCTCTGGGAGGCCACGGCCCCGCCGGCGCCCGACAGCGCGCCGCTGCAGGCGCAGGGCGTGGCCGTGGACATCGCCATCGTCGGCGCGGGCTACACCGGCCTGTCGGCCGCACTGCACGCGGCCGAAGCCGGCGCGCGCGTGGCGGTGCTCGAGGCGCAGCACGTGGGCTTTGGCGGCTCGGGGCGCAACGTGGGGCTGGTGAACGCGGGCATGTGGGTCATGCCCGACGCCCTGCCCCAGGCGCTCGGTGAGCCGCACGGCCAGCGCCTGCTCGACGCGCTGGGCGAGGGGCCGTCGCTGGTGTACGGGCTGGTCGAGCGCCATGGCCTGGCCTGCGAGGCCGTGCGCCGCGGCACCCTGCACTGCGCGGTGGGTGCGAGCGGGCTGCGCAACCTGCGGGAGCGCCACCGCCAGTGGCAGGCGCGCGGCGCGCCCGTGGCGCTGCTCGACGCCGACGCCATCGCCGAGGCAACGGGCTCGCGCGCCTACACCGGCGGCCTGCTCGACCGCCGCGCCGGCACCATCCAGCCGCTGGCCTATGCGCGCGGCCTCGCGCACGCCGCGGTGCGCGCGGGCGCCGCGCTGCACACGCACAGCCCCGTGACCGCGGTGGACGACCACCAAGGCCACTGGACCCTGCACACGCCCCAGGGCAGCGTGAACGCGGCCTGGGTCATCGTGGCCACCAACGCCTATACCGACCGCCTCTGGCCCGCGCTGCAGGAAGAGCTGGTGCGCTTTCCGTACTTCAACCTCGCCACCGCGCCCCTGCCCGCGGCCCTGCGCGCGCGCATCCTGCCCGGCCAGCAAGGCGCCTGGGACACGCCCGACGTGCTCAGTTCGTTCCGCCTCGACGCGCAAGGCCGCCTGGTGTTCGGCAGCGTGGGCGCGCTGCGCGGCCCGGGCAGCGTCGTGCACGGCGACTGGGGCCGCCGCGCGCTGGCGCGGCTGTTCCCCGCGCTGGGCCGCGTGGCCTTCGAACACGCCTGGTATGGCCAGATCGGCATGACCGCGAACGCCCTGCCGCGCCTGCACCTGCTCGCGCGCAACACGGTGTCCATCAGCGGCTACAACGGCCGCGGCATCGCGCCGGGCACGGTGTTCGGCCGCGCACTCGCCCAACTCGCGCTGGGGCGTTGCCGCATCGACGACCTGCCGCTGCCCCTGACCGAGCCCACACCCGCCGCCTTCAAGGCGCTGCGCGAGATGGGCTACGAAGCCGGCGCGCTGCTGGTGCACGCGGCCCAGGCCCGCTTCTGAGCTTTTCCAACGCCACCCGAGAGCCCACGCCATGCCCGCCATCGCCGACCAACTCCCGTCCCTGCTCGCCGAACTCGGCCTCACCCTGCCGGCCACGGGCAGCCTGGGCGTGCGCACGCCCATCGACGGCTCGCCGCTCGCGCAGCTCGCGCCGCTCTCGCCCGCCGAGGTGAACGCGCGCGTGGACGCGGCGCAGCTGGCCTTCCTGCAATGGCGCGAGGTGCCCGCGCCGCGCCGCGGCGAGCTCGTGCGCCTGCTCGCCGAAGAGCTGCGCGCGGCCAAGGCGCCGCTGGGCCGGCTGGTCTCGATCGAGGCCGGCAAGATCCTCACCGAAGGCCTGGGCGAGGTGCAGGAGATGATCGATATCTGCGACTTCGCGGTCGGCCTGTCGCGCCAGCTGCACGGGCTCACCATCGCGTCCGAACGACCGGGCCACCGCATGATGGAAACCTGGCACCCGCTGGGCGTGGTGGGCGTGATCACCGCCTTCAACTTTCCCGTGGCGGTGTGGTCGTGGAACGCCGCGCTCGCCCTGGTCTGCGGCAACGCCGTGGTGTGGAAGCCGTCGGAAAAAACGCCGCTGTGTGCACTGGCCTGCCAGGCCCTCTTCGAACGCGCGCTGCGCCGCTTCGGCGAGCAGGCGCCCGCGAACCTGAACCAGGTGGTGGTGGGCCTGCGCGACGCTGGCGAGGCGCTGGTGGACCACCCGCGCGTGGCGCTGGTCTCGGCCACGGGCAGCACGCGCATGGGCCGCGAGGTGGGCCCGCGCGTGGCGCAGCGCTTCGGCCGCTCGCTGCTCGAACTGGGCGGCAACAACTCGGTGATCGTCACGCCCAGCGCCGACCTCGACCTGGCCGTGCGCGGCATTGCCTTCGCGGCCGCGGGCACCGCGGGCCAGCGCTGCACCACCACGCGCCGGCTCATCGTGCACCGCAGCGTGCGCGACGCGCTGGTCGCGCGCCTGAAGAAGGCCTTTGCGGGCCTGCCCATCGGCAGCCCCCTCGACGAGAGCACGCTCGTGGGCCCGCTGATCGACCAGGCCGGCTTCCAGGCCATGCAGCGCGCGCTCGCGGCCGCGGCCAGCGAGGGCGGCGTGGTCACGGGCGGCGAGCGCGTGCTGCAGGAGCGTTTTCCCCAGGGCTTCTACGTGCGGCCCGCGATCGTCGAGATGCCCGCGCAGACCGACACCGTGTGCCACGAAACCTTCGCGCCCATCCTCTACGTGCTGACCTATGACGAACTGCACGAGGCGATCGCGCTGCAGAACGGCGTGCCGCAGGGCCTGTCCTCGGCCATCTTCAGCAACGACCTGCGCGAGACCGAGCTGTTCCTGTCGGCCAGCGGCTCGGATTGCGGCATCGCCAACGTGAACATCGGCACCTCGGGCGCCGAGATCGGCGGGGCCTTCGGCGGCGAGAAGGAAACGGGCGGCGGCCGCGAGTCGGGCTCGGACGCCTGGAAGGCCTACATGCGCCGCGCCACCAACACCATCAACTTCTCGCGCGCGCTGCCGCTGGCCCAGGGCGTGAAGTTCGAGGTGTGACGAGGCCGACCATGAAGCTGCAAGGTCTGCGCATCGTTCGCCAGGTGCACGCCCGGCCCCGCCTGTTCGGGGCGGCGGCCTTGGGCCTGGTGGTGGCGCTGGCCCTGCCCCACAGCATCGCCGACCACGCCGGCACCCGCGCGCTCATTGGCTGGAACGTGGGCACGCTGCTCTACGTGGCGCTCACCTCGCTCATGATGGCGCGTTCCAACGAGCTGCACATGCGCCACAGGGCGCTGCGGGAAGACGAAGGGCGCTTCACCATCCTGGGACTCGTGGTGGTGGCCGGTATCGCCAGCCTGGTGGCGGTTGCGGGGCAGCTCAGCCTCGCCAAGGACATGCACGGTGCCGCCAAGCTCGCGCACATCGCGCTCGCGGGCCTGACGGTGCTGTCGTCGTGGGCCTTCATCCAGGTGATGTTCGCGCTGCACTACGCGCACGACTACTACGCGGCCCTCACGCGCAAGCAGCCGCCGCCGCTGCAGTTTCCGACGGACGATCAGCCGGTCTACAGCGACTTCTTCTACTTCGCCGCCGTGATCGGCACCTCGGGGCAGACGGCCGATGTGGCGTTCGCGTCGAACGCACTGCGCAAGATCGGCACGGTGCACTGCATCCTGGCCTTTCTGTTCAACACCACCGTGCTCGCGCTGCTGATCAACATCGGCGCCAGCCTGACCTGAGCGAAGCCCCGAGCGCGGCGCGGTATCGGCGCCGCCAAAGAAAAACGGCACCATGATCGCTCATGGTGCCGTTCGAATCATCTGGCGGAGTGGACGGGGCTCGAACCCGCGACCCCCGGCGTGACAGGCCGGTATTCTAACCAACTGAACTACCACTCCTGGCAGGCGGCTTTCGTTCTTGCGAACCAAGTGCCACGACTTGTGCCTACTTGCCTTGCGGCTTGTTTGGCGACCCTACGGGGATTCGAACCCCGGTACTCACCGTGAAAGGGTGATGTCCTAGGCCTCTAGACGATAGGGTCATAACCTGGACGGAAGCCTCGCATTGTATCAGCAGCAGAAGCTGTTTTTTCCTGCTGTCGCCACCATGCGCGACTTCGAATCTGTGGTGGAGGTAAGCGGGATCGAACCGCTGACCTCTTGCATGCCATGCAAGCGCTCTCCCAGCTGAGCTATACCCCCACAGGGTTCACTGTTCGGCACTTGTCACTGTTGTTCAAAGTGCGTTGCAGCGAGCCTCGCATTATATGGCAGAAATTCAGACTTTTCCAAGTCGCTTGAGAATCTCTTCACGCGAATGCAGTTCGAGCACCGCATCGAGCGACGGCGTCTGCGCCGTGCCCATCACCAGCACGCGCACCGGCATCGCCAGTTGCGGCATCTTCAAGCCGTGTGCGGCCAGCACCTGCTTGAGCACGGCGGCGATCGAGGCTTTGTCCCAGGCCACCTCTTTCAGCGCCGCGGCGAGCGCGGCCACCGCGGGCTTCACGGCCTCGGTCACGTGCTGGGCAAACTCGTCGGCGTTGGGTGTCACGTCGGCATAGAAGGCCGCGGCCCAGTTCGCGAGCGCCACCGTGGTCTCGCAACGGTCTTTGAACAGCGCGCAGATGCGGGGCAGGCGCTCGTCGGCGGGCAGGCCGCGCTTGGCCAGTTGCTCGGCCACGAGCGGCGCGAGCGCGTCGTCGGCCATGGCCTTGAGGTGTTGCGCATTGACCCAGCGCAGCTTGGCCTCGTCGAACTGCGCGGCGCTGCGGCCCAGGTGGTCGAGATCGAACCACTCGAGGAATTGCGCGCGGCTGAAGATCTCGTCGTCGCCGTGGCTCCAGCCCAGGCGCGCCAGGTAGTTCACCATGGCGTCGGGCAGGTAGCCTTCGTCGCGGTACTGCGTGACGGGCTTGGCGCCGTTGCGCTTGCTCATCTTCTCGCCCTGCTCGTTGAGCACGGTGGGCAGGTGCGCGTACACCGGCGGCTCCTTGCCGAGCGCGCGGAAGATGTTGATCTGGCGCGGCGTGTTGTTCACGTGGTCGTCGCCGCGGATCACGTGCGTGATCGCCATGTCGATGTCGTCGACCACCACGCAGAAGTTGTAGGTCGGCGTGCCGTCGGGGCGCGCGATCACGAGGTCGTCGAGCTCGTCGTTGCGGATCTCGATGCGGCCCTTGACCTTGTCGTCCCAGGCCACCACGCCGCCCTGCGGGTTCTTGAAGCGCAGCACCGGCTTCACGCCTTCGGGCACCGGCGGCAGCACCTTGCCGGGCTCGGGCCGCCAGGTGCCGTCGTAGCGCGGCTTCTCCTTGTTGGCCATCTGGCGCTCGCGCAAGGCGTCGAGCGCTTCCACGCTCATGTAGCACGGGTAGACCAGGCCTTGCGCCTGCATCTCGGCCAGCACCGCCTTGTAGCGGTCCATGCGCTGCATTTGGTAGAACGGGCCTTCGTCGGGGTTCAGGCCCAGCCAGGCCATGCCTTCGAGGATCACGTCGACCGCGGCCTGCGACGAGCGCTCGAGGTCGGTGTCTTCGATGCGCAGGATGAAGTCGCCCTGCTGCGAGCGCGCGAAGGCCCAGGGGTAGAGGGCCGAGCGGATGTTGCCGAGGTGGATGAAGCCGGTCGGCGACGGCGCGAAACGGGTGCGGACTTTCATGGGAGCGTGTCGAGACCCCGGGCCAGGTCGGCCTGGATGTCGGTGATGTGTTCGAGGCCCACGGCAACGCGGACCAGGCCCTGGCCCACGCCCGCGGCCTGGCGTTGCGCTTCGGTGAGGCGGCCGTGCGAGGTGCTCGCGGGGTGCGCGCACAGGGTCTTGGTGTCGCCGAGGTTGGTGGACAAGGAGAGCACGCGCAGCGCGTCGAGCACGTGGAAGGCGCGCGCACGGGCCTGCTCGGGGGTCGACGCCTTGACCTCGAACGACAGCACCGCGCCGCCCACACCCGACTGCTGCCGCATGGCAAGCGCGTGCTGCGGGTGGCTGGGCAGGCCGGGGCTGAACACGCGCGCCACCGCGGGGTGGGCTTCGAGCCACTGCGCGAGCGCCAGCGCGTTCGCGCTCTGCGCGCGCATGCGGATGTCCAGCGTCTCCAGGCCCTTGAGCATGACCCAGGCGTTGAAGGGCGCGAGCGTCATGCCCGCGCTCTTGAGGATGGGCAGGAACTTGCCCGTGACGATCTCTTGCGAGGCGCACAGCGCACCAGCCATCACGCGCCCCTGGCCGTCGAGGTACTTGGTGCCCGAGTGCATGACGATGTCGGCGCCGAGCGCGATGGGGCGCTGCAGCGCGGGCGTGGCGAAGCAGTTGTCCACGCACAGCAGCGCACCGGCGTTGTGGGCCAGATCGGCCAGCGCGGCGATGTCGCAGACCTCGGTCAGCGGGTTGGTGGGCGTTTCGGCGAACAGCAGACGCGTGTTCGGTTTGAGCGCCGCCTTCCACGCAGCCACATCGGTCTGCGGCACGAAGCTCGATTCGACGCCGAACTTCGCGAGGTCGCTGCCGATGAGCTTGATGGTCGAGCCGAACATGGACTGCGAGCACACCACGTGGTCGCCGGCCTTGAGCAGGCCCAGGCACATGAGCAGGATGGCCGACATGCCCGAGGCCGTGGCCATGCAGGCCTCGGCGCCTTCGAGCGCAGCCAGGCGCTGCTCGAAGCTGGCGGTGGTGGGGTTGCCGTAGCGGCCGTAGGTGAAGCCCTCTTCGTCGCCGGCGAAGCGCAGCGCGGCCGACTCGGCCGAGGGCTGCACGTAGCCGCTCGTGAGGTACAGGGCTTCGGAGTTCTCGCCAAAGGGCGAGCGCTCCACGGCCTCGCGCACCGCGAGCGTGTCGCGGTGCAGGGTTTTTCTCAGCGCGTCGTCCACCGCTCAGGCCTCCTGCGCGTTGGGCAGGGCCAGGCGCGAGGTGTCTTCGTTGCCCTCTTCGACCTGCGGGCGGCCCGCATTGAGGCGCTCGATGTCCTGCGGCGTGATGTCGCCCGTGACGTAGACGCCGTCGAAGCACGAGGCGTCGAAACCGTCGAGCCTGGGGTTGAGCGAGCCCACGGCGTGCTTCATGCCGTCCACGTCCTGGTAGATCAGCGCGTCGCAGCCGATGATCTCGCGCACCTGCTCCACCGTGCGGTCGTGCGCCACGAGCTCGCCCGCGGTGGGCATGTCGATGCCGTAGACGTTGGGGTAGCGCACCGGCGGCGCGGCGCTGGCCAGGTAGACCTTGCGCGCGCCGGCGTCGCGCGCCATCTGCACGATCTCGCGGCTGGTGGTGCCGCGCACGATGGAGTCGTCGACCAGCAGCACGTTGCGGCCCTTGAACTCGCTCGCGATCACGTTGAGCTTCTGGCGCACGCTCTTCTTGCGCACGGCCTGGCCCGGCATGATGAAGGTGCGGCCCACGTAGCGGTTCTTCACGAAGCCTTCGCGATAGGGCAGGCCCAAGAGGCGCGCGAGCTCCATGGCGCTCGGGCGCGACGATTCGGGAATCGGAATGACCACGTCGATCTCGTTGGGCGGCACGGTGGAGATCACGCGCTTGGCCAGCGAGGCGCCGAGGTTCAGGCGCGCCTGGTACACCGACACGCCGTTGATGGTGGAGTCGGGCCGCGCGAGGTACACGTACTCGAAGATGCAGGGCTTGAGCACCGCGTGGTCCGCGCACTGCGCGGCGTGCACTTCACCGGCGAGGTCGACGAACACCGCTTCGCCGGGCGCGATGTCGCGCTCGAAGTGGTAGCCCGTGCCTTCGAGCGTGACCGACTCGCTGGCCACCATCACGCTGCCGTCGGCGCGGCCGATGCACAGCGGGCGGATGCCGAACGGGTCGCGGAAGGCAAGCAGGCCGTGGCCCGCGATGAGTGCCACCACGGCATAGGAGCCCTTGACCCGGGCGTGCACGCCGCGCACCGCGGCGAACACGTCGGCCGGCTTGAGCGGCTCACCGCGCGTGGACTTCTCGAGCTCGTGCGCGAGCACGTTGAGCAGCACCTCGGAATCGCTCTCGGTGTTGATGTGGCGGTGGTCGGTCTGGAACAGCTCCTGCTTGAGCGCGTGCGCGTTCGTGAGGTTGCCGTTGTGCACCAGCACCAGGCCGAAGGGCGCGTTCACGTAGAAGGGCTGCGCCTCTTCTTCGCTGTAGGCGTTGCCGGCGGTGGGGTAGCGGGCCTGGCCCAGGCCGCAGTTGCCGGGCAGCGCGCGCATGTTGCGGGTGCGGAACACGTCGCGCACCATGCCCTTGGCCTTGTGCATGAAGAACTTGCGGCCCTGCTGGGTGACGATGCCCGCGGCGTCCTGGCCGCGGTGCTGCAGCAGCAGCAAGGCGTCGTAGATCAGCTGGTTGACGGGCGTCTGGGCAACGACGCCGACGATTCCACACATGATGGCTTCCTTGGGTTGGGGCCGGTTACGGGATGTGGCGCGCGAGCGCGCCGGGCAACAGCGGCTTGACGCTGTGCAGGGTGCTGCCGAGCAGGCCGGCGGTGGGCGAGTCGCGCCACCAGGGCGCGTTCTGCATCTGGGTGATGGTGACCACGAGCGCGATGGCCAGCAGGATGACCGCGCCGCGCACCAGCCCGAAGGCGCCGCCGAGCACGCGGTCGACCGGGCGCAGGCCCACGCTGGCCACGAGCTTCTGCACGCCCCAGGCCAAGAGACCGCCGACGAAGGCCATGGCGATGAACACGAGCGCGAAACCGATCGCCAGTTGCAGCGGCGGGGCCAGGCCGTCGATGGGCAGCCAGGGCACGACGTCGTCGGCCCAGGCCTGCGCGAGCAGGAAGGCCGCGACCCAGCCGAGCACCGAGAGCACCTCGAACATGAGGCCGCGCCACAGGCCGAGCAGCACCGACAGCGCCAGCAGCGTGAGCAGCACCCAGTCGGTCAGCAGCATGCGGCCTCCGGCGGTCTCAGAGCGTGAGCACGGCGGCGCTCAGGCCCAGGGCCTTGACGCGCGCGGCCGCCTTCTCGGCCTCGGCCCGGCTGTCGAACGGGCCCACGCGCACGCGGATGCGCCGGCCTTCGGCGGTCTCGGCGACGTGGGTGTAGGTCTTGAGGCCGGCGCGCTCGAGCTTCTGGCGCGCTTCGCGCGCGCGGGCCTCGTCGGCGAAGGCGCCGACCTGCACCACCACACGCTCGGCCGCGGCCGGGGCCGCCGCGGGCTTGGGGGCCGGCGCGGGGCTGGGCGCGGGCGCGGGCGCTGGCCGCGGGGCGGGAGCCGGTGGCGGCGGTGGGGGCGCGACCGGAGCGGGCGCGGGGGCAGGCGATGGCGCCGGGGCAGGCGATGGCGCCGGGGCAGGTGCCGGCGTGGGCGCAGGTGCAGGCACGGGCGCCGCCGCCACCGGTGCGGGCGCGGCGGGTGGCGGCGTGTCGCGCCCGGGGATCTCGATCGGGATGTCGACCGCGATCGGGCGCGGCTGGGTGTCGAACAGCAGGGGAAAGCCGATCACGCCGGCCGCCACCAGCACGCTCGCACCGATCAGGCGGTGGCGCGCGCGGCGGCGCACGGCCTCGATGGTGGGCGGGGGGGAGGACGGGGGGTTGCCCTGGGAGCCGGAGCGGGAACTGGACATGGGTCGCGGGGCCTGGTGGGCGTACTGCGGCGGGCTCAGGTGCCCAGCTCAGGCACCCAGGTGTTTGGCCGACCGTTTCGGCAGACCGTCCTGCAGCACGCCACCCACGGTGTGGAACGAGCCAAAGACCGCGATTCTATCAGCGGGGGCCGAGGCCTCGAGGGCCGCGGCGAGGGCCTGCGAGGGGCTGGCGAAGGTGCCCGCGAGGGCGCGGTCGCCGGCCGGCAGGGCCTGGATGCGCGGCGCCAGATCCGCGGCCTTGATGGCGCGCGGCAGCGGCAGATCGCACAGGTACCAGCGGTCCACGAGCGGCGCGACGCGCGCGAGCATGGCGTCCAGGTCCTTGTCGGCCATGGCGCCGAACACCGCGTGCGTGCAGGGGTAGAAACCCATGGCGTCGAGGTTCTCGGTGAGCGCGGCCACCGAGTGCGGGTTGTGCGCCACGTCGAGCACCAGCGTGGGCGTGCCCGGCAGGATCTGGAAGCGCCCCGGCAGCTCCACCAGCGCCAGGCCGGCGCGCACCGCCTGGGCCGTCACGGGCAGGCGCGCGCGCAGGGCCTCGATGGCGCCCAGCACGCCCGCGGCGTTCACGAGCTGGTTGGCGCCGCGCAGCGCCGGGTAGGCCAGGCCGCTGTAGCGCCGGCCGCCGCGCGAGGGGTGCGTGGCCCAGCCCCACTGCTGCTTGTCGCCCGCGAAATGGAAATCGACGCCCACGCGCCACAGGTCGGCGTCGATCTCGCGCGCGTGGTCGATCAGGCTTGCCGGCGGCATGGGATCGCTCACCACCACCGGGCGCCCGGTGCGCATGATGCCGGCCTTCTCGCGGCCGATGCTCTCGCGGTCGGGCCCGAGGATGGCGGTGTGATCGAGGTCGATGCTGGTGATGACGGCGCAGTCGGCGTCGATGATGTTCACCGCGTCGAGCCGGCCGCCCAGGCCGACTTCGAGAATGGCGACATCGACGCCGGCGCGCGCGATGGTGCGCAGGATGGCCAGCGTGGTGAACTCGAAGTAGCTCAGGCTCACCTCGGGCTCGCCGCCCTGGCCCTTGCGCGCCACCTCCACCTCGGCCATCGCGGGCACGAGCTCGGCGGCGGCCACGGGCTGGCCGTCGATGCGGCAGCGCTCCTCGAAATGCACCAGGTGCGGCGAGGTGTACACGCCGGTGCGGTAGCCCGACTGGCCATAGATGCTTTCGAGCATGGCGCAGGTGCTGCCCTTGCCGTTGGTGCCGGCCACGGTGATGACGGCGGCGTCGAGCTTGAGCGCCATGCGGCGCGCCACGGCCTGCACGCGCTCCAGGCCCATGTCGATGGCCAGGGGGTGCAGGCGTTCGGCGTGGGCCAGCCAGTCGGCCAGCGAGGTCGGGTGTTCGGGCACGGGGATATCCAGCATGGCCGCGATTGTCCCACCCGGGCCTTGCCCGTCCGGACGTCGCGGACAATGCGGCCCATGATCACGCTGCACGGCATCCCCAACTGCGACACGGTGAAGAAGGCCCGCGCCTGGCTCGACGCGAACGGCCGCCCTTACCAGTTCCACGACTTCAAGAAGCTCGGCGTGCCCGAGGCCGGCCTCGCCGCCTGGATCGCGGCCCATGGCTGGGAAACGGTGCTCAACCGCAAGGGCACGGCCTGGCGCGCGCTCGACGAGGCCACCCGCGCGGGCGTGACCGACGCCGCCAGCGCCGCCGCGCTCATGCGCGCCCATCCCAGCCTCGTCAAGCGCCCGGTGGTCGCCTGGAGCGACGGCCGCACCACCGTGGGCTTCGACGCGGCCGACTGGGCGCAACGCCGCTGAGGCCGCGCCCTGGCGGGCCCGCGGGGCCCGCCGCCTAAAATCGCGGGCTTTCCGCCCCCCGCCCTCGCGGCGCCCATCCCCGTTCCACCATGAGCACCACCCAGATCAGCGGCGTGACCGTCGCCACCCAGGCCAACGTCTACTTCGACGGCAAGTGCGTGAGCCACAGCCTCACGCTCGCCGACGGCACGAAAAAATCGGTGGGCGTGATCCTGCCCGCCACGCTGACCTTCAACACCGGCGCGCCCGAGATCATGGAGTGCGTGGCCGGCGGCTGCGAGTACCTGCTGAGCGGCGCGAGCGAGTGGGTCAAGAGCGGCCCGGGCGACACCTTCAAGGTGCCCGGCAACAGCAGCTTCCAGATCCGCGTCGCCGAGTCCTATCACTACATCTGCCATTTCGGCTGATCCCGGAGCCCACCGCCATGGCCACCATCCTGCAAAACCTGCCCACGCAACAGAAGGTCGGCATCGCCTTCTCGGGCGGCCTCGACACCAGCGCCGCCCTGCTGTGGATGAAGAAGAAGGGCGCCCTGCCCTATGCCTACACCGCCAACCTCGGCCAGCCCGACGAGGACGACTACGACGCGATCCCGCGCAAGGCCATGGCCTACGGCGCCGAGAAGGCGCGCCTGATCGACTGCCGCCTGCAGCTCGCGCACGAAGGCATCGCCGCGCTGCAGTGCGGCGCCTTCCACATCAGCACCGCGGGCATCACCTACTTCAACACCACGCCGCTGGGCCGCGCCGTCACCGGCACCATGCTGGTGGCCGCCATGAAGGAAGACGACGTCCACATCTGGGGCGACGGCTCGACCTTCAAGGGCAACGACATCGAGCGCTTCTACCGCTACGGCCTGCTCACCAACCCCGGCCTGAAGATCTACAAGCCCTGGCTCGACCAGACCTTCATCGACGAACTCGGCGGCCGCAAGGAGATGAGCGAGTTCCTCATCGCCAACGGCTTCGACTACAAGATGTCGGTGGAGAAGGCCTACAGCACCGACAGCAACATGCTCGGCGCCACGCACGAGGCCAAGGACCTCGAGCACCTGAACTCGGGCATCCGCATCGTCAACCCCATCATGGGCGTGCCGTTCTGGCGCGACGATTGCGTGGTCAAGGCCGAAGAGGTCACGGTGCGCTTCGAAGAAGGCCAGCCGGTGGCGCTCAACGGCCAGACCTTCGCGAGCCCGGTCGATCTCATCATGAAGGCCAATGAGATCGGCGGCCGCCACGGCCTGGGCATGAGCGACCAGATCGAGAACCGCATCATCGAGGCCAAGAGCCGCGGCATCTACGAGGCCCCGGGCCTGGCGCTGCTGCACATCGCCTACGAGCGCCTGGTCACCGGCATCCACAACGAAGACACCATCGAGCAGTACCGCATCAACGGCCTCAAGCTGGGCCGCCTGCTGTACCAGGGCCGCTGGTTCGACCCGCAGGCCATCATGCTGCGCGAGGCCTCGCAGCGCTGGGTGGCGCGCGCGGTGACGGGCGAGGTGACGGTCGAGCTGCGCCGCGGCAACGACTACTCCATCCTCAACACCGAGAGCCCCAACCTCACCTACGCGCCCGAGCGCCTGTCCATGGAGAAGGTGGAAGACGCGCCGTTCACGCCGCTGGACCGCATCGGCCAGCTCACCATGCGCAACCTCGACATCACCGACACGCGCGGCAAGCTGGGCGTGTACGCGCGCGCCGGCCTGCTCTCGGCCGAGGGTTCGGTGCTGCCGCAACTGGGCCACGAGCGCAAGGCCGACTGAGCCTCGCCACCCCGCGCGCGGCCCAGCGCCGCGCGCCCCCGACGGGCCGGGCGCCATGGCGCACCGGCCCGTCGTGTTTTCAGCGCGGCTGCAGCAGCCGCTCGATCGCCGCGCCGAGCGCGAGCAGCTCGCGGTCGCGGCCACGCCGGCCCACCACCATCAGGCCCACGGGGCGCGGCACGGGCAGCGGCAGCGACAGCGCCGGCAGATCGAAGAAGTTGAACACCGAGGGGTTGCGCAGCAGCAGCAGGTTGGTGCGCGTGAAGGCGGCTTCGTCCTGCAGCGCGTCGATGCGCGGCGCGAGCAGCGGCACCGTGGGCAGCACCAGCGCGTCGAGATCGGCCAGGCGGTGGTCCAGCGTGGTCTGCAAGGCCAGCCGCGCCTGCTGGATGCCCACGTAGGTCGCGGCGTCCAACGCCTGGCCCTTGCGGATGCGGCCCAGCACCAGCGGGTCGTAGGCCTCGGCGCGGGTCTCGGTCCAGTCGCGGTGAATGCACGCGGCCTCGGCCGCGACCAGGGTGCCGCGCTCCTGCAGGCGAAACGGCGCGCCCATCCACTCGTCCAGGGCCTCGTCGGTCACGCGCGCGCCGGCGGCCGACAGCGCCGACAGGGCCTGCTCCACGGCGGTGAGCACCGCGCCGTCGGCCTGCGTGAACAGCAGGCCGCGCGGCACGCCCAGGCGCAGGCCGCGCACCTGGCGCACGGGCAGGTCTTCGGGTGCTTCGCCCGCGAGCACGCTGTCGGCCCGCGCGGCATCGGCCACGCTGCGTGCCAGCGGGCCCACGGTGTCGAGCGTGAACGAGAGCGGGAACGCGCCCTCGCGCGGCACGCGCGCCTGCGTGGGCTTGAAGCCCACCAGGCCGTTGAGCGCCGCGGGGATGCGCACCGAGCCGCCGGTGTCCGAGCCGATCGCGATCTCGGCCAGTTGCCGGCCCACCGACACGCCGGCGCCCGACGACGAGCCGCCCGGGATGCAGGCCGGGTCGTGCGCATTGCCCGGCGTGCCCCAGTGCGGGTTCAGGCCCACGCCGGAGAAGGCGAACTCGGTCATGTTGGTGTGGCCCACGAGCACCGCGCCCGCGGCGCGCAGGCGCTGCACCACGGGCGCGTCGCGCGTGGCGGGCGGCGCGCCGCGCAGCAGCGCCGAGCCCGCGGTGGTGGTCTCGCCGGCGACGTCGAACAGGTCCTTCACCGACACCAGGCGCCCGTCGAGCGGGCCCAGGGGCTGGCCGGCCCAAGCGCGCGCATCGGCCGCAGCGGCCGCGGCGCGCGCGCTGGCGGTGAACACGCGGTTGTAGACGTGGCGCACCGCTTCGCTGCCCGCGTCGAGCGCGGCCAGCACGGCCTCGAGCCGTTCGAGCGCGCCGCTCACGGCAGCAGCACGGTGCAGCCGGTGGTGGCGCGCGCCTCCAGGCTTTCGTGCGCCTGCTTCACCTCGGTCAGCGCGAATCGCTGGTCGATGCGGATCTTCACCTGGCCGCTCACCACCACGTCGAAGAGCTCGTCGGCCATCTGCTGCGTGCGCTCGCGGTTGCTGATGTGGGTGAACAGGGTCTGGCGCGTCACGTAGATCGAGCCCTTGGCGGCGAGGATGCCGGGCGCGAAGGCCGGGGCCGGGCCCGAGGCGTTGCCGAAGCTCACCATGAGGCCGAAGGGGCGCAGGCAGTCGAGCGATTTGTCCCAGGTGTCCTTGCCCACCGAGTCGTAGACCACCTTCACGCCCTGGCCGCCGGTGATGTCCTTGACGCGCGCGAGGAAGTCTTCGGTGCGGTAGTTGATGGCGTGCGAGGCGCCGTGTTCGAGCGCGAGCCTGCACTTGTCGTCGGAGCCCGCGGTGGCGATCAGGCGCAGGCCCAGCGCTTTGGCCCACTGGCAGGCGATCAGGCCCACGCCGCCCGCGGCCGCGTGGAACAGCACGAAGTCGCCGGGCGCCAGGCCTTCCACCGGGCGGCTGCGCTTGAGCAGGTACTGCGCGGTCAGGCCCTTGAGCATCATGGCCGCGCCGGTCTCGAAGTCGATCGCGTCGGGCAGCTTGCACACGTTCATCGCGGGCATCACGCGCACGTCGCAGTAGCTGCCGGGCGGGTTGGCCGCATAGGCCGCGCGGTCGCCGGCCTTGAGGTGGGTCACGCCCTCGCCCACCGCCTCAATCACGCCCGCGCCCTCCATGCCCAGCGCCAGCGGCATGGTGGCCGGGTACAGGCCGGTGCGCTGGTAGACGTCGATGTAGTTCAGGCCGATCGCGTGGTGGCGGATGCGGACCTGGCCCGGGCCGGGATCGCCGACCTCAACGGTGTCGATCACGAGTTGTTCGGGGCCGCCGTGGGCGTGGATGCGGACGGCGCGGCTGCTGGTGCTCATGGGGTCTCCTCGGGTTGTGCGCAAACGAAGCGGGGGCGATGCTGCCACGAAACCGCCCGACCCTGCCCCGGTCGGGTCTTGGGGTGCTTGCTACAGTGCCGCCCCATGCCTGCCGCCCCCACCGCCCGCCTCAGTGGCCCCACCCTCGCGCTCCTGCTGCTGCCGCCCCTGCTGTGGGCGGGCAACGCCATCGTGGGCCGGCTCATGGGCGGCGTGGTGCCGCCGATCACGCTGAACTTCCTGCGCTGGGTGCTGGCCTTCGTGCTGCTGCTGCCGTTCGCCGGCTGGGTGCTGCGCCCGGGCAGCCCGCTGTGGCCGCACTGGCGCCGCTTCGCGCTGCTGGGGCTGCTGGGCGTGGGCAGCTACAACGCGCTGCAGTACCTGGCGCTCACCACCTCCACCCCCATGAACGTGACCCTGGTGGCCGCGAGCATGCCGGTGTGGATGCTGCTGCTGGGCCGGCTGCTCTACGGCGTGCCGGTGTCGCGCCGCGCGGCGCTGGGCACGGCGCTGTCGCTCGCGGGCGTGGCCACGGTGCTCTCGCGCGGCGACCTGAACCAGCTGCTCGCGGTGCAGTTCGTGCCGGGCGACGGCTGGATCGTGCTGGCCTCCATCCTCTGGGCCTGGTACAGCTGGCTGCTCGCGCGGCCGCGGCCGGGCAGTGAGCCCGCCGAAATCCGCGCCGACTGGGCCGCCTTCCTGCTCGCGCAGGTGGTGATGGGCCTGGTGTGGTCGGGCCTGTTCGCGAGCGCCGAATGGCTGTCGCTGCCGCCGCGGGCCGAGGGCGAACACGCCGTCCAGTGGGGCTGGCCGCTGGCGGCCGCACTGGTCTATGTGGCCGTGGGCCCCTCGCTCGTGGCCTACCGCTGCTGGGGCGCGGCGGTGGCGCGTGTGGGGCCGGCCACAGCCTCGTTCTTCAACAACCTCACGCCGCTGTTCGCGGCGCTGATGTCGGCCACGCTGCTCGGCGAACCGCCGCGCGCGTACCACGCCCTGAGCTTCGTGCTGATCGTGGGCGGCATCCTGGTGTCGTCGCGGCGCTGAGCGCCGGCCGGGCTGGTCAAGACGCCCGTCAGGCCCCACCATGGCGCGCCGGAGGTGTCCCGCATGCCCAGCCTTGTTCGAACCGCGCAGACGCGCGCCGCCACCGGGCGCCGAGCGCTGATCGTGTGCAGCCTGCTGGCGCTGAGCGCTGGCGCGGCGCATGCCGCACCCGACGAAGAAGCCCTGGGCCGCGCGCGCGGCTACCCGCGCGGCACACCGCAGGAAGCCACGGCCGAGCGGCACAAGGTGGGCAGTTTCAGCGCGCTCGACGAGATCATGCCCAGCCGCCCCGTGGCGCGCGAGGGACCGGTGTGGCCGCTCGCGGCCGGCGAACCGCCGCCCGAGATCCGCTACAGCTTCGAGGGCCAGACCTTCACGCTCGAAGACTACCTGCAGCGCCGCCGCGTCACCAGCCTGCTGATCGTGAAGGACGGCGCCCTGCGCCTGGAGCGCTACCAGTACGAACGCACGCCGCAACAGCGCTTCATCAGCTTCTCGATGGCCAAGAGCATCACCTCGCTGCTGGTGGGCATGGCGCTCGAGCGCGGCCTCATCCGCTCGCTCGACGACACGGCGCAAACCTACGCGCCCGAACTGCAGGGCAGCGCCTACGGTGCGGCCACGCTGCGCCACCTGCTGCTCATGGGCTCGGGCGTGCGCTGGACCGAGGACTACGGCGGCCGCGATGACGTGGCCGACCTCTGGGGCGCGCTGTTTCGCGTGCACCGCGGCGGCGATCCGACGGCCGTGCTCACCGCCCGCCGGCCGCAGGACGCGCCACCCGGCAGCCGCTTCAAGTACAGCTCGGGCGAGACCCAGGTGCTGTGCCACGTGCTGCACGGCGCCACCCGGCGCTCCGTGGCCGAGATCACGCAGGAGTGGTTGTGGAAGCCGCTGGGCGCCGAGGCCGATGCGAGCTGGCTCGTGGGATGGCAGGGCATTGAGTACTGCGCGGGTGGCTTCAACGCGACGGCGCGCGACTACGCGCGACTGGGCATGCTGCTCGCCAACGAGGGCGCGCGCGCGGGCCAGGCGGTCGTGCCGCGCGACTACCTGCGGCAGGCCACCGACAACGCGCTCGTGCCCGCGGGCTTCCGGGTCAATGAAGCGGGGCCGGGCTTCGGCTACGGCTACCAGTTCTGGCTGGGCGGTGGCCGCGTGCGCTCGTACGCGCTGATCGGCGTGTACGGTCAGAGCATCACCGTCGTGCCCGCGCATGGGCTGGTCATCGTGCACACCGCGGTCTGGCCGCTGTCGTCCGACGAGGCATCGCGCCGCGAGCGCAGCGCCTTCCTCAATGGCGTGCTGCAGGCCTTCGGCGCGCGCTGAGCGGGCTCAGAACGTGCCCGGGTACGCGCCGCCGTCGGCCAGGATGTTCTGGCCCGTGATGTAGGCCGCGTGCCGGCTGCACAGGAAGGCGCAGACCGCACCGAACTCGTCGGCGTTGCCGAAGCGCTTGGCCGGCACGTTCTGGCGGCGGCCATCGGCCACGGCCTCGTAGGTCTGGCCCTGCTTCTGCGCCAGGCCGCCGAGCGTGGTGCGCAGGCGCTCGGTCTCGAAGGCGCCGGGCAGCAGGTTGTTGATGGTGACGCCGCGCGCGGCGATCTCGCTGCGCGCCAGGCCGGCCACGAAACCCGTGAGGCCGGTGCGCGCGCCGTTGGACAGGCCCAGCACCTGCAGCGGGGCCTTCACCGCGCCCGAGGTGATGTTGACGATGCGGCCGAAGCCACGCTCGGCCATGCCGTCGACCGTGGCCTTGATGAGCTCGATCGGCGTGAGCATGTTGGCGTCGAGCGCGGCGATCCAGGTGTCGCGGCTCCACTGGCGGAAATCGCCGGGCGGCGGGCCGCCCGCGTTGGTGACCACGATGTCGAAGGCTTTGCCCGGCCCGCCGGCCGCGCCGAACACCGCCTCGCGCCCCGCGGGGGTGGTGATGTCGGCGGCCACCGGCAGCACCTGCACACCGGGCTGCGCCGCGCGGATCGCCTGCGCCGCGGCCTGCAGCGCCTCGGCGCCACGCGCCACCATCACCACGTTCACGCCTTCGGCCGCGAGCGCCTGCGCGCAGCCCAGGCCGAGGCCCTTGCTCGCGCCGCCCACCAGTGCCCATTTGCCCTTGATGCCCAGGTCCATGTGATCAATCTCCAGTCTTGTTGGTCGGTTTGGGCGCGCCGAAGCGCGTCACCAGGTACACGCCGCTGAGCACCAGCACCGTGCCCGCGATGATCCAGCCGTTGAAGGGTTCGCCCAGGATGAACACGCCCATGAGGATGGTGGACATCGGGCCGATCATCCCGGTCTGCGCGGTCAGCCCCGAGCCGATGCGCTCGATGGCCATCATCACCAGCAGCACCGGCACGAAGGTGCACAGCGTGGCGTTGAGCAGCGACAGGCCGATCACCTCGGGCGCCACCAGCGCGGCCGACATCGGCCGCAGCAGCGCGAACTGCGCCAGGCACAGCACGCAGGCCACGCTGGTGGCCAGGCCCACCAGGCGCGCCGAGCCCAGGCGCTTCACGAGCTCACCGCTGTAGACGAGATAGACCGCGTAGCTCACCGCGCTCGCGAACACCAGGGCCGCGCCGAGCGCGGCGTTGGGGCCCTGCACGCCGGCCTCGTGGCCGAACACCAGCAGCACGCCCGCGTAGCTCACGGCCATGGCGATGGCCTGCAGGCGCGAGATGCGCCGGCCATACAGCAGCCAGCCCAGCACCAGCACGAGCGTGGGGTTGAGGTAGAGGATGAGCCGCTCGAGGCTCGCGGTGATGTATTCGAGGCCCCAGAAATCGAGAAAGCTCGCGAGGTAGTAGCCGGTGACGCCGAGGCCGATCACGCCGAGCCAGTCGCGCCGCGTGAGCGGCGCGGGCCGCTGGCCCTTGCGCGGCCGGCTGGCCCACCACACCAGCGCCAGGAACAGCGGCAGCGCGAACAGCATGCGGTACATGATGAGCGTGACCGCGTCCACGCCATAGCGGTACGCGAGCTTCACGATGATGGCCTTGCCGCTGAACGCGATCGAGCCGAGCGAGGCCATCAGCAGGCCGGTGGCGAGGTGGGGGTGGGGCTGGGCAGCGGACATGAAGCGCCGCATTATCGGCGCGGCCCGCCGTGCCCCGCGCCGCGGGGCCTTTGGCTCACTGCAGTGGCGGCGTGGCCGCCAGCACCTCGTCGAGCGTGGTCAGGCCTTCGGCGATGCGCGCCGCCCCCGCCAGGCGCAGCGGCCGCATGCCATCGGCCACGCCTTGCGCGCGCAGGGCTTCCATCTTCGGCTCGCGGCTCACCTTGTCCTTGAATGCCTCGGTGACGCTGAGCAGTTCGTACAGGCCCATGCGGCCGCGGTAGCCGGTCATGCGGCAGTCGACACAGCCCACCGGCTGGTAAGGCCGGTAGCCGCCCGAGATCTGCCAGGGCTTGACCACCTCGGCGAGCTGTTCGCGGCTGCTCGCCACCGCGTCCTTGTCGAGCGGTTGCTTGCAGGCCGGGCACAGCGTGCGCACCAGGCGCTGCGCGAGCACGCCCAGCACGGTGGCGCTGATCAGGTAGGGCGGAATGCCCAGCTCCATCAGGCGCATCACGGCCGAGGGCGCGTCGTTGGTGTGCAGGGTGGAGAACACGAGGTGGCCCGTGAGCGCGGCCTGCACGGCCATCTCGGCGGTCGCGAGGTCGCGGATCTCGCCCACCATGATGATGTCCGGGTCCTGGCGCATGAGCGCGCGCAGGCCTTGCGCGAAATCGAGGTCGAGCTGCGGCTGCACCTGGGTCTGGTTGAAGGCCGGCTCGATCATCTCGATCGGGTCTTCGACCGTGCTCACGTTGACCTCTTCGGTGGCCAGGCGTTTGAGCGTGGCATAGAGCGTGGTGGTCTTGCCCGAGCCCGTGGGGCCCGTGACCAGCACGATGCCGTGCGGGCGCCGCGTGAGCGCCTCCCAGCGCTGCGCGTCGTGCGCGCCGAAGCCCAGCGCGGCCAGGTCTTTCACCGTGGACTCGGGGTCGAAGATGCGCATGACCAGCTTCTCGCCGAAGGCCGTGGGCAGCGTGGACAGGCGCATTTCCACCTCGTCGCCGCGCGCGCCGCCCACACCGGGCTTGAGCGTCTTGATGCGGCCGTCCTGCGGGCGCCGCCGCTCCACCACGTCCATGCGGCCCAGCAGCTTGATGCGCGCGGTCATGGCGTTCATCACGCCCAGCGGCAGCTGGTACACCGGGTGCAGCACGCCGTCGATGCGGAAGCGGATCACGCCCTGGTCGCGGCGCGGCTCGAGGTGGATGTCGCTCGCGCGCTGGTCGAAGGCGTACTGCCAGAGCCAGTCGACCACCTGCACCACGCCCTGGTCGTTGGCGTCGAGCTGTTTGTTGGCCTTGCCCAGTTCCACCAGCTGCTCGAAGCTGTTGATGCCCGCCGATCCGCCCGCCTTGTGCGCCGCGCGCACCGACTTCGCGAGCGCGAAAAACTCGCCCGTGTAGCGCGAGATCTCGGCCGGACTCGCGAGCACCAGGCGCACGCTCTTGCGCGTCTGGCGCTCGACCTCGCCCACCCAGTCGCGCACGAAGGGCTCGCCCGTGGCCACCACCACCTCCACCGGGCTCACCTGCACCGGCAGCACGCGGTGGCGCTCGGCATAGGCCGCGCTCATCACGTCGGCCACCTTGCCCACGTCGACCTTGAGCGGGTCGATGCGGCAATAGTCGAGGCCGCTGCGCTGCGCCAGCCATTGCGTGAGCGCCTCGGCGTCGAGCACATGGCCGTCGCTGGCGCGCGCGATGCCCACCACCGCGAGCCGCTGCAGCGGGTGCTGGGTGCTGTGCGCGGTGGCGATGCGCGCTTCGGTGCGCTGCGCCTCGGCTTCGCTGATCACGCCGTCCTCGCGCAGCCAGCGCAGCAGGTGGCGCCAGTCGAGCGGGCCTTGGTGGACGGTGGCTTCGGCGGCGGCTTTTTTCATGGCGGTGTCAGCGGACCACGGGTTGGAACAGGCGCAGCCACTTCACCGCGGGCAGGCCCCAGCGCTGCTGCACGGCCTCGGCGCGCGCCAGCAGTTCCATGCGCGAGGGCCGGCTCGCCTGGCGCTGGGCCAGCACCACGGTGTTGCCTTCGCGCGTGGGCCGGAAGGCCCAGACCGCATCGGCGCCGAAGGCCTCGCTCAGGCTTTGCAGCGAGCGCTCGTAGCTGGCATCGCGACCGAAAAGATTGACCGTGAGGCAGCCTTCGTCGGTGAGGGTGTTGCGGCAGTCGGCGTAGAAATCGGCCGAGTCGAGCACGGGCGCGGCAGCCTCGTGGTCGTACAGGTCGACCTGCAGCGCGTCGTAGCGTTGCAGGTGTTCGTCGGCGCGGATGGCCTCGCCCGCGTCGGCCAGCAGCACGCGCAGGCGCGCGCTGTCGGGCGGCAGCTTGAACCAGCGCCGGCACACCGCCACCACCTGCGGATTGATCTCGATCGCGGTGGTGTCCATGCGCAGGCGCTTGAAGCAGAACTTGGTGAGCGCGGCCGAACCCAGGCCCAGCTGCAGCGCGCGGCGCTTGCCCACACTGTCGGGCTCCACGAACAGCAGCCAGGCCATCATGCGCTGCACGTACTCGAGCTCGATGTCGAACGGCGCGTCGAGCAGCATCGAGCCCTGGACCCATTCGGTGCCGAGGTGCAGGAAACGCACCTCGCCGTCTTCGGAGATGCTGACGTCGGGCAGGGAGGCGGGGGTTTTCATGAGGCGGGGAAATCAGTGCAGCGCGGCGGTGTGCGCGACGCGGAAGCGGCGGGCCAGATCGGCCAGGCGTTTGTCCAGGGTCCACAGCACCGCCCCGGGCGTGATGAGTGTCGACGCCAGCAGGTTCAAGTCGACGAGCCCACAGCCAAGGCCATGCAGCTCTTCGCGCTCGATGAAGGCCATGACCTCGCCCATGCTGGCTTCGTTGCAAGCCTGCAGCATGGCCAGGTTGCTCAGGGTCTGGCCGCGGGGCGCGGGTGGGGTGCCGCAGGCGATCTCGGCGATGACCATGGGGTGCGTGAGCACCAGGTCGAGCCGCACGAGTTCGACCAAGGCGGTGTTGCCCTGGCGGAAGTGGTCGATCCACACCGACGTATCGACAAGCACCCTCATTTCGAGGCGGGCTCGGTGCGGCGTCGGGGCACGTCGGGCATGTCGGGCATCGAGCCACCCAGGGCGACCAGGCGTTTGGCCGCTTGCACGCGAACATAGGTCTTGACGGCTTCCCGGATGATGTCGGCCTTGTCCATGCCAGGGTCCGCCACCTCCAGGGCCTTTTCGTAGAGCGCGTCGTCGATGGTGACGGTGGTTCGCATGGAACTCTCCTGCATCAAAACTGATGCGATTCTGCATCCAAGCCGGCATCACTACAAACGGCGAGTGCGCCTCATGCCACGCCGTACGCCGCCAACACCCCGCGCCAGGCCTCGAGCTTGCGCTCGAACGACCAGCCTGCATTGGCCGGGCTGGTGGAGGGCAGGCGGTGCACCGGCAGGCCGAGCGCGCGCGTGTGGCGCGCGTGGCGATAACTTTCGCCACCGTTGTGGGCGATGGCCTCGAGCCGCGGGCAGGCCGCGCGCAAGGCCGCGAAGTCGTTGAGCGTGGCGCCGCGGATGTCGGCATCGAGGCTGCCTTCGCGCTCGCAGCTCGCGTACACGTCCCACACGCCCAGGCCGCGCGCGTGCAGCGCGGCCACGCGCTCGGCGTAGGCGGCCTGCGCCAGCGGCAGGCCCCAGAGCGCGCCCAGGATCTTCCAGAACGCGTTCTGCGGGTGGCCGTAGTACTGCTGCGCGCGCAGCGAGGCCACACCGGGAAAACTGCCCAGCACCAGCAGGCGCGTGCCGGCATCGGCGATCGGGGGCAGGCCGGTGAGGCGCGTCATGCGGCGTCGGCCGGCAAGGCCAGCCGCGGCAGCACGCGCCGTGCGTTGGCGCTGGTGGCCTGCGCCACCGCGTCCACCGGCAGGCCGCGCAACCCGGCCAGCACCGCGCCGATGCGCGGCAGCTCGCGCGGGTGGTTGATGCCCTGCGGACGGCCCGCGGCGCGCTCGGCCGCGGTCACGTAGAGCCACTGGGGCGGGATGTCGGGCGCGTCGGTCTCGAGCACCAGCGACTCGAGCGGCAGCTCGCGCGCCAGACGGCGCAGCTGCTGCGCGGGCTCGAAGCTCATGGCGCCGCCGAAGCCCAGCGCAAAGCCCATCGCGGTGAAGGCCTGCGCCTGCTGCAGGCTGCCATTGAAGGCATGGGCAATGCCGCCGGCCACGGGCCGCTCGCGCAGGCCCTTGAGCAGCGCGTCGGCGCTGCGCCGCACGTGCAGGATGACCGGCAGGCCGTGCCGGCGCGCCAGCCGCAGCTGCGCGCGGTAAAAGCGCGTCTGGCGCTCGCGCATGGCCGGCTCGATCAGCGCGGGCACGAAGAAGTCGAGTCCGATCTCGCCCACGGCCACCAGGCGCGGGTCGTCGCGGTGCGCGGTGAGCGCGGCGTCGAGCGCGTCGAGGTCCTCGTCGAGCGCGCGCGGCACGCACAGCGGGTGGATGCCGAGCGCGTAGCGGTCACCGCGCCGGTGCGCGAGCGCGCGCACCGCGCCCCAGTTGGCGCGCTCCACCGCAGGGATCACGCAGCACGACACGCCGAGCGCGCGCGCCTCGGCGTGCCAGGCGTCGGCGGGCAGCGCATCGAACTCGGGCGCGTCCAGGTGGCAATGGGTGTCGATCCACATCGGCGGTCTCGGGTCGGGCACCGATTGTCGCCGCTGCGCTTCGCGCGCACCGCCACGGGGGCGCGCTCAGGTGGTGTAGTCGCCGCTGGCTTCGGGCTGGAACAGCAGCGCCGTGATCGTGGCCGTGTGCGGCTGGCCATCGGGCGCGCTCCAGCGCGCCACCTCGCCCACGCGCAGCCCCAGCAGGGCCAGGCCCACGGGCGAGAGCACCGAGATGAAACCGGTGCCGGGCTCGGCGTCGGCGGGGTAGCAGAGGGTGAGGCGGCGCGGCTCGGCGCTGCCGCCCTCGCCCTCGCCGTCCTGCACCAGCACCTGCGAGTACATGGTGACCACGTCGGGCGCGACCTCGCGCGAGGGCACCACGCTCGCAAGATCGAGCAGGTCGCCCACGCGCAGCGCTTCGCCCTGGCGGCGCAGGCGCTCCAGGCGCACGTGGTCAAGTTCGGTGAGCGTGCGCTCGGCAAAAGAAACGGGGGTCATCGACGGCTCCTTCGAAAGGCCCTGGACACACCGCGGGGGGTGGGTGTGCGGGCCGGACAGCGCCGGGCACTGGCTTGGGGCCCGGCGATCGAAGGTGGCGCGAAGAATGGGGAGGGGGGTGGATCGCCGGGCTCAGGAATGTGCGTCAGACAGCACCGCACGCGCCCACGCGAGGGGGCGGTACCGGGACAGGGACGACAGTCGGCGGGGCGAAACCATACCCCCAATGGTACCTCAGGCCAGGGTTCCGGCCGTCAGACGCAGCACGCGGTCGCAGCGCGCAGCCAGGTTTTCGTCGTGCGTCACGAGCACAAAGGCCGTGCCCTGGTCGCGCGCCAGGTCCATCATGAGCGCAAACACGCCGTCGGCGGTGCCGCGGTCGAGGTTGCCCGTGGGCTCGTCGGCCAGCACACAGGCCGGCTGCGTGACCAGGGCGCGCGCGATCGCCACGCGCTGGCGCTCGCCGCCCGAAAGCTCGGACGGGCGGTGCGCGATGCGCTCGCCCAGGCCCACGCGCGCGAGCATCTGCGTGGCGCGCTCGGCCGCTTCGGCGCGCGGCAGGCGGCGGATCCACAGCGGCATGGCCACGTTGTCGCGCGCGCTGAACTCGGGCAGCAGGTGGTGGAACTGGTAGACGAAGCCCAGGTGCTGGTTGCGCAAGGCCCCCTGCTCGGTCGCCGAGAGCTGCGACAGCGCCTGGCCCTTGAGCGTGACGCTGCCGCTGCTGGGCGCGTCGAGACCCCCGAGCAGGTGCAGCAGCGTGCTCTTGCCCGAGCCCGAGGCGCCGACGATGGCGAGGGTTTCGCCCGCGTGCACGTCGAGGTCCACGCCGTGCAGCACGGTGAGATCGATGCGACCTTCGTGGAAGCGCTTGGTGAGGCCGCGGGCCTGCAGGACGGTGGAGGACGTCATAGGGGTTTCGCCGCCGGGCCGCCCCAAGGCGAAACGCACCCCCACGGGGGGCAGCGACCCGCGCAGCGGCGGAGCGTGGGGGCCTTATTCATAACGGAGGGCCTCGGCGGGGTTGACGCGGCTGGCGCGCCAGCTCGGGTACAGCGTGGCCAGGAAGGCCAGCACCAGCGAGATCACCGCCACGGGCACGATGTCGCCCTGCTGCGGGTCGCTCGGCATGCGGCTGATGAGGTAGATGTCCTGCGGCAGGAAGCTCGCGCCCAGCAGGCGTTCGAGCGCGGGCACCAGGGTGTCGATGTTGAAGGCCACGCCCAGGCCCAGCAGCAGGCCCACGCCGGTGCCGATCACGCCCACGGCCGCGCCCTGCACCACGAAGATGCCCATGATGCTCGATGGGCTCGCGCCCAGCGTGCGCAGGATCGCGATGTCGGCGCGCTTGTCGGTCACTGTCATGACCAGCGTGGACACGAGGTTGAACGCGGCCACCGCGACGATCAGCGTGAGGATGATGAACATCATGCGTTTCTCGAGCTGCACGGCCGCGAACCAGGTGCGGTTCTGGCGCGTCCAGTCGCGCACCACCAGGCCCGGCGGCAGGTCGGCCGCCATGTGCACCGCCACCTCGCGCGCGGCGTGCAGGTCGCGGATCTTCACGCGCACGCCCGTGGGCCCTTCGACGCGGAAGATGCGCGCGGCGTCGTCCTGGTGCAGCATGGCCAGGGCCGAGTCGTACTCGTAGTGGCCCGAATCGAAGGTGCCCACCACCGTCATGGTGCGCACGCGCGGCACCACGCCCGCGGGCGTGACCTGGCCGCTGGGCGCAATCAGCGTGACCGTGTCGCCCGCCACCACGCCCAGGCTGCGCGCGAGCTCGCCGCCGAGCACGATGCCGAACCCACCGGGCTGCAGGCGCGGCAGCACGGTGCCCGAAAGGTCGGCCGCGAGGTCGGTCACGCGCGGCTCCAGCGCCGGGTCGATGCCGCGCACCAGCACGCCCTTCATGTCTTCGCCGCGCGCGATCAGCGCCTGCGCGCCCACGAACGGGGCCGCGCCCAGCACCTCGGGCCGCGCTTCGATGCGCGAGAGCACCTGCGGCAGATCGGGGATGGCCTGGCCGTTGGCCTCGAACACCTCGATGTGCGAAAGCACGCCCAGCATGCGGTCGCGCACCTCCTTCTGAAAGCCGTTCATGACCGACAGCACGATGATCAGCGCGGCCACGCCCAGCGCAATGCCCAGCATGGACACGCCCGAGATGAAGGAAATGAAGCCGTTGCGCCGCGTGGCGCGGCCGGCGCGGGTATAGCGCCAGCCCAGCAGGAGTTCGTAAGGGGTTTGCATGGATGAAGCCGGGGATTGTGGCATCCCCGACAATCGGCCCATGCCTTCTGCCCAGGATCCCGTGCCCCACTGGGTGGTTCCCTTCGCCGCCCTCGGCGCCGAGGGACAACACCCCGACTGGCCCCCCCTGCCCCGCCTGCAGGCCCTGCTGCCCCGCCTGCGCGAGCAGCAGCGCGACCGCGGCGAGCACACCGACCCCACCCTGCCGCACGAGCGCGCGATCGCCACGGCGCAGGGCCTGGCCGTGGCCGATCACGCCTGGCCCGGCGCCGCGCTGCACAGCGCGCAACCGCACGAGCCCCAGGCCTGGGTGCACCCGGTGCACCTGCAGGTGGGCATGGACCAGGTGACGCTGCAACCGGCCGAGCTGTTCGGCCTCGACGAAGCCGCCTCGCGCCGCCTGTTCGAGGCCTTCGCGCCGCTGTGCGCCGAAGACGGCCTCGCCCTGCACTTCGACAGCCCCGTGCGTTGGCGCGCCAGCGGTGAACGCCTGCGCGGCCTGCGCTGCGCGAGCCTGGACCGTGTGGCGGGCCGCTCGATCGCGCCCTGGCAGCCGCAAGGCAGCGAGGCACGCTGGCTGCAACGCCTCATGAACGAGGCCCAGATGCTGTTCTACACGCACCCCGTGAACGACGCGCGCGAGGCCGCGCGCCAGCCCGCGGTGAACGGCCTGTGGTTCAGCGCCGCGGGCGCGGTCGATGCCGGCGTGACGCCCGGCCCCGCGCCCACCGTGGCCGACGACCTGCGCGCGAGCGCGCTCGGCGGCGATGCCGCGGCCTGGCGCGCGGCCTGGCAGGCGCTGGATGCCCGCCTCGTGCCCGAACTGCAGACCCTGGCGCAACAAGGCCGGCCCTTCGCCCTCACACTCTGCGGCGAGCGCAGCGCCGTCACGCTGCAGCCCCACACGCCTTCCCCCTGGCAAGGCCTGGCCCGCGCGCTGGGCCTGGCGCGCACCTCCCAGGTGGCCGACCTGCTCGAGACCCTATGAAGATCACCACCCGCGACGTCCCCCCGCGCGCCGCCTGGGCGCTTGAACAGAGCGGCCTGCACCCGCTGCTCGCGCGCCTGTACGCGGCGCGCGGCATCGCGCAGCGCGAAGAACTCGACGACGCGCTCGCCCACCTGCTGCCGCCCGCCACGCTCAAGGGCGCCGACGAAGCCGCGCGCGCCCTCGCCGACGCCATGGCCGCGCAGCGCCGCCTCTGCGTGGTGGCCGACTACGACTGCGACGGCGCCACCGCCTGCGCCGTGGCCGTGCGCGGCCTGCGCCTGCTGGGCGCGCCCCTGGGCTTCGACAACGTGCACTACCTGGTACCCGACCGCGTGGTCGACGGCTACGGCCTCACGCCCCCGATCGCGCAGCGCGTGAAGGCCAGCGGCGCCGACGTGCTCATCACGGTGGACAACGGCATCGCCAGCCTCGACGGCGTGCGCGCCGCGCGCGGGCTCGGGCTCGAGGTGATCGTGACCGACCACCACCTGCCCGCACAGCAGAACGGCGCCACCGTGCTGCCGGCCGACTGCACCATCGTCAACCCCAACCAGCCCGGTTGCGGCTTCGAAAGCAAGAGCATCGCGGGCGTGGGCGTGATGTTCTACGTGCTGCTGGCGCTGCGCGCCGAGTTGCGCGCACGCGGCGTGTTCGACGCCCAGACGCAGCCCAAGATCGACAGCCTGCTGCCGCTGGTGGCCCTGGGCACCGTGGCCGACGTGGTCAAGCTCGACACCAACAACCGCCGCCTCGTGGCGCAGGGCCTGAAGCGCGTGCGCGCGGGCGCGCTGCCGCCGGGCATGACCGCGCTGTTCGCCGCCGCCGGCCGCCGCCCGCAGACCGCCACCACCTTCGACTTCGGCTTCGCGCTTGGCCCGCGCCTGAACGCCGCGGGCCGCCTGGCCGACATGACGCTGGGCATCGAGTGCCTGATCACCGACGACGCCACCCGTGCCGACGAACTCGCGCGCACGCTCGACGGCATCAACCGCGAGCGCAAGGCCATCGAGGGCGAGATGCGCGAGCAGGCGCTGATGCTGGCCGAAGAGATGTTCGATGAGAGCGAGCAGCCCCCGCCCGCCCTGGTGGTGTTCGACCCCGACTTCCACGAAGGCGTGGTGGGCATCGTGGCCTCGCGCCTGAAAGACAAGCTGCACCGCCCCACCTTCGTGTTCGCGGCGAGCAGCGCGCCCGGCAAGGAACACGAGCTCAAGGGCTCGGGCCGATCGATCGCGGGCTTTCACCTGCGCGACGCGCTCGACCTGGTGGCCAAGCGCCACCCCGGCGTGCTGTTGCGCTTTGGCGGCCATGCCATGGCCGCGGGCTGCACCATCGCCGAGGAGCACCTGGACACCTTCGAGCAGGCGCTGCAGCAGGTGGCGCACGAATGGCTGGACGCCGCCACGCTGCAGCGCCGCGTGGAAACCGATGGCCCGCTGGACCGCCAGTACCGCCGGCCCGATCTGGTGGACACCCTGCACGGCCAGGTGTGGGGCCAGGGCTTCGCGCCGCCGGTGTTCAGCGAAGAGGTGCGCGTGGTGAGCCAGCGCATCGTGGGCGAGAAGCACCTGGCGCTCAAGCTGCAGCACCAGGGCGACCCGGTGGACGGCATCTGGTTCGGCCACACCGAACCGCTGCCCGCGCGCGTGAAGATCGCCTTCCGCCTCGACGCGGACGAATGGCAGGGTCAGCGGCGGGTGCGCTTTCTGGTCGAAGCCGCGGAGGTCTGAGGCCTCAGATCACCACCGGCTCGGGCTCGAGCCGGATGCCGAAGCGTTCGTAGACGCTGGTCTGGATCGCCTTGGCCAGCGTCACCACCTCGCCGCCCGTGGCGCCGCCGCGGTTCACCAGCACCAGGGCCTGTTTCTCGTACACGCCCGCGTTGCCCACGCCGCGGCCCTTCCAGCCGCAGGCGTCGATCAGCCAGCCCGCGGCCAGTTTCACCGTGCCGTCGGGCATGGGGTAGTGCACCACCTTGGGCTCGCGCGCGATGATGTCGGCGCACTGCTCGGGCGTGACCGTGGGGTTCTTGAAGAAGCTGCCCGCGTTGCCGATCACCGCCGGGTCGGGCAGCTTGGCGCGGCGGATCGCGCAGATCCACTCGAACAGCGTGCGCGCATCGGGGGCGTTGTTGCCGGTCTCGGCCATCTTGCGTTCGAGGTCGGCGTAGCCCAGCACGGGCTTCCAGGGCTTGGGCAGCAGCAGCCGCACGCGCGTGATCAGCGCGCGGCCCGCCAGGCCGAAATCGCGCGCGTCGGTGGGCAGGTGCTTGAACACCGAGTCGCGGTAGCCGAAGCCGCATTGCGCGGCGTCGAGCGTGAAGCGCTCGCCGCTGCGCAGGTCGATCGCGTCGAGCGAATGGAAACGGTCCTGCAGCTCCACGCCGTAGGCGCCGATGTTCTGCACCGGCGAGGCGCCCACGGTGCCCGGGATCAGCGCCAGGTTCTCCAAACCGGGCCAGCCCTGCGCCAGCGTCCACTGCACGAAGGTGTGCCAGTTTTCGCCCGCGCCGGCCTCCACCAGCCAGCCGCGCGCGGTCTCCTCGATCAGGCGCCGGCCGGCGATCTCCACCTTGAGCACCAGCGGCTTCACGTCGCCCGTGATCACCAGGTTGCTGCCGCCGCCGAGCACGAAGGGCGGCTGCTCGCGCACCAGCGCGGCCCAGGCCGGATCGGACCGCAGCGCGGTCAGGTCGTCCTCGTGGCGGATGCGCGCCAGGTGGTGGGCCTTGGCCACGATGCCAAAGCTGTTGTGGGCCTGCAGCGGCACTTGCTTCTCGACTATCATGGCCGCGATTTTCTCACCCGCTTTCCGACCGCCCCATGCCCTCGTTTGACACCGTCCTCGAAGCCGATCTCGTCGAAGTCAAGAATGCCGTCGACCAGGTGTCGCGCGAAATCGGCACGCGCTTCGATTTCAAGGGCACGAGCGCCGCGATCGAGCTCAAGGACAAGGAGATCACGCTGTTCGGCGACGCCGACTTCCAGCTCCAGCAGATCGAAGACGTGCTGCGCAACAAGCTCGCCAAGCGCAACGTCGATGTGCGCTTCCTCGACATCGGCAAGGTCGAGAAGATGGGCGGCGACAAGGTCAAGCAGGTGGTGAAGGTGCGCAACGGCATCGCCACCGAAGACGGCAAGAAGATCCAGCAGGCCATCAAGGCCAGCAAGCTCAAGGTGCAGGGCGCCATCCAGGGCGACGCGGTGCGCGTGACCGGCGCCAAGCGCGACGACCTGCAGGCGGCCATGGCCATCATCCGCACCGAGATGAAGGACCTGCCCCTCTCCTTCAATAACTTCCGCGACTGACCATGAGGCAAGGCCTGCTGGCGGCGTTGCTCCTGGGCACGGCCGGCTTGGCACTGGCGCAGTCCGTCGCGCTCACGGGCGTGTCGGGCAACAAGGCGCTGATCGTGGTCGACGGCGGTGCGCCGCGCTTCGTCACCGCGGGCCAGGTGCACCAGGGCGTGCGCGTGCTCGCGGTGCAGGGCGACACCGCCACCATCGAGGTGCAGGGCCGGCGCCAGACGCTGCGGGTGGGCGAAGACCCGGTGAGCCATGGGCGCGATCACACACCGTCCGAAGGCGCGCGGCGCATCGTGATCACCGCCGACAGCCGCGGCCATTTCCTGCCGCCGGGCCAGATCAACGGCCGCGCCGTGCAGTTCATGGTCGATACGGGCGCGAGCCAGGTGGTCATCGGCGAGCCCGAGGCGCGCCGCCTGGGCCTGCCCTTTGAGAAGGGCACCAAGGTGCAGGTGTCCACCGCCAACGGCAACGTGGTGGGCCACCAGCTGCAGCTCGACACGGTGCGCGTGGGCGAGGCCCAGGTGTACGCGGTGTCGGCCATCGTGCTGCCGCAGCCCATGCCCTACGTGCTGTTGGGCAACACCTTCCTCACGCGCTTTCAGCTGCAGCGCACCAACGACCAGCTCACGCTGGACAAGAAGTAGCGCGGGGCCGGTCTCAGGCCTGGGCGGCCGTGACCACGATCTCGATGCGGTAGGCCGGGTTGGCCAGCGCGGCCTGCACGGTCGCGCGCGGCGGCGCGGCGCCGGGCACCACCCAGGCGTCCCACACTTCATTCATGGCCGCGATGTCGCGGATGTCGGTGAGGAAGATCTCGGTGCGCAGGATGCGCGACTTGTCGCTGCCGCATTCGCGCAGGCGCTGCTCCACCTGCTGCAGCACGTCCTCGGTCTGGCCGCGGATGTCGACGTCGCCGCGCTCGGGCACCATGCCCGCGAGGAACACGATGCCGTTGAACACGGCGGCTTCGCTGTAGCGCGCGGCCATGCCGACGCGGGTGATGTCCTGGCTCATTTCTTCTTCGATCCCAGCTTGCTTTCGGTGCCCGCGATCAGGCGGTTGATGTTCTCGGCGTGGCGCCACACCAGCAGCACGGCCATGGCGGCCAGGCCGAGCACCATGGCGCCCGGCGCATCCCAGGCCACGTCGGCGCCGAGCAGGTAGTAGGCCGGCGCGAACACCGCGGTGACGATGGACGCGAGCGACGAGTAGCGGAAGAACACCGCGATGATGAGCCAGGTGGCCAACGAGGCCAGACCCAGCCAGGGGTTGAAGGCCAGGATGACGCCGGCCGCCGTGGCCACGCCCTTGCCGCCCTGGAAGCGGAAGAACACGGGGAACAGGTGGCCCAGGAAGGCCGCGAAGCCCACCAGCGCCACGGTGCCCGCGCCCAGGCCGAAGCGCTCGCCATAGACCTGCACCAGCACCACCGGCAGCCAGCCCTTGAAGGCGTCGAGCAGCAGGGTGATGACCGCCGCGGCCTTGTTGCCCGAGCGCAGCACGTTGGTGGCGCCGGGGTTCTTGCTGCCGTAGGTGCGCGGGTCCGACAGGCCCATGAGGCGGCTCACCAGCACCGCGAACGACAGCGATCCGATCAGGTACGCGGCCAGTGTGGCCAGCGCGGGGTAGAACGCTTGCAAGAGTGTCTCCTCACTCGATGTCGACAGGGGGCGTCATTCTGCCAGCGCACACTGCACCGGCCGCGCGCCCAGGGGCGCCGTGAGCACCGCGGGCGCGATGCCCACCAGAAAGCCGCGGCGGCCCCCATTGATCCAGATCTTCGGCAATTCGAGCACGGTGGACTCGACCCACACCGGCATGGCGCGCTTGAGCCCGAACGGAGAGGTGCCGCCCACCAGGAAGCCGCTGTGGCGGTTGGCCACCTCGGGCTTGCAGGGCTCGACCGACTTGGCGCCGATCTGCCGCGCGAGGTTCTTGGTCGACACCGTGCGGTTGCCGTGCATGAGCACGGCCAGGGGCCGCGCGGCCTCGTCCTGCATGATCAGGGTCTTGACCACCGCGAACGGGTCCAGGCCCAGCACCTGCGCGCTGTGCTGCGCGCCGCCGTGCTCCAGGTACTCGTAGGGATGCTCGGTGTACGCCACGCCGTGCGCCTTGAGCCAGGCGGTGGCGGGCGTTTCGCTGACGTGTGCGGCCTTCTTGCTCATTGCGCGGGGTCGCGCGATTCCCAGCGGATCTGGTCGATCGCGGTCAGCAGCTCGGGCGTGAGCGACACGTCCCAGGCGTCCAGGCACTGGTCGAGCTGGGCCACGCTGGTCACGCCGATGATGGTGCTGGCCACGCGCCAGTTGCGGTAGCAGAAGGCCAGCGCAAGCTGCGCGGGCGTGAGCCCGTGCTCGCGCGCGAGCGCGTTGTAGCGCCTGGCCGTGGCCAGCGCCTCGGGCCGGCCCCAGCGCTGTTTGCGCATGCTGTCGTACAGCGCCATGCGGCCGTGGTCACCGACCAGGCCGGTGTCGTCGTACTTGCCGGTGAGCAGGCCAAAGCCCAGCGGCGAGTAGGCCAGCAGCGACACGCCCAGGCGGTGGCAGCTTTCGTCGAGGCCGTTCTCGTAACTGCGGTTGATCAGGCAATAGGGGTTCTGCACCGTGGCCACGCGCGGCAGGCCGTGCTGCTCGGCCAGGCGCACGAACTCGTGCACGCCATAGGGTGTTTCGTTGGAAAGACCGATCGCGCGCACCTTGCCGGCCTTGACCAGGTCGGCCATGGCGTCGAGCTGCTCGTGGATGGACGCGTGCGGCTTGTCCTTGGACGGGTCGAAGTACAGCGCGCCGAAGGCCGGCACGTTGCGCGCGGGCCAGTGGATCTGGTACAGGTCGATCACGTCGGTCTGCAGGCGGCGCAGGCTGCCCTCGCAGGCGTTGACGATCTCGGCCTTGCTCAGGCCCGCCACCTCGCCGCGGATCCAGGGCATGCCGCGCGAGGGCCCGGCCACCTTGGTCGCGAGCACCACCTTCTGGCGCAGGCCCGGCGTGCGCGCGAACCAGTGGCCGATGATGGTTTCGGTGGCGCCGCAGGTTTCGGCGCGCGCGGGCACCGAGTACATCTCGGCGGCGTCGATGAAGTTCACGCCGCGCTCGAACGATCGGTCGAGGATGGCGTGGGCGGTGGGCTGGTCGACCTGTTCACCGAAAGTCATGGTGCCCAGGCAGATGGGCGAGACATGCAGCGGGCTCTGGCCCAGGGGCAGGTGTTTCATCGGAGCGGTGGAAAGGGTTTGTAAATTCAGATACGTCCTACGGCACAGATACCGGACGGGGTGTAAGTTTAGGCGGTGGTCTTCAACCCACGGACCGTGGTGCCTGTGCCGCGGCCCCTCCGACCTCTCCGATCCACGAACCGCGAGGAACGCCTTCATGAACACCTCCCCCTCTTCCTTCACGCGCGGCCTGACCCTGCTCACCGTGGCCGCGGCCATCGCCGTCACGGGCTGCGCCAACATGAGCGAAACGCAACGGGACAGCGCCAAGGGCGCGGGCATCGGCGCGGCGGCCGGTGTGGTGCTGGGCGGCCTCACGGGAGGCTCCAAGGGTGCGGCGCAGGGCGCGGTGCTGGGCGCGGGCGCGGGTGCGCTGGGTGGCTACATCTGGTCCACGCGCATGCAGGAGCAGAAAAAGCAGATGGAAGCGGCCACGGCCGGCACCGGCATCGGCGTGAGCCAGACCGCCGACAACCGCCTCAAGCTCGACGTGCCGGCCGACGCGGGCTTCGCCTCGGGCCGCTCCACGCTGAGCCCCACGCTGGTGCGCGTGCTGGGCCAGTTCGCCACCACGCTGCAGCAGAACCAGGCCACGCAGGTGTCCATCATCGGCCACACCGACAGCTCGGGCAGCGACGCGATCAACAACCCGCTGTCGTTCGACCGCGCCAACGCCACGCGCGACTACCTGGTGGGCCGCGGCGTATCGGCCGCGCGCATCAGCACCGACGGCCGCGGCTCGCGCGAACCCGTCGCCGACAACGGCACGCCCCAGGGCCGTGCGCTGAACCGCCGGGTGGAGATCTACGTGGCCGAACCGGCCACCGCGGCGCAGCGCTGAGCCAGCACGCCGGCCTCGCGCAGCTGCGCGATCTCGGCCGGCGTGTAGCCGAGTTCGGTGAGCACGGCCTCGCTGTGTTCACCCAGAGCGGGCGGCGCCGAGCGCACGCCGGGCCGTGCGCCATCGAGCGTGATGGGCAGCAGCGCGGTGCGCGTCTGCACGGGCCGGCCGGCGCAGCTCGTGTCGGGCGGCAGGCGCACCTCGGCCAGCCCGCCGCTGGCCAGCAGGTGCGGGTCGTCGAACAGGTCTTGCGGCTTCGTGATGGGGGCGTAGGGCAGGCCGATGCGCTCGAAGCGCGCGCCGAGCTCGGCGGCGCTGAAGCCCGCGAAGCGCTCGCGCAGCAGCGGCAGCATCCAGTCGCGGGCCTGCACGCGGGCATTGTTGCCCACCAGGCGCGGGTCGTCGCGCAAGTCGTCGAAGCCGAAGGCCTCGCACATCAGCGCCCACTGCGAATCGCTCACGGCGGCCAGGAACACCTGCTCGCCGTCCTTCACGGTGAACACGTCGTACACCGCCCAGGCGCTGATGCGCCCGGGCATGGGTGCGGCGGGCCGGCCCGTGACGGCGAACTGCATCATGTGCTGCGCCATGAGGAACACGTTGTTCTCGAACAGCGCGCTCTGCACGCGCTGACCGCGGCCGGTCTTCTCGCGCTGTGCCAGCGCGGCGAGCACGCCGATGGCGCCGAACATGCCGCCCATGATGTCGTTGACGCTGGTGCCCGCGCGCAGCGGCCGGCCTTCGGGACCGGTCATGTAGGCCAGGCCGCCCATCATCTGCACGACCTCGTCGAGCGCGGTGCGGTGTTCGTAGGGACCGGGCAGGAAGCCCTTGTGCGACACGCTGATGAGGCGCGGATTGAGCCGGGTCAGCGCCTCGTGGCCCAGGCCCAGCTGGTCCATGGTGCCGCTCTTGAAGTTCTCGCTGAACACGTCGGCGCGCGCCAGCAGGCGCAGCACGATCTCGCGCCCGCGCGGGTCCTTCACGTCGACCGCGAGGCTCTTCTTGTTGCGGTTGAAGGTGCCGAAGAAACCTGCGCCCGACCCCAGCAGGCGGCGCGTGCTGTCGCCCCCCAGCGGCTCGACCTTGATCACCTCGGCGCCGAGGTCGGCCAGGATCAGGCCGCAGGTCGGGCCCATCACCATGTGCGTGAGCTCGACCACGCGCAGGCCGCTCAGAGGCAGTTCGTGGGAAGGGTTCATGCGGTGCCTTTCATTGCGGCCGGGACACGGCCGTCGGCGTAGGTGAAGCCGCGCGTGAGGCCGGCTTCGGGCGTCATGCCGTATACAGGCTCGCCGGGCAGGCCGGCGCGCAAGAACTCGCGCGCAGCCATCAGGCGGTCGAGGTCCACGCCGGTGCGCACGCCCATGGCCTCGAACATGAAGACCAGGTCTTCGGTGACCACGTTGCCCGAGGCGCCCGGCGCGTAGGGGCAGCCGCCCAGGCCGCCCTGCGAACTGTCGAAGGTGCGCACGCCCGCGTCGTGCGCGGCCAGGCAGTTGGCGAGGCCCAGGCCGCGCGTGTTGTGCAGGTGGGCCGCGCCGGTGCGCTCGCCGATCTCGGCGCGCACGCGCCGGAACAGCCGCCGAACCTGCGCCGGATTGGCCATGCCCGTGGTGTCGGACAGGCCGATCTCGTCGGCGCCGGCCTCGGCCAGCGCCACGGCCAGGCGCACCACGTCGTCCTCGGGCACGGGGCCCTGCAGGGTGCAGCCGAAGGCGGTGGACACGCCGGCCTCCACGCGCACCCGCGGCGCGCTGGCCCTGCGCAGCGCCACCACCGCGCGCACCTCGTCGACCATCTGCGCGCGCGTCTTGCGCACATTGGCCAGCGAATGCGCCTCGCTCGCCGAGACCGGCAGCGTGAGCTTGTGCACGCCGCTGGCCAGCGCCGCCTCGGCGCCGCGCACGTTGGGCACCAACGCCATCACCGTGAGGCCGGGCCTGGTGAGCGCGTGCCGCACCACCTCGGCCACGTCGGCCATCTGCGGCAACAGCCGCGCCGGCACGAACGAACCGACCTCGATCTCGCGCAGGCCTGCGGCGTGCAGGCCGTCGATCCAGGCCAGCTTGTGCGCCGTGGGCATGGTGGCCTTGACGCTCTGCAGGCCGTCGCGCGGGCCGACCTCGCTGATGAGGACATCGGTTGTCATGACATCGTTTAGTCTGTAGGATGGACCGTTGTTTCTGTACCGTGGACCGATGATAAGAACCGGTCACAGGCCTGTCAAACCGCCGGAGTGCGCCCATGCCCCGCAAGTCTTCCCACGCCTCGGTCGCCGACGACAATGCCGCTCCCGGCGGTGCCGCTGCGGTGGATCGCGCAATCAGCCTGCTGGCCGCGTTCCGCCCGGGCGACCGCTCGCTGGGCGTGAGCGAACTCGCCGAGCGCACGCGCCTGTACAACAGCACTGTGCTGCGTCTGCTCGCCTCGCTGGCCCATGGCGGCCTGGTGCAGCGCACGCCCGAAGGCCGCTGGGCCCTCGGGCCCGAGATCGCCCGCCTCGCGGCGCTGCACGCCGAAGCCTTTTCGCTCGAAGACCTGGTGCTGCCCGAGATGCGCGCGCTCGGGGCGCGAACGCAGGAGAGCGTGGCCTTTCATGTGCGCCAGGGCGATCAGCGCCTGGTGCTGTTCCGTGTGGACTCGCCGCACCTGTTGCGCGACCACGTGCGTGCGGGCGATCTGCTGCCGCTGAACCGCGGCGCGGGCGGGCGCGTGCTCATGGCCTTCGCCGGGGCGCGCGGCAAGCTCTACGAGCAGGTGCGGCGCGACGGCTACGTGGCGCTCACGGGCGATCGGGTGGCGGGCCTGGTGGGCATCTCGGCGCCGGTGTGGCGCGCCGGGCACGAGCTGGTGGGCGCGCTCACGCTCACGGTGCCCGAGCCGCGCGCAAAGCCTTCGTTCGTGGACGCGCTGCGCGCCTCGGCCGCGCGCCTGACCAAGGCCCTGGGCGGCTAGCGCTCCGCGGCCTTCGCGCGCGCTTCCTCCTGCAGCCGCAGCACGCGCCGCTGCACCTTGCCAGTGGTGGTCATGGGCAGGGCGTCGATGAACTCGATGGCTTTCGGGTACTCGTAGGGCGCAAGCCGACCCTTCACATGGGCCTGCAGCTCGGCGATCAGCGCCGCGTCGCCCGTGTACCCGGGCGACAGCACGACGTAGGCCTTCACCACCGCGCCGCGCTCGGCGTCGGGCTTGGGCACCACGGCGGCGTTGGCCACGGCGGGGTGCTTGACCAGGCAGTTCTCGATCTCGCTGGGGCCGATGCGGTAACCCGCGGCCTTGAAGACGTCGTCGGCACGGCCCTGGTACCACAGGTAGCCGTCGGCGTCGCGCACCGCGAGGTCGCCGGTGCGGCACCAGCTGTCCGCCGGGTCGCCGGTGTACTTGCCGCGCGTGGCGGCCTCGTTCTTCCAGTAGCCCAGGAAGAAGATCGGGTCGGGCTCGCCGTGCACGTCGAGCCGGTGCACCGCCACGTCGCCCGGCACGCCCACGGGGCATTCGCGGCCCTCCTCGTCGATCACCGCCACCCGGTGGCCGGGGTAGCCCTTGCCCATGCTGCCGGGCTTGGCGGGCCACAGGCGCGTGCAGTTGCCCACCACGTAGTTGATCTCGGTCTGGCCGAACATCTCGTTGACCGGCACGCCGAGCCCGTCGCGGCACCAGTGGTAGACCGCGTCGCCCACGGCCTCGCCCGCGCTCATGAGGCCCTGCAGCGCGAGGCGGAAGTGCCGTCGCGGCTGCGGAAAGGCCTTCATCATGGCCTTGAGCGCGGTGGGAAACAGGAAGCTGTGCGTCACGCCGTGGCGCTCGATGAGTTCGAACGCGGTCTGCGCCGAGAAGCGACCGTTGTGCGCCACGATGGGCCGGCCGAAGTACAGCGTGGGCAGCAGCGCGTCCATGAGGCCGCCGGTCCAGGCCCAGTCGGCGGGCGACCAGAACACCGCATCCGAGGGTTTCGCGGCGTCGAAGGGGTCGAAGCCGAACCAGTTCTGGCTGCACACGAAGCCCGTGAGGTTGCCGATCAGCGCCCGGTGCGGAATGAGCGCGCCCTTGGGGTTGCCGGTGGTGCCGCTGGTGTAGATCAGCACCGCGGCCTCGTCGGCGTGGGTGTGCGCGGGCTCGAAGGCCTCGGGCTGCTGCGCGAGCAGCGCGGTCCAGTCGAGTGCGCTGCCGCCCACGGCGTCGACCGCGATCACGTCCTGCAGGCGCGGGCAGTGTGCGCTCACCGATTGCACCGCGGCGAGCGTGCTGGCGTCGCAGACCGCGAGCACGGCCTCGCTGTCGTGCAGGCGGAACTGCAGCGCCTCGGGGCCGAAGAGTTGCGACAGCGGCATGGCCACGGCGCCGAGCTGCAGCACCGCCATGTAGGCCACCGCGGTCTCGAAGCGCTGCGGCAGCACGATGGCCACGCGGTCGCCGCGCTGCACGCCCAGCACCTGCAGCGCGTTCGCCAGCCGGTTGGCCTGCGCGAACAGCTCGGCGTAACTGTGGCGGCGGTCGGGCTGGCCCGGGGCGGTGGCGATCACCGCGGTCTGGCGTGCGGTCTCGGGATCGGTGGCCCAGCGCCGCATGCAGACCTCGGCCATGTTGAAGGCCTCGGGCACCCGCCAGCGAAAGCCCGCGTGCAGGCTCGCGTACCGGTCCGGTGCGGCAGCGGGCGCGGTGTCGCGGTCTTGACGGCGGCGCATGGGTGTCTCCTCTCGCGTCTTTATGATCGATCGAATGTACCAAGTGCAACGCCCCTCCCGCAGCGACTTCCTGCCCATCCGCGGCTGGCGCTACCACGTGCGCAGCTGGGGCGAACCCGACCCCTCGCGGCCACCGCTGGTGCTGGTGCACGGCTGGATGGACGTGGCCGCGTCATGGCAGTTCGTGGTGGACACGCTGCGCGAGCAGCGCCACATCGTGGCGCCCGACTGGCGCGGCTACGGCGACACCACCTTCGATGGCCCGGCGCCCGACAGCTACTGGTTCCCCGACTACCTGGGCGATCTCGACGCGCTGCTCGACACCCTGTTCGGCGATCGCGCGGTGGACCTCGTGGGCCACAGCATGGGCGGCCACGTGGCCACGCTGTACGCGGGCGCGCGGCCGCAGCGCATCCGCCGCCTGGTGAACCTCGAAGGCTTCGGCATGCCGGCCTCGGTGCCGGCGCAGGCGCCCACGCGCTACGCCCACTGGCTCGACGAGATCCGCGCCCAGCGCCGCGGCGACATGGACCTGAGCGACTACACCGACGCCGATGGCGTGGCGCGCCGCCTCATGAAGACCAACCCGCGCCTGGCGCCCGACAAGGCCGACTGGCTTGCGCGCCAGTGGGCCCGGCCCAACAGCGAGGGCCGCTGGGCGATCCTGGGCGATTCGGCGCACAAGGTGAGCAACGCGGTGCTGTTCCGGCCCGACGAGGCGATCGCGGTGTACCAGCGCATCGGCGCGCCGACGCTGGTGGTCACGGCCGGTGACGACAGCCTGGGCCAGTGGTGGAAGGGCCGCTACACGCTGGCCGAATTCCTGCAGCGCATCGGCCATGTGCCCAACCTGCGGCACGAGGTGGTGCCCGATGCCGGGCACATGATGCACCACGACCAGCCGGCCCTGCTGGCGGCGCTGATCGAGGCGTTCCTGTCGGACAAAACCTGATTCGATGCACCTGGACACAGGTGCAGCCCGCCGCGGTGGCAGACTCGCGCGATGCATTTCCGACGCCTGCCCCTCCTGACCGCCCTGCTCTGCAGCGGCCCCGCCTTCGCCTTCAATGCCTGCCCCGGCTGGGACGACCCGCTGCCCGACGGGCAGGCGGCCTACGAGGTGTTCGCCTCGCCGTACACGCACCACTGGTCGCACGACCCCGAGCACCGGCCCGTGGTCGCGCTGGCGCTCAACCGCCACCTGCCCGACGACCGCTTCTGCGGCCTTTCGCTGTTTCGCAACTCCTTCGGCCAGCCCTCGGGCTACCTCTACGCGGGCAAGCGCTGGAACAACCTGCTTGCGAACTGGCCCCAGGTGTACGCCCAGGTGAGCGCGGGTGTGATCTACGGCTACGTGGGCCAGTACAAGAACAAGGTGCCGGGCAACGTGGGCGGCTTTTCGCCGGCCATCGTGCCCGCGGTGGGCTACCGGCTGACCGACCGCGCGGGCCTGGAGGTGCAGATCCTGGGCACCGCCGCCGTGATGTTCGGCGCGACCTGGCGGTATTGATGCCCCCACGCTCCGCCGCTGCGCGGGTCGCTGCCCCCCGAGGGGGCCGATCCGGCTGGGGGCGGCCCGGCGCCGGATCGTGAGGCCCCCACGCTCCGCCGCTGTGGCCATGAGAAAATCGCGCCTTTGCCCGATTGACCGCAGGAACGACCATGGACGCCGAACAGATCAACGCCATTCAGAGCCAGCTCAAGGACCTCAGCACCCGGGTGGTCGAACTGCGGAGGTATCTTTGACTACGATGCCAAGGCATCGAAGCTGAAGGAAGTCGAGTCCGCGCTCGAAGACCCGACCGTCTGGGACAACCCCAAGCGCGCGCAAGACCTGAGCAAGGAGCGCAAGTCGCTCGAAGACGTGGTGCTGGTGCTCGACCGGCTCGGCAGTGAACTGGCCGACAACAGCGAGCTGTTCGAGATGTCGGCCGCCGACAACGACGAAGCCGGCCTGCGCACCATCGCCGACGAGGCCGCCAAAGTGCAGGCCGAGGTCGAGCGGCTCGAATTCCGCCGCATGTTCAACAACCCGGCGGACCCCCTGAACTGTTTCGTGGACATCCAGGCTGGCGCCGGTGGCACCGAGGCCTGCGACTGGGCCAGCATGCTGCTGCGCCAGTACCTGCGCTACGCCGAGCGCAAGGGCTTCACCACCACGGTGGAAGACGAAACCCCCGGCGACACCGCGGGCATCAAGAGCGCCACCATCAAGGTCGAGGGCGAATACGCCTTCGGCCTGCTGCGCACCGAAACCGGCGTGCACCGACTGGTGCGCAAGAGCCCCTTCGACAGCTCGGGCGGCCGCCACACCTCGTTCGCGTCCATCTTCGTGTACCCCGAGGTCGACGACACGATCGAGATCGAGATCAACCCGGCCGACGTGCGCGTGGACACCTACCGCGCCAGCGGCGCCGGCGGCCAGCACATCAACAAGACCGATTCGGCGGTGCGCCTCACGCACATTCCCACCGGCATCGTGGTGCAGTGCCAGGACGGCCGCAGCCAGCACAGCAACCGCGACGTGGCCTGGAAGCGGCTGCGCTCGCGCCTGTACGACCACGAAATGCGCAAGCGCATGGAAGAGCAGCAGAAGCTGGAGGACACCAAGACCGACGTCGGCTGGGGCCACCAGATCCGCTCCTACGTGCTGGACAACAGCCGCATCAAGGACCTGCGCACCAACGTCGAGATCTCGGCCACCCAGAAAGTGCTCGACGGCGATCTCGACGCCTTCATCGAAGCTTCGCTCAAACAGGGGGTCTGACCATGAGTTCTCTGCGTGAAGGGCCCACCACCGTGGTGCGCCGTGAAGACTACGCACCACCCGCCTACTGGATCGACACGGTCGAACTCACCTTCGACCTCGACCCGGCCAAGACGCGCGTGCTCAACCGCATGACGCTGCGCCGCAACGCCGCCGTGGCCGCGCAGCCGCTGCGCCTGGACGGCGAAGAGCTGAACCTGGCGCGCGTGCTGGTCAACGGCGCGGGCTGCTCTTTCAAGATGGACGCGGGCCAGCTCGTGCTGGACAACCTGCCCGAGGGCAACGAGCCCTTCACGCTCGAGATCTTCACCACCTGCGCACCCGAGAAGAACAGCCAGCTCATGGGCCTCTACGTGAGCCAGGGCACCTTCTTCACGCAGTGCGAGGCCGAGGGCTTTCGCCGCATCACCTACTTCCTCGACCGGCCCGACGTGATGGCCAGCTACACCGTGACGCTGCGCGCCGACAAGGCGCGCTACCCGGTGCTGCTGTCCAACGGCAACCTGGTGGAGGAAGGCCCCCTCCCCGATGGCCGCCACTTCGCGAAGTGGGTCGACCCGCACCGCAAGCCCAGCTACCTGTTCGCGCTGGTCGCGGGCAACCTGGTGGCGCGCGAGCAGCGCATCGTCTCGCGCAGCGGCAAGGAACACCTGCTGCAGGTCTTCGTGCGCCGCGGCGACATGGACAAGACCGAACACGCCATGCAGTCGCTGATCGCCAGCGTGGCCTGGGACGAGGCCCGCTTCGGCCTGCCGCTCGACCTCGAACGCTTCATGATCGTCGCCACCAGCGACTTCAACATGGGCGCGATGGAGAACAAGGGCCTGAACATCTTCAACACGAAGTACGTTCTGGCCAACAGCGCCACCGCCACCGACACCGACTTCGCCAACATCGAGTCGGTGGTGGGCCACGAGTACTTCCACAACTGGACCGGCAACCGCGTGACCTGCCGCGACTGGTTCCAGCTCTCGCTGAAAGAAGGCCTCACCGTCTTTCGCGACCAGGAGTTCAGCATGGACCTGTGCGCCGAGCCCTCGGCGCGCGCGGTCAAGCGCATCGAAGACGTGCGCGTGCTGCGCACCGCGCAGTTCCCCGAGGACGCGGGCCCCATGGCGCACCCCGTGCGCCCCGACAGCTACGTCGAGATCAACAACTTCTACACCGTCACGGTCTACGAAAAGGGCGCCGAGGTCGTGCGCATGATGCAGACCCTGGTGGGCCGCGAGGGCTTTGCGCGCGGCATGAAGCTCTACTTCGAGCGCCACGACGGCCAGGCCGTGACCTGCGACGACTTCGCCCAGGCCATCGCCGACGCCAACCCCGACAGCGCGCTGGCGCGCCAGCTCGAGGTGTTCAAGCGCTGGTACAGCCAGGCCGGCACGCCGCGCGTGCGCGCCGAAGGCCGCTACGACGCCGAGGCCCGCCGCTACACGCTCACGCTGAGCCAGCACTGCGCGCCCACGCCGGGCCAGGCCGTGAAGCAGCCCTTCCTGATCCCGGTGGCGCTGGGTCTGCTCGATGCACAGGGCTGCGAACTGCCGCTGCCCGAAGCGCAACGCCTGGTGGTGCTGGCCGACGCGAGCGCCACCGTGGTGTTCGACGACATCGACAGCGAACCCGTGCCCTCGCTGCTGCGCGGCTTCTCGGCGCCCGTGGTGCTCGAGTACGCCGACAGCGACGCCCAGCTGCTCACCCTGCTCGCGCACGACAGCGACCCCTTCAACCGCTGGGAAGCCGGCCAGCGCCTGGCGCTGCGCCGCGCGCTCGCCGCGGTGCGCGCCGACGGCCCGGTGGCGCAGCCGCTCGACGCGGCCTTCATCGACGCCATGCGCGCCGTGCTGCGCCACGACACGCTCGACGCCGCCTTCAAGGAGCTCACGCTCACGCTGCCCAGCGAGACCTACATCTCGGAGCAGCTCGAGGTGGTCGACCCGCAGCGCGTGCACGCGGTGCGCGAGGCCATGCGCGAGCAGCTCGCGCAGGCCCTGCACGCCGATTGGGCCTGGGCCTACGAGCAGCACAGGGACAACGGCGCCTACCGCCCCGACCCGCTGAGCGCGGGCCGCCGCGCCCTGGCCGGCATGGCCCTGACCATGCTGTGCCTGGACGCGCGCCAGAGCGGCGACGCCGTGTGGCCGGGCAAGGCCTACCAGCGCTTCAAGGACGCCGGCAACATGACCGACCGCTTCAACGCGCTGTCGGCCCTGGTGGTGAGCGGCCACGCGCTGGCCCGCGAGGCGCTGCCGCGCTTTCACGCCATGTTCCGCGACGAGGCCCTGGTGCTCGACAAGTGGTTCGCGCTGCAGGCCGGCGCGCCCGACCGCGGCGGCAACATCCTGCCCGCGGTGCGCCAGCTCATGGCCCACCCCGACTTCCAGCTGCGCAACCCCAACCGCGCGCGCAGCGTGATCTTCAGCTACTGCAACGCCAACCCGGGCGCCTTCCACCGCGCCGACGCGGCGGGCTATGTGTTCTGGAGCGACCGCGTGCTCGAGATCGACCGCTTCAACCCGCAGGTGGCCGCGCGCCTGGCGCGCGCGCTCGACCGCTGGAAGAAGCTCGCCGAGCCCTACCGCAGCGCCGCGCGCGAAGCCATCGCGCGCGTGGCCGCCCAGGCCGAGCTGAGCAACGACGTGCGCGAGGTCGTGACCCGCGCCCTCTCGGAAGATTGAACCCCACCCCCAGCGCCATGAGCCAACGCATCTCCCTCACCCGCTACCTCGTCGAGAAACAACGCGTCGACGGCCACATCCCCTCGCAGCTGCGGCTGCTGATCGAAGTCGTCGCGCGCTCGTGCAAGAGCATCAGCCACGCGGTCAACAAGGGCGCGCTCGGCGGCGTGCTCGGCTCGGCCGACAGCGAGAACGTGCAGGGCGAGGTGCAGAAGAAGCTCGACATCATCGCCAACGAGGTGCTGATCGAGGCCAACGAGTGGGGCGGCCACCTCGCGGCCATGGCCAGCGAGGAGATGGACAGCATCTACCTGGTGCCCAACCGCTACCCGCAAGGCGAGTACCTGCTGCTGTTCGACCCGCTCGACGGCTCGTCGAACATCGACGTCAACGTGAGCATCGGCACCATCTTCAGCGTGCTCAAGAAGCCCGAAGGCAGCGGCGCGGGCGTGAGCGAGGCCGACTTCCTGCAGCCCGGCAGCAAGCAGGTGGCCGCGGGCTATTGCGTGTACGGCCCGCAGACCACGCTGGTGCTCACCGTGGGCGACGGCGTGGCCATGTTCACGCTCGACCGCGAGCAGGGCTCGTTCGTGCTCACGCAGGAAGACGTGAAGATCCCCGCCGACACCAAGGAATTCGCGATCAACATGAGCAACATGCGCCACTGGGACACGCCGGTGAAGCGCTACATCGACGAATGCCTGCAGGGCAAGGAAGGCCCGCGCGGCAAAGACTTCAACATGCGCTGGATCGCCAGCATGGTGGCCGACGTGCACCGCATCCTCACGCGCGGCGGCGTGTTCATGTACCCCTGGGACAAGCGCGAGCCCGAGAAGCCGGGCAAGCTGCGCCTGATGTACGAGGCCAACCCCATGGCCTGGTTGGTGGAGCAGGCCGGCGGCGCCGCCACCAACGGCCGCGAACGCATCCTCGACGTCAACCCGACCAAGCTGCACGAGCGCGTGAGCGTGATCCTGGGCAGCAAGAACGAGGTTGACCGCATCACCGCCTACCACCGCGCGGGCTGACACCCCTGCGGGGCTGGCTATAATGCCGAGCTTCGCCGGTGTAGCTCAGTTGGTAGAGCAGCTCATTCGTAATGAGAAGGTCGGGGGTTCGACTCCTCTCTCCGGCACCAAGTCAAAAGAAAAGCCCGCCATGGATACCCTGGCGGGCTTTTTGTTGGGCGGTAGGCCCGGGGCGTGCGCCGTGGCGCGGATTCCCTGGTCAATGGCTCAACGCGTGGCTCCCGTTCCATTCGATCGGCCGGCATTGTTTTGATCCAGCCAGGACTGCCCCGCGTAAGTCACCTTCATCGTGCAGCGCCAATGGTCCTTTGAACTGCTGCCCAAACGGCTGCCGTGCTGCGTGCAGACCGGCTCTTCCTGCCGGACCACCCGCCATTCGGGGGCATGGCCCATGAACACGCCTTCCAATTGCTGGCGCTGTTCATGCAAGGATTGAAGCGCCTGTTGCCGGCTCTCATGGCCAATGCCTTCGGATGCGTAAGCCTTGGTGTCTTGAAACGGATAGGTCTTGCGAACGGGTGTGCTTTGGTCGACAGATGGCCTGGAGGCTGGGTCGGACGAACCGGTAGAGGGCTGGGTTTTCGCAGCGGCGACCGTGGCCGGGTTGCCGGTCATTGCCGGCCCGGCCAATGCCCCCGCCGAGCGAGCGGCGGACGGGGACTCCAGCGATCCCGCTTGCCGGGCGGCGATGTAGGCACCGGTGACCCCGACCGCGACAGCGCCCAGGTCCTTGAGCATTTGCGCATTCTTTTGCCGCTCTTCCCGCAGCCATTGCTCGCTGTAGGCCTTCTGCTCGCTGGAGACCTTTCCCCAATGTTCGGCAATGGCCAGCACCGACTGCCTGCTCGATTCCCCTTCGGCCGTCTTGCCCCCCCGTTGGATCAGCTGGTCCGCACGGCCCTGCAGAAAAGCGACCTTGGGTGAATTCCGTTCGGCCATGGCATATCCCATGGCACGCGCCACCATGTTCAATGGCTTTCCACTGGACCGGTCGTTTCGGCAATCGAGGTTGACGTCCGCGCCGTTGCCCAGCAACCAGTCGGTGGCCGCCACCGCCATGGGCGTGTCATAGACGATCAACACGCACAAAGGCAGGGTGGTCGCTTGCTGGCCAATGCTCAGGTACTCATTGGGCCGGACCTTTCCGTCGAGCACCGATTGCGCCAATGGCGCCGGGTTGCCGAGATTGGCTTCGGAGGCCGGCGTTGCGCACCCCCACAAGCCCGACATGGTGACGCCGCCCAAGGCGAATTTGACGAACTTTTGCATGGCTGAGGGAGGGCTGGTGAAGACCGTTTGCGCGGTGTGCAGCGGGCTTCGGGTTGATCCGACGGGTCATTATCAGCGGGCCCGGACGCCGGACGGGATTGCCGGCACACCACGCTGGTGCGTTGGTGCACAACTTTGTGACACGTGGCGGAATGCCCCCACACCTCATCGGTGCATCGTTGTAAATGGGGTTAACCCGGAGAAATGTAATCGGACGGTTATTTTCGGCCGCTGGAATACGCCCGTCGTCCCGCACGGTGCGGGAGGCACGGACCCCCACAGAGGGGACCGACGACCCCTACGGAGCACATTCCATGAAAAAGAGCCTGATCGCTCTGGCCGCCCTGGCCACCCTCAGCGGCGCCGCCCTGGCGCAATCCAGCGTCACCATCTACGGCCGTCTTGACGCGTCCGTCGGCTCCAACAAGGCCGGCGCCCCGGGCGTGGCCAAGAGCGTCTCGCAACTCGAAAGCGGCCTGCTGAGCACCAGCCGCCTGGGCTTCCGCGGCACCGAAGACCTCGGCGGCGGCATGAAAGCCATCTTCCAGCTCGAAGGCGAACTCAAGGTCGACGACGGCACCGCCGCCGGCTTCAGCTTCAACCGCATGTCCATCGTGGGCCTGCAGGCGGGCTTCGGCACCATCAAGCTCGGCCGTCACGACACCTCGTTCGACGACATCCGCGACATCAGCGTGAGCAGCAACCTGTGGGACTCCGAGTTCTCGCCCACCAAGGTCGCCTACGTGAACAGCGTCGGTGGCGTGGCCGTGGCCCACGTGGCCGACTACTCGTCGCGCGCCAGCAACCAGATCCGCTACGAGTCGCCCTCGTTCGGCGGCTTCACCGCCGGTGTGAGCTACGGCTTCGACGAGCAGGCCGCCCCCGTCAAGCGTGACGTGACCGCCCTCAACGTGCGCTACCGCGCCGGTGGCCTGGACGCCGGTATCGGCTACCAGGAGCAGGACAACGAAGTGGCCGCGTCCAAGCGCGAGTACACCACCATCGCCGGCGCCTACAACTTCGGCATGTTCCGCGTCTCGGGCGGCTACAACAAGGCCGAGCAGGGCACGCTGGAATCCACCGGCTACACCATCGGCGCCAACATGCCCGTGGACGCCTGGGACTTCTCGGTGGGCTACGCCACGAACAAGTCCGAACTGGCCGGCGTGACCTCTGCCAAGTCGTCGGGCTTCTCGGCCGGCGCCACCTACAGCCTGTCCAAGCGCACCCGCGTGTACGCCGCCTTCCTGAACGGCAAGGCCGAAAACGCCGCCGGCACCAAGATCGCCGACCGCAAGCTGTACGCCGTGGGCGTGCGTCACGACTTCTGATCGTGACCCGGGGGCCGCAGCCGCGGCCCCCGCTTCTCTCTCCAAGGTTTTTGACAGCCACTGCCCGCGAGGGCAGTGGCTTTTTTCATGCCGCGATGCCGGGGTTGCCCGCCATGCCCACGATGCGCGGTGCGTTGACCTTCACGCCCTTGATCACCTTGCGGCTGCGCAGGTGCGTGGCCACCACGTCCCACACGGGCTCGCCCTTCACGCCTTCCTGCACCGAGGCCCAGCCGGCCACCTTGTAGGTCTTGTCCGCTTCCACGGGCTTGCCCTTGAGCGTCATGTTCTGGATGCGGCTGCCCATGCGCTCGTTGGGCGCGATGGTGTACTGCATGCCGCCCACGCGCACCATGTCGCCGCCCTGCTGGTAGTAGGGGTCGGGGTTGAAGATGTTGTCGGCCACGTCTTCGAGGATTTCCTTGATCTGCGCGCCGGTGAAGGTGTTGAGCGTGGTCGACGGGTAGGTGATGGCGGTCTGGTCCATCAGGTGTTCCATCGTGATCGTGTCGCCCGGCAGCAGCGAGGTGCCCCAGCGCACGCCCGGCGAGAACGACAGGTCGGCGCCCTTGACCTCGATCAGCGCGTCGCAGATGAGCTGGTCCCACGAGCCGTTGAAGTTGCCGCGGCGGTACAGCGTGTCCTGCGTGACCGCGAGCTTCTCGCCAAGCTTGTCCTTGTACGGCGCGCGCACGGCGTCGATGTGGGCCTGCATGCCGGCGTCGGCCTGGAGCAGGTTGGCGAAGATGGGCAGCAGCTTGTAGCGGTAGCCCTGCACCTTGCCCTCGCGCACATCGAAGTCGAGCACGCCGAGGAACTTGGTGTTGGAGCCGGCGTTGGTCACCAGGGTCTGGCCGCCGGCGTTCTTCACCACCGTGGGCTGGGGCATGCCGTCGTGCGTGTGGCCGCCCAGGATGGCGTCGATGCCGCGCACGCGCGAGGCGAGCTTGAGGTCCACGTCCATGCCGTTGTGCGAGAGCAGCACCACCACCTGCGCGCCCTTGCCGCGCACCTCGTCGACCATCTTCTGCAGGTGGTCCTCCTGGATGCCGAAGGTCCAGTCGGGCACCATGTAGCGCGGGTTGGCGATGGGCGTGTACGGAAAGGCCTGGCCGATCACGGCCACCGGCACCCCGTTCATCTCGCGCAGCGTGTAAGGCTTGAAGACCAGGTCTTCGAAGTCGGTGGTCTTGACGTTGTGCGCCAGGAATTCGATGCGGCCCTTGAAGTCTTTCTCGACGATCTCCTGCACGCGCTGGGCACCGAAGGTGAATTCCCAGTGCGGGGTCATGATGTCCACGCCCAGTTTCTTGCAGGCGTCGACCATGTCCTGGGCGTTGGTCCAGAGCGCGGTGGCCGAGCCCTGCCAGGTGTCGCCGCCGTCGAGCAGCCAGGCGTGCGGCCGTTGCGCGCGCAACTGTTTCACCAGCGTGGCCAGGTGCGCGAAGCCGCCCACCTTGCCGTAGGTGCGCGCGGCCTGCGCGAAGTCGAGGTAGCTGAAGGCGTGGGCCTCGCGCGTGCCGGGGCGGATGTTGAAGTGCTTGAGCAGCGCCTCGCCCACCAGGTGCGGCGCCTTGCCCACGGCCTCGGCCACGCCCAGGTTCACGCTGGGTTCGCGAAAGTGCACCGGCGTGAGCTGCGCGTGGCAATCGGTGAAGTGCAGGAAGCTCACGTTGCCGTAGCGCGGCACGTCATAGAAACGCTCGGCGGCGGCTGGCGTGGCCGCCAGCGCGTCGCGGTGATCGAGCGCCATGCCGGCGGCGCTGGCCGCAGCCAGCATCTGCAGGAAGTCGCGACGTCCCAAGGTCATCGGGAAACCTCCGCGCAGCGCGCTGCGGTGCGAGCGCCTTCGGGCGGCCGGGCGGCGCTCATTTGTTCACCGGCGAGTTCGGGTCGAGCAGCAGCGCCATCACGTGCTTGAGCTGCTGCTCGGTGAGGATGCCCTTGTGGCCGGCGCGCGGCATTTGCGAGCATGCGTTGTAGGCGCGCGCGTTGTACAGCTTGCCCCAGGTGTATTCCACGATGGGCTTGGACGCGGCGCTGGCCGGGTCGGTCACGCCACGCAGCTTGCCGTAGTTGTAGAGGCTCGGGCCCAGCGTGCCGAACGAGATCTCTTCCTTGCTGATCTGGTGGCAGTTGTAGCAGTTGCCCCCGTTGGGCTGGTTGGCGGCATCGGTCCAGGTGAGGCCGCGGCCGCTCTGGGCGATGGCCTCGCCCTGCTTCCAGTCGCCCAGGAACTTGCCGTCGGAAGGCCACCGGATGGTCTTCATGTTGGCCTCTTCGACGGCCTTGGCGAGCTTCTCGTCGAGCGGCTTGCCGCTGATGTCGGCCTGCACGCAGGCCGCGTTGGCCTGGTCCTGGTCGAGGCGGTCGAGCGTGGCGATGCCGCGCGCCTGGAACGAGCTCTTGAGGATGTCGGCCGTGGCCTTGTCGATGTCGGCGGGCGAAGGCCCCATCGAGCAGGCGGCGAGCAGCACGGGCAGCGCGAGGGCGGCGAGGGTGTGATGGCGTTTCATGGCGGGCCTCCGGTCAGCGCTTGATGGCGGGCACGATGGACTCGGCGCCCTTGGCGTTGACGCCCATGTAGGTGCTCAGCGCGAGCGTGGCGTCGCTGCCGAACTTGGGCTCGGGCCAGCGCATCTGGCGGAAGCAGTCGTTCAGGCGCAGCTGCATGCCCCACATCTGCGAGTTCGACACGCGGTACGCGGGCCAGGCCGCAAAGCCGATGCCGTCGCCGGGGTTCTTGGTGAGGTTGGGCAGGTCTTGCAGGCGGATGCGCTTGTCGTCGCTGCCGTGGCACGAGGCGCACGAGAAATCGTGCGTGCCGCCGCGCGTGAAGAACAGGCGCTTGCCGGTCTCGTACATGAGCTTTTCCTGCGGATGCGATTGCGGCAGGTTGAACTTCATGCCCTTGGAGGCCGTGGCCACGTAGGTGGCCAGCGCGGTCACGTTGGCCATCTCGCCGCGTCCGAAGGCGGTCTTGCGGATGTCTTCGCCCTTGAAGCCCTGCAGCGTTTCCATGCAGGTGATGAGCCGGCCCTCGAGGTCCTCGATGCGGTTGCTGTCCTTGAAAAAGCGCGGCAACTCCACGAAGGCGCCCTTGATCACCCCCGGGCCCTTGCCCAGGTCGCACTGTTCGAGCGACACGTTCTTCGGCCCGCGCTTCTGTTTCCAGAGCTCCTCGCCCTTCATCTCGAACAGCTCGGCGGGGTTGCCGTCTTGCAGCATCTCGCGGTACTTGGCGATGCCTTCCGCGGTGGACGCTTGCGCCTGCGCAGCGCCGGCGGCCAGCACGCCGGCCGCCAGCAGCGCCACCCGAAGAACGGGGTGCTTCATGGGAGTCTCCTCTTGTTGTCAGGCCGCGCGCGGGCGGCGGAAATCAGGCGATGGTCGCTTCGTCGGTGCGCGAGTCGCCCTTGTTGTCGCTCCACTTCACGACCACCTTGTCGCCTTTGGCGCCGCCCTTGAACTTGAAGGATAGGAAAGGGTTCTGCGCCACGGCGCCGGTGAACTGGGCGGACAGCACGGTCTTGCCGTTGTGGGTGGCGTCGACGTTGGTGATGAAGTGACCGGGGATGAGGTTGCCGGCCGCGTCGCGGCGGGTGCCGGGTTCCATGACGTGCGACATGAGCACGCGAACGGTGGTTTCGCCGTCGGCAACGGCGGCGCGGATGCGCATCGGATCAGCCATGTGGGACTCCTGTGTTCGTGGGTTCGTGGGGGGACGGTGGCCGCTCAGCCGCCGCAGCCGCCCAGGGTGACCTTGGTTTCCTTGGTCGCCGAGTAGAGCTTGCCGTCGGCCTTGACCACCGCGATCACGTTGGAGCTCTGGCCCATCTTGAGGCGCGTGGAGACCTCGGGCGCGGTGCCGGCGGGGATGGTGAACGCGGCCGCGAGCGGCATGGGGTTCTTCTCGACGATCAGGAAGATCTCGGTGGTGTTGGGCAGCTTGCTGGCCGCCCCGATGGGCACCATGGCACCGTTCTCGGCGATGTCGGGCGCGACCACGCTGACCTGGTCGCTGTTGGCGGGGGTGCCGCCGACGGCCTTGAGGGCATCGGCCAGGCTCTTGCCTTCGAAGGCGGAACGCTCGAGCGCGGCGTGCGCCTGGCTCTGGGTGACGATGCCCATGCTCACGAGGGTGGCAAGGGCACCGGTGGTCTTGAGCGCGTCTCGGCGGGTGTGGTTCATGGGGAACTCCTCTGCGAAGCGGATGCGGGAAAGGGGGTGAGTTTACGGACGGCGGCGCAGGCGCACCGGCGGGGCGGCCCATGACGCCAGGGCGCACAAGACCAACTTCATGCTCATAGACTAATGTCTCCTCGGGTAGGGCAGCAGGGGGAAAACGCGGAGGCGTTCAGCGCGGACCGGTGGCGATCCAGCGCGCGATGGCCTGGGCATCGCCTTCCTTGAGCTGGGGCTGGGGCGGCATGGGCACGGCGCCGAACACGCCGCTGCCGCCGTTGCGGATCTTCTGCGTGAGGTAGCTCTCGAGGTCGGCGCGGCCCTTGTGGCGGGCCAGGATCTCGGTGAAGCCCGGGCCCACGATCTTGTTGCTCACGCCGTGGCAGGCGGTGCAGGCATTGGCCGCGAGCAGCGCCTTCACGTCGACACCGCCCGCGGCGGGCGCCGGCGCGGCGGCGGTCACCACGGCCGCGGGCTGCGGTGCGCTGCCCACCGGCGCCTTCACGGGCGGCTTGGTGGTGTCGGCGCCGCGCACCGGGCCCACCACGCGGTTTTGCTCGAGGATGTTGCCGTGCGCGTCGCGCGCAAAGTCGGGCAGCGAGGAGCGCACCTGGGCCTCGGTCGGGCAGTCCTTCATGCAGGCCACGTTCTGCACATCGCCCTTGCCATTGGCCTTCCACAAAGGCTCGTGGAAGGCCATGCCATTGCGGTTGGGCATGCGCTTTTGCACCTCGGCGATGTTCTGGTCGGACAGCGTGAAGTCGGCCGGCACGATGTCGCCCAAGTTCAGGATGTAGGCGAGCACGCCGTACACCTCGTCGGTCTTGAGCGTCTTGGGAGCGTTCCAGGGCATGGCGCGGTTGATGTAGTCCCACAGCGTGGAAACCGTGGCCACCTTCATGAGCGTGGTGCGCTGCGGGAAGTTGCTGCCCAGCACCAGGTTCTTCACGCGGCCGGTCTCGATGTCGGCCTTCGTGGTGCCGCCCACGATGGGTGTGAACACCTCGTTGGACTCGCCGAAGCTGCCGTGGCACGAGGCGCACTGCGCCTCCCACACCTTCTCGCCCAGCGCCACGCTGCCCGAGCCCTTGGGCAGGCCCTTGAAGTCGGGCCGCACGTCGATGTCCCAGGCCTTGATCTCGGCCGGCGTGGCCTCGCGGCCGATGTGGTCCCAGGGCTTGCTCTGCGCGAAGGCGCTGCCGGCCGCGAGCACCAGGGCGGCGAAGATGAATCTGCGCGTCATGGGGCGGACCTCAATACACCTGAACGTTGAACACTTCGCCGCTCTCGGCCACGCGCCACGACTGGATGGCGTTCTGGTGGTAGATCGAGCGCGTGCCGCGCACCGCGCGCAGCTGGTTGATCTTGGGTTGCACGTAGCCCGTGCTGTCGATGGCCCGGCTTTGCAGGATCGCGGGCTTGCCGTCCCAGACCCAGTCGATGTTGAAGCGCGCCAGCGCCTTGTCGAGCACCGGGCCCTCGAGCCGCGCGGTGCGCCAGTTGCGCCCGCCGTCGACGCTCACGTCCACGCGCTGGATGCGGCCGCGGCCCGACCACGCCAGGCCGCTCACGTTGTAGAAGCCCTTGTCGAGCAGCATCTGCCCGCCCGAGGGTGTGGTGATCACGCTCTTGCACTCCTGGATGCCGGTGTACTGGCGGTGCGTGCCGTCGGGCATGAGGTCGATGTAGTGCACGGCCTCGTCCTTGGTGGCCCATTTCTGGTCGCCCACCTCGATGCGGCGCAGGTACTTCACCCAGCTCACGCCCTGCACGCCCGGCACCACCAGGCGCAGCGGGTAGCCGTTCTCGGGGCGCAGCATCTCGCCGTTCATGCCCCAGGCCACGATGCAATCGTCCATGGCGCGTTCGATGTCTATCGTGCGCGTCATGGACGAACCGTCCGCGCCCTCGGCCAGCACGAACTTCGCGGTCTTGCGGTCGATGCCGCACATGTCGAGCAGCGTGGACAGCAGCACGCCGGTGAACTCCGAGCAGCTCACCATGCCGTGCGTGTACTGCACCGTGGGCAGGGCCACGTTGCCCCACTCGGGCGCCGAGTTCGCGCCGCATTCGATGAAGTGGATGCGCGACACGCTGGGCAGGCGCATCAGTTCGTCCATGGTGAACACGCGCGAGCGCTTGACCAGGCCGTGCACCATCAGGCGGTGCTTGCTCGGGTCGATGTCCCACCAGCCCTGGTGGTGGCGCTCGAAGTGCAGGCCGCTGGGCGTGATGATGCCGAACAGGCCCTGCAGCGGCGTGAAGCTCACCGACGCCTGCGGCACGCGCGTGAGGCCCGGGCTCTGGCGGCGCTGCAGGTTGGCTTCCCACTGGCTCGGCAGGCCGTAGGGCCGCTCGGCCACGGGCCGGCCCAGGCCGCGCGTGTGCTCGGGCAGTTCGAGAATGGCCGGGTCGCCCTCGGCCGCGCGGGCCCGCGTGGCCTGGCCGGCCACGATCGCGCCCGCGCCCATGGCCAGTGCCTTGCCCATGAAGCTGCGCCGCGCCTTGCGCGCCTGCTCCATCTGTTCGGCGCCGAGGTGGTTCTCCGGCGCGGGCCGCACCCGGCCGATGGGGTGATCGAAAACGTTCGACACGGTCGTGTTCCCTGTGATGCTTGGATCCGAGCGTGCAAATCTATCGTTATGTGCTGATATTCGGATTGGTAAAAACCCTTCACCCGGCGACCGCACTTCCGTTTTCCAATGCAGAGGCCGGCCGGCACGGCGCCCGGCGCTGCTACAGTTTTGGATGCACCTTCCCCCACCCCGCAATCGGAGACAACCATGCGAAACACGAGGAGATGGCTGGCCGCCGCGGCGCTGCTGGCGAGCGCGTTCGGCGCGCAAGCCCAGGTCGATCAGGTCAAGGTCTGGGCCGCCGCCTGCGCCAACTGCCACGGCACCAACGGCCGTGCCGAACCCGGCATGATCGGTCTCGCCGGCCGCGACAAGAACGAACTGCAGCAGCAGTTGCTGGCCTTCAAGAACGGCCAGCGGCCCGCGACCATCATGCACCAGCTCTCCAAGGGGTATTCCGACGAGCAGCTCGCCCAGATCGCCGCCTACTTCGCGGCCCAGAAGAAGTGAGGAGCCCCAGCATGCAACGCCGTCAATTCGTACAGACGCTGGGCGCGGGCTCCGCGGTCGCGGGCCTGGGCCTGCTCACGGGCTGCGCCTCGATCGGGGGCAACCGGCCCCAGGTGGTGGTGGTGGGCGGTGGCTACGGTGGCGCCACCGCAGCCAAGTACGTGCGCCTTTTCTCCGACAACGGCATCGACGTGACCCTGGTCGAGCCCAACGCCAACTTCGTGTCCTGCCCGCTGAGCAACCTGGTGGTGGGCGGCCACAAGTCCCTGGCCGACATCACCGTGCCTTACGACAACCTGGCCAGGCGCCACGGCGTGAAGGTGGTGCGCGACATGGTCGAGAGCATCGACGCCGAGAAGCGCACGGTGAAGCTCGCCAGCGGCGCCACCCTGCCCTACGACCGGCTGATCCTGTCGCCCGGCATCGACTTCATGTGGAACACCCTACCCGGCATGAACAAGGCGGGCGCGCAGGACAAGGTGCTGCACGCCTGGAAGGCCGGCCCGCAGACCGCAGCGCTGCACGAGCAGCTCAAGGCCCTGCCCGACGGCGGCACCTACGCGCTGGCCATCCCGCTCGCGCCCTACCGCTGCCCCCCCGGCCCTTACGAGCGGGCCTGCATGGTGGCGAGCTACTTCAAGGTCGCCAAGCCGAAAAGCAAGGTGATCATCTTCGACGCCAACGACGACATCACCTCGAAGAAAGGCCTGTTCCTCAAGGCCTGGAGCGATCACTACAAGGGCCTGATCGAGTACCGCCCCAAGCACAAGCTGGTCGACGTGGACGCCGCCACCAACACCCTGAAGTTCGAGTTCAACGACGACTTCAAGGCCGGCGTGGCCAACGTGCTGCCCGACATGCGCGCCGGCGCCATCGCGGTCAAGAGCGGTCTGGCCACGGCCAACGCGCGCTGGTGCGAGGTCGACTTCCTGACCTTCGAATCGAAGGCGGCGAAAAACATCCACGTGCTCGGCGACGCGATCCAGATCGCGCCGGCCATGCCCAAGTCGGGCCACATGGCGAACCAGCACGGCAAGACCTGCGCGGCCGCGGTGGTGTCGCTGCTGCAGGGCAAGGAGCCGCCGCAGCAGCCGCTGTACGCGAACACCTGCTACAGCTTCGTCACCGCCAAAGAGGTGGTGCACGTGGCCAGCGTGCACCGCTACGACGCGGCCCAGAAGACCATGGTCACGGTGCCGGGCTCGGGCGGTCTGTCGAGCGCGGCCAGCGAGCTCGAAGGCGCCTACGCCCTGGGCTGGGCGAACAACATCTGGGCCGACATGCTGGCCTGACGCGCGCGCCGCGCGGCTCAGTGCGCGTGAACCGAACGAAGATGCCCGTGGGCCTTGGTGCCCACGGGCGTTTTTTCTTGCGCCGCGGCCGACAGGCCGTGCAGGATGCCGCAGCGGTCGGCCGAACGCGCGTCGGTGCAGCGCTGGCGCAGCGCCTTGAGCTGGCGCTCGAGCGCGCGCAACTCGCGGATGCGCGTGCTCACGTGGCCGATGTGCGCGTCGAGCAGCGCGTTCACGTCGCCGCAATCGCTCTCGGGCGCATCGCGAAAGCGCAGCAGTTCGCGCACCTCGTCGAGCGACATGTCCAGCCCGCGGCAATGGCGGATGAACTGCAACCGCTCGAGGTGCGACGCCTCGTAGACGCGGAAGTTGCCCTCGCTGCGCGCGGGCGTGGGCATCAGCCCCTGGCGCTCGTAGTAGCGGATGGTCTCGACGGGTGTGGACGAGGCCTTGGCAAGGTCACCGATCTTCATGGGCGGCTCCGGGCAATGACGGCCCGCAGTGTAGGGGCTTGACCCTGTAGCTGCTTCAGGGATTGCAATACCCGCAACCCCTGGAACGCCTTCATGCACGACCCGCACCACACCCACGCCGCCCACCACGATCACGCTCATGGCCACACCCCCGCAGCCTGCTGCAGCGCACCGGCCTGTGGCGCGACCGCGGCGCCCAGCGCCGCGCGCGCGCCCGCGCCCGGCGAGCTGCTGCTGCGCATTCCCGCCATGGACTGCCCGACCGAAGAGGCCCAGGTGCGCCGCGCGCTCGAAGACCTGGCCGGCATCGGCCGCCTGAGCTTCGACCTGCCCGCGCGCACCCTGGGCATCCAAGCGCCGCCCGCGCTCTGGCCGCGCGCTGTCGAAGCCATCGAGGCCAGCGGCCTGCGCACCGAAACGCTGGCCGCGCCGCCCAGCGCCGAGGCCACCGCGCGCACGCAACGGCGCGAACTGGGCCGCCTGGTCGCGGCGCTGGCGGTCGCGCTGGCGGCCGAGCTCATGCACTTCTTCGGCCCCGAAACCGCCCACTGGCGGCTCGCGGGCATGGGTGCGGCGGCGCTGGCGATCGCGCTCGCGGGCACCGGCGTGTTCCGCAAGGGCGCCGCGGCGCTGCGCCACGGCCTGCTCAACATCAACGCGCTCATGACGGTGGCCGTGACCGGCGCTTTCCTGATCGGGCAATGGCCCGAGGCCGCGATGGTGATGGCGCTGTACGCGCTGGCCGAGCTGATCGAGGCGCGCTCGGTCGAGCGCGCGCGCAACGCCATCGCGGGGCTGCTCGCGCTCTCGCCGCCGCAGGCCGAGGTGCAGCAGGCCGATGGCACCTGGGCCTTGCGCGACGCGAAGGCGGTGCCAGTGGGCGCGCGCGTGCGCGTGAAGCCCGGCGAGCGCTTCGCGCTCGATGGCCGCGTGCGCGAGGGCCAGAGCGCGGCCGACCAATCACCCGTGACCGGCGAAAGCCTGCCGGTGGACAAAGGCCCGGGCGACGAGGTGTTTGCGGGCACCATCAACCAGCACGGCGAACTGGTGTTCGAGGTCACGCGCCCCGCGGGCGACACCGTGCTCGCGCGCACCATCCACGCGATCGAGCAGGCCCAGGGCCAGCGCGCGCCCATGCAGCGCTTCGTCGACCGCTTCGCGGCCGTCTACACGCCCGCGGTGTTCGTGCTCGCGCTCGCGGTGGCACTGGGTGCGCCGCTGCTGTTGGGCTGGGCCTGGACGGACGCCGTTTACAAGGCGCTGGTGCTGCTGGTCATCGCCTGCCCTTGCGCGCTGGTGATCTCCACGCCCGTCACCGTGGTCAGCGGCCTGGCGGCCGGGGCGCGCCGCGGCATCCTCATCAAGGGCGGTGTGTACCTGGAGCAAGCGCGTCGCCTGAAGGCCGTGGCGCTGGACAAGACCGGCACGCTCACCGAAGGCCGGCCACGCCTGGTGGCGCAGGCGGTGCTCACGGCCACCCCCTCGGCCGATGCCGTGCTGCGCATCGCCGCCAGCCTGGCGGCGCGCTCGGACCACCCGGTGTCGCAGGCCATTGCCAAGGGGCTGGCGCTGCCCGCGCTGCCGGTGAGCGGCTTCGCCGCCGAGGCGGGCCGCGGCGTGTCCGGGCAGGTGGACGGCGGCGTGTTCGTGCTCGGCAACCACCGCTGGATCGAGGAGCGCCGCCAGTGCTCGCCCGCGCTCGAGGCGCAGATGCGCGAACACGAGCAACAGGGCCGCACCGTCACGCTGCTGGCCGGCCCTTCGGGCGTGCTCGCGCTGTTCGCCGTGGCCGACACCGCCAAGGCCACGAGCCGCGAGGCCGTGTCCGCGCTGCAGGCCCTGGGCGTGAAGACGGTGATGCTCACGGGCGACAACGCGGCCACGGCCCGGCACATCGCGCAGCAGGTGGGCATCACCGAGGTGCGTGCGCCCCTGCTGCCGCACGACAAGCTCGCGGCCATCGAGGCCCTGCGCGCCGAAGGGCCGGTGGGCATGGTGGGCGACGGCATCAACGACGGCCCGGCGCTCAGCGCCGCCACCATCGGCTTCGGCATGGGCGGTGCGGGCAGCGACACCGCGATGGAAGCGGCCGACGTGCTCATCATGAACGACGACCTGCGCAAGCTGCCCGAGACCATCCGCCTTTCGCGCCGCACACACGCGGTGCTGTGGCAGAACATCGCGCTGGCCCTGGGCATCAAGGCGGTGTTCCTGGTGCTCGCGCTGGCCGACGGCGCGAGCATGTGGATGGCGGTGTTCGCCGACATGGGCGCGAGCCTGCTCGTGGTGTTCAACGGCCTGCGCCTGCTGCGCGCGGCGCGGCCCGGCGCTCAGTACTCGTAGACCGCGGCGCTGGCCCCGCGGGTGCCGATCAGCGTGTCGAACCCCTGCGAGTCCATCAGCACCGAGGTGCCGAAAAAGGCGTTGACCCGCGGTACCGGGGCTTTCAGGCGGGACTGCAGCGCCCAGCTGGTCTGGGCCGGCAGGCGCCGGAAGCGGTAGGCCGCGCCCGACTCCTTCACCACGCTCGAGCGGTCGCTCTTGAGTTCGTCGGGGCGCTGCAGGCCGGCCATGCCGCTGTCGTCTTCGATCGCGCCCACCATCAGCACGCTCGACGCCCGCTTGTACTGCGTGGCCGGTTGCTCGGCCAGGGCCAGGCTGCTGCCGAAGCGGGTGAACGCGCCCAGCTGCTCGGCGGGCAATTGCAGTGTCTGCTGCAGGGCCCACGCCCCCGTGGCGCTGTCGGCCGCGAACACGCGCGCGGCGCCCGCCTTCAGCGTGCCATCGGGGCTGTTCCATTCGGGATCGCCCACCGCGAGCGTCGCGGCGTCGGCCGACAGGGCCAGGGCCGAGCCGAAGCGCAGGCCGGGCGCGGTGGAGCTCGTCCACGCCGGCAAGGCCAGGTCCTGCTGGAATGACCAGGTCGACGACGCCTGGCGAAACACCTGCACCGCACCCGCGAAGCTGCCGTTCCACGAGGCCCCGGGCGAACCCACGGCCAGCACCGTTCCGCCCGGGTCCAGCGCCAGGCCCTGGCCGAAGTGGGCCTGCGCCGTGGCCGTGGTGTTGGATGCCGCGGGCCCTTGCGGCGTGGGCTTGATGAAACTGTGGAAAAACCACGAGGTGCCGGTGCGGGTGTTCACGTACACGGCGCCCGTGTCCTGGGCGAGCGGGTCTCTGGACGCGTCGTAGGCAGCGTCGGTCGCGGGCGTGGTGGCGAACGCGTACACCCCGCGCGCAAGGCCGTCTTCGAAGGGCGCGCCCACCGCGAGCACGCTGCCGTCGCCGTTCAGGGCGACCGCGCCGCCGTATTCCATGTGCGCGCGCGCATTGACCGCCTTGAGCTTGCCCTGCGGCGCCCACGCGGCCGTGCCGGTGTTGAACTGGAAGACGTAGACCGCCCCCGAATCGATGCCGCCGCCGACCTCGGTGGCGAACTGGGTGCCGAACACCGGCGTCTTCTGTTCGTCGTCGCCGGGGGCGCCCACGGCCAGCCATTTGCCGTCCGCCGACAGCGAGACGCTGCGGCCGAAGCCGTCGCCGGCCTTCAGGCCCAGGTTGTCGCCCAGCGTCTGGTATTCGGTCCAGCGGCCGCCCGCGCTCGGTCGGCGAAAGAGCTTGACCACACCCTGTTCGCTGCCCCAGCCCGGCGCGCCCACGGCCAGCACGCTGTACGACGACCCCGCCATGACCAGGTTCTCGGCCATGGCCAGCGTCTGGCCGAACTGCGCGGTGTCGGTCATGCCCGCGGCCGTGACCTCACCGACCGCTTCGGGCAGGCCCCCCGCACCCGCGAGCGTGGGGTCGGGCGGGCAGTTGCCCAGGCACAGCGATTGTTTGCCGACGTAGGTGAGGTCGAACACGTCGGGCAAGCTGAGGAAGCGGACCGAGTCGCACGACTGCGGGCCGGGTGGGGCTGCGCACAGGGTGCCCCCGAAGCCGTCTTCGCGGAAAGCCATGATCGAGTGAGGCACCGTGTTGTCGGCCCCGGTCCACGAAAACCGCAGCTGCCGGTCGGGCAGCCCCGCCGCGGAGAACGCCCACGATGGTGCCGGTGCCGGTGCCGGTGCCGGTGCCGGTGCCGGTGCAGGCGCAGGCGCAGGCGCAGGCGCAGGCGCAGGCGCAGGCGCAGGCGCAGGCGCGGGTGCAGGTGCAGGTGCAGGTGCAGGTGCAGGTGCAGGTGCAGGTGCAGGTGCAGGTGCAGGT
>NZ_JBBHZJ010000009.1:0-262505 GCF_049843535.1 Hydrogenophaga sp. T2 | reverse complement strand
GCAGGTGCAGGTGCAGGTGCAGGTGCAGGTGCAGGTGCAGGTGCAGGTGCAGGTGCAGGCGCAGGTGCAGGTGCAGGTGCAGGCGCAGGTGCGGGCGCAGGCGCAGGTGCGGGCGCCGGTGCAGGCGCCTTGGGGCTGTCCGTGCCGCCTCCCCCACAACCCGCCAACAACACCGCCCCCAAACAAGGGGCCAACAGCCAAGGGTTCAAGGTCTCTTCTCCTTCAACATCGTTCGTTCAACCGGGTGCGTAGACATGCACCGAGCCCGCGCCCGGCCCCGCAGGCCGTGTCCAGGGCCAGCGGGCCTCGCCCGCCTCCAGGCGAGCGCCCACCGCGAGCCAGCGGCCGTCGGCGGACAGGGCCAGCGACGAACCGAACAGGCCCTCGCGGCCATCGGGTTCGGTGACGCCGGGCAAGGCGTACCAGGCGCCGGCGTGGCGCTGGAAGCGGTAGACGTGCGGCACGTTGTCCGCGGCGTTCACGACCAGCGCCTGGCCGTCGGCCGACAGCGCCATGCCGTGGCCCAGCGACACGCCACCCGGTGCGGCCTGCAGCCGCGCCTGGGCTCGCCAGGCCTGCGCCGCTTCGTCCACGTGCACGCCGATGCAGCCCGTGGTGCCGCTCACCGCCAGCGTGCGGCCGTCGTTCGACAGCAGCACCGACTGCACGGAGGCGGCGGGTTCGTCGCGGCCCGCAAACGGGCGGTCGATCAGCGCGCCGGCCGCCCAGCCCGTGGCGGTGGCGTCGAACACCTGCACGCGCGCATCGCCGGTGCTGGCCAGCGCCAGCCGGCGCCCCTGGCCCGACAGCGCCAGGCGCGGGCTGGCCGAGGCGTCGCCCCGCGCAGGGTGTTCGAGCACGCCCTGGGCGCTCCAGCGCCCCGCGCGCCAGCCGAACACATGGGCCTGCAGGCTGCGCTGCGGGCCGGTGGCGGCCACGGCGAGTTCGGACCCGGTGGCCGACAGCTCGAGCCCGATGCCGAAACGCTGCGCGCCTTGCGGGGCGCGCAGGCGTTCGCCGTGCGACCACCGCGTGCCAATGCGGTGGAACAGGTGCACGCTGCCGATGCCGTCGCTGGGCTCGAAGGGCGCGCCGACCGCGAGGGTCTGGCCATCGGCCGCGAGCGCGACCGCGAAGCCGAACGCACCGCCGGCCGTGGGCACGGGGGCCTTGAGGTAGGCGGTCTCGACCCAGCGGTCTTCGCTGTTGCGTTCGAACACATAGACCGCGCCCGCACCGGGCAGGCTGTTGTCGTCGCCGTCTTCGCCGCGGCCGGCCTCGAGGTCGGCGCCCACCACCAGCACGCGGCCGTCGCGCGAGAGCGCCAGCGCGCCGCCGAAGAGGTCGTTGCCATCGGCGTTGTGGGCCTGCAGACGCGCGACCTCGGCCTGCGCGGAGGCATCGGCCCGGTGGCCGCTGCCCAGTGACCAGACCAAGGCCAGAACGATCAGCTTGATCGCGAACAAGGCGGGGAGAGGAATGCGCTTCATGGCAAGGCCCCTGCTTGATACGGGTACCCGGTGTGCCCGGGCGGGTGGGGCCAGATGGTCGGCCGCGGGCCGGGCGCTGCCGATACTGCGAAGGCACGAATCCCCGCGCACTCGGCCACATGGACGAGCCGCACGGCGTGCCGCGCGCCTCAGGCCCGGGGCCGCGCCGGCGGGCTCACAGCCAGGCCTGGGCCGGCTCGTCGGGCGGTGTGGGTGTGGCCTGGGCCAGCGCCAGCCAGACGTGCAGCGGCAAGGCCGGCACCGGGCGCCGCGGCGCCTCGCGCAGCACACGCAGGCCTTCATCGCACTCGGCCATGACGCCGCATTCGGCGGGCACGTCGTCGGCGGCGCCGATGGCGCGGCCGCGCGCATCGCGGCCCAGCACGTACCACACCGCGCCCGCCATGCCGAGGTAGGCCGCGCGCTTGGCGGGCTGGCGCAGATCGGCGCGCAGGTCGGCGCGACTCACCTTGATCTCGTGCACCACGGGCTCCAACCAGTCGGCGCGCGAGCTGCGGCGGATCGAGAACACGTCGGGGTTCGCGAGCGCCCAGTCCTGGCCGCCATCGTCGCGCGGCAGCGGCGCGCGCAACGACAGGCCGCACCAGGCGAGCCGGCCCTCGCGCACCTGCGCCTGCGCCACGCGTGCCACAAGCCGCTCGTGTGCGTCGCGCTGCGCGCGGTTGCGCTGCTGCGCCCGCGCGAGCAGCGCGATGCCGGCGTCGGTCACCCGCAGGGTTTCGTGGCCCTGCGGGCCGAACCGGCGCTCGAGATAACCCGCGGCCAGCAGGTCGATCTCGATGGCATCGTGGCAGGGCCAGCCGGCCGAGCGGTGCATGTCGCGCAGGCGCTGGTGGTGGCGCCGGGTCAGGGGCAAGGCGTCCATGGGGCCCGTATGATGCCCCGCTCCGTGACCGCCGACACCGCACCGCGCCCGCCCGAACCGCCCCGCGTGGGCGTCCGCAGCCTGTGTGCGTTCGCGGCGCGCACGGGCGACCTCGACCACCGCTTCACGCCCGCGCCCAGCGCGCTCGCCGGCATGGAAGGCCACGCCACCGTGACAGCGCGCCGCGCCGCGCCCTACCAGCGCGAGCGCACGCTGGCCGCGGCCTGCGCAGGGCTGTGGCTGCAGGGCCGCGCCGACGGCTACGACCCGCAGGCGCCGCGCGTCGAGGAAATCAAGACCCACCGCGGCGATCCGGCGCTGATCGCCGACAACCAGCGCGCGCTGCACTGGGCGCAGGCCCGCGTGTACGGCTGGCTGCTCTGCGAAGCCGACGCGCTCGATGCGATCGAGGTGGCGCTGGTGTACTTCGACATCGACAGCGGCCGCGAGACCGTGCTGGTGGAGCGCCACACGCGCGACGCCCTCGCCACCCACACGCAGGCGCTGTGCGAGCGCTACCGCGCGTGGGCACTGCAGGAACAGGCCCACCGCCGCGCGCGCAACGCCGCGCTCGCGCAACTGCCCTTTCCCTTCGACGGCTACCGCAGCGGCCAGCGTGCGCTCACCGAGGCCGTGTTCCGCGCCCAGCGCGCGGGCCGCCACCTGCTCGCCCAGGCACCCACAGGCATCGGCAAGACCGCGGCCACGCTGTTCGGTGCGCTGCGCGCCATGCCGCTGGCCGACAGCGATCAACTGCTGGTGCTCACGCCCAAGGGCACCACGCGCGCGGTCGCGCTCGACGGCCTGCGCCGCCTGCGCGCGCAGCCGCTGCGTGTGCTCGAACGCCTCGCGCGCGACAAGGCCTGCGAACACCCCGACAAGGCCTGCCACGGCGACTCGTGCCCGCTCGCGCGCGGCTTCTACGACCGCCTGGGCGCGGCGCGCGCGGCCGCGGTGCAGCGCGGCCTGCTCGATCGCGAGGCGCTGCGCGCCGTGGCGCTCGCGCACGGCATCTGCCCCTACTACCTCGCGCAGGAGATGCAGCGCTGGAGCGACGTGGTGGTGGGCGACGTGAACCACTGGTTCGACCTCAATGCCCAGGCCTGGGCCATGGCCCAGGCCGAGGGCTGGCGCGTGCAGCTGCTGCTCGACGAAGCCCACAACCTGGTCGAGCGCGCGCGCCAGATGCACAGCGCCGAGCTCGACCCGCTGCGCTTCGCGGCCAGCCGCGCGCAGGCGCCGCGCGCGCTCGCCGCGTCCATGAACAGCGTGCACCGCGCCTGGGGCGCGCTGGCGCGCGACTGGTCGGGCGGCACGCAGCTCGACGACGACCCGCCCGACGGCTTCGTGAGCACGCTGCAGCGCCACCTGAGCGCGCTCGGCGACTTCATGGCGCAACACCCCGAGGCCGGCCTGCCGCTGCAGCCCTGGCTGTTCGACGTGCTGCACTTCCTGCGCGTGGCCGAGCGCTTCGGACCGCATTCGGTGTTCGAGCGCAGCGCCGGTACGCCCGCGCGCCGCGGCCGGCCGCGCCCGCGCCTGGCCCTGCGCTGTCTGCTGCCGGCCGAGCTGCTGCAGCCGCGCTGGGCCGGCGCCCACGCGGCCACGCTGTTTTCGGCCACGCTCGCCCCGCTGGACCACGCGCAGCGGCTGCTGGGTCTGGACGCGCACACGGCGCACATCGACGTGCCTTCGCCCTTCAGCGCGGCACAGTTGCGCCTGCGCATCGCGCACGGCCTGTCCACGCGCTGGGCCGACCGCGCGCGCACGCTGCCGCGGCTGGTGGACGAGCTGGTGGCGCACGTGCGCGCCACGCCGGGCAACCACCTCGCCTTCTTCAGCAGCTTCGATTACCTCGAACAGGCGCTGGCCGCGTTCCGGGCCGCCGCGCCCGAGGTGCCGGTGTGGGCGCAGTCGCGCGCCATGGACGACGGCGCGCGCGAGGCCTTTCTCGCGCGTTTCGCGCCGGGCGGCCAGGGCCTGGGCTTCGCGGTGCTGGGCGGCGTGTTCGCCGAAGGCATCGACCTGCCCGGTGACCGGCTGGTGGGTGTGAGCGTGGCCACGCTGGGCCTGCCGCCGCCCGAGCCGCTCACCGAGGCGCTGCGCGAACGGCTCGAACGCCAGGGCGCTTCGGGCTGGCGCGACACCTACCTGGTGCCGGGTCTGCACAAGGTGGTGCAGGCCGCGGGCCGGCTGATCCGCACGCCCGAGGACCGCGGCGCGCTGCTGCTGCTCGATCGCCGTTTTGCCGACCCCGAGGTGCGCGCGCTGTTGCCCGCGTGGTGGGGCCTGGACTGAGCGATCAGCCGTCGCTCTCGGCCGGCGGCGCGTCGTCGGCCGGCGGCGCGAGGCGCGTCACGAGCACGCGGTCGATGCGGCGGCCGTCGAGCGCGACCACCTCGAAGCGCCAGCCCGCACCGTCGACGAACTCACCCCGCTGCAGCAGTGTGCCCGCCATGGAGTGCATGAGGCCGGCCACGGTGGCGTAGCGGCCCTTGTCTTCGTCGGGGAAACCGTCGATGTCGAGCCGCGACTTGAGCTCGGCCACCGGCATCGCGCCGTCGATCTCCCAGGCGCCGTCCTCGCGCGGCCGCGCCCAGGCGTCGACCGGCTGCTCGGGCGAGAGCTCGCCCGTGATGGCCTCGAGCATGTCGCGCGGCGTGAGCAGGCCCTGCACCACGCCGTACTCGTCGACCACGAACACCAGCCGCGTGGCGCGCGCGCGGAACTGGTCGAGCAGCTCCATGCCGCTGAGGGTTTCGGGCACGAACACCGCGGGCTGCGCATGCTCGCCCACGGTCCCGGGCTCGCCGCGCTGCTGCAGCGCGAGCAGCTGCGGCACGTGGATCACGCCCACCACGTCTTCGAGGCCATTGCGGCACACCGGGTACCACGAATGCCCGCTCGCGCCGGCCTTGCGCAACGCCTCGTCGATGCTGTCGCGCGCGTCCAGCCATTCGATCTCGGACGCGGGCAGCATGATGGAGTTGAGCTGTCGGTCGTCGAGCCCGAACACGTTGCGCACCATGCGGTGTTCCTGCGCCTCGATGATGCCGGCGTCCACGCCCTCGGCCAGGCTGGCCTTGATCTCTTCTTCGGTGACCACCTGGGCCGCGCTGTTGTCCACCCGCAGCAGCTTGAGCACCCACTGCGTGGTGTGCGTGAGCAGCCACACGAAGGGCTTGGCGCCCTGGGCCACGGCGGCCATGGGGCGCGACACCCAGCGCGCCACGGTCTCGGGGTAGAGCTGGCCGATGCGCTTGGGCACCAGCTCGCCGAACACGATGGTGATGAAGGTGATGGCCGTGACCACGAGTGCCGTGGCGAGCACGCCGGCCACGCGCGGGTCCAGGCCCAGGCTCAGGAACCAGCGGCCCAGGTCGTCGCTGAAAGCCGCCTCGCCCACGATGCCGTTGAGCATGCCGATGGAGGTGATGCCCACCTGCACCGACGACAGGAACTGCGTGGGGTGTTCGAGCAGTTGCAGCGCGGTGGCCGCGCCCTTGTCGCCGTCCTCGGCCATGGCCCCCAGGCGCGCGCGGCGGCTCGAGGCGAGCGCCAGCTCGGACATGGCGAAAGCGCCATTGAGCAGCGTCAGGAAGGCGATGAGGACGAAATCCATAATCGGAGCATGGCACTGTATCTGATCGGCGATGTGCAAGGCTGTGACGGCGCGCTCGGCCGTCTACTCGACACCGTGGGCTTTTCACCCAGCCGCGACCGCCTGGTGGTGCTCGGCGACCTCGTCAACCGCGGGCCCGATTCGCTCGCCGCGGTGCGCCGGCTGATGGCGCTGGGCGGCAGCGCGCAGACCCTGCTCGGCAACCACGACCTGCACCTGCTTGCGGTGTCGCAGGGCGTGCGCCCGCCGCACCGCAGCGACACCCTCGATGACCTCCTCAACGCCCCCGACCGCACCGCCCTGCTCGACTGGCTGCGCCAGCGTCCGCTCGCGCTCATGGAGCGCGGCTGGCTGCTGGTGCACGCGGGCGTGCTGCCCCAGTGGAGCGCGGCCGACGCGCTCGAGCTCGCGCACGAGGTGGAAACGGTGCTGCAAAGCGCCGACTGGTCGGCCTTTCTGCACGCCATGTACGGCAACACGCCCGCGCGCTGGACGCCCACGCTCGAAGGCGACGACCGCCTGCGCGTGATCGTCAACGCCTTCACGCGGCTGCGCTTTTGCAGCGCCGAGGGCGAGATGGAGTTCAAGACCAAGAGCGCTGCGTCCACCCCGCCCGAGGGCTTCATGCCCTGGTACGCCGTGCCCGGCCGCCGCACGGCCGAGGTGCCGGTGGCCTTCGGCCACTGGTCCACGCTGGGCCGGCTCATGACGCCCACGCTGATGGCGCTGGACACCGGCTGCGTCTGGGGCGGCTGCCTCACCGCGGTGCGCCTGCATGGCGACGCGGTGGAGCTCTTCGAACAGCGCTGCCCGCAGGCACAGGCGCCGGGCGGCGACTGAGCCGGCGGCGGCGCGTCAGCCGTTCTCGGCCGGCGCGGGCGCGGGCGCCTTGAACAGCGCGGCCACCTTGCGGCGCGTCTTGATGTTGGGCGACAGGCCGCGCGGGGCGGCGCTGCGCTGCGCGGTTTCCCAGGCGGGCGGCGCGTCGCTGGCGGCCTTGGCCTCGTAGGGCTGGTCGAACAAGGGGTCGGCCGGGGCGCGGGGCGCCCGCGGGGCCGGGTGCGGGCGGGCGGCGCGCGGCTCGCGGGGCTCACGCGGTTCGCGCGCCGACTCGTCGCGCCAGGCGCGCTGGCCGTCGTTGAAGCGGCCGCTGGGGCGGCGCTCGGCCTCGAGCTCGATCGCCTCGATCTCGAGCTTCTTGCCCAGCAGCTTTTCGAGGTCGCCGACGAGCCGCGCGTCTTTGCCCGAGACGAACGACACCGCCAGGCCCGAAGCCCCTGCGCGGCCGGTGCGGCCGATGCGGTGCACGTAGTCCTCGGCGTTGAACGGGATGTCGAAGTTGAACACCGCGGGCACGTCCTTGATGTCGAGGCCACGCGCGGCCACGTCGGTGCACACCAGCAGGTTCACGTTGCCCTGCTTGAAGGCGTCGAGCGCCTTCAGGCGCTCGTCCTGGCTCTTGTCGCCGTGCAGCGCCGCGGTGTTGAGGCCGTCGCGCTCGAGCGAACGCGCCAGGCGCGCACAACCGAGTTTGCTGTTGACGAACACGAAGGCCTGCTTGAGGTCGCGCTCGCGCAGGATCTGGCGCAGCACGCCGCGCTTGTCGTCGTCATCGACACGGTAGAAATGCTGCTCGACCGTGGAGGCCGTGGCATTCGAGCGCGCCACCTCGACGGTGATGGGGTTCTGCAGGTAGCTGTTGGCCAGGCGCTTGATCTCGGGCGAGAAGGTGGCCGAGAACAGCAGCGTGGTGCGCTGCTTGGGCAGGTAGCTCAGGATGCGCTGCAGGTCGGGCAGGAAGCCGATGTCGAGCATGCGGTCGGCCTCGTCGAGCACCACGTACTCGACCTGGTTCAACACGCAGTTCTTGGCCTCGATGTGGTCGAGCAGCCGGCCCGGCGTGGCCACCAGCACCTCGACGCCCTTCTTGAGCTCGAGCGTCTGCGGCTTCATGTCCATGCCGCCGAACACCACGGTGCTGCGCAGCAGCGTGTGTTTGGCGTAGAGCTTGATCTGCTCGGCCACCTGGTCGGCCAGCTCGCGCGTGGGCAGCAGCACCAGCGCACGCACCGGGTGGCGGGCCGGCGAGGTGGAGGCGTTTTCGTGGCGCAGCAGGCGCTGCAGCAGCGGCAGGCTGAAGGCGGCGGTCTTGCCGGTGCCGGTCTGGGCCGCGCCCATCACGTCGCGGCCCGTGAGCACCTGCGGGATCGCCTGGGCCTGGATCGGCGTCATGGTCTCGTAGCCCATGTCGGCCACGGCCCTCGCAAGCGCCGGCGCGAGGTTGAGTTCGGAGAAGCTTTGGGTCATATCAGGGTCGGGTGACCCACCCCGGCAAAGCCAGGGCAGACCACAGAATTAGCCCGCTATTGTCGCATCCGACCCCGCCGGGGCCGAATCCGGGGCGAAAGCCGCTACAGGCGGGCGGTTTTGAAGGTGTCACAGGCGCGCACATCGCCCGTGTCCAGACCGGTGCGGAACCAGCGCTGGCGCTGCTCGCTGGTGCCGTGGGTGAAGCTGTCGGGCACCACGTGGCCCTGGCTCTGGCGCTGCAGCGCGTCGTCGCCGATGGCCGCGGCGGCGTTCAGCGCCTCCTCCACGTCGCCCGGCTCGATCACGTTGCCGCTCTGGTGGTTGTGGTGGGCCCAGATGCCCGCGAAGCAGTCGGCCTGCAGCTCGAGCCGCACCGACAGCGCGTTGTATTCGCGCTGGCTCAGCCGCGCGCGCTGGCGCTCCATCTGGTCGGTGATGCCCATGAGGTTCTGCACGTGGTGGCCCACCTCGTGCGCGATCACGTAGGCCTGCGCGAAATCGCCGGGCGCGCCGAGCTGGCGGCGCAGGGTGTCGTAGAAGCTCAGGTCGATGTAGACCTTCTGGTCGCCCGGGCAGTAGAAGGGCCCCATGGCGGCCTGTCCGGTGCCGCAGGCCGTGGGCGTGGCGCCGCGAAACAGCACCAGGCGCGGCTTCTGGTACTGCGCGCCGGCCGCGCGGAAGATGCCGTCCCAGGCGTCTTCGGTGCCGCCGAGCACCGCGGCCACGAAGCGGCCCATGTCGTCGCCCGGGGTACCGGTGCGGGCCGCGGGCGCTTCGACCGGCGCGGGCGCCGGCAGACCGCCGCCTTCGAGCGCGCCCAGGATGGTGAGCGGGTTGATACCGAAGATCCAGCCCGCCACCAGCGCCACCACGATGGTGCCCAGGCCGATGCCGCGGCCGCCGCCCAGGCGGGGCCCGCCGCCGAAGCCGCCGGGCGAATCACGCCGGTCTTCGATCTGGTCGGACTCGCGGTTGTTTTCCCATTTCATCGTGCGGCTCCTGTGACGAAGGGCCGCCCGCGCGGCCGGGCCGGGCTCAGGCCTTGGGCAGGGTCACACCCACCTGGCCCTGGTACTTGCCGCCGCGGTCCTTGTACGACACGTCGCAGACCTCGTCGCTTTCGAAGAACAGCACCTGCGCGCAGCCTTCGCCCGCGTAGATCTTGGCGGGCAGCGGCGTGGTGTTGGAAAACTCCAGCGTCACGTAGCCTTCCCACTCGGGCTCGAAGGGCGTGACGTTGACGATGATGCCGCAGCGCGCGTAGGTGCTCTTGCCCAGGCAGATGGTGAGCACGTTGCGCGGGATGCGGAAGTACTCGAGCGTGCGCGCCAGCGCGAAGCTGTTGGGCGGGATGATGCAGACGTCGGCGTTGATGTCCACGAAGCTCTTCTCGTCGAAGTTCTTCGGGTCCACCACCGTGCTGTGGATGTTGGTGAACACCTTGAATTCGGGCGCGCAGCGGATGTCGTAGCCGTAGCTCGAGGTGCCGTAGCTGATCACCTTGCGGCCTTCGACCTGGCGGACCTGGCCGGGCTCGAAGGGTTCGATCAGGCCGTGCTGTTCGGCCATGCGGCGGATCCACTTGTCGCTCTTGATGCTCATGGGCGGCGATTGTAGGCAGGGCCGCACACCCGGACGCTGCCGCTGTGCCGAACCGATGAGAATAGTTCGCATTTGTGTTTATACTGGGGCCGTGAACCCGAACGCCCCGCCCCCCTCCACCCTCGCCACGCCCGCCGCAGCGGCGCCAGCGCCGGCCCCACGCGTGCCGTACGCCGAGCTCAGCGGCGGACGGCGCGAGGTCTACATCGAGCACGCCGGCCAGGTCTACCGCCTCAGCCTCACCGCGCAGAACAAGCTGATCCTCACCAAGTGAGGCGGTCGCTCTGCGCCACGCTCAGGGCCGGTTCGCGTCGAAGACCGGGTCGAGCGGCACCTGCAGCCCCGTGACCAGGTGATTGGTCTTGGCGGCCAGCGACACGATGGCCAGCAGCTCGGCGTGCTGGGCGTCGCTCATGCCCTTGGCACGCGCGGCCGCGGTGTGCGAGTGCACACAGTAGCCGCAGCTGTTGGCGATGGACACCGCGATGTAGATCAGCTCCCGGGTGAGCGGGTCCAGCGCGCCGGGCGTGGCCATCACCGCCTTCACCTCGGCCCAGGTGCGCTCGAGCAGGTCGGCATCGAAGGCCAGGGTGCGCCAGAGGTTGTTCACGAAGTCGGTCTTGCGCGTGGCGCGGATGTCGTCGAACACGGCCTTCACGCGCGGGTTCGATTCGGGATCGGCAGGGGCTTGGAGGGTGGCCATGGCAGCAATGGGGGTGGACAGGCCCCGCAGTCTGCCCCAGCCCCGTTCGGCATGCCCCTGCAGCGCATCCTGAAATTTCAGTAATTACTGAAATTTCAGACGGATGCGGCTACAGTGCCGGCCATGCCGCTACAAGACCACCTTCCTGCGCTCAACCGCGAGTTCGTCGCCCACTTCGGCGAAATGGGCAGCCGTTGGGGCATCAACCGAACCGTAGGGCAGATCTATGCCCTGCTCTACCTCTCGCCCGAGCCCCTGTGCGCGGACCAGATCGCCGAAACCCTGGAGTTCTCGCGCTCCAACGTGAGCATGGGGCTGAAGGAACTGCAGGCCTGGCGGCTGGTGCGCCTGCGCCACTTCGCGGGCGACCGGCGCGAGTTCTTCGAGGCCCCGGCCGATGTCTGGGAAATCTTCCGCGTGCTGGCCGAGGAGCGCCGCCGCCGTGAGATCGAACCCACGCTGTCCATGCTGCGCACCGCGCTGCTCGACACGCCCAAGACCGAGGCCGAGCGCCACGCGCAGCAGCGCATGCGCGAGATGCACGACCTCATCGACCGGCTCATGACCTGGTTCGACGACGTGCAGAAGCTCGCCCCCGAGACGGCCTTGCAACTCATGGGCATGGGCGCTACGGTGACGCGCGTGCTCGAACTCAAGGACCGGCTCACCGGCAAAGGCGCCGCGCGCACCGACAAGAACGCGGCCTGAGCCCCCCAGGAGAACCCCATGGACCTCGACACCCTGCTGCTCTCGCGCATCCAGTTCGCGCTGAACATCAGCTTCCACATCCTGTTCCCCACCATCACCATCGCGCTGTGCTGGTTCCTGCTGTTCTTCCGCATCCGCTTCGTGCAGACGCGCGACGAGGCCTGGGAACAGGCCTATTACTTCTGGACCAAGGTGTTCGCGCTGACCTTCGCACTCGGCGTGGTCTCGGGCATCGTCATGAGCTTCCAGTTCGGCACCAACTGGCCGGGTTTCATGGAGAAGGCCGGCAACATCGCGGGCCCGCTGCTCGGCTACGAGGTGCTCACCGCCTTCTTCCTCGAGGCCAGCTTCCTGGGCATCATGCTGTTCGGCCGGGGCCGCGTGAGCGAGCGCGTGCACCTGATCGCCACCACGCTGGTGGCGCTGGGCACCACGCTATCGGCGTTCTGGATCCTGAGCCTGAACTCGTGGATGCAGACGCCCGCGGGCTACCAGATCGTCAACGGCGAGTTCATCGCGGCCGACTGGTTCGCCATCGTCTTCAACCCCTCGTTCCCCTACCGGCTCGCGCACAAGCTGCTGGCCTCGGCGCTCACCGCGTCCTTCCTGATCGCGGGCCTGTGCGCCTGGCAGCTGCTCAAGGGCAGCGCCACGCGCGGCACCCACAAGGCGCTGCGCACCGCGGGCTTTGCGGCCCTGCTGGTGATCCCGCTGCAGATCTTCGTGGGCGACCTGCACGGCCTCAACACGCTCGAGCACCAGCCGGCCAAGGTCGCGGCCATCGAAGGCATCTGGGAAACCGAGCGCGGCGCGCCGCTGACCGTGTTCGGCTTTCCCGACGAGGCCGCCGGCAAGACGCATTTCGCGATCCAGGTGCCCAAGCTCGCGAGCCTGATCCTCACGCACGAATGGGATGGCGAGCTCAAGGGCATCGCCGACTTTCCCAAGGCGCACCCGCCGGTGGCGCCGGTGTTCTACGCCTTCCGTGTGATGGTGGGCATGGGCATGCTGATGCTGCTGGTGGCCGCGTGGACCGCCTGGAAGCTCTGGCCGCAGCGCCGCGCCGCCGAGACCACGCTGCCGCGTCCGCTGCTGTGGACGCTCGCGGCCATGACCTTTTCGGGCTGGGTCGCCACGCTCGCCGGCTGGTACGTCACCGAGATCGGCCGCCAGCCCTACATCGTCTACGGACTGCTGCACACGGCCGACGTGGCCACGCGCATCGCGCCGGCCAACGTGGCGCTCACGCTCACGGCCTACTGCATCGTCTACGGCCTGCTGCTCGTGACCTACGTGGGCGTGCTCAAGTACATGGCCGAGCACCCGGTGAAACACGCGCCCGAAGCGCCCGCGGGTGAACTCGGCAAGGCGGGGGTGTGATCATGAGCCTCCACGCTCCGCACGCCGTGTCGTCGCTGCCCCCCGAGGGGGCGCCCACCTCCTTGGGGCGGCCCTGCGGAGGTGCCGCATGACCTGGGCCGAATTCCTCCCCCTGTTCTTCATGGCCGTGATGGGCCTGACCCTGCTCGCCTACGTGGTGCTCGACGGCTACGACCTCGGCGTGGGCCTGCTGCTGCCGCTGGGCCGCGACGCGCTGCAAAAGGACGTGATGATCAGCAGCATCGGTCCCTTCTGGGACGCCAACGAAACCTGGCTGGTGCTGGGCGTGGGCGTGCTGCTGGTGGCCTTCCCGAAGGCGCATGGCCTGGTGCTGCAGGCGCTGTACCTGCCGGTGGCGGTGATGCTGATCGGTCTGATCCTGCGCGGCGTGGCCTTCGACTTCCGCGTGAAGGCGCCCACGCGCTACCTGCCGTTCTGGAACGGCGCCTTCTTCGTGGGCTCGCTCATGGCCACCATGGCGCAGGGCTGGATGCTGGGCAGCTACATCACCGGCTTCGACAACGGCGGCCTGGGCCTGATGTTCAGCCTGGGCATCGCGCTCACGCTGCCCGCGGCCTACGTGCTGCTGGGCGCGGGCTGGCTCATCATGAAGACCGATGGCGCGTTGCAGCAGCAGGCGGTGCAGTGGGCGCGGCGGGTGATCTGGCCCATGGGCCTGGCGCTGGTGGCGATCTCGGCGGCCACGCCGCTGGTGAACCCCGCGGTGGTCGGCAAGTGGTTCGGCGTGCCCGAGATCTTCGCGCTGTTCCCGGTGCCGCTGATGTGCGCGGCCGCCTTCTTCGCGGTGCACTGGGTGGTCACGCGGCCGGCACTGGTGACCGCGGGCTACGGCTGGCTGGTGTTCGTGAACACGGTGCTGATCTTCGTGCTGGCCTTCTTCGGCCTGGCCTACAGCATCTTCCCCGACATCGTGATCGGTCGCCTCACGGTGTGGCAGGCCGCGGCCGCCACGAATTCGCTCACCATCATCTTCGTGGGCGTGGCCATCACGCTGCCGGTGATCGTGGTCTACACGCTGTTCATGTACCGCGTGTTCTGGGGCAAGGCGCGCGCGCTGAGCTACAGCTGACGCACGCCGGGCTTGTCCGTGAAAACGAAGCGCAGGCCCACGCCAGGCTCGGTGATGAGGTAGCGCGGCATCGAGGCGTCGTCGCCGAGCTTGTGCCTGAGCTTGGACACCAGGATGCGCAGGTAGTGGGCGTCATCGGCGTGCGTGGGGCCCCACAGCGCCTTGAGGATCTGGCCTTGCGTGATCAGCCGCCCGGGCTGACCGGCCAGCAGCGCGAGCAAGGCGAATTCCTTGCGGCTGAGCGCCACGGGCTGGCCATCGAGGTGGACCTCGCGGCCCGCGAGGTCGATGCGCAGGTGACCGTCGTCGAGCACGGCCGCCGCCTCGCGGCCGGGCCGGGCACTGCGCAGCGAAGCGCGGATGCGCGCCATCAGCTCGTCCACCCCGAAAGGCTTGGTCATGTAGTCGTTGGCCCCGCCATCGAGCAGCGCGACCTTCTCGGCCTCGTCGGCACGCACCGTGAGCACGATCACGGGCACATCGGACCACTGCCGCAGTTCCGCGAGCACCTGCCGGCCGTCGCGGTCGGGCAGGCCCAGATCGAGCACGACCAGATCGGCCCCCTTGCTGGCCAGCGCGGTCAGACCCTCCTGGCCGGTGGCGGCCAGCAGCGTGGCATAGCCTTGCGAGCGCAGGCTGATGTCGACGAACTTGCGGATCTGGGGCTCGTCATCCACGATGAGGATGCGTGCGGGCGGCGCGGCCGTCGCGGCATCAGCTGGCGTTGCTGTCATGGGCCGGGCTTTCGGTGGTTGGGTAACTGCCCCAGGGCAGGCTCAGGCGAACGGTGGTGCCCAGGCCCTCGGGCCCCGGCAGCGCTTCGACGCTGCCCATGTGCGCGCCCACGATGCCCTGCACGATGGTGAGTCCGAGGCCGGTGCCGTTCTTGCCCCGGTCGCCGCGCTCCACGCTGTAGAACATGTCGAAGATGCGTCGGCGTTCCGGCTCGGGAATGCCGGGCCCGCGGTCCGAGATGTCGACGCGAAGCCGGCCGTCGTCGGTGCGGCGGACCCGGACCCGCACCGCTTCGCCCGGCGGCGAGAACTTGGCGGCGTTTTCCATCACGTTGAACAAGGCCTGTTCGATGAGCGCGGGATGCACGTGGATCGGGGGCAGGCCGGGCTCGATGTCGTGCTCGATGCGGACCGCCGGCTCGTAGCGCTGCAGGCGCCGCGAGGCCGAGCCCACGAGCTCGTCGATGCCGATCCAGTCGCGCGTGAGCGTGAGGCCCTGCTGGCCGAGCCGGGTCATGTCGAGCAGGTTCTGGATGTAGCGGTCCAGCCGCTCGCCTTCCACATGGATGGTCTCGAGCAGGCTGTGCCGGTCGGCCGGTCCCATGTCCTTGCCGTAGCGCATCAGGCTGTCCGCCGCGCCGATGATGGATGACAGCGGCGAGCGCAGGTCGTGCGACACCGACGACAGCAGCGCCGAGCGCAGCCGCTCGGTCTCGCCCGAGACGCGCGCCGCCTCGAGCTCGGACACCAGGCGCGTGCGCAGGGCGGCCTGGCCGATGTCTTCCACCATGCGCTCGGCCAGCCGGCGCTGCTCAAAGGACAGCCGCCCCATGGCCGCCGGAAACCGCAGGCCGACCACACCGAGCGCTTCCTTGTCCGCGCCCAGCGGCAGGAACCACCACGCGGCGCTCGAAAGCGTGTCGGTGTAACGCCCGCTGGCCTGGCCGTTCTGCTGCGTCCAGTCGGCAGCCGTGCGGTCCTTGTCGCTGAGCGGCGTGTCCGCGGCGGCCGGGCCGCTCTGCTCGCCGATGCGGATCCAGGCCTCGGCCTGCAGGGTCGAGCGCAGCACCGACGAGCCCGCCGTGATGACCTGTCCGAGGTCGGCGGCCTGGGCCAGTTGCCGGCCCAGGCTCTGCATCGCCGTGGCGTGCGCGTTCGACGCGCGCAGCGCCACCACCTGCATGCGCAGCCGCGAGGCCAGCCGACCCGCGATCAGGGCCGCCGCGAGGAAGAGCAGCACGGTGGCGACCCCGCGCTGCGCGCTGATCAGCAAGGTGAGCCGGGGCTCGATGAAGAAAAAGTTGTAGGCGAGAAAGCACAACACGGCGGTGATCACGGCCGAGGTCATGCGCGTGCGCGAGGCCACGAGCGTCACGGCGACCAGGAAGATCAGCGAGAGGTCCTGCAGATCGAGCAGGGCCTCGGCCAGGGCCGCCGTGCCCGTGGCGACCACGCTCGCGCCCGCGATCAGCCAGGCTTCCCGGCGCCACAGGCCCTCATGCGAAAGGCCGGGCAGCCGCTGTGCGCGCTGCCGCGCCAGCGGGGTGCCGACGATGGTGAGTTCGTAGCGTGCGCCCCGCTGCAGCAGCTGCTGCGTCAGGGTGCGGTTGAAGATGCGCGCGATGGGCCGCTCGCGCGTGCGCCCGATGACGATGGAGCGCGCGCTGCGCACCGCCGCCGCGTCGAGGATGGCCTGGGTGACGTCGGTGTTGTGAAGCACTTCGGTCTCGCCGCCGAGGTTGCGCGCGAGCGCAAAGGCCTTGTCGATCTCCAGCAGCGCGGCGTCGGCCTGGCGGCCGGTCTCGACCGTCACCACCGACCAGGGCGCGCCGCGGCGTTCGGCCATGCGCGCGCCGGCGCGCACCAGATACTCCGAGTGGCCGCGGCCGTCGATGGCGATCAGCACGTGGCGCTGCAGCGGGAGGCCTTCGAGCCCGCGCGCGGTGCGCGTCTCGCGCAGGTCGGCGTCCACGTGCTCGGCGACGGTCTGCATCGCCAGTTCGCGCAAGGCGGTCAGGTTCGAGGGCGAGAAGAACGCCTGCAGCGCCTGGGCCGCCTGCTCGGGCAGGTACACCTTGCCCTGGTTCAGGCGCTCGATCAGCTCGCGCGCGGGCAGGTCGACGAGGCGGATGTCGCGCAGGCGCTCGAATACCGCGTCGGGCACGGTTTCGCTGACGCGCACGCCCGTGATCTGGTGCACCACGTCGTTGAGGCTTTCCAGGTGCTGGATGTTGACCGTGGTGTAGACGTCGATGCCCGCGTCGAGCAGTTCCTCCACGTCCTGCCAGCGGCGTTCATGGCGGCTGCCGGGCGCGTTGCGGTGCGCGAGTTCGTCGACCAGCGCGATCGCCGGCTTGCGCGCCAGCAGGCCGTCGAGGTCCATCTCTTCGAGCACACGGCCCTGGTAGACCAGCTGCCTGCGCGGCAGCAGCGGCAGGCCCTCGACCAGGCCCTGCGTCTCGCTGCGGCCGTGCGTTTCCACGATGCCGATCACCACGTCGACACCCTGGCGGTGCAGTTCGCGCGCCCGCGCCAGCATGGCGTAGGTCTTGCCGACGCCGGGCGCCGCGCCCAGGAACACGGTCAGGCGCCCGGCGGTCTGGCGCTGCAGTTCGCCCAGCAGGGCGTCGGCTTGTTCGGTCTGTTCGGCGCCCATGGCCCGCTTCGGTCTGATCGCGATCGATTATGGGTGAAGGGCGTCGAGCGCCAGGTTGAGTTCGAGCACGTTGATGCGCGGCTCGCCCAGCAGGCCCAGTTGGCGCGGCTCGGTGTGCCGATCGACCAGGGCTTGCACCGCCTCGGGGCCCAGCCCGCGGGCGCGCGCCACGCGCGCCACCTGGATCGCCGCGGCCGCCGGGCCGATGTGCGGGTCGAGCCCGCCGCCCGATTGCGTGACGAGCTCGCCCGGCACGGCGGCCGCATCGACGCCCTCGCGCGCGGCCACGGCCGCACGCGTTTCGTCGATGCGCTGGCGCAGCTCGGGGTGGGTGCGCGCCTGGTTGCTGCCCGAGGCGGCCATGGGGTTGAAGCCGGCGGCCGAGGGGCGCGGCTGGAAGTAGCGCGCATCGCCGAAGGGCTGCGCCACCAGCGACGAGCCCAGCACCTGGCCGCCGCGCACGATCAGGCTGCCGTTGGCCGCATGCGGGAACAGCGCCTGCCCGAGGCCGACCCCGACCAGCGCATAGAGCCCGCCGAAACCCAGCAGCGACACGATGGCGAGGCCGACGGCGCCGCGCAACAGGCCGCGATCGGAAGAGATGTTGTGCGACGACATGGTCGGCTCCTCAAAGCGTGAACAGGGCAGACAGGGCAAGGTCGATCAGCTTGATCGCGATGAAGGGCAGCACCACACCGCCGACGCCGTAGACCAGCATGTTGTTGCGCAGCAGCTGTGTCGCGCCCGACGGCTTGAAGCGCACGCCGCGCAGCGCCAGCGGGATCAGCAGCGGAATGACGATGGCGTTGAAGATCAGCGCCGACAGCACCGCGCTGGCCGGGCTGCCGAGCCGCATCACGTCGAGCGCGGCCATCTGCGGGATCGCGGCCGCGAACAGCGCCGGCAGGATCGCGAAGTACTTGGACACGTCGTTGGCCAGCGAGAAGGTGGTCAGCGCGCCGCGCGTGATGAGCTGCTGCTTGCCGATCTCCACCACCGCGAGCAGCTTGGCCGGGTCGCTGTCGAGGTCGACCATGTTGCCCGCCTCCTTGGCGGCCTGCGTGCCGGCGTTCATCGCCAGGCCCACGTCGGCCTGGGCCAGCGCGGGCGCATCGTTGGTGCCGTCGCCCACCATGGCCACCAGCCGCCCGCCGGCCTGCTCGGCGCGGATGCGCGCGAGCTTGTCCTCGGGCCGGGCCTCGGCGATGTAGTCGTCCACCCCGGCCTCGGCCGCGATGTGGGCCGCCGTGAGCGGGTTGTCGCCCGTGATCATCACGGTCTTCACGCCCATGGCGCGCAGCCGCGCAAAGCGCTCCTTGAGGCCGTGCTTGATCACGTCGGACAGCTCGATGACGCCGAGCACGTGGCGGCCGTCGCTGACCACCAGCGGCGTCGCGCCCTTGCGCGCCACGCTGCTCGCGCGCACCTCGAGCTCGGTGGGGACGGCGCCGCCCAGGGCCTGCACGTGACGCGCGATGGCGTCCATCGCGCCCTTGCGGATGCTGCGGCCCCCGGGCAGGTCCACGCCCGACATGCGCGTCTGCGCCGAGAACGGCACGAAGTGCGCGCCCGGCGGCCCGTCGAGCGTTTCGTCCTTGCCGCGCGCCAGCCGCACGATGGACTTGCCCTCGGGCGTCGGGTCGGCCAGCGAGGCCAGCAGGGCGGCCTGGCGCAGCTGCGCGGCCTCCACGCCGGCCAGCGCATGGAAGGCGGTGGCCTGGCGGTCGCCATGGGTGATGGTGCCGGTCTTGTCCAGCAGCAGCACGTCCACGTCGCCGGCCACCTCCACCGCCTTGCCCGACTTGGCCAGCACATTCGCCTGCAGCGCGCGGTTCATGCCCGCGATGCCGATGGCGGGCAGCAGGCCGCCGATGGTGGTCGGGATCAGGCACACCAGCAGGGCAACCAGCAGCACCACGTTGACCGGCACGCCGACGAAGCCGGCGATGAAGGGCAGCGTCACGACCACGATCAGGAAGCTCAGCGTCATCACCCCGAGCAGGATGCCCAGCGCGATCTCGTTGGGCGTCTTCTGCCGGTTCGAGCCCTCCACCAGCGCGATCATGCGGTCGAGGAAGCTGTGGCCGGGCTCGGCGGTCACGCGCACCACGATGCGGTCGGACAGCACCTGCGTGCCGCCGATCACGCCCGAGCGGTCTGTGCCCGCCTCGCGCAGCACCGGCGCGGACTCGCCGGTCACCGCGGCCTCGTTGATGGTGGCCAGGCCTTCGACGATCTCGCCGTCGGCCGGCACCGGCTGGCCTTCTTCGATCACCACGAGATCGCCAGGGCGCAGTTCGGCTGCGGGCACGCCGGTCTCGCGCCCGGCCGGGTCCAGCCGCCGGGCCATCAGGTCCTGGCGCGCGCGCCGCAGCGAGGCCGCCTGCCCGCGCCCGCGCGATTCGGCCAGCGCCTCGGCGAAATTGCCGAACAGCACGGTGATGAGCAGGATGCCGGTCACGGCCCAGCCGAAGCCCGGCTGCGCCCAGCCCGCGAGTGTGGCCGCGGCGGTGAGCAGCGTGCCGAGCCAGACCACGGCCATGACCGGGTTCCTGACCATGTGCTGTGGCGCGAGCTTGCGCACCGCGTCGACCATGGCCGTCTGCAGGCCATGGGCCTCGCGCCGCGGCGCGGGAAGGGAATGCTGGAGGGGCTTGGTGTCGTTCATGGCGGTTCTCCTCAACGCGCGACCAGGCTCAGGTGATCGGCCACCGGGCCCAGCACCAGCACCGGCATGAACTGCAGCAGCGTCAGGATGGCGATGACGGCGATCAGCGCGAGCGCGAAGGTGGGGGTTTCGATCTGCAAGGTGCCCGCGTTTTCCGGGGCCTGGCGCTTGCGCGCGAGCCGCGCGGCGATGGCCAGCGGAACGATCAGCGCGGGGTAGCGGCCGAGCGCGAGCACGGCCGCGCACGACAGGTTCCACCACACCGTGCCGTCGCCCAGGCCCTCGAAGCCCGAGCCGTTGTTGGCGAAGGCCGAGGCGTACTCGTAGAACACCTGGCTGATGGCGTGGAAGCCGGGGTTGGAGTTGCCCGTGATGGCCGGCACCGAGAGCGTGAAAGCGGTCAGGCCCAGCAGCACCAGCGGCTGCAGCAGCACCAGCACGGCGAGCAGCTTCACCTCGGGCGCCTCGATCTTGCGGCCGAACAGCTCGGGCGTGCGCCCTGTCATCAGGCCCGCCAGGAACACGCCGAGCAGCAGGTAGACGATGAACTGCTGCAAGCCGCAGCCGATGCCGCCCCAGATCGCGTTGATCAGCATGTTGGCGATGGCGACCAGGCCGGTCAGCGGTGCGAGCGAGTCGTGCATGCTGTTGACCGAGCCGTTGGACGTCTGCGTCGTGACCGCGGCCCACAGGGCCGAGGCATCGGCGCCGATGCGCACCTCCTTGCCCTCCATCAGCGCGATGTCCTGCGCGGTCGCCGAGTGCGCCTCGGACCACAGCGCCAGGCCGGCCGACAGCAGCGACATCGCGAGCATGGTGCCGAACACCAGCGCGGCGAACTTGCGCCGCCCCGTGAAGGGGCCGACCATGAAGGCGACCGCGACGGGGATCAGCACGATGGCGAGCGTCTGCAGCCCGTTGGACAGCGGCGTGGGGTTCTCCAGCGGCATCGCGCTGTTCGGGCCGTACCAGCCGCCGCCGTTGGTGCCCAGTTGCTTGACCGCCACCATCGGCGCCACCGGCCCGAGCGGGATCTTCTGTTCCTTCATCGCCACCGCCGCATCGACCGGCGCCGCCACCGGGCCCGCCGCGAGCGTGGCCGGCACGCCCTGGCTGGTCAGCAGCACCGACCACACCAGGCACAGCGGCAGCATGAAGCGCAGCGTGGGGCGGATCACGTCGGCCCAGTAGTTGCCCAGGTCCACCGGCGCGTCTTGCGCGTCTTGCGCGCCTTCGGCCTGGCGGGCGTCGGCGTGGCGGCCACCGAACAGGCCGCGCAGCGTGGCCGCGACCAGCGCCAGGCCCATCATCGGCGTGACCACCTGCAGCGCCACGATGGCCGTCGCCTGGGCCAGGTAGGACAGCTGGGCCTGGCCCGCGTAGTGCTGCTGGTTGGTGTTGGTCAGGAACGAGACCATGGTGTGCAGCGCCAGGTCCCAGCCCATGTTGGGCGCCCCATCGGGATTGAGCGGCAGCCAGGCCTGCGTCATGAGGATCACCCAGACGACCGCGCCCAGCACCGCGTTGCTCAGCAGAAAGGCCCCGGCATAAGCACGCCAGTCCATGCCGCGTTCGGGGTCGGTGCCGAGCAGCGCGTACAAGGGCCGCTCGAGCCAGCGGAACAGGCCGTCGCCGCGCATCGGCCCACCGCGCATGACCGCGGCGAGGTAGTGGCCCAGCGGCCAGCCCAGCGCGATCGCCAGCGCGAACACAAGAAGAAACACCACCATGTCGGACCCTCCAGTCACCGTCAGAACCCGCCCGGTCCCGGCGCCCGTTCGCACAGCGAAGGGCTCGGGCCAGGGCACGGTCTCAGTGTTCAACGGAGGGCCGTAAAGTCTCCATTCCGGATCGGGCGGCGCGCGTCAATTTCGCGTAAACACCGCCGAGGGCGGCGGTGGCGGCGCCGTGCCGCGCGCGGCTAGCGCCCCGCGATCACGGCGCGCTCCACCACGCGGTCATCGCCCAGCACGATCAGCGCGAACAGCAGTTCGTCGAGCGAGTGCGCCTGCGCCGTCTTGCGTGCAAGCAGGGGCGTGGCCTGCGGGTTCAGCACCACGAAGTCGGCCTCGCAGCCGGGCAGCAGGTTGCCCACCACGCCCTCGAGCCCGAGCGCGCGCGCCGCGCCCGCGGTGTGCTGCCACCAGAGCTGGGCGGGCGTGAGGCTCAGGCCGGGCTTGGTCTGGCCCTCGCGGCCCACCACGTAGGCCGCGAGCATGGTGCGAAACGGCGAGAAGCTGGTGCCCCCGCCCACGTCGCTCGCCAGGCCGTAGCGCATGCCGGCGGCGTCGGCCGCGGCGTAGTCGAAGAAGCCGCTGCCCAGGAACTGGTTGCTGGTGGGGCTCACGGCCGCCACCGTGCCGGTGCGCGCCATCAGCGCGCGGTCGGCGGCGCTCAGGTGGATGCAGTGCGCGTACACCGCGCGCTCGCGCAGCAGGCCGAAGTCGCCGTACACGCCGAGGTAGCTCGCGCTGTCGGGAAACAGCTCGGCGGCCCAGCGGATCTCGTCCACGTTCTCGGCCACGTGCGACTGGATCCACACGTCCGGGTATTTCGCGGCCAGTTCGCCCGCGCCGCGCAACTGCGCCGGCGTGCTGGTGGGCGCAAAGCGCGGCGTGATCGCGTAACCCAGCCGGTCCACGCCGTGCCAGCGCCGGATCAGCGCCTCGGTGTCGATCAGGCTCTGTTCGGTGTGGTCGCGCACGCCGTCGGGGCTGTGGCGGTCCTGCAGCACCTTGCCGGTGATGAAGCGCAGGCCACGCGCCTGCGCGGCTTCGAACATGGCGTTCACCGAGGCCGGGTGCGAGGTGGCGAAGGTGAGCGCGGTGGTGACGCCATTGCGCGCCAGTTCGTCGAGGAAGAACTCGGCCACGCCGCGCGCGTACGCCGGCTCGTGGAAGCGCGACTCGTGCGGGAAGGTGTAGTTCTCGAGCCAGGGCAGCAGGCCCGCGGCGGGCGCGCCGATCACGTCGGTCTGCGGGTAGTGGATGTGCAGGTCCACGAAACCGGGCGCGATCAGCCGCGGTCGCAGGTCTTCCACGGCGACACCGGGGAAGCGATCGATCAGCGCCGCGTGCGCGCCCGCGGCGCGCACCACGGCCTGGCCGTGGGCGTCGGGGCCCACCACCAGCAGGCCGTCTTCGTCGTACAGGGGTTGGCCACTCGCGTCGTCGAAACGCAGCAGCCGGGCTCGGTAGGCTTTCATGGGGGCGAGCTTACCGGGCCGCCCCGCGCGCGCCATACGGCCGCGCGGATGGCGGCCATGGCGCTCAGCGGGTGATGCCGCCCACCACGCCCTCGGCGAGCCAGTTCATCTCGAGGATCTGCGCATCGCTCAGGCGCTGACCCGCGGGAATGGCGACCTTGCCCTCGTTGTCGCGCAGCGGCTGGCCCGCGGGCGCGGCGAACACCGGCAGCTTGCCCGCGGCCATGTCGGCCTGGCGCGCGTTCACCTCGTTCTGTACCGCCTCGGGCACTTTGCGGCCGAAGCCCTCGACGCGGATGAAGCCCGCGCCCACGCCGCCCCACACCTGCTCGCTGCGCCAGGTGCCGTCGAGCACGGCCTGCACGCGGCGCGTGTAGTAATCGCCCCAGCGGTGCGTGACCGCCACCACCTGCGCGTCGGGCGCCAGGTTGCGCATGTCGGAGTGGTAGGCCACGGCGAGCCTGCCGCGCTCCTGCGCCGCCACCATCACCGCCGTGCTGCCGGTGTGAAAGGCCAGCACCTCGGCGCCCTGGTTCATCAGCGTCATGGCGGCGTCGCGCTCGCGCGGCGGGTTGAACCACTCGCCCAGCCACACCACCTTCACCGTGGCGCGCGGGTTCACCGAACGCATGCCCAGCGTGAAGGCGTTGATGCCCTGGATCACCTCGGGAATGGGAAAGCCCGCCACGTAACCGGCCTGCGTGGCCATGCGGCCCGCGGCCACGCCCGCGAGGTAGCGGCCTTCGTAGTAGCGCGCATTGGCCGTGGCCACGTTGGGCGCGGCCTTGTAGCCCGTGATCGACTCGAACCGCACGTTCGGGAAATCGCGCGCCACCTTGAGCGTGGGCTCCATGTAGCCGAAGCTGGGCGTGAAGATGATGTCGTGGCCTTGCTGCGCCAGGTCGCGGATCACACGCTCGGCGTCGGCGCCCTCGGGCACGTTCTCGACGAAGCGGGTCTGCACGCGATCGCCCAGCGCGGCCTGCACCGCCTGACGGCCCAGCTCGTGCTGACGCACCCAGCCCGCGGGCGTGAGCGGCGTGACGTAGACGAACGCGGCCTTCACCGGCGGTGTGACCGGTTCGGCCGACGACAGGGGGGAGAAAAACAAGGCGGCCAATGCCGGCGCGAAGGCGCGCCAGGCCGCGAGGTTTTTGTACATGGTGTTCCTCGACATGGCTTCCGGTGAACAAAAAACGCGAGCCGGGGAAGCACCGGCTCGCGTGGGCCGGGATTTTAGGCGATGGGGCTCAAGCCACCGCCTCAAGGCCCTTCCTCTGTACCAGGTGCAAGAGCTTCAAAGCCGTTCCCGTGGGCCGTTTTTGGCCGATCTCCCATTTCTGCACGGTCGACAGGCTGGTATTGAGCAGGCGCGCAAAAACGGCCTGGCTGACCCGTGTTCCTTCGCGAATCCGTTTGATTTCTTCCGGGCGCAGCGGCGCGACCGGCGTGAGGCAAAGCTGGTCAAACTCGCGCAGCGTCATCCGGTCCATGGCACCGGCCTTGTGCAAACCCTTCGCGGTTTCGTGTACGGCCTCAAGAATGGGCGATTTCGTCTTGCGCATCGCAGATCACTTCCATGAGTTCGCCGGCTTGCAAGGCGCTCGCCACCGCCCGTGCGGTCAGCGACAACAGGTGCGCAGCCAACTTCTTCAAGGCTTCCTCTTCATCCCGATCGATGTTGCCTCGCTCATTCTTCGGGAAGCCAAAAACGAAGATCCAGCGATGTTCCCTGCGGGTTGCAACCAGCGTGCGCAAGCCGCCACTCTTGCCTCGCCCATCCCGCGCGATTCGCTTTTTTGAACAATCCTCCACCGAGATCGGCGTCCACCAATCCGGCTCGCATCTCGCGAACCGCAGCGCAAAGTGCCACGTCGGCCAGACCGTGCTTGCGCGCCCAGCGGTTGAACCACCGGGTCGTGTAGATCGCCATTTGAGGGCTCCAGTTCGTATTTATAGCACTAGGTGCTATAAAAATCGAACCGGTTCCAGCCCCTCACCCGATCGCCGCCTCCAGCCGCGCCAGGTGCCGCGCGCGCGTGGCCGCGTCGGTGAAGCTGGCCTCGAAGCTGTTGCGGGCCAGGGTGATCACCTGCTCGCGCGAGAGGTCCAGCGCCTGCACCGTCTGCACGAAGTTGGCGTTGAGGTAGCCGCCGAAGTAGGCCGGGTCGTCGCTGTTGACGGTGGCGCACAGGCCGGCGTCGAGCAGGCGCTTCATCGGGTGATCGCGCAGATCGTTCACCACGCAGAGCTTGAGGTTGGACAGCGGGCACACGGTGAGCGGCGTGCGCCGGCGCGCGAGCTCGGCCACCAGCGCCGGGTCTTCGAGGCTGCGCACGCCGTGGTCGATGCGCTCGGCCCGGAGATCGTCCAGCGCTTCCCGGATGTAGGCCGGCGGGCCCTCTTCGCCCGCGTGCGCGACGATGCGCAGGCCGAGTTCGCGGCAGCGCGCGAACACGCGCGAGAACTTGGACGGCGGGTGGCCGACCTCGCTCGAGTCGAGACCCACGCCGATGAAGTGCTCGCGGTAAGGCAGCGCGGCCTCCAGCGTGGCAAAAGCGTCTGCTTCGCTGAGGTGGCGCAGGAAGCACAGGATCAGCGCGCTCGTCATGCCGAATTCGGTCCGCGCCTTGTCGCAGGCGCGCCGCAGGCCCGCGATCACCACGCCGATGTCCACGCCGCGCGCGGTGTGGGTCTGCGGGTCGAAGAAGATCTCGGCGTGGATCACGTGGTCGGCGTGCGCGCGCTGCAGGTAGGCCCAGGCCATGTCGAAGAAGTCTGCCTCGTGCAGCAGCACGCTCGCGCCCGCGTAGTAGATGTCGAGAAAGCTCTGCAGGTCGGTGAAGGCATAGGCCTGGCGCAGCGCGTCCACGCTGGCATAGGGCAGCGCCACGCCGTTGCGCTGCGCGAGCGCGAAGATCAGCTCGGGTTCGAGCGAGCCTTCGATGTGGATGTGCAGTTCGGCCTTGGGCAGGCGGGCGGCGAGTTCGGCGGGGGTCATGGGTGTGCTCAAAGGGTGCCCAGGGCGATGCCCAGGCGTTGCAGGTAACGGCGGTAGGCGCTGCTCACGCGATCGGCCGGGCCATGCACCTCGGTCACGGGCGCGGTGCGGCCGATGGGCAGGGCCTTGGGTTGCTGCGACTCGACCACCGGGCGGTCCTGCGCGAAGACCGCGTCCTGGAAAGCCACCAGGGACTCGGCGCTCGCGGGGTCGCTGTGCGTGGCCATGACGAACCAGGCGGTGCAGGCGCCATCGCCATCGCCATCGGGGCGGATGAACAGCGCGATGGCGTTGCGCACCGGGTCGCCCTGGCGCGCGTCCTTGTGCAGCACGGCCGCGAAGGGGTGCGGCACGGCGTAGGCGTAGTCGATCCAGGCGCCGCCCTCGGCCTCGGCGTAGGCGCGCGGCTGCCAGGCGCGCGCCTGGACCACGCGCAGGCCCTGCGCGTCTTCGATCACCTGGCCGGTCTGCACCTGCGCGTGGCCGCGCTCGCCCAGCCAGCCTTCGTGCACGAAGCCGAAGTGGCTCAGGTCGAGGAAGTTCTCGACCAGGCGCGGCGCGCTGGTGGCCACGGCATAGGGCCCGCATACCACACGCCGCCAGGCGGGGTCGTCGGCCTCGGGGAATGCGGGCGGTTCGGCCAGGGCCCCGTCGGCGCCGGCCTGCAGCCGCACCCACACCAGGCCGTGCCGCTCGCAGGCGTCAAACACCTGCGCCGCATGGCCCGCGGGCGGGCGGAAATCGGGCGCGGCGGGCACGTGCTGGCACCGGCCCGCGGCCGCGCCGCCGGCGAACTGCCAGCCGTGGTACGGGCATTCGAGCCGCGGCCCGTTCACCGTGGTGAGCACGCGGCCCAGCGAGAGCCGCGCCCCGCGGTGCGGGCAGCGGTCGGCCCAGGCGTGCACCGCGCCGTGGTCGCGCCACAGCACCAGCGGCTCGCCGAGCAGGTTCACCGCCAGCGGCGCGTCGCGCAGGGTGTGTGCGTCGACCACCGGGTGCCAGAGTTGTTTTTCGAGCATGGGCACATTCCAACAAAAAAAGCTGCCCGAAGGCAGCTTTCTTGCAACGCGGCAGGAAGCCCCTTTTACTGCGGAACCTTGCCTTCCACGCCCTTCACGTAGAACTTGATGCCGCCCAGGAAGGCGTCATCGGCCTTGGCGCCCTTGGCCAGCACTTCCTTGCCCGACTGGTCCACGATCGGGCCGGTCCAGGGGTGGAAGCTGCCGTCCTTGAGGCCGGCCTTGATGGTGTCGATCTTGGCCTTGACCTCGGCGGGCACGTCGTCGGCGATCGAAACCATGTCGATCGCGCCCTCTTTGTGGCCCCACCACACGCCGCCCGTGCTCCAGGTGCCTTCCAGCGCGTCCTTGGTGGCCTTGATGTAGTACGGACCCCAGTTGATCACGGCCGAACCCAGGTGGGCCTTGGGGCCGTAGGCGGTCATGTCGGAGTCCCAGCCGAAGGCGCGCTTGCCGGCCTTCTCGGCGGTCTGCAGCACGGCCGACGAGTCGGTGTTCTGGAACAGCACGTCGGCGCCGCCGTTGAGCAGCGAGGTCGCGGCTTCGGTTTCCTTCGGCGGGTCGAACCAGCCGTTGACCCACACCACCTTGGTCTTGACCTTGGGGTTCACCGATTGCGCACCCAGCGTGAAGCTGTTGATGTTGCGGATCACCTCGGGGATTGGGATGGAAGCGACCACGCCCAGGGTGTTGCTCTTGGTCATCGCGCCCGCGATCACGCCCGCCATGTACGCGCCTTCATAGGTGCGGCTGTCGTAGGTGCGCATGTTCTCGGCGGTCTTGTAGCCGGTGGCGTGCTCGAACTTCACGTCCTTGAAGTCGGCCGCGACCTTGAGCATGGGCTCCATGTAGCCGAAGGTGGTGCCGAAGATCAGCTTGTTGCCGTTGGACGCCATGTCGCGGATCACGCGCTCGGCGTCGGCGCTCTCGGGCACGCTCTCGACGAAGCTGGTCTTGATCTTGTCGCCGAACTCGGCTTCGAGCGCCTTGCGGCCGTTGTCGTGCGCGAAGGTCCAGCCGCCGTCGCCCACCGGGCCCACGTAGGCGAACGCGATCTTCAGCGGCTCGGGCTTGGCGGCCGCGGCCGGCGCGGGCGCCGGGGCGGCGGGCGCGGCGGCCTCTTCCTTCTTGCCGCAGCCGATCAGCACGGCACCGGCCACGGCGCTCAGCGCCACGGCCTTCATCAGGGATCTCTTGTTCAGGTCGGTCATGGATGTCCTCAGACAGGTGGGAGGGGTGGGGAGTATCTTAATGAGGAAAAACGATCCGCCGCCGGGCCGCCCCAAGGCGGATCAGCCCCCTCGGGGGGCAGCGACCCGCGCAGCGGTGGAGCGTGGGGGCCAAGGCTTCATGAACCGGGATAGAACGGCTTCCCGATCGAGGAAGGCATGTTCACGCGGATCCAGGTCGGGTTGCGCGAGATCAGCACCAGCACCACGATGGTCGCCACGTAGGGCAGCATGGTGAGGAACTGGCTGGGCACCTGCACGCCGATGGCCTGCAGGTGGAACTGCAGCATGGTGACGCCGCCGAACAGGTAGGCCCCGAGCAGCACGCGCGCGGGCCGCCAGGTGGCGAAGGTGGTGAGCGCGAGCGCGATCCAGCCCTTGCCGGCGATCATGCCCTCGACCCAGAGCGGCGTGTACACCGTGGACACATAGGCCCCCGCGAGGCCGCAGAGCGCGCCGCCCGCCATCACCGCCATGAGGCGGATGCGCCGCACCGGGTAGCCCAGCGCGTGCGCCGATTCGGGGCTTTCGCCCACGCTGCGCAGCACCAGGCCGGCGCGCGTGCGGTACAGGAACCAGATCAGCCCGAGCGCGATGCCCACGCAGGCGTAGACCATGGGGTGGTGGCGGAAGAACGCGGCGCCGAAAAAGGGCAGATCGGCCAGGCCCGGGATGGCCCAGCGCACCTGCTCGGGCAGGGTCTCCTGCACGTAGCGCGCGCCCGCAAAGGCGGAGAAGCCGCCGCCGAACAGGCTCAGCGCCAGGCCGGTGGCGTACTGGTTGGTGTTGAGCCAGATCACCAGCACGCCGAAGACGGCCGCGAGCAGCGCGCCCGCGCCCATGCCCGCGGCAAAGCCCAGCCAGGTGCTGCCGGTGTGCACCACGGTGGCGAAGCCCGCGAGCGCGGCGCACAGCATCATGCCCTCGGCGCCCAGGTTGACGATGCCGGCCTTCTCGTTGATGAGCAGGCCCAGCGAGGCGATGGCCAGCACGGTGCCCGCGTTGAGCGTGGCGGCCAGCAGGAGTGCAAACGGTTCCATGCTCAACCCCTCTTCCAGCGCACGCGGTACGCGATCAGCGTGTCGCAGGCCAGCAGCGAAAACAGCAGCAGGCCCTGGAACACGCCGGTGATCGATTTGGGCAGGCCCAGGCGCGATTGCGCGAGCTCCCCCCCGATGTAGAACATGCTCATGAGCAGGGCCGAGAACACGATGCCCACCGGGTGCAGCCGCCCCACGAAGGCCACGATGATGGCCGCGAAGCCGTAGCCCGCGGGCACGTAGGGCGTGAGCTGGCCGATCGGGCCGGCCACCTCGAAGGCGCCGGCGAGGCCGGCCGCGCCGCCCGAGATCAGCAGCGCCACCCACAGCGCCTTGCGCGACGAGAAGCCCGCGTAGCGCGAGGCCATGGGCGCCAGCCCGCCCACGATCTGCGCGTAGCCCGACACGGTGCGGAACAGGAACAGCCACACGCCGGCCACGCCCAGCAGCGCGAACAGCAGGCCGATGTTCACGCGCGAGCCGTCCATGAGGCGCGGCATCTGCGCCACGCGCTCGAAGGTCTTGGTCTGCGGGAAGTTGTAGCCGCCCGGGTCTTTCCAGGGGCCGTAGACGAGGTAATTGAGCACCTGCACCGCCACGTAGACCAGCATCAGGCTCACCAGGATCTCGTTGGCGTTGAAGCGGTCGCGCAGCAGCGCCGTCAGGCCCGCCCACAGCATGCCGCCCACCATGCCCGCGAGGATCACCGCGGGCACGATCCACGCACCGGTGGTCTTGTTGGCCATGAGCGCCACGCCGCCCGCGAAGATCGCGCCGATGATGTACTGCCCCTCGGCGCCGATGTTCCACACGTTGGAGCGGAAACACACCGCCAGGCCGAGCGCGATGATGAGCAGCGGCGTGGCCTTCACCAGCAGCTCGGAGATCGCATAGCCGCTCTTGATGGGCTCCCAGAAAAACACCTGCAGGCCGCGCACCGGGTCCTTGCCCAGCACCTCGAACAGCGCGATGCCGATCAGCACCGTGATGAGCAGCGCCAGCAGCGGCGACGCGTAGCCCCACAGCGCCGAAGGCTGGGGCCGGACTTCAAGCCGCAGCATGGGCGGTCTCCTGGTTGTTGTTCTGGTCGGCGTCCCACAGGCCCGACATCCATTCGCCGATGCGCTCCACCGTGGCGTCGGCGCGGTCCAGGCTGGGCGACAGGCGCCCCTTGGCGATCACGTGCAGGCGGTCGCAGATCTCGAACAGCTCCTCGAGCTCCTCGCTCACCACCAGCACCGCGCAGCCGGCGTCGCGCAGCGCCAGCATCTCGCCGCGGATCTGCGCGGCCGCGCCCACGTCCACGCCCCAGGTGGGCTGGCTCACGATCAGCAGCCGCGGTTTCGCCTCGATCTCGCGGCCCACGATGAACTTCTGCAGGTTGCCGCCCGACAGCGACTTGGCCGCCGCGTTGGGCCCGTTGGCCTTGACCTTGTAGCGCTCGATGATGTCCTGCGCCTGGCGCTTGAGCGCGCCCACGCGCACCCAGCCGAGCGCGCCCACCGCGTCGCGCCGCGACAGCAGCAGGTTCTGCGCGAGCGACAGCGTGGGCACGGCGCCGCGGCCCAGGCGCTCCTCGGGCACGAAGTGCAGACCGAGCGCGCGCCGGCGTGCCGGCGGCAGTCGCGACACGTCCTGCGCGGCGGCGCCGTCGCCGGCCGCGGTCATCTGCACGCTGCCGGCAGGGGCACGCATGTCTTCGCCCGAGAGCGCGCGCAGCAGCTCGCCCTGGCCGTTGCCCGACACGCCCGCGATGCCCACCACCTCGCCCGCGCGCACGGTGAGGGCGACGTCCGCCAGGGCGGTGCCGAAGGGGTCGTCGCTGGCCAGCGTGAGACCACGCACCTGCAGCACGGGCGCGCCCGCGTGCAGCGGCCGGTGCTCGAGCTCGGGCGGCTCGGCGCCGATCATCAGCCGCGAGAGCGAGGCGTTGCTTTCTTCGCGCGGGTCGCACACGCCCGTGACCTGGCCGCCACGCAGCACCGTGCAGGCGGTGCACAGCGCGCGGATCTCGTGCAGCTTGTGGCTGATGTAGAGGATGCTGCAGCCCTCGCGCGCGAGCTGGTTCAGCGTGCCGAACAGCTTCTCCACCGCCTGCGGCGTGAGCACCGAGGTCGGCTCGTCAAGGATCAGCAGCTGCGGCTGGGTGAGCAGCGCGCGGATGATTTCCACGCGCTGCATCTCGCCCACCGACAGCGTGTGCACCGGCCGTTCGGGGTCGATCGGCAGGCCGTACTCGTTGCCCTTGGCGCGAATGCGGGCCGTGACCTCGGCCAGCGACAGGCTCCTGTCCAGCCCCAGCCACACGTTCTCGGCCACGGTGAGCGTGTCGAACAGGCTGAAGTGCTGGAACACCATGCTGATGCCCAGCGCGCGCGCGGCCTGCGGGTTGCGCACCTGCGCGGGCTGGCCGTTGAACAGCACGCGGCCCTCGTCGGGTTTGACCGCGCCGTAGATGACCTTCATCAGCGTGGACTTGCCGGCGCCGTTCTCGCCCAGCACGGCGTGGATCTCGCCCGGCTGCACGGTGAGCGAGACGCCGTTGTTGGCGACCACGCCGGGGTAGCGCTTGGTGATGCCTTCCAGTTGCAGGCGGGGGGTGGGGGAATTCGTCATGCGGCCTCGGCAGCGCGGGGGGCGGGCGACGCGCGCAGCGAGGCGGCGACGGACTTGATCTGCTCGCGCAGCCAGCGCGCCGCGTTCGAGGCGTGCGTGCGTTCGTGCCAGAGCTGGTAATACATCATGCGGGGGAACTTCAGGGGCGGGACAAGGATGGTGAGCGGCAGCACGCCGGTGTAGCGCTCGCAGTACTGGCGGCCGGTGGTGAGCACCAGCAAGCTGCCGGCCACCATGGCCGGGATCAGCCCGAAGTGCGGGCAGCGCGCGCTGATGCGCCGCGACAGGCCCTGGCTGGCCAGGTGGTCGTCGATGAAGCCGCGCGCGCCCGGGTGGGTGGGTGTGGGCGCAATGTGCTCGGCCGCGAGCCAGGCCGCCTCGTCCCAGCCGCGGCGCACCGCGGGGTGGTGGTTGGCCACCAGGCACACCACCTCGTCGCCGAAGAGGCGGCCCAGGTGCAGGTCGTCGGGCGGCTGCGGCCAGTTGCCGATCACCACGTCCACCGTGCCCTGGGCCAGGTGGTGGCGGTAGTCGGCGTCGCCCGAGAGCGGGTGGATGTCGATCGCACACTGCGGCGCCGCGGCCTTGATCTGCGTCACCAACTGCGGCAGGAACAACGGATCGAGGTAGTCGCTCGCGGCCAGGCTGAAGGTGTGGCGCGAGGTGGCCGGGTCGAAGGCGCGGGCGTCGGAGAACAGCACCTCGGCGCTGCGCAGGATGGCCGCGGCCGGCTCGATCATGCGCAGCGCGGCCTCGGTGGGCACCATGCCGGCGCCCGAGCGCACCAGCAGCGGGTCGCCCGCGAGCTCGCGCAGCTTCTTGAGCGCGGCGCTCACCGCGGGCTGGTACATGCCGAGCTTGATGGCCGAGCGCGACACGCTGCGTTCGGTGAGCACGGTGTGCAGCACGCGAATCAGGTGCAGGTCGATGCGATCGAACATGGGGCCGTATTTCATGACGGTCTCAGGCGCAGTGGCATCGTGGGGCGGGCATCGGCAACATATGCAAACCCATATGATGCCCTGAACCCTCCCCAGTATGCTGGCGCGCATGAGCCACCCCGCCTGTCAACCCCTCACCTTCTGGCGCCGCGGCCAGCCCGTGACGCTGCCCGCCGTGCCCACCGACCGCACCCTGCTGCAGGTGTTGCGCGAAGACCTGCACTGCACCGGCACCAAGGAAGGCTGCGGCGAGGGCGACTGCGGCGCCTGCACCGTGGTGCTGGGCGAGGCGGTCGAAGGCCGGCTGCGGCTCAAGGCCGTGAACGCCTGCATCAAGACCGCGCACTCGGTGCAGGGCCAGGCCGTGTTCACCGTGGAAGACCTGGCCGGCGACGGCGGCGCGCTGCACCCGGTGCAGGAAGCCCTGGTGCAGTGCCACGCGAGCCAGTGCGGCTTTTGCACCCCGGGCTTCGTGATGAGCCTGTACGCGCTGTACGAGAACACCGGCGGCGGCCAGGGCGTGGACCGCGCCACGGCCCAGGCCGCGCTCTCGGGCAACCTGTGCCGCTGCACCGGCTACCGCCCCATCCTCGACGCGGCCGAACGCATGGGCGCCCTGCCCTGCCCGCCCGAACTGCGGCTCGACGAAGCGGCCGTGCTGCGCGGCCTGCGCACGCTGGGGCCGGCGCCCGAGGGCGGCTACCAGCGCCCGGCCACGCTCGAAGCCCTGCTGCGCGCTCGCGCCGCACGGCCCCAGGCCCAGGTGATCGCGGGCACCACCGACGTGGGTCTGTGGATCACCAAGCAGCACAAGACCTACACCGAGCTGCTCGACGTGACCGGCGCGGCCGAGCTGCGCCGCGTGGAGACCTACCCGCACCACATCGCCATCGGCGCCGGCGTGTCGCTCGCCGACGCCTACGCCGCGCTGGTGGGCGAACGGCCCCAGCTCGGCACCTTTGCCCACCGTTTCGCGGGCCTGCCGGTGCGCAACGCAGGCACGCTGGGCGGCAACGTGGCCAACGGCTCGCCCATCGGCGACTCCATGCCGCTGCTGATTGCGCTGGGCGCGAGCGTGGTGCTGATGCGCTGGGATGCGAAGCGCCGCGCCATCGCGCACCGCGAGCTGCGGCTCGAAGACCTGTACACCGGCTACCGCCAGAACGTGATGCGCCCCGACGAGCTGCTGTGCTGGGTGAAGGTGCCGCGCCCCACGGCCGGCGAATTCCTGCGCGCCGAAAAAATCAGCAAGCGCTTCGAGGACGACATCTCCGCCGTCTGCCTGGCCGTGCGCCTGCACATCGACGGCGGCGTGGTGCGCGACGCGTCCATCGGCGCCGGCGGCGTGGCCGCCACGCCGGTGCGTGCGCGCCAGACCGAGGCCGCGCTGCGCGGCCAGCCCTGGAACGCCGACACCGTGATGGCCGCGGCCGCCGTGCTGCGCGCCGAATTCCAGCCCATCAGCGACATGCGCGCGAGCGCCGACTACCGCCGCGCGGTGCTGGGCAACCTGCTGCGCCGGCTCTGGCACGACCAGCAGGGCCTGGCCGCGCTGCGGCTGGACGCGCCCGACCTGGAGGCCCTGGCATGAACGCCCCCGAAGCCCTGCCCCTGAAAGCCCCGGCCGCGGGCGTGTCGCGCGCCCACGAAAGCGCGCGCGCCCAGGTGGCCGGCGCCGCCCCCTACATCGACGACATCCCCGAGGTGCGCGGCACCCTGCACGCCGCGCCGGTGTGCTCGCCCGTGGCGCACGGCCGCCTGCTCGGCGTGGACACCAGCGCCGCGCTGGCCCTGCCCGGCGTGCGCGGCTTCGTGGGCGCCGAGCAGATCCCCGGCGACCCGGTGCTGGCCGCGTTCGCGCACGACGAGCCGGTGTTCGCGCGCGACACGGTGCAGTTCATGGGCCAGGTGATCGGCCTCATCGTGGCCGACGATGTGATGACCGCGCGCCGCGCCGCCCGGCTCGTCAAGCCCCGGATCGAGGCGCTGCCGCCCGTGCTCACGGTGCACGAGGCGCACGAGCAGCGCAGCTACGTGCTGCCGCCGGTGCACGTGGCGCGCGGCGATGCGCAGGCCGCGCTGCGGCGCGCGAAGCACGTGCTCGAAGGCGGCTTCGAGGTCGGCGGCCAGGAACACTTCTACCTTGAAGGCCAGGTGGCCTACGTGCTGCCGCTCGAGCAGAACCAGTGGTGGGTCTACAGCAGCACCCAGCACCCGGGCGAGGTGCAACACTGGGTGTCGCACGCGCTGGGCATCGCCAACCACGCGGTGACCGTGGAATGCCGGCGCATGGGCGGCGGCTTCGGCGGCAAGGAAACGCAGGCCGGCCACCTCGCGGTGTGGGCCGCCGTGGCCGCGAACCACCTGGGTCGGCCCGTGAAGCTGCGGCTCGACCGCGACGACGATTTCATGATCACCGGCAAGCGCCACCCGTTTGCCTACCAGTACCGCGTGGGCTTCGGCGACGACGGGCGGCTTTGCGGCCTGCAACTGCAGATGCTGGTCAACTGCGGCTTCAGCGCCGACCTCTCGGGCCCGGTGGCCGACCGCGCCATCTTCCACTGCGACAACGCCTACTTCCTCGAAGACGTGGCGGTCGACTCGTTCCGCTGCAAGACGAACACCCAGAGCCACACCGCCTTCCGCGGCTTCGGGGGGCCGCAGGGCGTGATCGCGATCGAGCGCATCCTGGGCGACATCGCGCGCCACCTGGGGCTGGACCCGCTGCAGGTGCGCCTGCGCAACCTCTACGGCATCGGCGAGCGCGACCTCACGCACTACGACATGCGCGTGGAAGACAACATCCTCGAGCCGCTGTTGACCACGCTCGCGCAGACCAGCCGCTACGCCGAGCGCCGCGCCGCCATCGACGCCTTCAACGCCAGGAGCCCGGTGATCAAGAAGGGCATGGCGCTCACGCCGGTGAAGTTCGGCATCAGCTTCACGGCCACGCTGTTCAACCAGGCCGGTGCGCTGGTGCACGTCTACACCGACGGCAGCGTGATGGTGAACCACGGCGGCACCGAGATGGGCCAGGGCCTGAACACCAAGGTGGCGCAGATCGTGGCCGACGAGCTCGGTGTGCCCTGCGAGCGCGTGCTCTGCACCGCGGCCGACACCAGCAAGGTGCCCAACGCCAGCGCCACCGCGGCCAGCAGCGGCACCGACCTCAACGGCCGCGCCGCGCAGTTCGCCGCGCGCCACGTGCGCGACAACCTTGCGGCCTTCGTGGCCGGGCTCGACGGCTGCGGCGCGGGCGCGGTGCGCTTCGCGCACGGCGAGATCCACACGCCGAAAACCACGCGCCGCTTCGAGGACGTGGTGGGTGCGGCCTACGCCAACCGCATCCAGCTCTGGAGCGACGGCTTCTACCGCACGCCCAAGATCCACTACGACAAGACGACCATGAAGGGCCGGCCCTTCTACTACTTCGCTTACGGCGCGGCCTGCAGCGAGGTGGCGATCGACACGCTCACCGGCGAGAGCCGCGTGCTCGCGGTGGACATCCTGCACGACGTGGGCCACAGCATCAACCCGGCGCTCGACATCGGTCAGATCGAGGGCGGCTTCGTCCAGGGCATGGGCTGGCTCACCACCGAGCAGCTGGTGTGGAACGCCCAGGGCAGGCTGCAAACCCACGCGCCCAGCACCTACAAGATCCCCACCGCGGGCGACCTGCCGCCCCACTGGCGCGTGGACCTGTGGCCCGAGGCCAACCGCGAAGACAACGTGCACGGCAGCAAGGCCGTGGGCGAGCCGCCGTTCATGCTGGCCATCAGCGTGTACGAGGCGCTGCGCGACGCGGTGGCCCGCGCCGGCGGCCGGCCCGAGGCCATGGACGCGCCGGCCACGGCCGAGGAAGTGCTGAAGGCGCTGGGGGGCTGAAATCCGTTCGGGCTGGCCGGGGCCGATCAGGCCTTGTTGGCCGTCAGCGGCATCGCATACCAGGCCTCAATCGCTTGCTGCGTGAAGAGGTTGTCGAAGGCCGCGCCTTCGCGCTCGAGCATGTCGGCGTCCAGGTGCACGCCATCCCCCAGATCCAGCAGGCCAAGGCTGAGCCAGGCTTTTCCGACGTTGGCGCGGATCAGCGGAAACTGCTCCAGCAGCGGCGGCAGGGCCGGGTTGAAGCGGTCCTTCGCATCCGGGGCGCTGGCGCGGCTCTGGCAATGGGCCTGGAACAGCTGGATGTGCTCGTCGCCAAGCATGCCTTTGTGGCGCATGTTCTCCAGAACACGCAACGTGACAGCGTGAAAGTCCTGTTCCGTGAGCGCCTCGTCGGCGGCATAGCCCCTCAGGCCGTCCGCGTAGGCATCGAGCGCCTGCTTCACCGAACGGGCATTGCTCTCCAAGGCCGCCGGATCGAGCGTCGCTTCGTGCAGCGACACCGCATCGACCGTTCGCGGCATGGCGTGCGCGCGCTCGATGCGGTCGGCGTTGGCCAGCAGTTCCGCGTCCAGCCGGGCCTTGGCGGCCACGTCGGCCGGGCGGCTCAGGCTGCGGACCTCGGTCGCGTCGTTTGCCAGCTCACGGAGGTTGGCGGCGGCGGCCAGGAAGGCCTGGTTCGCCGACACTTGCGCGGTACTGCCGGCCGCCTTGGCATGAGCCTCAAGGCGGTCGAACTCGATGCGCTGAACCATCGCGCGCAGGTCGGCGATCTTCGTGCTCGATTGCCGGCGATTCGCCTGGATCGTTTTGCGCGCCTGCTTGCGGCTGGGGTCGATCCAGCGCTTGGGACCGCCGTTGAAGATCTGCTGTTTCAAGTGGCGCGGCAGCAGAGCCACGGCCTTGCCGACGCGCAAGCCGTGCTGCAGCACGTCCTTGGCGCCCCGGACCAGTTTGGCCGGCATGCCGCCAGGCAGATCACGGGTCGGGATGTGCGGGTTTTTGTTCGTATACAGGTGAATTGGCATGGAGCGCCTCACGGGTTGGGGTATTGACGGGTGCACTCACCTGTCGTGACTTATGTGTGATCACACAGGCCTTGGGTCCACACCAAGGCCACCGGACCGACCCGCATCCGAAAGGCCTACCCCCGGCAGTAGTCCCACCCGAGCCACAATCCGGGGTCTGTCAAACCGCGCCCTGCGCACGCCGGCCCGGCCGGCCGGCCCTCCCCCATGCGCCTCCCCATGCAATCCGTTCTGCCCGCCTGGGCCCTCCCCTGGATCGAACTCATCACCGTTGGCCTGCAGATCGCGCTGATCGTGCTGCTGATGCTGCTGCTGCGCTCGCTGCTGCACCGCTTCATCTCGCGCGTGAGCGCCGACAAGCAGGTGCCGCTCGAGCTGGTCGTGGGCACCAAGCGTCTCGTGACGCTGCTGCTCGTGGGCGCGGCGCTGCTGTGGATCCTCGATCGCGTGGGTGTGTCGGCCACCGTGATCTGGACCGCGTTCTCGGGCTTCGTGGCCGTGGGCGCCGTGGCCTTCTTCGCGGCCTGGAGCGTGCTCTCCAACATCTTCTCGGCGGTGCTGATCTACACCTCGCGCCCCTTCGGCCTGCACGACCACATCGAGTTGCTCGAAGGCGGCGACAAGCCCGGCCTGGCCGGTGAGGTGATGGACATCAACCTGATCTACACCACGCTGCGCGAAGACCCGGTGGACGGCCAGGAGCCGACGCACCTGCGCATCCCCAACAGCCTGTTCTTCCAGCGCACCACGCGGCTGCGCCGCAGCCAGCAGCCGGTGCTGCGCTCGCTGCTCGACTGAACGCCGCGCCCGGCCTGCAGGCCGCTCAGGCCAGGGAATGCAGCCCGATCAGGTTGCCTTCGGTGTCGGTCACCAGCGCGACGAAGCCGTACGGGCCGATGGAGAACTTGTCCTTGAAGACCTTGCCGCCGTGCGCGCCGGCGCGGCCGGCCTCCTGGGCGCAATCGGCGCACGAGAAGTACACCAGCGTGCCGCCGCTGCCCGAGGGGTAGCCGGGCATCTTCACGAGCGCGCCCGGCGAACCGTAGGTGTCCATGCCCGAGGGAAAGGCCCACATCTCGGTGCCCGACGCATCGCCCTCGGGGCTGGCCAGCGGGCTCAGCGCGCCCTGGAACACGGCCTCGTAGAAGGCGCGGGCACGCGGCATGTCCTGCACGTAGATCTCGAACCAGCCGACGGGGTTGTTCTTCATGGGCGCCTCCTGAGGAAATGGGTCGGGGACTTCGCACTGTGCCGCAACGGCCCGCGCTGTGCCACCGCAAGCAGGGGATGAACCTGGGCAATGGGCGCAGGGCGACGGACCGCGGAACCAGGGTGTCGAGCACGTAACCCAGAACAACCTCAGGTTCCCGATCGGCCCCACCATGACACCCAACAGCCGCCACGTACCGGCCCCCGGCCCCACCAAGGCAGCGCCCGTGCCGCGCCGGGCGCCGATGGGCCTGCTGCCGACCGCGCCCGCACGCGGGCTGGCACCCGCCCCGGCGACCCGGCCCAGCAGGCTGCTGGCCCTGACCGACCGCCTGCGTTACCGCACCGAGCTCCACGCGTACCGCCAGGCGCGCGCCCAGCGCCACTGCGAGGCGCTGCTGCACACCCTGGGCATCGACGATCCCGAGCCGCGTGCGGTCAAGCGCGCCTTCCGCCACTTCTGCGCGGCCAGCAGCGCTTTGTCCACCCCACGCAGCCGTGAGCCGGTGCCGGCAAGCGCCGCCGAGCGCCAGGCCTGCCACGCCGCGCTCAAGCGCCAGATCGCGGGCATCGACGCGGTGGTGCCCACGTTCGAGGAACGCTCGCACACCCGGCGCTACCTGCAGCTCTTGCGCCAGGAGCTCTGCCTCGAATGGTCACGCGTGGATGCCGTGATGGCCTACGAGCGGCACCGCGAGGCGGTGCGCGAGCAACTCCGGGGCGATCTGGCCGCCAAACCCTTGCAGACCGCGGCCCTGTCCAAGAACGGCGCCAGCGGTGCCCTGATCGTGAGCACCCAGTTGCTGCAGACGCAGAGCGTGTTTGCCAAGGCGCGCGCCCAGCCACCGGCGCGCGCGGCCGAGCGGTCGGCATCCGACGCAACTGACGCATCCGATGCATCCGATGTGTCCGATGCCTCCAGCCTCGTCGGATCCTCCGAATCCAGCCCCTTGCTGCAAGCCCCGCGCGCGCGCCGGGCGCCCGACGACCCGCCCCGCATTCCACGCATCCACCGTGACGCCGGCGACCCCAAGACCCCGCCCGCCTTCCAGGTGGCCGAGCCCAAGCGGCAAGCGGTGCGCGTCGACGAGATCGTCAAGGTCGAAGACCCGGCGCAAGCCAGAGCCACCTTGCAGGTCTATGGCGCGCTCGACCACCTGGCCAGCACCGCCGCCCAGGCCCTGCCGTTTGGCTTCGGCCACCACGTGTCCGACGCACCCACCCCGCGACAGGTGCAGCGCCTGAAGACCGCCAAGGCCTCACCCGACCGCCTGGCTCCCCTGCAGAAGATCCAGTCGTCGCTCGAGGTGGGTGGCGTGGTCGTGCGGCAGGAGGCCATCCGCGGCGTGTCCATCAGCGATGCGCCCCGGGAGCAGCGCACCGCCATCCTGGCGAAGCCGGCGATCGGCCGCGCGATCGGCGCCACGCTCGTGGTGGGGCCCCTGGTGGGCCTGCACGACCACCTCGCCCCCGACGGCTGCGGCAGCAACAACTGGACCAACCTCATGTTCACCGAGGGCGACGGCGACGGCGTCCCTGAGCGCTTGAGCGTGATCGACCTCGCGCCCGGTGAACGCAAAGGCCTCGACCCTCGCTCGCTCGCCCAGCTCCGGCGACTGGTGGACGGGCTTGAGCGGCTCGCCCGGCGCGTGGGCAACTCGGGGCATCTGCCCGCCGACTGGCGCCAGTACCTCGACGCGGCGATGTGCGACTTCTGGAACGTGGCTTTCCAGGTCGACCGCGGGCTGTTCATGAGCCACGAATTCCTGACCCCGGCCGAGCAGCGGCAGCACAGGCGGCTGAGCCAATCGGAAGCCGAGTGCGCCGCCTTGCAGAGGCGGATCGACGAACACCTGGAGGACTCGGGATCACAGGACGGGGGCCGCGAGGCCATGCAGCGGCTCAAAGAGAGCAGCGCGCAGACACTGCTCGACATCCGCCGCCGCTTGCTCACGCTCGATGACCTAGCCGAACAGCGCGCCCGCGAGCGCCTGAGCGCCACCGCCACGGCGGCCGCGCCCCACATCCTTCGCGGCATCGTGGACGGCATCGGCTGGGTGCTGGGCAATGCGGCGGTGCTGGCGCAGGCACGGTCCGCCTTGCCGGACCACGCCCAGGCGGTGTCGACGGCCGAGGTCGTGCGCACGTTCGCGCGACTCAGCCCCGGCGCCCGGCGCAAGCTCAGCCGGCTGACCGCGGTCGATCCGCCGCGGGATGGCTTGCGGCCTGTGTGAGCGCGCGCACCTGCGCGGCGCGCGGGATCGGCGCCACCGCGCCATAGCCCTCGGTCGACAGCGCCGCCACCGTGGCCGCGTAACGCCCCGCACTGGCCAGGCCGTCACCGGCCACCAGGCGCGCCACGAAGGCACCGCCGAACGCATCCCCCGCCCCGGTGGCGTCCACCGGCCGGCAGGCCGCGGGCGCAATGCGGTGGCGCTCGTGCGCATTCGCCACGATCGCCCCCTGCTCGCCGAGCTTGAGCGCCACGGTCTTCGCGCCCAGGCGCAGGCAATGGTCCACCAGCGCGTCGGGCTCGGTGAGGCCGGTGATGGCCACCACGTCGTCGTAGCTGGGCAGGCAGATGTCGCACAGGCCGATCACGTCGCTCATGACGGCGCGCGCGCGCTGCACGCTCCACAGCTTCAGGCGCAGGTTGGTGTCGAACGACACCCAGGTGCCCGCGGCGCGCGCGCAGTCGATCGCCGCGTACCCCGTGTCGCAGGCGCTCGGCGAGATCGCGAGCGAGATGCCCGACAGGTGCAGCACGCGCGCGGCCTCGATGGGCGCGCGCGGCAGCGTGGCAGGCGTCATGCGGCTCGCGGCCGAGCCGGTGCGGAAGAAGCTGAACTGGTGGCCGCGCTCGCCGTGCGTGACGAAGTAGATCGCGCTGAACGCGGACGGGTCGGTGACCACGTGCGTGTGGTCCACGCCCTCCTCGTCCCACAGGCGGCGCAGCATCGCGCCGTAGGGGTCGTCGCCGAGCGCGCTCAGGTAGGCCACGCGCGCACCCTGGCGCGCCGCGGCAATGGCGAAGTTCGAGGTGTCGCCGCCAAAGCCCTGCAGGTACTGACGCCCGCCGCCCTCGCCGGTCTGGTTGAACTCCACCATGGCCTCGCCGTAGGCCACGATGTCCGCGGCCCCGGGCGTGGCTGGCTTGGGCTCAGATGCGGCCATATTTGGCAAGGCCCTTGCGCAGCGACTTCTCGGCGATGATGAGTCGGGCCTGCTCGAGCTCGCGCTCGTCGATCTCGCGCGCCACGCGCAGCACCTCGGCGGCCTGCTCGCGCGGCACCACCACCACGCCGTCCACGTCGCCCACCACGATGTCGCCCGGGTGCACGATCACACCGGCCACGCGCACCGGCACCTGCGAGGCCACGGTGCGATAGCGGCCCAGCGTGGTGGCGGGGCTCACGTCGCGCGCGTACACGGGAAAGCCGTAGTCGCGCCGGATCTCGGTGAGGTCGCGCACGCCGCCGTCGAGCACCGCACCCGCGTGGCCATTGGCCACCGCGCCCGCGGTCATCAGCCCGCCCCACACCGCCACATCGGGCTCGCCGCCTTCGATGCTGATCACGATCACGCTGCCGGCCTCGGCCTCGTCGATCAGGTCCAGCGCGTGCTGCGGCGGTACGAATTCATCGGTGGCCGCTTCGAGCACCGTGGCCGCCGGGCCGCAGATGCGCTTGTCGTTGATGCGCGGCTTGATGTCGCTCGCCATGTAGCCACGGCGGCCACAGACCTTGTCCACGGCGTCGGCCACCGAGGCCACGGCCACCTGGTTGAAGCCGTCGATCAGGGTCTGCAATTGCTTGTCCATTTCCACTCCAGTCGTCGTTCAGGAATTCACCAGCGGTTGAGCCAGTGCAGGGGTTCTTCGCCACGCAGCACGCGCGCGGCCTCCAGCGCGGTCTTGCGTTGCAGCTCGCGCATGGCTTCTTCGCTGTACCAGCCCATGTGGTTGGTCACCACCACGTTGTCCAGCGTGAAGATGGGGTGCGCGCCCGGCGGCTCCTGCTCGAACACATCGAGTCCCGCGCCCAGGATGCGGCGCTCGCGCAGCGCTTCGTACAGCGCCTGCGCGTCGACCAGCCCGCCGCGCGCGGTGTTCACCACGATGGCGGTGGGCCGCATCAGGCCGATGCGGCGCGCATCGAGCAGGTGGCGCGTGTGTTCGTTGAGCGGCGCGTGCAGCGAGATCACATCGGCCTCGGCACACAGCGTGTCCATGTCCACGCGCTGCACGCCCGCGGGCAGCTCGCTCTTGGGGTCGTGCACCAGCACGCGGCCGAAGCCGAAGCCCGCGAGCTTGTCCAGCGTCATGCGCGCGATGCGGCCGAAGCCCACCAGGCCCAGGGTGCGGCCGCGCAGCCGGTACATGGGCTGCAGCACGCCGGTGGACCAGCGGCCCGCGCGCACCTCGGCGTCGTGCAGGCCGATGCGGCGCGAAACCGCGAGCGCGAGCGCCACGGCCTGCGAGCTGACCTCGTCGGTGCCGTAGTCGGGCACGTTGGCCACCGCAATGCGGCGCTCGCGCGCGGCGGCCTGGTCGATGTTGTCCACGCCGATGCCGTAGCGGATCACCGCGCGGCAGCGCGGCGCGGCCTCGAGCACGCGCCGCGTCACCGGCGACTCGCGCACCAGCAGCACGTCGGCGTCGGCCACCGAGGCGATGGCCGCGTCTTCGTTGCGGCGGCAGGGGCGCAGCTCGAAGCGCGCGCCCACCTCGGCCAGCAGCGCCTCTTCCTGGTCGTAAGCGGCGTAGCCGTCGTCCAGGGCCACCACCAGGCGGTCGAGGGTCGGACGCCCGCTCACTTGGTGGTCGCCGCGGCCTGCAGCAGCTTCTCGGTCCACTCCTTGCTCACCTCGGCTTCGAGGTAGGCGCGCACCACGGGCTGGGCGACCTTGCGGAAGCGGTCGATCTCGGCCGGCGTGAGCTCGGTCACCGTCATGCCCTTCTCGGTCAGCACCTTCTTGGCCGAGAGGTCCTGCGCGCGCGTCATGTCGCGGTGGATCTTCTTGGCCTTGTCCACCCCCTCGGTCACGGCTTGCTTCTCCGCGGCACTCAGGCCGTTGAAGAAGCGCTCGCTCACCATGTAGGCGTGCAGGCTGTATACGTGGCCGTCGAGCGTGATGTGCTTCTGGTGCTGGAACAGGCTGGCCGCCATGATGTTGGTGACGCCGTTCTCCTGGCCATCGGCCGTGCCCTGCGCGAGCGCAGCGGGCAGCTCGCCCCAATCGATCGCGGTCGGGCTCGCGCCCAGCGATTCGACCAGCTTCACGAACACCGGGCTGGGCTGCACGCGGATCTTCAGGCCCTTCATGTCCTCGGGCGTGCGGATGGCGCGCTTGCTGTTGGTGAAGTGCCGGATGCCGTTGTCCGCGTAGCCCATCAGGCGGATGCCCGTGCGCTTGCGCATGTCTTCTGCCAGCTCCTGGCCGAACTTGCCGTCGAGCACCGCGTAGGCGTGCGCGTGGTCGTTGAACAGAAAGGGCAGGCCGAAGATGTTGAAGGTCTTGTAGACGCCGGGGATGCCGCCGTCGTGCACCACGGCGAGCTCCACCGAGCCCAGGCGCAGGCCTTCCATGACCTGCTGCGCGGGACCGAGCTGGCCCGCGGGGTAGAGCTCGACCTTGATCGAGCCGTTGGTGGCCTTCTCCACGTGCTCCTTGAAGGCGAGCGCGGCGGCGTGCTTGGGCTGGTCGTTGCCCGCGGGCTGGAAGTGCGTGTACTTGAGCACCTTCTGCGCGAAGGCCGGGCCGGCGCCGAAGGCCAGCGCAGCGGCGGCCACGGCGGTCAGGAAGTGCTTGCGGTGCAGTTTCACGGGATGTCTCCTTGCGGTGGTGGGTCTTGGGGGAAGGGTCAGTGGGCGTAGCCCAGCAGGTTGGGCAGCCAGGTGGAGAAAGCGGGCACGAAGGTGAGCAGCGCGAGCACGGTGAACAGCGCCGCCAGCATGGGCGCCATCTCGCGCACCATGGGGCCCATGCGCACGCCCGAGACGGCCGAAGTGACGAACAGCAGGCCGCCCACGGGCGGGGTGACCATGCCCAGCGTGAGGTTCACGATCACCACGATCGCGAAGTGCAGCGGGTTCAGGCCCGCGGCCTCGGCCAGCGGTGCGAGGATGGGCACCATGATCATCACGCCCGGCAGCGGCTCGATGAAGATGCCCACGAGCAGCAACAGCACGTTGATCGCGATCAGCAGCTCGATCGGCGAGAGCTGCATGCCCGCGATCCAGGCCGCCATCTGCTGCGGGATCTGACCCACCGTGAGCACCCACGCGAACACCGCCGAGGTCGCGACGATGAACAGGATGGACGCGGTCATCAGCGCCGAGCGGAACAGGATGTCGGGCAGCATGGACCAGCGCAGCGTGCCGTACACGTAGCGGCCCACGATCAGCGCGTAGAGCACCGCGGCGGCCGAAGCCTCGGTGGGCGTGAAGATGCCCAGGTGGATGCCGCCCAGGATGATCACCGGCAGCATGAGCGCGGGCAGCGCGCGCCAGAACAGGCGCAGCAGCGGCGCAGGGTCGATCAGGTCGGGCGAAGATCGGTAGTCGCGCTTCACGCTGATCCAGTGGTTGACCACCATGAGCGAGAGCGCGATCAGAAAGCCCGGCACCACGCCCGCCAGGAACAGGCCGGTGATGGTCACGCTGGTGTCGGTCAGCGCGTAGACGATCATGATGATCGAGGGCGGGATGATGGGTCCCACAATGGCGGTGCTCGCGGTGAGCGCGGCCGCGTACGCGTCCTGGTAGCCGGCCTTGCGCATCATCTTGATCAGCATGGCGCCCGGGCCTGCGGCGTCGGCCAGCGCCGAGCCGCTGATGCCCGAGAAGAAGGTGAGCGTGAGGATGTTGGCGTGGCCCAGGCCGCCGCGGCGCATGCCCACGAGCCGCGCGGCGAACCTGAGCAGCACGTCGGTGAGCGCACCGCCGGTCATGAGCTCGGCCGCGAGGATGAAGAAGGGAATGGCCATCAACGGGAAGCTGTCGAGGCCGCTGAAGAGGTTCTGCATCACCACCAGTTCGCTCAGGCCGGGCTTGAGCCACACGGCCACGAGGCCGGCGATGAGCATGGCGAAGGCGATGGGTGCGCCCAGCACCATGAGGGCGAGAAACACCAGGCCGAGAACGGTCGTCATCGTGCGTGCTCCGTGCTCAGAGGGCCTGGGGGTCGAAGCCCTCGACCCGCTCCCATTCGCCCTGGACAATCCAGCGCCGCGCCACCATGGCCAGGTGCACCAGCATCAGCGCCGCGCCCAGCGGCAGCGCGAGGTAGACCTTGCCGAGCGACCAGCCCAGCACGGGCGACTCCTGGTACCAGGCGAAGTCCACGTATTCGATGCCCAGCCACAGCACCAGGGCCAGCGTGGCCGCCACGATGAGCACGATGAGGGCGCGCAGCAGGCGCGCCAGCGCGGGCGGCAGCGCCACCTGCAAGGTGTCGATCGCGATGTGCCCGCCCACGCGCAGCGCAGGACCGGCGCCGAGGAAGGCGGCCCAGATCATCATGTAGCGCGTGGCCTCTTCCACCCAGGGATAGGAATGGCCGAACGCGTAGCGCGTGATCACATTGCCGATGACCAGCACGGCCATCACACCGAGAAGGCCGATCAGCGCCCAGCGGTTGGCGGCGAGGAAAGCGCGCGCCAGCGGATGCGCGGGCGCGGCGGAAGGCGGGGAGCTCAAGGCGTGTCTCCGGGTTGTTCTGCTTGACGCGGTGTCGGCTATCGTATCTGATATCTCAGATCTCAAATCAGCAATAACCCTATACTCGCGGCCTCACGAGCCTCATCCCCATGAACGCCGCCCTTGAACTGCAACGCCCCCGCCTGCTCACCGATGTGGTGGGCGAACGCATCCGCGAGGCCATCGTCACGGGCGACCTGAAGCTGGGCGAACAGGTTTCGGAGGCGCAGCTCGCGGCGCGCATGGGCGTGAGCAAGACGCCGGTGCGCGAAGCGCTGGTGCGTCTGCAGTCGCAGGGCCTGGTCGAGATCCATCCGCAGCGCGGCACCTTCGTGTTCACGCTGTCGCCGCAGCAGCTCGCACACCTGCTGCAGTTCCGCGCCATGGTCGAGATCGAGGCGCTGCGTGAGGCCATGGCCACGCACCCGCAGGCGCTGCTGCAGCGCATGGCGCAGTGCGTGAAGGAGATGAAGGTGGCCGAGCGCGCCAAAGACCTGCCGGCCCTGGCGCGCATCGACATGAATTTCCACCACGCCTTCTTCGAGTGCTGCGACAACCAGTACCTGCGCGCGAGCTACGAACTGCTGCGCCACCAGCTCACCGCGCTGCGGCATCGCTCGCCGATCAGCAACGCGGTGTCGAGCCACCAGGTGCTGGTCGACGCCGTGGAAGCGCAGGATGCCGACAAGGCCGCGGCGCTGCTGCGCGGCCACGTGCTCGAGAACGAGCCGCGCTACCTGCAGGCCTGCGGCAAGGCCTGACTTGACGCCACCCCGCAAGCGCGGCGTACACTGCGCGCTGCTCCGGGGTGCACCGGCCTGCAAAGGCCCGCGCTGAGATGGCTGTGAAGCCGAACCCGTGAACTTGATCCGGCTAGTACCGGCGAAAGAAGAGCGCATGCCCATACCGGGCGTGTCATGGCCAGGCCCTTGGTGGGCGCAGGGCCCGTGGCGCGCCCTGGTTGGCGGTCCTCCGGAGCAGACACCCCGCCGTGTTTGCCCGCCCTCTGGAGACCGCCATGAACGCCCCCGACCCCTTTGCCCCGCTGCTCACGCTCACGCGCGAGCCCTTTCCCGCCTCGACCAAGGTTTTCGTGCCCGGCTCACTGCCGGGTGTGCGCGTGCCCATGCGCGAGATCGCGCTCACCAACGGCGAGCGCGTGACGGTCTACGACACCTCGGGCCCCTACACCGACCCCACGGCGCAGATCGACGTGCGCCAGGGCCTGGCGCCGGTGCGCGCGGCCTGGATCGACGCCCGCGGCGACACCGAGGCCTACGCGGGCCGTGAACGCCAGGCGCTCGACGATGGTGCGAAGCACGAGGCCCCGAATTCAAGTGCGGCCGAGCGCCTCGCCGCGCTGCGCGCCGAGGCCGCGGCGCTGCAGCGCACGCCGCGCCGCGCCCGGACCGGCCGCAACGTGACCCAGATGCACTACGCGCGGCAGGGCATCGTGACGCCCGAGATGGAGTACGTGGCGATCCGCGAGAACGGCCGCCGCGACTGGATGCACGAGTACCTGGGCGACGCCGAGCGCGAGGCGCGCCTGCGCGGCAACCCGATGGGCGCGCACATCCCCGAGCGGATCACGCCCGAGTTCGTGCGCGACGAGGTGGCACGCGGGCGCGCGATCATTCCCGCCAACATCAACCACCCCGAGCTCGAGCCCATGGCCATCGGCCGCAACTTCGGGGTGAAGATCAACGCCAACATCGGCAACTCGGCGGTCACCTCGAGCATCGAGGAAGAAGTCGAAAAACTCGTGTGGTCGATCCGCTGGGGCGGCGACACGGTGATGGACCTGTCCACGGGCAGGAACATCCACACCACGCGCGATTGGATCGTGCGCAATTCACCCGTGCCCATCGGCACGGTGCCGATCTACCAGGCGCTCGAAAAAGTGGGCGGCGTGGCCGAAGACCTGAGCTGGGCGGTGTTCCGCGACACGCTGATCGAGCAGGCCGAGCAAGGCGTGGACTACTTCACCATCCACGCGGGCCTGCGCCTGCCCTTCATTCCGCTCACCACCAAGCGGCGCACCGGCATCGTCTCGCGCGGCGGCTCCATCCTCGCCAAGTGGTGCATCACCCACCACCGGGAGAACTTCCTCTACACGCACTTCGAAGAGATCTGCGAGATCATGAAGGCCTACGACGTGAGCTTCTCGCTCGGCGACGGCCTGCGCCCCGGCAGCGGCGCCGACGCCAACGACGAGGCCCAGTTCGCCGAGCTGCGCACGCTGGGCGAACTCACGCAGATCGCCTGGAAGCACGATGTGCAGACCATGATCGAAGGCCCCGGCCACGTGCCCATGCACCTGATCCAGGCCAACATGGACGAGCAGCTCAAGCACTGCCACGAAGCGCCCTTTTACACGCTGGGCCCGCTCACCATCGACATCGCGCCGGGCTACGACCACATCGCCAGCGCGATCGGCGCGGCCATGATCGGCTGGATGGGCACGGCCATGCTGTGCTACGTGACGCCCAAGGAACACCTGGGCCTGCCCGACCGCGACGACGTCAAGCAGGGCATCATCGCCTACAAGATCGCGGCCCACGCGGCCGACATCGCCAAAGGCCACCCGGGCGCACGCGCGCGCGACGACGCCATGAGCAAGGCGCGCTTCGAGTTCCGCTGGCGCGACCAGTTCGCGCTCGGGCTCGACCCCGACACCGCCGAGGCCTACCACGACGAGACCCTGCCCAAGGACTCGAGCAAGGAAGCGCACTTCTGCTCCATGTGCGGCCCCAAGTTCTGCTCGATGAAGATCACGCAGGACGTGCGCGAGTACGCCGAGCGCGGCATGGCCGAGAAGTCGGCCGAGTTCAAGGCCGCGGGCGGCGCGTTCTACGTGCCGGTGGACACGCTTCGGCAATCATGAGCCGCATCGCCATTGCGGGTGCGGGTGTCGCCGGCCGGCTCATGGCCTGGCGGCTCGCGCATGCCGGGCATTCGGTGAGCGTGTTCGATCCCGCCGACGGCCCGTGTCCACCGCCCCTGGCCCATACAGGTGGGGGTTCCCCAGGCCGGCGTTCCGGCGCGGCGGGCTTCAGCGCCGCAGGCATGCTCAGTCCCATCGCTGAACTCGACCACGCCGATGCGCGCATCGCGCGGCTCGGCTGGCGCTCGCTGCCACGCTGGCAGGCCATCGGGGCCGCGCTCGGGGGCGCCGAGCCCTTGGTGCGCACAGCGGGCAGCCTGCTGCTCGCGCACGGCAGCGACCGCGGCGCGGCCGCGCGCGTGCTGGCGCGCATCGCGGCCGTGCCCGAAGCCCCGGCCCCCGAGCCGCTCGACGCGGCGCAGCAGCGCGCGCTCGAACCCGCGCTCGCGCCCGGCCTGCTGGCCTGGCACCTGCCCGGCGAAGGCCAGGTGCTGCCCGCCGAACTGCTGCAGGCGCTGGCCGAGCAGGCCCCGGGCGTGCGCTGGCATTGGGGCACCGCCATCGACAGCGTGGACCCGGGCCGGCTGCGCGACAGCCACGGCCGCGAACACCGCTGCGAGCTCGCGGTGGACACGCGCGGCCTGGGCGCGCGGCCACAGGTGGCGTTGCGCGGCGTGCGCGGCGAACTCGTGTGGCTGCACGCGCCCGGCGTGCCACTGGCGCGGCCGCTGCGCCTGCTGCACCCGCGCCACCGCGTCTACCTGGTGCCGCGCCCGGGCGGACGCATCGTGGTGGGCGCAAGCGAGATCGAAAGCGAAGACACCTCGGCGCCGAGCCTGCGCAGCACCGTGGAGTTGCTGAGCGCCGCGCACAGCCTGGTGCCCGAACTCGCCGAGGCGCGCATCGAGCGCCTGGACAGCCACCTGCGCCCCGCGCGCACCGACCACCTGCCCTTCGTGCACCACGAAAGCGGCCTGCTGCGCCTCAACGGCCTGTTCCGCCACGGCTGGCTGATCGCCCCCGCGCTGGTGCAGGACGCGCTCGCCGCCGCAGGCCTGGAGAACCCCCATGACACCGCAACCGCCTGAGGCCACCGTGCACTTCAACGACCACCCGCTGCCCTGCCCCGAGGGCCTCACCCTCGCGGCCCTGCTCGACCAGCAGGGCGTGAACCCCGCGCGCGTGGCCACCGCGCTCAACGCGCGTTTCGTGCCGCGCGAGGCGCGCGCGCAAACGCCGCTGCGCGCGGGCGATGTGGTCGTCACGTTTGAAGCCATCGTCGGAGGCTGAACGTGAACCCCCACGCTCCGCACTCCTTGTCGTCGCTGCCCCCCGAGGGGGCTGATCCGGCTTGGGGCGGCCCGGCGCCGGATCGCATGCCCACCGCCAGCCACACCTGGACCGCCTACGGCGAGACCCTGCCCAGCCGCCTCATGATCGGCAGCGCGGGCTATCCCTCGCCCGCGGTGCTGCGCGACGCGATCGCCGCCAGCGGCGCGGCGGTGGTCACCGTGGGACTGCGGCGCACGCTCGCGGCCGCGGGCGACAACGGCTTCCTGGCCGAACTGCTCACCGAACTGCGCGCGCGCGGGCTGCGCCTGTTGCCCAACACCGCGGGCTGCCGCAGCGCGCGCGAAGCCGTGGCCCTGGCCCACATGGCGCGCGAGCTGCATGGCACGCGCTGGATCAAGCTCGAGGTGGTGGGCGACGAACACACGCTGCAGCCCGACCCCTGGGGCACGCTCGAGGCCGCGACCGAGCTCGTGCGCGCGGGCTTCGCGGTGTTCCCCTACTGCACCGACGACCTCGTGAGCTGTCAGCGCCTGCTCGACGCGGGCTGCGAGCTGCTCATGCCCTGGGGCGCGCCGATCGGCTCGGGCCAGGGTCTGCTCAACCCCTGGGCACTGCGCACGCTGCGCGCGCGGTTGCCTGGTGTGCCGCTGGTGGTCGATGCCGGCATCGGCGCGCCCTCGCACGCGGCGCAGGCGCTCGAGCTCGGCTTCGACGCCGTGCTGCTCAACTCGGCCGTGTCTCAGGCGCGCGACCCGGTGGCCATGGCGCGCGCCTTCGGCGACGCGGTGCGCGCGGGCCGCCTGGCCTTCGAGGCCGGCGTGATGGCGCCGCAGGACATGGCCGTGGCCAGCACACCCGTGGCCGGCCGGCCGCTGCTGATCGGATGAGGCCCGCCATGCGTCACGCCCCTGTGCTGCGCATCGGCGCGCGCGAAGCCGCCGCGCGGCTGAACCTGCTCGCGGGCCACACGCCCGTGCCCATGCTCGCGCGCGTGCTGCGCGCGCGCGGCGCCGCGGCCGTGGTGATCACGGGCGACACGCACGACTGGCTCGACACGCCGCACGCGCAAGGCTGGCTCGCGCGCCCGCGCAGCGGGCCTGCCGACCACGCGGCGCGCTTCGAGGCCGCGCTGGCGCAGGGCTGGGTGGCGGCCGACGCCGCGGTGCTCGCGCGCCTGCCCGACCACGCCAGTGCGGCCGACCTGCCTGTGCTCTCGTGCGGCGACCGCCGCATCCCCTGGGTGCCGCCGCGCGACGCGCGGCCCGATCCGGGCGTCTACGCCATCGTCGACAGCGCGGCGCGCGTGCGCGCCTGTGCCGAGGCCGGCGCAAGGCTGGTGCAATTGCGCATCAAGGCCGAACGCGACCACCCCGCGCTCGTGCCCGAGTTGCGCGAGGCGCTGCGCGCCGCGCAGGCCCACGGCGCCACGCTGGTGGTCAACGACCACTGGCGCAGCGCGCTCGCCATCGGCGCGCCCGCGCTGCACCTGGGGCAGGAAGACTGGTTGTCGCTCGACGAGACCGAGCGTGCGGCCATCGCGGCCGCACAGGCCCTGGGCCTGCAACTGGGCCTGAGCTCGCACAGCCTGTGGGAACTGTGCCGCGCGCGCGGCGCGGCGCCCGCGATGGTGGCCTGCGGCCCGGTGTGGCCCACGCTCACCAAGGCCATGCCCTGGGCGCCGCAGGGCCTGGACAACCTCGCCTGGTGGGTGCGCATGGCGGGCCTGCCGGTGGTCGCGATCGGCGGCATCCTGACGCCCGAGCAACTGGCGCAGGCCGCGGCCACGGGCGCAGCAACGGCCTGTGTGGTGCGCGGGCTGGGCGACGACCCGCGCGCCACGCTGCCCGTGTGGCAGGCGGCGTGGCGCGAAGGCCGCTTGCGCCCACGCATCACGCTCCCGGCCTGGCCACACCCTACACTCGCGCCCGACCGCCCCATACCCCCAGCTTCCCCTGCCCCCGTCCCCGCGTGACCGACCACGATCTGCCCCCGCTGACCCCGACCCCGCCGGGCCTGTACCGCCACTACAAGGGCGGCTGGTACGAGGTGATCGACACCGTGCGCTGCAGCGAGACGCTGCAGCCGCTGGTGCTGTACCGCGCGCTCTACGGCGCGCAGGGCCTGTGGGTGCGGCCCGCGGCCATGTTCAACGAGACGGGGCGGTTCGAAGGCCGCGAGCAAAAGCGCTTCCGCCGCATCCGCGCCGCCGACCTGATGCCGGCCGACCTTGCCACCGCGCACGCGCTGATCGCGCACCTGCGTCACCGCGCGCAGCGCGAAGGCATCGCGCTCGAACAGGCCCTGCGCGCGCCGCCGCCCGAGCCCACCACCTGCTGTGGCCGCGGCTGCAACGGCTGCGTGTGGGAGGGCTACTACAACGCCGTGCGCTACTGGGCCGACGACGCGCTCGCGCTGATCGATCAGAACAGCTGACCCTGGGCCGACAAGGCCCCGGGCGTGAAGCGCGTGGTGTCGAAGGGCGTGCGCTCCTGCTGGTAACCCAGGCGCGTGCAGGCCTTGTGGAAGCGCTGGCGCAGCAGGTCGGCCCAGGGGCCGCTGCCTTTCATGCGGGTGCCGAAGTCGCTGTCGTAGTCCTGACCGCCGCGCATGTCCTGGATGCGCGCCATCACGCGGCCCGCGCGATCGGGGCAGTGCTGCATGAGCCACTGGCGGAAGATGGGCGAGAGCTCCCAGGGCAGGCGCAGCACCTGGTAGAAGGCGCGCCGCGCGCCGGCCTCGCGCGCGGCCTCGAGCACCTGCTCCATGTCTTCGTTGAGGAAGGGGATCTGCGGCGACACGCTCACGCCCACGGGGATGCCGGCCTCGGCCAGGGTGCGGATGGTGCGCAGGCGCCGGTGCGGCGCCGCCGCGCGCGGTTCGAGCACGCGCGCGAGCCGGGCATCGAGCGTGGTCACGGTGACGTAGACCGCGGCCAGCCCGTTCGCGCCCATGGGCGCGAGCAGGTCGATGTCGCGCTCGACCCCGCTGCCCTTGGTGACGATGGCCAGCGGGTGCTGGGCGCGCGCGAGCACCTCCAGGCAGGCGCGCGTGAGCCTGAGTTCGCGCTCGATCGGCTGGTAGGCGTCGGTCACGGTGCCGATGGCGATGTGTTCGGGCCGGTAGCCCGGGCGCTGCAGCTCGCGCGCGAGCACCTCGGCGAGGCCGCGCTTGGCGATGAGCCGGGTCTCGAAATCGAGACCGGGGGAGAGGTTGAGGTAGCTGTGGCTGGGCCGCGCGTAGCAGTACACGCAGCCGTGCTCACAGCCGCGGTAGGGGTTGAGCCCGTGCAGGAAGCCGATGTCGGGCGAGGCGTTGGTGGTGATGGCGCTGCGCGCGTCCTCCCAGCTCACGCTGGTGGCGGGCGCGGACTGTTCTTCGGCCTGGGCCTGGTCGAGCGTGCCCCAGCCGTCGTCGAAAGGATGGCGCTGCGCGGATTCGAAGCGGTGCGGCTGGCGAAAGCTCACGCCGCGACCCTTGAGCAGGCCCACGGGGATGGTGGTGTCGGTCATGGCAGGCGCCGAAAAGGCTGTATGGATGTACAGCATATTCCAGCGCCCGACGCGCCGGCCCGCCACCCGTCGCCCGGGCCGCGCGTCGCGATCAGAGGATCAGCAGCGCGCGGAAATCGTTGACGTTGGTGTGCGTGGGCCCGGTCACCACCAGGTCGCCGATGGCCGCGAAGTAGCCATAGGCGTCGTTGCGTTCGAGGTGGTCGCTGACCTTGTGGCCCAGCGCCGCGGCGCGCGCGAGCGTGTCGGGCGTGACCAGCGCGCCCGCGTTGTCCTCCACGCCGTCGATGCCGTCGGTGTCGGCCGCGAGCGCCCACACGCGTTCCTGGCCGCCCAGGGCCTGGGCCAGGCCCAGGCAGAACTCGCCCGCGCGGCCACCGCGGCCCTTGGGCGCGCCGTCGGGGCGCGGCTTGACCGTCACCGTGGTCTCGCCGCCGCTCAGGATCACGCAGGGCGCTTCGAAACTGCTGCGGCCCAGCGCCACCGAGCGCGCGAGCGCCGCGTGCACCTTGCCGACCTCGCGCGACTCGCCTTCGATCTCGTCGCTCAGGATGTGCGCCTGGAGGCCGAGCGCGCGCGCGGCCTCGGCCGCGGCCTCCAGGCTTTGCTGCGGCGTGGCGATCAGGTGCGTCTGGTGGCCCGCGAGGCGCGCATCGCCGGGCTTGGGCGTTTCGAGCCCGCCGCGTTCGAGCGCCGCGCGCACCGGCGCGGGCACGGCGATGCGGTAGCGGTCGAGGATGGCGAGCGCGTCGGCACAGGTGCTGGCGTCGGCCACCGTGGGACCGCTGGCGATCACGCTCACGTCGTCGCCGGGCACGTCGCTGATGGTGAGCGTGACCACCTGCGCGGGCGCGCAGGCAGCGGCGAGCCGGCCGCCCTTGATGCGCGAGAGGTGCTTGCGCACCGTGTTCATTTCGCCGATGTGCGCGCCGCTGAGCAGCAGCTCGCGGTTGATGCGCTGCTTGTCGTCGAGCGTGAGGCCATCGGCAGGCAGCGTGAGCAGGGCCGAACCGCCGCCCGAGATCAGGCACAGCACCAGGTCGTCGGCCGTGAGGCCCTGCACGAGCTTCAGGATGCGCTGCGCGGCCGCGAGACCCGCGGCATCGGGCACGGGGTGCGAGGCCTCGACCACCTCGATGCGCTCGGGCAGGCCCGCGGGGCGCGGCGGGATGTGGTGGTAGCGCGTGACCACCAGCCCCGACAGCGGCGCATCGGCCGGCCACAGCGCCTCCACCGCCTGCGCCATGGCGCCACCGGCCTTGCCCGCGCCGATCACCACCGTGCGGCCCTTGGGCGGCGGCGGCAGGAAGGCGGCGGTGTTGTGCAGCGGCAGCGCGCGGCGCACCGCGGCATCGTAGAGGTGGCGCAGCAGGGCGCGGGGGTCGTCGGGCAATCGCATATCGATGATGTTTCCGGTCGGTTGTCGGCCCGACGCGCTCGATCGGACCAGCCGGCATTGTCGACGCAGGCCCGGCATGCCGTCCTGCGGCCAGGCCTTGCCGCGCTCAGGCCGCGAGCCGGAACACCGCAACCGCCTGCACCAGCTGCGTCGCCTGCAGTTGCAGGCTGTCGGCGGCGGTGGCGCTTTGCTCCACCAGCGCCGCGTTCTGCTGCGTGCTCTGGTCCATGCGCGCGACGGCAGCGCCGACCTGGGTCACGCCGTGGCTTTGCTCGGCGCTCGCGGCGCTGATCTCGTTGACGATGTCGTTGACACGCCGGATGGCAGCCACCACCTCCTGCATGGTGGCGCCGGCCTGATCGACCAGCACCGACCCCTGCTCGACCCGCTGAACGCTGGTGCCGATCAGCGCCTTGATCTCCTTCGCGGCCTCGGCGCTGCGCTTGGCGAGGTTGCGCACTTCGCTGGCCACCACCGCAAAGCCCCGCCCCTGCTCGCCCGCGCGCGCGGCCTCCACCGCGGCGTTGAGCGCCAGGATGTTGGTCTGGAATGCGATGCTGTCGATCACGCCGATGATGTCGTTAATGCGGCGGCTGCTCTCGTTGATGCCCTTCATGGTCTCGACCACGCGGCCGACCACTTCGCCGCCGCGCACCGCCACGCCGGAGGCACCCTGCGCGAGCTGGCAGGCCTGGCGCGCGTTGTCGGCGTTGTGGTGCACCGTGGTGCCGAGCTGCTCCATAGTGGCCGCGGTCTGCTGCAGTTCGCTGGCCTGCCGCTCGGTGCGGCCCGACAGGTCGTGGTTGCCGGCGGCGATTTCGCTGCTGGCATGGGACACCGAATCCGAGCAGCGGCGCACTTCGGCCACCGCCTGCGCCAGGTTGTGCTGCATGGTCCTGAGCCAGCAAAGCAGGCTGCCGGTGTCGCCGTCCCTCAGTACGATCGGTGTGTCCAGCCGGCCTTCGGCGACGGCGCGCGCCAGCTCCATTGCCACGCGGGGCTCGCCCCCGAGCTGGCGCTGCAACTGACGCACGATCAGCGTGGCGAGCAGCAGGCTCACCGCCAGGGCGCCGCCCAGGAGGGAGAGCATTCCGGTGCGCGCCGTGCCGTAGACCGTCTCGATGGTGGCGGCGGCGGCCTCGCTGCCCTCCAGATTGTGCGCGTACAGGCGATCGAAGGCCGCCATCACCTCGTCGAACGCCATGCTCGCCAAGCCATCGGCCACATCGGCGGCGTCCTGCTGCTGGTGGTCGCGGCCCAGTTGAACCACCTTGGCCGACGCATTCTGGTAGGCGCGCCAGGCTTCGGCGGTCCGCGCGTCGAGTTCGGCTTCGGCGGCTCCGGCCACACGCGAGCGGTAGGCGTCGAACTGGACCTGCAGTCGCTTGGCCGCTTCGCCCATCTTGGCCTCGTATTCGGCGTGGTAGCTGGCATCGCCGGTAAGGCTGTGCTTGATCTCGAGGTCGCGGTGCTCCACCAGCAGTGCACGCGCGTTCGCGACGCCACTCACGCCCTGCAGCCACTTGCGGGACAAGGCCAGCGCCTCGGTGTGGACCGCCTGCAGGCCCATCATGGCCGCGAGGCCCACGCCCGCCATCATCAGCAGCACGCCAGCGAAGGATCCGTACAACTGTCGGCGCACGCTCATGCGGCCCCACCACTGACTCAGGGAACTGAGGACCTTCATGGATGACTCCCGCTCACTTCTTGTGTCCGATGTAGCTGGCGCCTATCACCTTGCCGCCAGCATCGCGGATCGGGTTGTAGCAGGCGTCGAAGGCGGTACCGAGCACGTCGATGACGCCGCAGTAGCCCTGGCCCTTGACCAACGCCTCGTACGCCGCGTTGCGCGCCAGCTGGGTACCGATGCCGCGCTTGCCTTCGGGCGTGAGCACATTCGTGCTCACGCGCACGAATTCGTCGCCGGCCTTCACGAAGATGGTGGCGGTGGCCTGGTGCGACTTGCGCAGCCCATCGACGACGTCGAAGTTGTTGTTGATCTTGCGCGCACCGAAGTAGATGGCCGGCACCTCCTTGCCCGCCACGCTGTCCGTGCCTTCGATGCGCGGGATACCGATCTGGGCCAGCCGACCGTCCAGCTCGGCGATCGTGGCCTTGGGGTCGGCTGTCTGGGACAAGGCCGGGGTGGCCGAGGCAGCGACCAGAACCGCCAACGCCGTGAAGAAACCTTGCAGTGTGCTCATGGGGACTCCCGTCAGATGGATGGATGGGCTTCACATCGCGGTGGATGTACACGCTGTATCGAACCCGCGCTGGGCCGGTTGAGGCCTCGAAGCCCGTTCTGTCGGCGATCGCGATGACCAATGCATCACCGGCGCTCAATGGAGCGGCCACGCGTCCATGCCACACAATGGGCCCGCCCGCTCGGGCTGTCTGCCGCGCCCTCGTTGCGCTCCACCCGCCATGCCCACCCTGCTCGTCCACCGCGCCGCCTACCTCGCCTGCTTCGACCACGACGACCTCACGCGCTGCGCCGAATGGCGCGACGCCAGCCTGTTCGCGCGCGACGGCTTCATCGAGTGGATCGGCCCCGCGGCCGAGCTGCCGCCGGCCTTGCAGCGGGCCGACGAGGTGATCGACGCGCGCGGGCAGATCGTGCTGCCCGGCCTCGTGAACACGCACCACCACATGTTCCAGAGCCTCACGCGCGCCGTGCCCGGCGTTCAGGACGCCGAGCTCTTCAGCTGGTTGCGCGGGCTCTACCCGATCTGGTCGCGCCTGACGCCCGAGATGATCGGCGTGTCCACCCAGGTGGCCATGGCCGAGCTGCTGCTGTCGGGCTGCACCACGTCGAGCGACCACCTCTACCTGTTCCCCAACGGCGCGCGGCTCGATCACAGCATCGAGGCCGCGCAGGCGGTGGGCATGCGCTTCGTGGCCACGCGCGGCAGCATGAGCGTGGGCGAGAGCGCGGGTGGCCTGCCGCCCGACGCGCTGGTGGAAGACGAGGCCCACATCCTTCGCGACAGCCAGCGCCTGATCGAGGCCTGGCACGACCCGCGCCCGGGCGCGCTGCTGCAGGTCGCGCTCGCGCCGTGCTCGCCGTTTTCGGTGAGCCCCGCGCTCATGCGCGAGAGCGCCGCGCTCGCGCGCTCGTTCAAGGGCCAGGGCGTGCGCCTGCACACCCACCTGGCCGAGAACGACCACGACCTCGCCTACAGCCGCGAGAAGTTCAACAAGACGCCCGCGCAGTACGCGCAGGCGCTGGGCTGGCTCGGCGACGACGTGTGGCACGCGCACTGCGTGCGGCTCGACGACGAAGGCATCTCGCTGTTCGCGGCCACGCGCACCGGCGTGGCCCACTGCCCCTGCAGCAACATGCGCCTGGCCTCGGGCATCGCGCCGGTGCGGCGGATGCGCAACGCGGGCGTGCCCGTGGGCCTGGGCGTGGACGGCAGCGCCAGCAACGACGCCGCGCACCTGCTCAACGAAGCGCGCCAGGCCATGCTGCTCGCGCGCGTGGGCCGCGCCATGCAGCCGCCCGAGGAGCGCGCGGGCCGCCGCTTCTTCGGCTGCGACCTGGGCCCGGCCGAGATGACCGCGCGCGACGCGCTCTGGCTGGCCACGCGCGGCGGCGCGCGCGTGCTGGGGCGCGACGACATCGGCTCGCTGCAGCCGGGCCGATGCGCCGACCTCGCGCTGTTCGACCTGGGCACGCTGGCGCTGGCCGGCGGCGCGGTGCACGATCCGCTGGCCGCGCTGCTCCTGTGCGCGAGCCCCGCGGCCCGGCACGTGGTGGTGCATGGCCGCGTGCTCGTGAAAGACGGCCAGCCCACCACCGTGGACCTGGGCCCGCTGGTGGAGCGGCACAACCGCCTGGCGGCCTCGCTGGTGGCCGGCGGCTGAACCGGCACCGGCTCAGGCCGCGGGCGCGCTGCCGGGCCAACGCAGCGGGCGTTCTTCGAACTCGGTGTTGAGCACCACGGTGCTGGTGGTGCGCGCCACGCCCGGAATGGCTTTGATCTGGTAGAGCACGTCTTCGAGCCCGCGGGCGTGCGTGGTGCGCACCTTGGCGAGAAAGTCGTACTCGCCGGCCACGCTGTGCAGCTCCAGCACCTCGGGCAGTTCGCGCAGGCGCGGTGCGATGTCGCGGCAGTGCGCGCCGCCGTCGTTGCGGATGGCCACGAAGGCGGTGAAATGCAGGCCCACGCGCTCGGGGTCGATGCGCAGCGAGAAGCGCTCGATCACGCCGCGCTCGAGCATCTTCTTCACGCGCTCGTGCACCGCGGCCGTGGACAGGCCCACCTCGGCCGCCACATCGGCGTACGAACGACGGCTGTCGGCGCTCAGCGCCGTAAGAATTCTGGCGTCGGTGTCGTCGAGCTGGATATTTGCTTGCATGCTGGCTCAGTTCTGATCAAAATACGGCCCCACGGCATTTCGCCGGACATTTTCCACGCCAGGTGGCCGCATGCCGTCCATTTTCAACCGTTTCGGGGTCGCCGGGGCCCTGCTCATCGTCTACATCGTCTGGGGCACCACCTATTACGCGCTCGGCGTGGCCATGCAGACCCTGCCGCCGGTGCTCATGAACGGCGTGCGTTTCCTCGCCGCGGGCCTGGCCATGCTGGCCATCGCGCGCTGGCAGGGCCTGGCCTGGCCCACGGCCGCACAGTGGCGCGCGAGCGCGCTGATCGGCGGCCTCATGGCCTTCGCGGCCATGGCGCTGGTGGTGCTCGCGCAGCAGGCGGGCATCGGCTCGGGCCTGATGGCCACGGTGGTCACCACCATGCCGATGTGGCTCGCGCTCTGGACGCGCTGGGGCGGCGAACGTGTGCCCGTCACGAGCTGGATCGGCCTGGTGCTGGGCGCCACGGGCGCGCTGCTGCTCGCGCTCGAGGGCGATTTCTCCACCACCCTGCTCGGCACGCTGTGCGCCTTCGGCGCGCCGCTGGCCTGGAGCGTCGGCTCGTACGCCTCGCGCAAGCTCACGCTGCCCGCACCGGCCATGGCATCGGCCGCCCAGTGGCTGCTCGGCGGCCTGCTGGGCACGGTGGCCGCGCTGCTGTTCGAGCCCGGGGCTCGCAGCTTTCAGTTCGCGCAGGTCTCGGCGGTGTCGGCGCTGGCCTGGGTCTACCTGGTGGTGCTGGGCACCATGGTCACGCTCAACGCCTACCTCTGGCTGCTGCAGAACACCAGCGCGGCGCTCGCGGGCAGCTACTCGTTCGTGAACCCGGTGGTGGCGCTTGCGGTGGGCGTGTGGCTCGGGGGCGAGCGCCTCAACGGCTGGGTGTTCGTCGCCCTGCCCCTGATCGGCGCCGCGCTGGCGCTGATCCTGTACGGTGGCCCGCTGCTGGCCTGGCTCAGGCGGCAGCGGCCAGCACGCGCAGCAACCAGCGGTTGATGTCGGCCACCTCCTCGGGGCACACGCTGTGGCCCATGGGGTAGGTGTGCCAGTCGACCGCATGGCCCAGGGCCTGCAGCGTGTCGCGCGCCGCCTCGCCGCGCGGCAGCACCACGATCTCGTCGTCTTCGCCGTGGGCCAGGAACACCGGCACCTGGGCGTTGGCCGCGCTGCGTTCGGCCGCGGTGGTGCCGGGCAGCGGCAGGTAGCCCGAAAGCGCCACCAGCCCCGCGAGCCGCTGCGGCGCGCGCAGACCGGTGAGCAGCGTCATGGCGCAGCCCTGTGAAAACCCCATGAGCACGATGCGCTGCGCGGGCACGCCGCGCGCCACCTCGCGATCGATCAGGGCCTGCACCTGTCGCTGCGAGGCGCGCAGCCCGGGCTCGTCTTCGCGGCGCGGCTGGGACGGGTCGGGGCTCGGGGGAAAAATGTCGAACCAGGCGCGCATGGCGTAGCCGCCATTGAGGGTGACGGGGCGCACCGGCGCGGTGGGGAACACGAAGCGCACGGGGCCGATGGCGGAGAGGTCGAAGGCCTGGGCGATGGGCACGAAGTCGTTGCCGTCGGCGCCCAGGCCGTGCAGCACGATCACACTGGCCACGGGCTGCGCGCCGGGCTCGCCGGCCACGCCTTCGAGGATCTGGAGTTCGTTGTCGCTCATGCACCGCAGCATAAGGGCTCTGGAGAGAGCTCTCCAAAGCGCAGACGACACGGGAAAACCCACTGCAGGGAACCCGGGGGGCTCGCTAGGCTCGACAGGTTGACGACAACCAAGGAGATGACCCCGATGAGCGCGAAGATCGCCGACGAGCTGCTGGCCCTGCAACGCCTGTACCACTGGGAGCAGAGCGCCCCCGGCCGCATCGCCCTGACGCAGCCCATGGGCGCGGGCGCGGTGCAGGACTTCACCTGGGGCCAGATCGCCGACCAGGTGCGCCGCATGGCCGCGCACCTGCAGTCGCAGGGCTGGGCGCCGGGCAGCAAGGTGGCCATCCTGTCCAAGAACTGCGCCTGGTGGATGATGAGCGACCTCGCGATCTGGATGGCGGGCTACGTGTCGGTGCCGCTCTACCCCACGCTCGCGCCCGAGACCATCCGCCAGATCCTCGCGCACAGCGAATCCAAAGCCCTGTTCGTGGGCAAGCTCGATGGCTGGGAGGGCATGAAGCCCGGCGTGCCCGCTGGCCTGCCCTGCATCAGCTACCCCCTCTCGCCGGTGGACGCGATCGAGGCCTACGAAGGCTGGGACGCGATCTGCGCGCGCACCGCGCCGCTGCAAGGGCGCCCGGTGCGCACCGAAGACGATCTCGCCACGCTGATCTACACCTCGGGCACCACGGGCATGCCCAAGGGCGTGATGCACACCTTCGGCAACTTCGCCTGGGCGCTCGACAAGGGCCTGGCGCGCATCCCGCTCACGCAGAACGACCGCATGCTCAGCTACCTGCCGCTGGCCCACGTGGTCGAACGCATGCTCGTGGAGCACGGCTGGCTGCGCACCGGCATGCACATCTTCTTCGCCGAATCGCTCGACACCTTCGCAGCCGACCTGCAGCGCGCGCGGCCCACGGTGTTCTTCTCGGTGCCGCGCCTGTGGGTGAAATTCCAGCAGGGCATCCACGCCAAGATGCCGCCGGCCAAGCTCGACCGGCTGCTGCGCATCCCCCTGCTGGGCGGCATCGTGCGCAAGAAGATCCAGAAGGCCCTGGGCCTGGACCAGTGCAAGTTCGCCGCGGGCGGCGCCGCGCCCATGCCGCCCGCGCTGCTGCAGTGGTACGCGAAGCTGGGCATCCCGATCAACGAGGGCTACGGCATGACGGAGAACCTCGCGCTCTCGCACATCACCGAATCGGGCAAGAACCAGCAGGGCACGGTGGGCCCGACCTACCCGGGTGTCGAACAGCGCATCGACCCGCAGACCGGCGAGGTCCAGATGCACAGCCGCGCGCTCATGCTCGGCTACTACAAGGAACCCGAGAAGAGCCAGGAGGCCTTCACCGCCGACGGCTGGCTCAAGACCGGCGACAAGGGCGTGATCGACGCCGGCGGCCTGCTGCGCATCACGGGCCGTGTGAAGGACCTGTTCAAGACCGGCAAGGGAAAGTACGTGGCGCCCGCGCCCATCGAGGACAAGCTCGTGATGCACGAGGGCATCGAGGCCTGCGTGGTCACCGGCGCCAACCTGGGCCAGCCGCTGGGCATCGTCATGCTCACGCCCGACGCGGCCCAGCGCCTCAAGAGCCTCGACGAACGCGGCGCCTACGAACGCTCGCTCGCCGAGCACCGCCAGCGCATCAACGCCTCGCTCGACCCGCACGAGCAGCTGCAGTGCATCGTGGTGGTGAGCACGCCGTGGACGGTCGACAACGACATGATCACGCCGACCTTCAAGGTCAAGCGCAACCGCATCGAAGACGTGTACGCGCGCCACTACGAGGCCTGGGAGCGCAGCGGCAAGCCCGTGATCTGGGCAGACTAAAGGGCCCACCCCCGCCGCGCTGCGCGCGCCCCCCTCAAGGGGGCGACACCTGAGGCCCGGCAAAGCCGGTTCCTCGGTGCCACTGGCGGGGCGTGGTCGGCGGGCGGCTGGCCGCTACCATCACGGGATGCACATCCTGCTCACCGGCGCCGCCGGCTTCATCGGCATGCACACGGCGCTGCGCCTGACCGGGCGCGGCGACACCGTCACCGGCATCGACAACCTCAACGACTACTACGACCCGGCGCTCAAACAGGCCCGGCTCGAGCGCCTGCAGGCGCTGCCGGGCTTTCGCTTCCAGCGGCTCGACCTCGCCGACCGCGCGGGCATGGAGGCGCTGTTCGCCGGCCAGCCCTTCGACGCCGTGGTGCACCTGGCCGCCCAGGCCGGCGTGCGCTACTCGATCACGAACCCGCACGCCTACCTCGAAAGCAACCTCACGGGCTTCGGCCACGTGCTCGAGGGCTGCCGCGCGCAGGGCTTGAAGCATCTGGTGTACGCGTCCAGCTCCAGCGTGTACGGCGGCAACACCAAGATGCCGTTCGAAGAAACCGACCCGGTCGACCACCCGGTGAGCCTGTACGCCGCGACCAAGAAAGCCAACGAGCTGATGGCGCACACCTACAGCCACCTCTATCGGCTGCCCGCCACGGGCCTGCGCTTCTTCACGGTGTACGGGCCCTGGGGCCGGCCCGACATGGCCTATTTCTCGTTCACCAAGGCCGTGCTCGAAGGCCGCACCATCGACGTGTTCAACCACGGCGACATGAAGCGCGACTTCACCTACATCGACGACATCGTGGAAGGCGTGCTGCGCGTGCTCGACAAGCCCGCCACGCCCGAGACCGAGGGCGGCGCGCCGCACCGCGTGTTCAACATCGGCAACCACGACCCGGTGCAGCTGCTCGATTTCATCGCCTGCATCGAACGCGCGACCGGCCGTGAGGCCGCCAAACGCCTGCTGCCCATGCAGCCCGGCGACGTGCCCGCCACCTACGCGAGCACGCGCGCGCTGCACGACTGGGTGGGTTTTGCGCCAGCCACGCCGCTGGCCGAAGGCATCACGCGCTTCGTGCGCTGGTACCGCGACCACTACCGGGTCTGAACCGGCGCGCCGAGCAGGCGCTCGAGCACCGGGCCGCTGGCGCGTTCGCACATCCCGAGCACGAGCTCGAACCCCTCGAGCGGCCCGTAGTACGGGTCGGGCACCTCGGTGTCACCCTGGCCCGCGTAGGCCAGGTAGAGGTGGAGCTTGTGCCTGTGCTCGGGCGGGCTCACCTGCTGCAGCCGCTGCAGGTTGCTGCGGTCCATGGCAAGGATGAGGTCGAAGCGCTCGAAATCCTGCGCGGTCACGCCACGCGCGCGCTCGCGTTCGATGGCCTCGTAACCGCGCGCCCGGGCGAGCTTGCGCGCGCGGCTGTCGGCTTTTTCACCGGCGTGGCCGTCGTAGACGCCGGCCGAATCCACCCCCACCTGCTGCTGCAGGCCGCGACGCGCCACCTCGGCCTGCAACACCGCGCTCGCCAGCGGCGAACGGCAGATGTTGCCCATGCAAACCAACAGAACCTGATGCATCGCGCGAGCATAACCATCAGCGCCGCGCACCCATGAAAAAGGCCCGCGGGAAGCGGGCCTGGGTGGGCGATCGCCAGAAAAAAAGGCCCCCAGCGGGCGGGCCTTGGGGGGCGATTGCCGTGGCGGCGATCAGATGCGGTAGCTGTCGAGGCTCTTGCCGGCCGCGAGCACGTCGCGCACCCACTGCGGCTTGCGGCCCGGGCCGCCGGCCCAGAGCTCGCCGTTGGGGCCGCGGTACTTGGGCGCCGACGCCGGCTTGGCCGCGCGCTTGCCGCCCGCCGCCGGCGCAGCGCCACCCAGATCGGCCGGCGTGATGCCGAATTGTTTCATCTTGGCCTTGATATCGGCAATCACACTGGCCAGTTCGGCCTTGCGCGCTTGTTCGGCCTGCGCCATCAGGTTTTGCGCCTGCGCCATCAACTCGGAATACGTTGCCATTGGTCGGTCCTTCTGCTAGGGGGAGGGTTCGTGCTCAACCCGGCGTTGTTGGCCGCGGCCATTCACCGGCACGCCGGCATTCTATTCGCGAATCACAGCGCCTCAATGCAACTTTTCAATTCCTGTGGCAATTCCGCCGACAGGGCCAACGGCTGCTGCGTCAGCGGGTTGCGCAGGTGCAATCGCCAGGCGTGCAGGAACATGCGTTTGAAACCGGCCCGCGCCAATTGACGATTGATTTCAAAATCACCGTATTTGTCATCGCCGACGATCGGGTGGCCCGCGCTCGCGAGGTGCACGCGGATCTGGTGGGTGCGGCCGGTCTTGATGGTCACCTCGAGCAGGCTCAGCGCCGGGCGGCCGTCGGCGCCGGCCGGCCATTGCTGCGCCACTTTCACCAGCGAGATCGCGCGCATGCCGTCGGGGTCGTCGGCGGTGGTCGCACGCACCCGGCGTTCGCCATCGGCCAGCAGGAACTTGTGCAGCGGCACATCGATGACCTTCTTGCGCGCCGGCCAGCTGCCCACCACCAGCGCGAGGTAGGTCTTGCCGGTTTCGCGTTCGCGGAATTGGTCCTGAACGGCCTTCAGCACGCTTTTCTTCTTTGCAATCAGCAACAAACCGCTGGTTTCGCGGTCGAGCCGGTGCACCAATTCGAGCAGGCGCGCCGCCGGCCGCGCCCTGCGCAATTGTTCAATCACGCCGAAACTCACGCCGCTGCCGCCGTGCACCGCCACGCCGGCCGGCTTGTCGATCGCCAACAGGCCATCGTCCTCGTAGACCACCGGAAATTCGCGCGCCGGCGCCGGCTTTTCGGCCTTGGCCTCGATTGCCGCCGACAGCCGAATCGGCGGAATGCGCAGCACGTCACCGGCATTGAGGCGGTCGTCGGCGCTGACGCGGCCCTTGTTGCGGCGCACCTCGCCGGACCGGATGATCCGGTAGACGTGCGTCTTGGGCACGCCCTTGAGTTCGCGGATGAGGAAGTTGTCGAGCCGTTGCCCCTGGGATTCCTCATCGACGGTGAGGTGGCGAACGGCGGGGGCTGCAGGCGGATTCATGGGCGCACCACGCCAGTGGGGACGTGTCTATAATGCGCGGCGCCCATTGTGTGCTGTAAGTGGTTGATTTGCCTTGGAGTTTAAGGCAGCCACGGCGGCACGGGCTGGTCCGGGGATGCCGGCAGCCTGCAATGGGGGAAGGTGGCCAGCCAAGGCACCCGGCCCGAGGGCGGCTCCCGGTGCGATCCACTGCACCGCCAGCCACCCACCGTCCGGTGGACGCCGAGGTGGAATCCGCAGACCCACAACGAACAGACAACGGAATACCCCGATCGCCCAGGCCCACCCGCAACGGGGCCTGAGCGAGGACGAAGAGACACCGCAAAGAACCCGGCCCGATCCCGCCACCGACCCCTGGTCGCCGGCGGCCCTCGAGGCCCTTTGCCCTGCATCCGACTCCACGCGCCCATGCCCGACCCGGCCATGGTGCCGCTGCGCCCGATGCGCGCGACGCCACCCACCGCCCGGTCACGGCTCTCCGGCAATTCCTCCTGCGTTCGTTGCGTGTGCGGCTTCCCGGCCTGACGGGCGGCCCGGGCAATTCGGCCCGAGCGCCGCCGTGTGTGCAGCACGAAGGGAACGCAACATGAAACGCATGCTGATCAATGCCACGCAGGCCGAAGAGCGCCGCCTGGCGATCGTGGACGGGCAGAAACTGCTCGACTACGAGATCGAGATCGAAGGGCGCGAGCAGCGCAAGGGCAACATCTACAAGGCGGTGGTCACGCGCGTCGAGCCCTCGCTCGAAGCCTGCTTCGTCGACTACGGCGAAGACCGCCACGGCTTCCTGCCGTTCAAGGAAATCGCGCGCCAGTATTTCCAGGGCAATGTGTCGCCGTCGCAGGCGCGCATCCAGGACGTCATCAAGGAAGGCCAGGAGCTCATCGTCCAGGTCGAGAAGGAAGAGCGCGGCAACAAGGGCGCCGCCCTCACCACCTTCATCAGCCTGGCCGGCCGCTACGTGGTGCTGATGCCCAACAACCCGCGCGGCGGCGGTGTCTCGCGCCGCATCGAGGGCGACGAACGCGCCGAGCTCAAGGCCGCGCTCGACCAGCTCGAGTACCCCAACGGCATGAGCATCATCGCGCGCACCGCCGGCATCGGCCGCGAAGCGCCCGAGCTGCAGTGGGACCTGAACTACCTGCTCAAGCTCTGGACCGCGATCGACGGCGCCGCGCAATCGGGCAAGGGCGCCTTCCTGATCTACCAGGAATCGAGCCTGGTGATCCGCGCCATCCGCGACTACTTCAACAGCGACATCGGCGAGATCCTCATCGACACCGATGACATCTTCGAGCAGGCGCACCAGTTCATGAGCCACGTGATGCCCGAGCACGGGCACCGCGTGAAGCGCTACCGCGACGACGCGCCGCTGTTCAGCCGCTTCCAGATCGAGCACCAGATCGAGACCGCGTACAGCCGCATCGTGCAGCTGCCCAGCGGCGGCGCGATCGTGATCGACCAGACCGAAGCCCTGGTGGCGGTGGACGTGAACTCGGCGCGCGCCATCAAGGGCGGCGACATCGAAGAAACCGCCACGCGCACCAACCTCGAGGCCGCCGACGAAGTGGCCCGCCAGGCCCGCCTGCGCGACCTCGGCGGCCTGATCGTGATCGACTTCATCGACATGGAGGAGAGCAAGAACCGCCGCGAGGTCGAGAACCGCCTGCGCGACGCGCTGCGCCAGGACCGCGCCCGCGTGCAGTTCGCCTCCATCAGCAAGTTCGGCCTGCTCGAAATGAGCCGCCAGCGCCTCAAGCCCGCGCTCAACGAAGGCGCGTCCATCCCCTGCCCGCGCTGCGGCGGCTCCGGCCACATCCGCGACACCGAGTCCTCGGCCCTGCAGATCCTGCGCGTGATCCAGGAAGAGTCGCTCAAGGACAGCACGGCCGCCGTGCTCGTGCAGGTGCCGGTCGAGGTCGCCAGCTTCCTGCTCAACGAGAAGCGCACCGAGATCACCAAGATCGAGCTCAAGCAGCGCATCAGCGTCTTGCTGGTGCCCAACAAGTCGCTCGACACCCCCAACTACAAGCTCGAGCGCCTCAAGCACGACGACCCGCGCCTGGACAACCTCGACTCGAGCTACAAGCTCGCCGAGGAAGTCGACGACGTGGCCAGCTTCACGCGCCGCAGCCAGGAACGCACCAACAAGCAGGAGCCCGTGATCAAGGGCGTGCTGCCCGACGCGCCCGCGCCGGTGGCCGTGCCCAAGCCCGAGCAGCCTGCGCCCGCGCCGGTGGCCGCCCCCGTGGCCGCCCCGGCCCCGGTGGCCGCTGCCCCGGCTGAAAAGGGCTTCTTCGGCTGGCTCAAGGGCCTGTTCGGTGGTGGCGTCGCGCCCGCGCCGGCCGCGCCCGCGCCGGCCACTGCCACGCCGGCCGCGCGCGAAGGCGCGCGCACCGAGAGCCGCCGTGAAGGCGGCCGCGATGGCGGCCGTGGCCGCCGCGGCGGCCGCGGTGGCGAGCGCGGTGGTGAACGTGGCGAGGGCCGCGACAACCGCGAAGGCCGCAACGGCCAGCGCGAAGGCCAGGCCCCGCGCGACGCCAGCGCCGAAGGCCAGCCGCGTGGCAACCGCGGCGAGAACCGACGCAACGGCGAAGCCCGTCCCGAAGGCCGCAACGGCCAGCGCGAAGGCCAGCGCGACAGCGCGACCCCGCGCGACGCTGGCGCCGAAGGCCAGCGCAGCGAGCAGGCACGCCCTGAGCGACAAGGCGAAGGCCGCCGCGGTGAACGCCGCGGCGAGCGCCGCGAGGCCGCTCCCGCCGACACCACGAACGAACTGGCCCAGACCGTGCTCGCGGGCGAAGCCGCCGAGGGTGCCGAGCAGCCGCCGCGCCGCGAGCGTGGTGAACGCGGCGGCCGCGGCCGTGGCCGCGACGGTGAGCGCCGCCGCCCCGAGGACCAGGACGCCCCGCGCGCCGACGAGAACGCCGAACTGCCCCTGGCCGAGGCGTCGAATGCGCCCGAAGGCGGTGCCGAGGCCGCTGACGAGCAAGCCCCGCGCGAGCGCCGCAGCCGCGACCGTTATGGCCGCGACCGCCGTGGCGATCGCCGCGAGCGCCCCGCCCGCGAAGGCGGCGAAGCCCCCGCCGAAGCCGGCGACACCCAGCCCATGGCCGAGGTGGCCGACACCGCGGCCGAGCAGGACGCAGCGCCCGTGCGCAGCTACTTCACCATGCCCGCTCCGGCCGCGGCAACCGCCGCACCCGCGGCGCCGGTGGTGGCCGCACCCGTCCCGGTGAGCGCCGCCCCGGCGCCCGTGGCCGCCCCCGCGCCGGTCGCCCCGGCGGTCGTGCCCGCGCCGGCAGCCCCCGCGGCGCCGACCACCGCGCGCGCCATGCCCGCGGTGCAGGCCTACACGCTCAGCGTGCCCGAGCTGCAGGCCGTGGCCGCGGCCAGCGGCCTCGAGTGGGTGAACTCCGACACCGAGAAGGTGGCCCAGGCGCAGGCCGCGATCGCTGCCGAGCCCAAGCCCGTCCACGTGCCGCGCGAGCCCAAGCCCGTGGTCGTGCTCGACGAGGGCCCGCTGGTGCTGGTGGAAACGCGCAAGGACCTGAGCCAGGTCGTGCTGCCGTTCGAGACCCGCTGAGCCCCGGCCCGCGCGGCGCTGCGGCGCTGCGCGCCCGACAAAAAGCCACCTCACGGTGGCTTTTTTCATGGGGCCTGCGGCCCCGGGCCAGGCGCCCGCCGCGACAGCGGCCGCCGTTCAGTCGAGCAAGGCCGCCTGCTTCCAGGCCTCGCCCGCCGCGGCGCTGTCACCGCGCTCTTCGGCCAGGCGCGCGAGCGCGCGCCAGGTGCGGCGCTGCAGCGTGGTGTCGCTGAGCCCGTGGCGGGCCTGGCCCAGCAGTTGGGCGGCCTTGCCCCAGAGCTGGCGGTGCAGGCAGGCCTGGCCGGCCAGGTACTGCAGGTGCGGGTTCTGCGGCCACTGGCGCTGCAGGTTCTCCAGGCGCGCGAGGCCGGCCGCGTCCAGGTGCTGGAGCTCGGGTTCGAACACACGCGCCAGCCGCGCCTGCTGGCCCGCCTCGAGCGCACCGAACTGTTCCCACAACGGTTCGAGCCAGGTCCGCACGCGCGCCGCGGTGTCGGCCCGCAGACCCTCGTCGCCCGCAGCGTCCAGGCCCATCAGCGCATGGGCGCGGTCGGCCGCGGCGAGCGCCACCGCGGGCACGCCGCGTTCGCTGTCGTCGAGCCCATCCCACACGCGCTGCAACTGGGCGAGATCGTGGGCATCGCGCAGCGCGTCGAGCGCGAGCCCGCGCACGATGCTGGCCGCGGCCTCGGGCGAGAACGCGCGGTGCTTGGCGAGCAGGCGCGCGGTTTCGAGCGCCTCGTCGGTGGCTTCGCCCAGGCGCGCCACGCGCAGCTTCAGGCGCAAGGCCTGGATGCGCCGCGCTGCGCCCTGCGGCAACTCGGCCAGGCGGCTGCGCGCGGCCTCGGGGTCGCGGTCTTCCACGGCCCAACGCACGGCGCGCAACAGCGCGCCCTCGGCCATTTCGGGCGAGGCCTTGGCCACCTCGGGGCGCAACGCGGCCTGCAGGTGCTCGTCGCGCTGGGCGCGGTTCTGCAGCGCGTGGGCGCTTTCGGCGGCGAGCAGGTGGGCCAGCGCCTCGAGCTGCGCGCGCCGCGGCCAGTCGTTGCTGGTGCTGCCCTGCAGGTGCTGCAGCGCGTTGCGCGCCGCGCCCTGCGCGCGCACGAAGCGGCCGGCGAGCTGGTTGGCGAGCGCGTCCAGCACCCAGCCCACCACGGCGCGTTCCATCTGCAGGCTGCGCCAGCGCCGCGCCTGCGTGGGCAGTTCGCGCACCACGGCCAGCGCGCGCAGCGCCACGTAGACCAGCACGAAGCCCGCGATGAGCGCGAACAGGAAGAAGTTGAACGAGACGTCGAAGCGCCATGGCGGCCAGAACAGCGTGACCGTGCCGCGGTTGTTGCCCACGAGCAGTGCGAGCGCCACCGCCAGCGCCGCGAGGCCCAGCAGCCAGAACACGCTGCGCATGGCGCCACGTTGACGCGAGCGCATCAGCGGCCCCGCGCCGCCGCGGCAAGCGCGGCGAGCGTCTCGTCGGGGCGCGGCAGGTCTTGCGCCACCAGGTCGCGCCGCAGGCGGCCGAGGCTGCCGAGCGCGTTGTTGACCGCTGGCGAGCGCGTGTCGAAGTAGCGCCGCAGCAGGTTCTCCACCGCGAGCACGTCGGCCTGGCTCGCGGGCAGCTGCCGCGCCAGCAGCGCCAGGCGCGCGTTGAGCAGTTGCAGCTTGATGTTCTCGCGCAGGAAGAAGGCCTGTTCGGGCGCCAGCAGCGCGGCTTCGGGCTGGTCGATGCGGCTCACGCGAACGAGGTCACGCGCCTGCCGCAACGTGTGCTCCCAGGTGGCCGACCACCACGCGTTCCAGCGCGCGACGGCCTGCTGCCAGGCGCCGGGTGCGGTCCCGTCGGCCCCCCCCGGGGCCGGCGCGTCGCCGGCGCCGGATGCAGCGGCTTCGACCGCCGGCTCGCGCGCCACCGCGGCGCGCGTGCGCGTGGCCGGCGCCGCCTGGCCCACCGCGTTCGCCGTGGGCCAGGCGTCGACCTGGCGCACGAGCTCGTCGAGCTGGTTCGCGAGCGCGGGGATGTCGGCCAGCGCGGCGCCACGGATGCGGTCGATGTCGCGCGCGATGGCGCGCTGCACCGGGTTCAACCGCGGCTGCGCCGCGCGCGCGATGCGCTGGTCGGCCGCCTGCAGGGCCGAGATCAGCGGCTGCGCGCTGCCCGTGAGCTGACCCTGCTGCAGGGCCACGCGCAGGCTGGCCTCGAGGTCCTGCACCAGGTTGTCGTCGCGCGAGCGCGACAGCGAGAGCATGAGTTCTTCGAGCTGGCTGCGCTGCAGGCTCACCTCGGACAGACGCACCTCGGCCACGCTCAGGCGGGCCTGCAGCTCCTGGGTGAGCGCTTCGGCCTGCGAGGCCAAGGTGCGCGCTTCGACCACCTGGGCCTCGGCGTCGCGCGCGCGCCGCGCGAGTTCTTCCTGGGTGAAGCCCAGGCGCTGCCAGAGCAGGCCACACATCACCAGCGCCACCACCGCCACGGCCAGCACGAAGAGCACGAGGCCATTGGCGGCGCGCGGCCGGTCGGCCGCGGGGCCCGGGCCGGCGGGGGCCGCAGCGGGCGCCGAGGAAGACGGGGTGGGATCGGGGACAGCGGCGTTCATGGGGAACCGTTCCAGGATTCTAGGGCGCGCATCACGTCGGCCAGGGCCGGACGGGCCTGCACCACCTCGGCGAAACCGAGCAGGCGCGCGGCCTCGGCGATGCGCGGGTGCGTGACCAGCGCAGCGGCCCGCGCGCCCAGGGGCCAGTGGCCCTGCAGCGCCTGCAGGGCCTCGCTGCTGCTGATCAGCCACACCTGGCCGCGGCCCGTGAAATCACGCAGCCGCGAAAAGTCGGCCGGGCCGGGCTCGATGAGCTCACGGCGGTAGGCCACGCAGGCCTCCACCTCGACGCCGGCCGCGCGGCAGCGCTCGATCAACCATTCGCGGCCCTGCCCCGGCAGGCTGCCGTCGGCGCCGCCTTCGGACGCGCCGCGCACCACGAGCAGGCGCCGGCCTGGCTGCACCTGCCCGGCGATCACGGGCCACAGGTGTTCGGAGTCGAACTGGCTGGCCTCGCGCGGCGGCATGTCGATGCGGTCTTCGCCGATGCCCAGCGGCCACAGCGCCTGCGACAGCGCGCGCGCCGTGCCCGGGCCGGGCGCCCAGAAGCGCGTGCTGCCGTTGTCGGGCGACAGGGTGTCGGCGAAGAAGCGCTGCACCGCGGCCGCGCTCACGAACATCAGCGCGTCCTGCGAGGTCCAGGCCTTGCGCCAGTGGGCAAGCCGGTCGCGCTCGGGGCCGGTGTGGGGATCGGCGATGCGCAGCAGCGGCCAGGCGTCGGCGGTCCAGCCGCGCTCGCGCAACGCCTGCACCCAGCGCGTGGCCTCGGGCTCGGGCCGCGTGACGACGACGCGCTGCACGCGCCCTGCGTCTGCCCGGGCGTCGATCGGCGCGGGCACGGCTCAGGCCTCCTGTGCGGGCGCGTGGGCACCGCCGGCGCGCAGCGCCTCGGCCACGCGCGCGCCCAAGGCCTCGGCAGCGGGCAGGTCGGCCACCTCGGCCACGGCCTCGGCACGCAGCAGCGGCGCCTGGCCCTCGGGCTCGCCCCAGGCCCCGCGCAGGCGCAGCCGTTCGCCGAGCCAGTCGGCATGGGCCGCCAGCGGCATGGAACAGCTGCCACCGAGCGCGCGCGAGACGGTGCGTTCGGCGGCCACGCGCAGCCAGGTGGCCTGGTGGGCCAGCGGGCGCAGGGCCTCGATCAGGTCGTGGCGGTCGGCCCGCACCTCGATGCCGAGCGCGCCCTGGCCGGCCGCGGGCAGCGATTGTTCGGGCTCGAAGATGGCGCGGATGCGCGCGCCCAGGCCCAGGCGCTTGAGGCCCGCGGCCGCGAGCACGATGGCGTGGTACTGGCCTTCGTCGAGCTTGCGCAGCCGCGTGTCGAGGTTGCCGCGCAGCGGTTCGATGCGCACGTCGCCACGGCCCAGGGTGCGCAGCGCGTCGCGCAGCAGCACCACGCGGCGCAGGCTCGAGGTGCCCACCACCGCGCCCGGCGGCAGATCGGCCAGGCCAGCGCAGTGCGGCGAGACCCAGGCGTCGCGCGGGTCTTCGCGCTCCATCACGCAGGCCAGTGCGAAGCCGGGCGGCAGCTCCATCGGCACGTCCTTGAGCGAGTGCACCGCGATGTCGGCGCGGCCGTCTTCGAGCGCAAGTTCGAGCTCTTTGACGAACAGGCCCTTGCCGCCCACCTTGGAGAGGGTGCGGTCGAGGATCTGGTCGCCCAGCGTGGTCATGCCCAGCAGGGTGACGCGGTGGCCGCGCGCTTCGAGCAGGGCCTTCACGTGTTCGGCCTGCCACAGCGCAAGACGGCTTTCGCGGGTGGCGATGGTGATGGCCTGGGGCGTGGACTGGGACATGGGCATGCAGACACTGGCGGGAACAAGCGCCCGTGAGAGTCCGGCGGTTGGTAATCGGTTCGGAACCCGCGGGCTCGCGGTCGATGCTAGCATGCGCCCCGCTGTCTCCGCCCCTCGTCCCCGCCCTCTCGCCGCCGCGCGAGCCCCCCATGAGCCGAACGATTCCGCGCGCCGCCCGGCGCGACGACAAGGACCGCCCCCTCATCGAAGACATCCGGCTGCTGGGCCGCATCCTGGGCGACGTGATCCGCGAGCAGGAAGGGGCTGCGGCCTTCGAGCTCATCGAACGCATCCGCCAGCTCTCGGTGGCCTTCCGCCGCGACGCCGACCGCGCGGCCGACAAGGCGCTCAAGAAGCTGCTCAAGTCGCTCAGCGCCGACCAGACCGTGAGCGTGATCCGCGCCTTCACCTATTTCAGCCACCTCGCCAACCTGGCCGAAGACCGCCACCACATCCGCCGCCGCGCGGTGCACGAGCGCGCGGGGGGCCTGCAGACCGGCAGCCTGGGCCTGGCGCTGCAGCGCCTGCAGGCCGCGGGCCTCACGCCCGATGCCGTGGCGCACACCCTGGCCGCAGCGCACCTGTCGCCCGTGCTCACGGCCCACCCCACCGAGGTGCAGCGCAAGAGCATCCTCGACGCCGAGCGCGACATCGCGCGGCTGCTGGCCGAGCGCGATCAGGCCCTGCCGCGCGAGCAGGCCGCCATCGAGGCGCAGATGCGCGCGCGTGTGACGCAGCTCTGGCAGACGCGCCTGCTGCGCTTCACCAAGCTCAGCGTGGCCGACGAGATCGAGAACGCGCTGAGCCACTACGAAAGCACCTTCCTGTCGCAGATCCCGCGCCTGTACGCCGAGCTCGAGGCCGGGCTGGGCCGGCCCGTGGCGCCCTTCCTGCGCATGGGCCAGTGGATCGGCGGCGACCGCGACGGCAACCCCAACGTCACCGCGGCCACGCTGGAGCTTGCGCTGCAGCGCCAGGCCGATCTCGCGCTGCGCCACCACCTCACGCAGGTGCACCTGCTGGGTGGCGAGCTGTCCATGTCGGGCATGCTGGTGGGCGCGAGCGCCGAGATGCAGGCCCTGGCCGAGCGCTCGCCCGACACCAACGCCCACCGCCAGGACGAGCCCTACCGCCGCGCGCTCACCGGCATGTATGCGCGCCTGGCCGCCACGCTCAAGGCACTCACGGGCGGCGAGGCCGCGCGCCACGCGGTGGCGCCGCAGAACGCCTATGCGGACGCGGCCGAATTCCTCGCCGACCTGCGCACCATCGAGGCCTCGCTGCGCGCGCACCACGGCGCGGCCCTGATCGACGCGCGCCTGCGCCCGCTGATCCGCGCGGTCGAGGTGTTCGGCTTCCACCTCGCCACCATCGACCTGCGCCAGAGCTCCGACCAGCATGAAGCGGTGGTCGCCGAGCTGCTCGCGGCGGCACAGATCGAGCCCGATTACGCCGCACTCGGCGAGGACGCCAAGCGCGCCGTGCTGCTGCGCGCGCTCAACGACGTGCGCCCGCTGCGCGTGCCCGGCACCGCCTACAGCGCGCACACGCAGGGCGAGCTCGCGATCTTCGAGACCGCGCGCAGCGGCCGCGAGCGCTTCGGCGCCGCCGCCATTCGCCACGCCATCATCAGCCACACCGAGACCGTGAGCGACCTGCTCGAGGTGCTGCTGCTGCAGAAAGAAGCCGGCCTGGTGCGCGGCACGCTGGCGCAGGGCGCGGTGGCCGACCTGATCGTGGTGCCGCTGTTCGAGACCATCGAGGACCTTCGAAACGCCGCGCCCATCCTGCGCGCCTACTACGACCTGCCGGGCGTGCGCGCCATGGTCCAGCGCGGTGCGGCCGACGGCTATGGCGAGCAGGACGTGATGCTCGGCTACTCCGACAGCAACAAGGACGGCGGCATCTTCACGAGCAACTGGGAGCTCTACCGCGCCGAGACGGCGCTCGTGAAGCTGTTCGACGAGCTCAATGCGGGCAACGGAAAGGCCATCGGCCTGAGGATGTTCCACGGCCGCGGCGGCACCGTGGGCCGGGGCGGCGGCCCGAGCTACCAGGCCATCCTCGCGCAGCCCCCCGGCACGGTGCGCGGCCAGATCCGCCTGACCGAGCAGGGCGAGGTGATCGGCGCCAAGTACGCCAACCCCGAGATCGGCCGGCGCAACCTCGAAACCCTGGTGGCGGCCACGCTCGAGGCCACGCTGCTGCAGCCCACGCGCGAGGCCTCGCCCGCCTTCCTCAAGGCCGCCGAAGCGCTGTCGCGCGCGAGCATGGCGGCCTACCGCGCCCTGGTCTACGACACGCCGCGTTTTGCCGATTACTTCTTCGGCGCCACGCCGATCCGCGAGATCGCCGAGCTCAACATCGGCTCGCGCCCCGCGAGCCGCAAGGCCACGGGCCGCATCGAAGACCTGCGCGCCATTCCCTGGGGCTTCAGCTGGGGCCAGTGCCGGCTCACGCTGCCCGGCTGGTACGGCTTCGGTTCGGCGGTGCAGGCCTTCGTGGCCGAAGACCCCAAACACGCCGCGCTGCTCAAGCGCATGCACCGCGACTGGCCGTTCTTCAGCACCCTGCTCTCCAACATGGACATGGTGCTGGCCAAGAGCGACATGGCCCTGGCCTCGCTCTACGCCGAGCTGGTGGAGGACAAGGCGCTGCGCCGCAAGGTGTTCAGCGCCATCGAGGCCGAGTGGCAGCGCACCGTCGACGCGCTGGCGCTGATCACGGGCGAGCCCGAGCGCCTGGCCGGCAACGCCGCGCTGCGCCGCTCGATCGAGCACCGCTTCCCCTACATCGACCCGCTGCACCACCTGCAGGTCGAGCTGATCCGCCGCCACCGCGCGGGCGCGCTCGCGCACGACGACGACGGCAAGCTGCGCCGCGGCATCCACATCGCGATCAACGGCATCGCGGCCGGCCTGCGCAACACCGGCTGAGCGGGGCCGCTGCGGTGACAACGGCGACAGCGGGGACATGGCGCGGCACCTAAAATCGCCCGGGTGAACCCCTTGCTCAACGCCGACCTGCACTGCCATTCCACCCTCTCGGACGGCACGCTCGAACCCGAGGTGCTGGCCGCGCGCGCCAAGGACAACGGCGTGGAGCTCTGGGCCCTGACCGACCACGACGAGCTCGGCGGTCAGCACCGCGCCATGGCCGCGGCGCGCGACCTGGGCCTGCCCTACCTCACGGGCGTCGAGATCTCGGTGACCTTCGCGGGCACCACGGTCCACATCGTGGGCCTGGGCATGGACCCCGGCAACGCGGCCCTGCTCGATGGCCTGCGCACCACGCGCGGCGGGCGCGAGCAGCGCGCACGCGAAATGGCCGACGGCCTGGCCCAGGTGGGCATCAAGGGCGCATTCGAAGGGGCGTTGCGCTACGTGGGCAACCCCGACCTGATCTCGCGTTCGCACTTCGCGCGCCACCTGGTCGACAGCGGCGTGTGCCGCGACGTACCCGAGGTGTTCCGCAAGTACCTCACCGAAGGCAAGCCCGGCTTCGTGCCGCACCGCTGGGCCGCGCTCGGCGACGCGGTGCGCTGGATCACGGGCGCGGGCGGCGTGGCCGTGATCGCCCACCCGGGCCGCTACAAGTTCACGCCCACCGAGGAGTACGCGCTGTTCTCCGAGTTCAGGCAGCACGGCGGCCAGGCGTGCGAGGTGGTCACGGGCGCGCACAGCACGTCCGAATACGCCAAGTACGCGGGTTTCTGCGCCGAGTTCGGTCTGGCCGCTTCGCGCGGCAGCGATTTCCACAGCCCCGACGAAAGCCACACCGACCTGGGCAAGCTGCCCGACCTGCCCGGCAGCGTGACGCCGGTGTGGTCGCTGCTGGCCGAGCGGGTCCATTGATGGCCAGCGCCCCACGGCCTGGCCAGGCGCTCGCCGGCATCGGCTTCCTCGTCGCGGCCACCGCCTGCTTCGCGGTGCTCGACACCACGGTGAAGGTGGTGGGCGCGGTGGTCTCGGTGCTGCTCGCGGTGTGGTTCCGCTACGCCTTCCACGCCGTGGCGGTCACGGCCGTGATGCTGCCGCTGCGCGGGCGTTCGCTCTGGCGCACCGAACACCCGCGCTTCCAGCTGCTGCGCGGCCTGTTGCTGCTCTCGGTGAGCGGCATGTCCTTCCTCGCGGTGCAGTACATGCCCGTGGGCGAGTTCACCGCCATCGTCATGGTCACGCCGCTGGCCGTCACGCTGCTGGCCGCGCTGTTCCTGGGCGAGCGCGTGAAGCCCCTGCGCTGGCTGCTGGTGGCGGGCGGCTTCGCGGGCGCACTGCTGGTGGTGCGGCCCGGGGCCGGCGTGGTGGGCTGGGCCGCGCTGATCCCGCTCACCCTGGTGTTCCTCTATGCGTGGTTCCAGATCCTCACCGCGCGCATGGCGCGCACCGAAGACCCGATGACCCTGCACTTCTACACCGGCTGGGTCGGTGCCCTGGTGGCCAGCGCGGCGCTGCCCTTCGTGTGGCAGGCCGTGCCCGACGCCCGCACGCTCACGCAGCTGTGCCTGGTCGGGCTCATGGGCACCGTGGGCCACTTCCTGCTGATCCTCGCGTTCCAGCGGGCGCCGGCCTCGACGCTCTCGCCGTTCCTGTACACGCAGATCGGCTTCGCCATGCTGTGCGGCTGGGTGGTCTACCACCATGTGCCGGGCGCGCTCGAGCTCGCGGGCATCGCGCTCATCGTGGTGTGCGGCGCCAGTGCGAGCTGGCTCACGGCGCGCGAGCAGCGCCTGCCCGTGGACGCGCCCGAAGCCTGAGCCGCCCCCCCAAGCATGAACACCGCCGCCGCCCTGCTTCCGACCCGCACGCTCGCAGGCATCGGCCTGGCGGTCGCGGCCACGGCCTGCTTCGGCCTGCTCGACACCACCGTCAAATTGGTGGGCGCCGTGATGCCGGTGCTCATGATCGTGTGGTTCCGCTACCTGTTCCACGCCGTGGCCACCACGGCGGTGCTGCTGCCGCTGCGCGGGCGCGCCGCCTGGCGCACCGCGCACCCGCGCTTCCAGCTGCTGCGCGGCGCGCTGTTGCTCTCGCTCAGCCTCATGGGCGTGGTGGCGCTGCAGCAGATGCCGGTGGGCGAGTTCACGGCCATTCTCATGTTCACGCCGCTGGCCGTGACACTGTTGGGCGCCACCGTGCTGCGCGAGCGCGTGTCGGCCTGGCAATGGGCCCTGGTGGCGGGCGGTTTCGCGGGCGTGCTGCTGGTGGTGCGGCCCGAGGGCGAGGACATCGGCTGGGCGAGCATCCTGCCCCTCACCATGGTGTTCATGAGCGCCTGGTTCCAGATTCTCACCGCGCGCATGGCCCGCACCGAAGACCCGCTGACCATGCACCTCTACACCGGCTGGGTGGGCGCGCTCGTGTCGAGCGCGCTGCTGCCCTTCGTGTGGCAGGCCATTCCCGATGCGCGCACCTTCGGCCTGCTGGTGCTCGTGGGCAGCATGGGCACGGTGGGTCACCTGATGCTCATCATGGCGTTCCAGCGTGCGCCGGCCTCCACCCTGTCGCCGTACCTGTATGCGCAGATCGCCTTCGCCATGGTGTTCGGCTGGCTGGTGTTCGCCCACGTGCCGGGGGCGGTGGAGCTCACCGGCATCGCCCTCATCGTGTTGTGCGGCGCGGTGAGCGGCTGGCGCGCCACCCGCAGCCGTTCGCTGCCCATCGCACCGCCGGAGGATTGAGCCATGTCGCAGCTGTTCAGCGTGCACCCCGACAACCCCCAGCCGCGCCTGCTCAAGCAGGCGGTGTCGCTGCTCGAGCGCGGCGGCGTCATCGCCGTGCCCACCGATTCGAGCTACGCGCTGGCCTGCCAGCTCGACGACAAGGCCGCGGCCGACCGGCTGCGCCGCATCCGCGAGGTCGACGACAAGCACCACCTCACGCTGCTGTGCCGCGACCTCAGCGAGCTCGCGAGCTACGCCAAGGTGGACAACCGCCAGTACCGCCTGCTCAAGCTCGCCACGCCCGGCCCCTACACCTTCATCCTCGAAGCCAGCAAGGAAGTGCCGCGCCGCGTGAGCCACCCGTCGCGCAAGACCATCGGCCTGCGCGTGCCCGAGCACCGCGCGCTGCTCGACCTGCTGCAGCTGCACGGCGCGCCGCTGCTGGCCACCACGCTGATCCTCCCCGGTGACGAGCACCCGCTCAACGACCCCGAGGCCATCCGCGAGCGGCTGCAGCACGACATCGACGCCGTGATCGACGCCGGCGCCTGCGCGCTCGAACCCACCACCGTGCTCGACCTCGTGCCCATGGGCACGGGCGGCGAGCCCGAGGTGGTACGCGAAGGCCAGGGCGCGCTCGCGCCGCTCGGGCTCTGACCCGGCGTCTGGGACAATCCACGCATGGATTTCGCCCTCATCGTCCAGACGGTCACCCTCTACGCCATCCCGGTGCTGTTCGCCATCACGCTGCACGAGGCGGCGCACGGCTACGTGGCGCGCCACTTCGGCGACCCCACGGCCTGGCAGCTCGGCCGCGTCACGCTCAACCCGGTCAAGCACATCGATCCGCTGGGCACCATCGCCATGCCGCTGCTGCTGTACTTCGCAACGGCGGGCGCGTTCCTGTTCGGCTACGCCAAGCCGGTACCGGTCAACTTCGGGCGGCTGCGCAACCCCAAGCGCGACATGATCTGGGTCGCGCTCGCCGGCCCGGCCTCGAACCTGGTGCAGGCCATCGGCTGGGTGCTGCTGGTCTATGTGCTGATCGCGCTCGGCGTGAACGAACGCTTCTGGCTCGACATGGGCCGTGCGGGCGTCACGGTCAACCTCGTGATGTTCGCCTTCAACCTGTTCCCGCTGCCCCCGCTCGACGGCGGACGCATCCTCGTGGGCCTGCTGCCCTGGAAGCAGGCCGTGGCCGTGTCGCGCGTGGAGCCCTACGGTTTTTTCATCGTGCTGGCCCTCGTGGTCACCGGCCTCGTGGGCGACTACTGGCTGCGCCCGCTCATGACCCTCACGGGCACCGCCATTGAATGGCTGCTCACCCCCGTGCGACTGCTCCTGCTCTGAACCCGCTCCCCATGAAAACGCAACGCGTCCTCACCGGCATCACCACCTCGGGCACGCCCCACCTGGGCAACTACGTGGGCGCCATCCGGCCCACCGTGCGCGCCAGCCGCCTGGACAACGTCGAGAGCTTCTACTTTCTCGCCGACTACCACGCGCTGATCAAGACCAGCGGCGACCCGGCGCGCGTGCAACGCTCCACGCTGGAGATCGCGGCCACCTGGCTGGCCTGCGGGCTCGACCCCGAGAAGGTCACCTTCTACCGCCAGTCCGACATCCCCGAGATCCCCGAGCTCACTTGGATGCTCACCTGCGTGACCGGCAAGGGCCTGCTCAACCGCGCGCACGCCTACAAGGCCGCGGTCGACAAGAACCACGAAGCCGGTGCCGAGCCCGACGACGGCGTGACCGCGGGCCTGTTCATGTACCCCGTGCTGATGGCGGCCGACATCCTGATGTTCAACGCCCACCAGGTGCCCGTGGGGCGCGACCAGATCCAGCACATCGAGATGGCGCGCGACATGGCCTCGAGCTTCAACCACCTGTATGGCGAGCACTTCACGCTGCCGGAGGCGGTCATCGAGGAGCAGGTCGCCACGCTGCCCGGCCTGGACGGCCGCAAGATGAGCAAGAGCTACGACAACACCATCCCCCTGTTCGTGCCGCGCGAGCAACTGCGCAAGCTGATCATGGGCATCGTGACCGACTCGCGCGCACCCGGCGAACCCAAGGCCACCGAGGGCTCGGCGCTGTTCCAGCTCTACCAGGCCTTCGCGAGCGCCGACGAAACCGCCGCCCTGGCCAAGGCCTATGCCGAGGGCATCGCCTGGGGCGAGGCCAAGCAGTTGCTGTTCGAGCGCCTGGACCGCGAGATCGCGCCCTTGCGCGCGGTCTACGACGCGCTGATCCAGGATCCGGCGCGCATCGAACAGACCCTGCGCATGGGGGCCGAGAAGGCCCGCGCCATCGCCACCCCCTTCACCCAGCGCCTGCGCCACGCCGTGGGCCTGCGCCCGCTCGACCGCCAGGCCGCGCCGTCCGGCGGCCCGGCCAAGGCCGCCAAGGCGGCACTGCCGGCCTTCAAACAGTACCGCGAGAAGGACGGCCAGTTCTATTTCAAGCTCACCGACGCCAAGGGCGCGGTGTTGCTGCAAAGCCGCGGCTTCGCCGCGCCGCGCGACGCCGCCCAGGCCATGGCCCGCCTGCAGCGGGAGGGATCTGTTGCGCTCGATGCAATGGCGCAACAGTTGATCGCACCCGATGATGTGGAAGGCGTCACGATTGCGCTCAAGGCAATGCGGGAAGCCGGCACCTGAATTGGGTCACAATCCCCCGCTCCGCGGCGCTGCACGCCCGGCTCGCCGAGCGCGCGCCCTCTTTCGGGGGATTGCCGCCCTCGCCAAACGACAGTTATGCCTTTATGCTGCGCTGTCAGTCCAAATCATGAAGTGCGCCCTGCGACATGAGTATTTTTGTCATTGACGATCATCCGCTGATGCGCGAGGCCGTGGTCATGTTGCTGCGCCGCCTGCGCGCCTCGACCCAGGTCGTCGAACTCGAGCGGCTGGCCTCGGTGAGCAAGGCCATCGCCGAACATGGCGAGCCCGAACTCGTGTGCCTGGACCTCAAGCTGCCCGACACCAACGGCGTGTCCGGCGTGCGCGAGATCCGCCAGATGCTGCCTGACGCCTCGCTCATCGTGCTGTCGGCCTCGCCTTCTTCCGACTACGAAGACCTCGCGCGCGAAGCCGGCGCCGATGCCTACGTCGAGAAATCCGCGGGCGCGGCCCAGATCGCCAAGGTGCTGCGCGAATTCCTCGCCGACGAGATCGAGGACGAGAACGCCCCCACCATTCCCGAGAAGCTGTCCAAGCGCCAGAAGCAGCTGCTGGTCATGCTCGACCGTGGCCTGTCCAACCGCGACATCGCCGAACAACTGCAGATCAGCGAACACACGGTGAAGGTGCACCTGTGGCGCCTGTTCCGCCGCCTCAACGTGAAGAGCCGCTCGCAGGCCAGCCACCTGGCCCGCACCGCCGGCCTGCTCGATCTTTGAGCTGAACGAACCCGCGATTCGGCCGCGGGGCTGCCTCAGGCCGCGCTGGCCTGGATGACGGTGGGCTGGGGCTGTTCGCCCGGCGCCTGCTGCGTGTAGGCCGGCAGCATCACGCGGAACACGCTGCCGCGGTTCGCCTCCGACTGCAGCGCAAGCTGGTAGCCCATGAGCGCCGCGAGCTTGGACACGATGGTGAGCCCCAAGCCCAGGCTGTCCTCGGTGCCCTGGTGCTGCGACACCCGGAAGAACTCCTGGAAGATCGCCTGCTGGTGCTCGCGTGCGATGCCCACGCCCGAGTCCCAGACCTCGAAGACCACCATGTCCTTGCGCTGGCGCAAGGCGATCAGCACGCCGCCGCGCTGGGTGTGGCGCAAGGCGTTCGACACCAGATTGCCGAGAATGCGGCGCAGCACCACCGGATCGGACCACAGCGTGATCGGGTGGGCACGCGTGCGCAGCTGCAGCTGCTTGCCCGAGGCCACGGGCTCGAACTGCAGCCGCAGGTCGGCGAACAGCTTCTGCACTTCCACGTGCTGCAGGCGCACCTTGTAGTTGCCGGCATCGATGCGCGTGAGGTCGAACAGCGAGTCGAACAGCTCGTTGATGGCGCGCGTGGACTGCAGGATGCGTGGCGCGATGTCGCGCGCCATCTCGGGCTCGCTCGCGAGCCAGTCGGCGTACAGGCTCAGCGCGTGCACCGGCTGGCGCAGGTCGTGCGCGGCCGAGGCCAGGAAACGGTTCTTGGTGGACACGGCCCGCAGCGAGGCGCGCGTCTGCAGGGTCAGCGAGTCGATCAGTTCCTGGTTGGAGAACTGCAGCTCGAAACTCGATCGGTGCACCTGATGCAGCCGCGCGCCGGCCATGAGCAGCAGGAACCAGAACGACAGCAGCAGCAGCATGAAGATGGCCGTGGAGCGCACCACGTCGGGCTGGTGCATGTGCAGGAAGGCCCCCACCAGCAACCCCACCAGCACCGAGCCCGCGAGGCCGTGCGTGTAGGTGCGGTAGACCGGCAGGTAGGCGCTGTAGGCGTTGAGCGTGAGCAGGCCCTGGCCCAGCACCAGCAGCGCGCACGCGAACTGGGTGATGAAATCGGCCTGCAGGTAGCTCAGGGCCACGGGCACGCTCCAGAGCACGGCGGCGGCGGGCCAGGTCCAGCGGTAGCGGTCGATGAACTGCTGCCGCTGCGGGCCTTCGACGCTGTCGTGCCGCAGGCGGTACAGGCCGATGAGGTGGTAGCGAAAGCCCAGCATGGCCAGCATCGCCAGGACCCAGAGCGCCAGGCCCGGCGTCCAGACCTCGCCGTACATGAGCATGGCCAGCACCGGCACGAAGACCGCCGAGGCCAGCACCGTCGGCCCGAGGTGATCCATCAAGACGCCAATGAGCTGGGCATTGACCCAGGCGTCGCGCACCTCGGGGGCGGCTGGCGCGTGCTGGTGCGTGGCGGGTTGGGTGTCGACGAGCATGTAGGGGCTGGAAGTCGGCGCATTGTCGCACTGGCAAGCGGCGTGCGCGGGCCGTGCGAACCCGGGTCTTCAGCCTGCTAGAATCGCGGGCTTCGACACGGAGAGATGGCAGAGTGGTCGAATGCACCGGATTCGAAATCCGGCATACAGGTTCTCCTGTATCGAGGGTTCGAATCCCTCTCTCTCCGCCAGCGAGTCTGGAGCCCCTGCAGTGCAGGGGCTTTTTTGTTGGGTGAACGCGAGGCGGGGCGCGGGATTGCGGGGGGCTGGGAGATTTCTCTCGGCTCTCAAAAGTACCGGGAGTGGCCCTCTCGGGCGGGCCACGAGGGGTTTTCTCTCAAACGCGGGATCCGGCCGATCCCGATAGAGCCGGATCGCCACATCTGCCCGCAATGTGGTCAATCGCTCAGGTCACAGATAGTTCTACAGCCCAACCATGCACCGGTCAGTCCGTGCATCCGTGGCCTTGGGCCAAGGGACGCGCCCGAGCACTGAAGCTTAGGCAGCGCGTCAAGGTCCGCACTGCAGCGGGTGCGGTCGCTCGGACATATTGCCTCTGGTGACTGCTCACGAGAACATCGGCCACCCAGGAGCTATCGACGACCGAAGCCTTAATATGTCGCTCAAGCTTCCCTACCAGCGCCCTAAAGGCAACAGGAGGAAGTAAGCGCTCCGATGCCCCATCCAGGCCGGGTGGTCGGTGGGGCAGCGCGCCGAACTGCAAGACCAAGAAGCCAGGGAGTCGCCCATGCGCCTGAAGTCGTTCCAAGTCCGTCTGTTTCGCAACGTCATCGACTCTGGGCCGATTGACGTAGCCGACAGCACCTGCATCGTCGGCAAGAACGAGGCGGGCAAGTCATCCACCATCGAAGCGCTGCATCGCTTGAATCCGGCAAAGCCCTGTCCGCTCGTCCTGCTGGATGACTACCCGCGCTGGCTAAAGAAGCAGCACGAGATTTCCGGCGAGATCGACGATGCGGTGCCGATCACCGCGGAGTTCACGCTCTCGGCCGAAGAAATGGCCACGCTGGACGGACAGTTCGGGCAAGGTGTGCTGAGCGCACCTAAGCTTTCCGCCTTCCGCAAGTATGAAGGCGACTTGCAACTGCAACTGCCCATCGACCACGCCCGGTTCGTCAAGTGGTTCAGCGATCAGCACATCGATGCCGGTCTGCTCGGCCCCAAGGTCGCCGGCGCGGACAACGCGCAACAACTGTTGGAGGAGTTGACGGCGGCCACAGCGGAGAAGAGCGAGAGCGGTGAGCCCACGCCGGATGCCCAAGCGGCAAAGCTGGCCAAGGCCGAGCTTGAGTCAGTGCTGGACGGATCTAAGTCGCTCACCGCGGCGCTGGAGAAGATACTGCGTCCCCTGATTCCGAAGACCTTCTACTTCAGCCAGTACTCGCAACTGCGCGGACGCTACAGCCTTGCCGGCGAGGTGATGCCCGCGTTGACCACGCCGTCGGCGGACGAGGAAATTCAAGCCGCCGCCGACTTTCTCAAGTTGGCCAAGGTGGCGCCGACAAACGTCGAGACCTGGGACTTCGAGCAATCGAATGCTGAACTGGAGGCAATCTCCAGCTTGCTAACGCGGATGGTGAAAGCCAACTGGAAGCAGAACCAACACCTGAAGCTCGTCGTGAAGATCGAGCCCGAGCGGCAGGCGAACGGTCAGACCGAGCGCTATTTGCAGTTCCGAGTCGAGGACACGCGGCATGATTTCAGCAACCGCCTCGACCGCCGTTCCACCGGGTTCAGGTGGTTCGTGTCTTTCATCGCATCGTTCTTCGAGTTCCAGAAGGACAAGAACCTGATCCTGCTGCTGGATGAACCGGGCCTCAGCCTGCACGCGCGGGCGCAGAAGGACCTGCTCGACGCCATTGATACGAACCTCACGGGCGGCAGGCAGGTGGTGTACACGACGCACTCGCCCTTCATGGTTCGGACGGAATCACTGGGCCGCGTGCGCATTATCGAAGACAAGGGGCCGGACCTCGGCGCCGTCGCAACCAACGACGCCGGCACCACGTCCGACCCGGACACGCTGTTCCCGCTGCAGGCCGCGCTTGGCTACGACATTGCGCAGAACCTGTTCATCGGGAACCGGAATATCCTGCTGGAAGGCACGTCGGACTTCATCTACTTGGTTGCCTTCTCGTCGCACTTGGGATCGCTCAGCCGCGCGGCATTCCCAACGAACTGTCGCCTCCTGCCGGCAGGCGGCGCCACAAACATTCCGACTTTCATCGCGCTGCTCGGCGGCAAGCTGGACATCGTGGTGCTGCTCGATGGCAAGGCCCAGCGCCAGCGCATCGACGCCGCCGTCGCGCAGGGCCGCCTCAAGGCCAGCAATGTTCTCAGCGTCGAACAGTTTTGCCAGGTCAAGGGCGCCGACATTGAGGACCTGTTTGAGCCAGACGAGTATCTGGCCATCTACAACGGCGCGATGAAGCAATCGCTCAAGATGGAGGATCTCAAGGGTCAAGATCGCATCGTCAAGCGCATCGAGCGAGTTGCCGGGGAGTTCGATCACGGGCGCGTTGCAGGGCATTTCCTGGCGCAGCAGCATGTGATCGTGCCGAAACTCTCTGCTGACACGTTGAAGCGCTTCGAAGACGCGATTGCCGCCCTGGTAAATGCCCTGCCGCCAGCGCCGTAGTGCTGCGCTGCGCAGCGGGAACGCCGAGGCTTGCTATGGCGGGCCGCATCGTCTAGACCATCAGCGCGCTGCTGCGCGCGGACAGGGAGAACTTCGTGGTGATTGTGTTGATTCGCCGCTCCGTGCGGCCGGAGAAGGAAGCGGCGTTCCTCGCGGCATACAACCGCGAGAAGCCAGATCACGCAGACTTTGTCTCGGAGACACTGACGAAGGTCAGCAACTCGAACGAGTTGCCTGAATCGATGAGGAGCCTGCCCATCGGCGGTGACGGCGTCACTTACGTCAACGTGGCGACGTGGAAGTCAGCCAAGTCGTTCGAAGAGCATTTCAAGCCCCGGACGATGCACGACCCCGAGATCGAATGCGGAGATCGGGTGCGTGTGGTGCTGGAAGTCTGCTGAGAAGAACGATTGTCGTCGCCGACGACGATGCGCGTTACAGCCTTGCTCTTCGTCTAGCACTGCTTAATGAAGGACGTTTCAGGAACAGGCGCCGAGAATGAGCACAACGTGTGTGCCCGCGCCTACCACAAGCGTCTCCTTTGTACGCACCAGCCGTCACGCGCTCCACCGGGTTGAACGTCTGCAGTCAGTCTAGAGCCGACCTGGAGGAAGTCCGCCCCGCATGATCGTCAGTTCGTGACACTACAACGCGAAAGGCGCTTGCCGAAGAGCAGTAATGGGCTATGTGTATGCCGTGGTGTCTCAGTGATGCTCATGCGGTGACAGCTTCAGACTGATCTGAGTCATTCGCCGTTCGGCGTCTGACCGACCACTGCCGCTAATACCGGCCCTTGATCGCCGCTTGGAACCCCCCATTTGTTTGAGTCCTGCTTTCCAGCATCCGCAGCCAGCTCAGTACTTTTCAGCGTTCATCAGAGTCCGGAGATGGCGCGCCTCGCGGGCGTAAGACCTGGCTCGCTGCATGCCTAGTTCCATCGCCTCAATGACCCGCTTCGCATCGGTGTTCTGAAGTGAATTCTCGACCAGGCGCATGAGGCTGAACAACGTTCATGCTGCACTGAGGACCAAGTCCTGAAATGGTTCGTAGATGTACCCGTCACCGACTCGCTTGTTCCGCTCTGTGTGGCGACTGACTCCAAACGTCGCATCGCAAATGGTTCGTCGTCACCGCGATCGCCACATCTACTTGTCCCGCCTGCTCCTTTCGCCAAAGGAGCGCCCGCCGTTGCCGCTGCAAGGCCAGCAACACGGTTGGAGGACAGCGAACTACATGTAGAACCCGTACCGAATCTGTGGCGAGTCGCCGTCTTCTAGGTACTTCATGATCTCGCCCACCTTGCGCGCGCACCCAAGCGTGACCGGGTACTTGCCATCGAACTGCGTGTTGTTCCAGTTCATCTTGGTCAGGCCCAGGATTTCGCGGGCGATGAAAGACGGCGACTCCTCCGAGCGAACGATTCGAAGCTCGATCGGCTGCGGTATGTAGAGCCCCGTGTAGGTCTGGTAGTACCAAACCGACCCGCGCGTATAGAGGATGTGACGGTCCGCGTCCATTGCAATGCGAGTGCCACGGTACGGTGGATAGTTGCCTTCTCGGAACAGCCGCAGCTTAGAGTCCATCACGGTGACCAAGTCGACGGTGTCGATCCTCAGGTCGTTCGCCGCCCGCGTCAGCCCGGCGATCTCGTCCGCCGAGAAGTTGGACGACTTGTGGACTACGATCCGCGCTGGATAGGCTCGCAGCGCCACACGGTACTCGTTGAGTGCCGCAGTCAACAGGTCGTACGCCTGATTGGCACTGAGGTGTGGGGTGCGATCGTCCCGTGACATGTCAACCGGCGTACCTCGCAGGATGAGCCCGTTGCCAAGTTCATCGAATATCTGCGCCAGGCTCGTGTTCAGCACCTGCCGGTCGCGGCTTCGGTAGAAGGCGATCCCCACTGCGCACGAGCTTGGCCGGCGATCATCGGTTTGGAGCTTCCAAGGAACTCGCGGTCCGGCCTTGTAGTACAGCGCAGTGCAGAAGTTCCATGCCTTGGTGGCATCGTCCTGCTGGCCACGCTTGTTGCTTTCAAGCGAAGCTGCACGGATCAACTGAAGCGGCTTGCCGAGATGCATGGCCCGCGCCTTCAGCGCACGACGGAAGTTCAGCTCGGAAGCCACTTCGACGCTGGCCTCCAGCGTTTCTTCTGCTGGGCCGCGCTCGTCGGTCGAGATAACCTTGAACAGCGCCTCGGGCATGACGCAGACCACGACATCCACTGGGCGGTTCTGCGCGAGAAACTTGATGTGCTCGTAGTACAGCTCGATCGCCTTGGTGACTCGCGTCCGCCGATCTGCGATCGCCACGATCTCATCGACCTCGCGCGTCTTGATCGTCCGCGCCAGGTCTTGGCTGAACTTGAGCGTCGCATCGAAGCCGTGTCCCAAGTTCATGCCTGGGAACATGACGCGGAGGTTTGGCTGCCTGGCGTTCTCCATCCCGGGAATCTCGGACGCGCACCTCGTCACCCAGCGATCTAGCGCCTCGTTGCAGGTTGCGCTCCCGACGCTTCCCACGATGACATCGGTTCGCCTCGTTCCCATGGAACGGTCGAAGGCGCCGTACGCCGTGATGCCGCGTCGCGGACAGATGTGCTCGCCGCTCTGGAAGCGAAGCCGAGGCTCGTCGATGTGTTCAAGTTTCATAGCGTCTCGAACAGGCCTGTGTTCTTTGCTTCCTCATCGTCGTCGGAGTCGTCTCGCAGTGGAAGCCACGTGTCGTCGGGTAGCGCGGGATGGTTCGAGAAGGCAACCGTCTCCCCGAGTGACAAGGTCGCTGCTGGAGACCTGATGGACTCGAACAGATCGTCCTGATCCAACTTCGACAACCAAGAAGCGAGGAATCGGAAGTGCCCGGCAACGGTGCTATTGACCTCCTTGCGCTTGAGCCAGCTCAGGTTCGCGTCGGCGAACGCGGATCGTCTGAAGTTTTCACCGTAGCTGAAGTACCAATCGGGCGTGAGGGCGACGTACCACCTACCTTCGCTGAAGATGAAATCAGCTGCGAATGCTAGGTGCTTGCACAGGAAGGTCTTGTTGGGGTCCTTCCTGTTGAGCTTGCGCTCATAGACCGCGCGCTTTGACGCTCGCTGGCCGTACCAGGTCTCCTCGCGGAGCAGGTCACCGTCGGCCCACGGTACGAAAATGAAGAGACTGTCCTCGTGCATCCACCGCACGCCGTGCTTGTAGAGCTTCTGCTGCAGCGTAAACCGAAGCAGAGACTTGAAGATGCGCTCGCGATCCTCGTTTGCTCCGTAGAACTCGCGCGCCTGCAGTGGCGTCACCGTACCCAGCTCGATCAGCTTTGCAAACGGACCGCCCGTGTCGTCAAGCGGATGAAACGTGATCAGCTGGCGCCCCGATACTTCGTAGTCCGAGGGTACGCGCAGGTTCAGGCCCCTGACGGCTTCGCCGAACGTCTTCCTCTCGTTGCGCACCTTCTTCGCTTTGAAGGGCTCAAGGTCATCGTTCAGGTCTGCGATGTACAAGGTCGAGGGGAAGTAGACCTCGACGAGGTTCAGGTTAACGCGCTCGATTGCTGCCGTGGGCGGGTTGAAGTCCTCTTCACCAAGTCCCTTTGCCACTCCGCCGCGCATGTATGTCCGAACCACCTCCAGGGCTGCGATCAGTTGCTTCGGGTCCGCGTCGGGCGCGACACCGCACACGTCACGGTGGTCCAGGATATCCTTGCCGGCGTCGAACCGCAGCCGACCGTTTGCCGCGCGGTCGATAGCTTCCTGGGAGTAGGTAGCCTGCTTGCGGCCCAGGACGTAGACGACGACGCGCTTGTACTTCTTGTCGAGGCCGTGCGCCAGGAAGGTGTCGATGGTGGATTTGATTTTGTCGAGCGTGGGCGTCGCGGTGACTTGGATGCCGACGCCGGCCACATCATCCGCAAGGTCGATGCCGGGGAAGTTCGCGCGCTCGGTCGAGTTCAGGTTCCGGAGATGCCTCCACCCATACAGCTCGCGCAGGACGCCGAGAACGAGGTTCTCGGACACCTTATTGATGTCGTACATCTGCATGGCAGATGCGGCCTCGACCTGTGTCGCCAGTTGCGACATCGCGACCCGAAACTCGTTGAGTAGATCGAGGTGTTTCATGCGTGTCTTCCCTGCAGATCTTCTTCAGAACAGTGTCGGTCACGCGGCTACGAGCAATCCTCGCGCGCTGGGTGACGCACCACCGACGACGCCCAGCGCACCGGACGGACGCATAGCTCGCCAGGTCCGGCGAACGGGTCCAGGAACAACGGCTCCAGCGCCTCCCCTCGCGATCACAAGCCTCCGCTGGAAGCCTCACGGCCTTCAGCGGCTTTGCGGTTGGTCTGTACACAGTCTAGCAGCGAAGGCTGTATGCTTGTCCAGTTCCGGCTGGGCGCCGTCGCTCGTGCCGTCGACCTGCGCGACGCCCTGGTGTGCATGTACCGCGCGGTCTTCCCGCGAGAGAGATCACTTGGGCGGGTACATTTGGACGAACAGCAGCAGGTTTGGTAGGAGCGCCGCAAGCGGCCGAGCGCTGCGGACATGAGATTGAGAGGACATCATGGGCGCGTGGCCTGAGTTCCTGGCGAACAAGCCAGTCGACACGCTCGCCGAGATCGGGGCGTACGAGTACCTATGGAAGCAGCCGAACACCAGCACCAAGAAGCTGGCGCAGCTGTTCGACGCTCACCCTGGTCAGCTACCCTCCGACCTCGTTGACGACGATCTTGCCCAGCAGGCGGCGCAGGAGGTTCTCCAGCAGTTCTCGGCTCGCGGCATCAAGCGCTTTGGGGTGCGGATCAATGGCACCTTCGACTACCCCGCGCGCCTGCGTGATGCGTCGGAACCGATCGAGGTTCTGTACTTCCTGGGTTCATGGGAGCTTGCAGAAGCCCCGCTTCGGGTGGCCGTCGTGGGCACCCGCAAGGTGTCGCCCGAGGGCGCCGCGCGAACGCGCAAACTGGTTCGCGCGCTCGTCGAACACGATTTCACGGTCGTCTCCGGATTGGCCGAGGGCGTCGACACCATCGCTCACACGACCGCGATCGAGGCGGGGGGGCGCACGATCGCCGTGATCGGTACGCCGATCTCGGAGGTGTACCCGAAGGAAAACGCCGATCTGCAGCGGCGGATCGCTGAGGAGTTTTTGCTCGTCAGTCAGGTGCCGGTACTTCGCTACATGGCACAGACCTGGAAGGGTAATCGCTTCTTCTTCCCTGAACGAAATAAGACGATGTCCGCGCTCTCCGAAGCAACGATCATCGTCGAGGCGAGCGAGACTTCGGGGACGCTGATCCAGGCTCAGGCTGCGCTGGACCAGGGCCGAAAGCTGTTCATCCTGGAAAGTAATTTCCAGAATCCGGCGATCACCTGGCCTGCGAAGTTCGAAAAGCTTGGGGCCATCCGAGTGCGGGAGTTCGAAGACATTCTGCGTGTGCTGGGGTAGGCATGGACCCGATGCCGAAGCGCCTCACGGTTGTCGGCGATCGTGAACGGCCTGATCACCATCACTTGCCTGCGTCGGCGCGCTGCTACTTCTGGGGCGAGTACACCCCCTACGAACGGACTGGTGGCAAGCGCTGGAACTTTTCGGCGACCAATCAGCTGATCAGTAACTTCAAGAAGAAGATGGACCGTCAGGGGCATGCCGACTGGCGCTACAAGGGGCAAGCGATCGATCAGGTCGCTCGGAGCTTCGCACAGTTCTGGAAGTGGCCAGACATCCATCAGTCGCATCGCGTCGCTTTGATTCCCGTCCCTCCATCGAAGGCGCGCACCGACCCGATGTTCGACCCTCGGATGGTCGAGGTCCTCAAGGGCATCGCCCATCACTGCAAGCTTCCCCTCGACATCCGCGACTGCCTCACATTCAGCGGAAAGTACGGGGCCAGCCATGAGTCCGACAGCAGGCCTACGCCCGACGAACTTCTAGCCGAACTGTCTTTTGACGCGATGTCCGGTAAGCCAGCGCAGCAGCCTAGTCTGAACTTCCTGTTCGATGACATGCTGACCACCGGTGCTCACTACATCGCGGCGACAAACTTTCTGGCGAAACACTTTCCTGGTGTGCCGGTGGTTGGAAACTTCGTGGCCCGCCGCGTCGTTCCCAACCCGTTCGATGACTTCGATGAACTGACTTGACGCTGCCGTGTCTCAGGTTCCTCCAAGCGTCGTTTAGCCACCTCCACTCGGGGCGTTTGGTCTGTATGACCCGCCCCCAAGGCCATACCAGCCAGTCTGATCTAGCAAGTTGGTCGCCAATCACCCGCGCGGCAAGACGTTGTGGGTCAATGCCGGCTCTCTAACCGATACCCGACGTTTGACGGACGCCGCCGAACGACAGCAACCGCTGCAGAACTGCCATTCGCCGGTCGAGATCCTGTTTCGTCAAGGTCGTCGAGGCACCCTCAATGTGAGGATCAGAGCGTCCTCAAGTTGAGTGACTTGACCATCTGCCAGCGGTACACCTCTACAGTTGCGCCTCGTGCAGGAGTTGCGCTGCCGTGATCTCCAGCGCTGCCGCGATCCCCAACAGCGTCATCACCCCAGCGTTCTGCTTGCCGCGCTCGATCGAACTCATGTAGGCCCTGTCGATGGCGCAGCGGTGGGCGAGCTCCTCTTGCGAGATGCCCCGCGCCGTTCGAAGGCGCCGGATGGCAGCGCCCAGCGCGACCAGCGCTGGGTCATCGGCGTAACGGGGAGACGATGCGGGCATGCCGCGATCGTTGGTTTTGTACGACTATTTGACCACGGACGATCGTCTACATATAGTGGGCTTCCTCAACCCAAGGCTAAGTGAGCGCCGCCGGGCCGGAGAGCGACTGACGCTTGAAGAGCTCGCGAGGCGACCTACCGCCACAGCGAAGCTCCTCAGATGAAGACCAATCTCCTGCTCTGCATTGCACTTGCCACCTCGGCTGGGCCCGGCCTCTCAACCACATTCAGTTCCGCACATGCGGGAACGCCAGGCGGTCAGTTACAGCCGCCAATGCTCTTGGCCCAGGCAGCCAACCCCCTGTCAGACGCTGTGCGCGCCCAGCGCGGCCTCCTGGACACCAGAGCACAGGAGGAGCAGGTCAGGCTCAGAGTCGCCGAGGTTAAGCGCCGCCTCGCAGAGCGCAACGCCGCGGTGACCCGGGAGGTTTACTTTGCGGCCAAGGCTGCAGGCATTCGTATGGTTCCCGTGGTCGACGACCTGCGGCTGGTCAATATCACCCGCAGAAATGCTGGCATGTCGGAGCTGGTGGCCACCCAACAGATTGATGGGCCTTACCTGGTCATGGTGGGTCACCCCTTCGATCCAACACCTCAATTTGTGGTCCAAGGCGCCACCAGGTACGGCGTGAGCGGCTTCGTGCGAGACGACGAGTTCGAGCGCACAGGAATCCCCTCGCCCACGTGCGCTTATGAGGTCTGGATGGCCGATACGCAGCGGAAGTACCCCTGTGAGGCTTACCTGAGCGGGAAACTGCACGCGGCAGTGGTCGAGGACATGAAGGTTGCGCTTGCCGCGAGCCTGACAACCCGCCAGCGCGAGAATGCCGGCCAGCGCTAAGAAGCAAGGGTCCTCTGCGGACCCAGCGACAGACCAGGGCCGCAGAACCGAATGCTTGATGGGCTTCTTTCGTGCACTGACACCGCACAACAAGCGCCTTGCACTCAAATTGGTCAAGGCCCTGTCCCAGGCAAAGGAACGGCGCAAATAGACTTCCCTTGCAACAGCTCTTCAGGCGAGCCATGCGAGGGGAGATCGCGTTACAGGAGCCCCAAAGCCTGCCTCTGCTCCGCCCACGCCTCAGGCAACGGCACCGAGGTTAGCAACTTGGTTGCATTGATCCCCTCGGGGTGCTCACCCTTCTCGATCGCCTGCACGATGTCTGGCGCCAGCAGTGCGATGTTGATCACCCGATTCACATAGCGCACGCTGAACTTCTCGCGCGTGGCGATTTCCTCGATCGACTGCCCTTCACGAGTGAACTGCTGCAGCCAGGCCTTGCCCTTGGCCATCAGCGCCACGAGCGTCGGGTCAGGCTCGCGCTTTGTGGTCTGCCCCGAGGCGTTGTCTCCGATCACCAGCCGCACCGCCATGCCGCAGCGCTTTCTCTTCGCTGGCACTGAGATCGTGGTGCTCCCCTGCCCTGCTCCGTTTTGGGTCGCGGGCTTTGTCTCTGACTTCGTCTCCGACTTCAGCACCCCGCAGCCCACCAGGTCCAGCGTGACGCGCACCTCCTCAGGCACCACCTCCACCCGGCGCACCGCCTTGGCGATTTGTGTGCCGGCTTCATGCTGAATCGCCTGCCCCAGCTTCTTGGCACCGGTGAGCGCTTCCTGGGCCCGCTTGGCGTCCTTCCAGCCCACGGCATCGAGCACCCGCTTTTCGCTCGCGCTCCACTCCATGATCGCCCGGACCACCAGCTTCTCGAGTTCATTGGCCGGCAGCCGGATCGGCTCACCCGGGTCGTCGGCCGGTGTCACGTAGTACCGGTACCGCTTCTTGCCCTTGCGGGTGTGCGACGGGATGAGCCTGCGCCCGGTTTCGTCGAAGAGCTTGCCGCTGAGCAGGCTGGGGGCTGCCGCCTTGGACTGGCTCTTGTGCCCCTGGCGGTTGGCTTCCAGGCGCTGCTGCACCTGGTCCCACAGCGTCTGCTCCACGATTGCCGGGTGCTGGCCGGGGTGGTTTTCTCCTCGGTGGGGGAGCAGGCCCACGTAGATGGGGTTGCTCAGGATCCGGTACAGGTGGCCCCGGCTGAACGGCTTGTTGCCCCCAAATCCCTCCCGCTTGTTCTCCCGCGCGGGCGTGAGCCAGCCACGGGCCTGCAGCTCGGCCGCCACCTTGCGCACGCAGTTGAGCTGCAGGTACAGCGAGTAGATCTCGGCAATCCGCCCAGCGTGCGGCGCCTCCGGCTCCAAGGTCCGGCCTTTGGCTCGGTAGCCCACGGGAGGCACGCCTCCCATCCACAGGCCCTTGCGCTTGGACGCGGCGATCTTGTCCCGGATGCGTTCTCCCGTGACCTCACGCTCGAACTGAGCGAAGGAGAGCAATACGTTCAGGGTCAGCCGACCCATGGAGGTGGTGGTGTTGAACTGCTGGGTGACCGAGACGAAGGAAACCCCCTTGGCATCGAAGAGTTCAACCAGCTTCGCGAAATCAGCAAGCGATCGGGTGAGCCGGTCGACCTTGTAGACCACGATCACCTTGACCTTGCCGGCCTCCACATCGGCGATCAGCCGCTTCAGCGCGGGTCGCTCCACGTTCCCGCCGGAGAACCCGCCGTCGTCGTAGGTGGTGGGGTTGAGCGTCCAGCCCAAGCCTTTCTGGCTGAGCACGAAGGCCTCACAGGCCTCGCGCTGGGCGTGAAGGGAGTTGAAATCCTGCTCCAGGCCCTCTTCGGAGGATTTGCGGGTGTAGATGGCGCAAGCCAGCGTCGGGAAACCCATCTGGCCAACAGCACCACTCGTACCGGTCGCGCCGGCGGCCAGGGCCTTGGCAGATGACTTCGACGCCATCAGCGCTTGACCCCGAAGAACGCCGGGCCCGACCAGGGCGTGCCGGTGATGGTGCGGGCGATGGCGGTGAGGCTCGTGTAGGTCTTGCCGCCGTACTGGAAGCCATTCACAAGGACCAGCACCTCGTAGGTGGCGCCCTGCCACTCGCGCAGCAGGCGGGTGCCTGGGGGCAGCAGCGGGGCTGCCTTAGGGGACGGGGGCTGGGCCGGTGACTGAAAAGGCGTCTTCGTGCCGCTGGCCTCGATTTGCGCCTGCCAGGCGAGCACCCGGCGCATGAGGCTGGTGTGCACGCGTGGCGGGGGCTCGCGGTGGAAGGCGGCCTTCCAGCGCGAGACGAGCACGTCGCGCTCGGCGGTCAGGATCTCTGCCGGAAAACTCATTGGGCCACCGCCTCCCCGGCCGGAACGATGCGGTAGACCCGAACGCCGTCTTGCAGGCTGTGCTGCACGTTCAGGCCCAGACGTTTTCGGAGTGAGCCGCTGAGCATGCCGCGCACCGTGTGGGGGAGCCAGCCGGTGAGCTCGGTCATCTGGGCCATGGAGGCGCCGGAGCTCAGCAAGGCGATGAGCTGGGATTTCTTGGTACCGGTGGGGGGTGCAGCGACGGGGGTCGGAGTGAGTTTCTGGGGCGCGCGCTTGGCCGCAGGGCGAGCGGACTTGGCAGGGCTGCGGCGGGTAGCAGAGGCCTGAGGGGCCTTCGGCTTGGAAGGGGTTTTGGCGGCGGCCTTGGGGGAGGCCTTGGCCGGGGCTTTGGAAGCTGGCTTACTGGTCTTCGACAGAGCGCGTTTCATTGAGGTTCTCCTGCGCCAACAGCGGCGCGCAGGTAGTAACGCTCTGCATCAGCGAAGACCCAAGTCGTATCGGCAGTAGCCGTGGTGTTTGGTCATGATTCCACGCACCGCTTGCTATGTGCGGCGCGTTGATGAATGTGCTGCATACGCCCGCGGATTGGCAGATCGCAGCAAGCTCGCCATTTCCGGCACTCCGGCGCATCATGGTGAGCGACTGACCAACCGGAGCCTGACGATGGATGCAGCCGACAACAGCGCCAAGGTCATGCGAGCAGCGGCTTACGTCCGCATGTCCACCGATCACCAGGATCTCTCCATCGGCATGCAGCTCGATGCGATTCGGGACTACTCGCTCATCAACGGGATCGAGCTGGTTAACGTCTACGAGGACGCTGCCAAAAGCGGCCTCCGGATCACCAACCGAGAAGGCATGAAGCGCCTGATCCGCGACGTGATGGAGGTCCCCAGGCCCTTTGACACTGTCTTGGTGTACGACGTCAGCCGCTGGGGTCGGTTTCAGGACATCGATGCTGCCGCCTACTACGAATACACCTGCCGGCTGCACGGTGTGTCCGTTGTGTACGTCAAAGAAAGCTTCGGCGCCAAGCAAGACGCGATGACTGCGCTTCTGAAAACCATCAAGCGCGCGATGGCAGCCGAATACTCACGCGAGCTGGGCATGAAATGCCGCGACGGCCAGGACAGAGCCATTCGACTCGGCTTCCAAGTAGGGCCCCTGCCCCCGCTGGGACTCACGCGCGTGGCAGTAGATCGCCTGGGGAAGCGGCGCCTGCTCGGGCGAAAGCAACCCAAAGGCTCGCAGGCCGAGCGGGTCGCCTGGGTACACGGACCTCAATGGGAAGTCGATTTGGTGAGGCGGATTTTTCAGATGTACGCCGCAGAAGGCGGGTCGCTCAAGTCTGTTGCACGACAGCTCCAATATGAAGGGGTACTCACGGGTAACGGTCAGCGCTTTACGAACGACACGGTTTTATTGCTCCTGCGCAACGAGGCGTTCATAGGGAACTTCGTCTGGGGAAGAGCTTATCGACAGAAGAAGAACCATCAGCGCGAAACGCGTGCTGACGGTGTGATCGAACCAGTCATCTCGCGAGCTCTCTGGGACACGGTGCAGTGCAAGCTGCAGCGACGTCGGTTCAAGAGGCGTACCAACGATCAGCTTCTTGAAGCGCTGCGACGCCAACTCGAGAAGAACCCCCTGCTCAGCCAGGTGGATCTTGAGAGAACGGGGATGCCGTCAAAGGAAACGTACAACCGTGCGTTCGGCTCGCTCCAAGCCGCCATGCGGCTGGCTGGCAGAGACGTTGGCAAGGTGCGAGAACACCACCTGAAGCAGATCCTGGTGGCACGAGCGATCGGCGACCTGGTTCAGTACGACCTCGTCAAGCTTCTCGTGCGTGAGGGCATCGAGTGCACTCCCCACACCAGGAGCCGGGTTCTGATCCTTGAGAATGGCCTCCGAGCGAGAATTCAGCTTTGCTGGCCCCACTCCTCGGAAGCGGGAAACCGGTGGCTGCTGCTCAAGAAGTCCCTACCTGCAGGCGATTTGGTGATCTTCGCGGCCATGGATCTAGGACCCAAAGCCCACTGGTTTGGCGTTTCGAGCATGGAAGAGTTTCGACGTTTGCCACCATGGGTTCATCAGGATCCGCCAAGTGCTGTCAAGGCGCTCTACACGCCTGGGGCGATCGTGCGTGAGCTCAAGAAGCAGCTTGCACGGCTGAACCCCTCAGCCACAGACGCTGGTCGGCCCCGGGAGCAGCCGCTTGAAACGCAAAACTGCGCAGTTCAACCATGAAAGCAGACGGCTTGGACCCCAGAGCCTTTAGCGACATCGTCCAACGGACGCTTGACGCAGTTGTCGTTCACCGAGTCAAGAACTGCCAACACGTGGATGTCCAATCGATCACCGCCATTCGTGCCGAAATTGAGGATCGACTGTCGATCGCACTTGAAGCCACTGAAGGGTCAGAGCTCACTGGTGAATGGTCGTGGAGGGCCGCGGCACAAGCAATCGCGGGGGAGATTGCTGCAGCAATCATCCAGGATGGGCTTGCCGACTAGTGCGGGGGACGAGGAGGTTACTCCGGATGGAAGACTACTCTCGCCAGGCCGTACCCCGGCACCAAGTCAAAATGCGAACTTTCCCGAGAACGCTATAGCGCCAGACGCGGCGAAACAGAGAATCACGTGATTGAAAGCGATTTGTCCCAGATGAGTGCAGCGGAGCTTCAGGCGCGCGCCGAAGCATTGCTGCGTCAGGCCCAGCAGCAAGCAACGAAGGAATTCGAGTCGACGCTCAATTTCCTGTCGGACAAACTCAAGACCATGGGCAAGACCAAGCGCGATGCTGTGGTGCACCTGGTGAAGATGATGACCAGCATCGAGGCCGAGCAGACGCTTGCCGAGCTGAATGCGATGGCTGGCCGGCCAACGCAGAGAAAGTCGACCCGCAGCGATCTCGACGCATCGGGCATGCCGCCCGAGGTGGGCGTGACCTACATGCTCCCCACTGGGGTGGTTTGGACCCGCAAGATCAAGACAGGCGTCACGCGCAGGGACTTCGCGGAACATGCGAAGACCACGACCTGGGCGGCGATGCGGGTTTGAGCTTCTTGCGGGATTTGGGCGAGGCGACATCACCGGTTGGGTCGAGCGCCATGGTTGCCTGGATTCGATCTGATGTTTGTGCACCAATGCCGGCGCTTCGTCTCAACGCCAAAGAACACAATGCAAATATGGCCTTCTTAATCTTCGGCGAGTAGCATGCCCATATGCCTAACCTCGCAAGCACCCTGAAGTCCGAAATTGCACGCCTGGCGCGCAAAGAGCTGAAATCCGAGATTCAGCTTTTGCGAAAGACAGTGGCGTCACACCGCGGTGAAATCGCAGCGCTCAAGCGTGAGCTCAAAGCGACGCAGGACGCGACGAAGCAACTGGCCAGGCAGATGAGCAAAGCTAAGCCTGCCGAGGAAAGTCCCGCACCGCAAAGCACGCGTCGTGGTAGGCGACCAGCTGGGTATACCGCTGAGGGGCTACTCGCCATTCGCAAACGACTGGGTCTGACCCAAGCGCAGATGGCAGCCCTATTGGAGGTATCTGCTTTGTCGGTCTACAAGTGGGAGAGCGGTCAAACAACACCGCGTGCGGCCCAGCAAGACAAGATCCTTGAGATCAAGAAAATCGGTAAGCGAGAGGCGATGAGCCGGCTCTCCATATCCAGCCATTGATCCGTGGACACAGCTCGGGGAATCTGCAAACAGGTGCAGTCAGACGGCTTCGACTGAAGCGCGCCACCGACTCCAGGCAGATGCAGCACCCCTGAAAACGAGCGCTCCTACATAGCGCCCCGAAGCATCGGGGAATAAGCGCTCATGAGTCGATTGCTATGCCTGTGATCGGATCAGCGTCGCTACCATAAATCTGCCGCCTTCACAGACGACAGAACCAAACGCATTTGGCAATGCGTTGACCGACTACATCGACGGCTTAGCTTCGTTCTATGACATCGGAAAATTTCTATGTGCTTGAACGCTCACGGTAGACTTCCGCTAACGGCCAGTAGCGGACCTTCGCCAAACTCCACCCAATGAACGTCCATCGCTCAGTTTCGTACCGCGCTCAGCGCATCACCGGGCCAACTGCAGTTTTGGTCTCTCTCCGGTTTGGGAAGGCTCCCTTGTCAGGGCCACATGTGATTCGTCTGTTGAGTGAGGGTGAAGACCCAGCCGTTCGTTTCGATTTGATGGCGCATCGAGAGGAGGTCCTCGCGGGTGTTGGGCGAGCGAACGCTGAGTTCAACGGTGTATTGGAGATCGAGGCCATTGAGGTGGTCCCAGGCGACAACCCAGGGCGCGGCGATGCAGAACAGCTCGCATACGAGGTGGCCGCCGCAGTTTTGCGAGGTGCGGTCTAGCCGCGCGTTCGGCCAGAAGCAGACATCCATGTACGACGAACGAACTTTGTTGAAGATCGGTGCACTGGAGCCGCTCAGCGCGACAAGCGAAGATGAATGTCATGAAGCAGTCGCACGCTTTTGCTCTGCAATTGACTCCCATTCCGATCTTCGGTCATTGGTCGATATGGGTTCGTACGATAGCTTCGTGTCCGTCTTTGTGTACTCGCCGGCAGAGGCCGTTCGACGAAACTCTGAAAACGGAGAGGTGCGGGTGAACTACGAAGGGCAACTTCTCTTTTTTCACAAACTTGCGCCTGTTGTCGCTCTGGGGAAAGGTGGTTGGGGTGAGTCGCTTCGACCGGATGGGACTTGGAGTTCGCGGGGCTATGACCAGCTTGACATCGAGAACCTAGTCACGCTCGAGCAAGTGCTGCCAGATCTGCGACGCAGTCGAATTGCAACTGCTTTGGAGAAGACAACCTTTGCGCTTCTTTCTCCTGCGTACCTCATGCAGCCAGCCCCCAGCGATTTCGAACCGGACGAACGCAGTATTGGCGAACCTCCATGGGATCGACTATTCCACGTCTACTTTCAGTTTTGCGACTAGGTATGTTTGCTTTGGGCCCAGCTCGGCCTTAGCTAGCATGACGGTCATCGGCCACAAGGAGACATCTCCGATGACCATTGAACTGCCGCCTGCTTATCGGGCTTACGTCGCCGCAAGCGGCCTGTTTGAGGGCATCGTGGCCACTGCCAAGGGGGACCATGACATCATCCTTTGGGGCGCCGATGAGGTGGCTAGTGGCAACAGGGAACTAGAGGTTGAGCTGTACGCCCCAGGCTTTGTAGCTTTCGCAGGCAATGGCGGTGGAGAAGTGTTTGCCTTCGACAAAGATGGCGCAGTATTCATGCTGCCCACGATTGGTATGGAACCTGACGCCGCGATCCAAGTCGCGAGCGACTTTCTTACGCTTGCGAAAGGGTTTAAGCGAGAAGCTGCACTTGGCGAGTGACCGCTTCGGAGAAGACTGAGCGGCGGCTCAGGGCCCGAAGCGGACCTTGCTGCCTACCCTAAGCGGTCAGTTGGTACAGGTGGAGCTTCGAGGCGCTATGTATGCGCAGTACCCTCTCGACGTACCAGCATTCTTGGCAGCATGATGGAACCGATGGAGGTCAACCAAGATGTCAAAAAGCGAACGCAAATTTCTTGGGATTGTTTACTACGTCAACGATGAACCAAGGCGCGCCTCCGAACGGGAAGACTGGCAAAGCCCCCCACTGTCGGCTTGGTTCGTCGTCATTTCATGGGTGGCATCCATCGGCCTGGTGGGGGCAGGTCTCTTCTCACAACCGTACATGCGGCTCGTAGCTACCGGGAAAGCGGTCGAGAGCCTTATTGAAGTTGTTGTCGTCTTTCTGCTAATAGGCGGCTTCTGCAGTTGGCCTTGGCTCCTCGCCTTTCTAAAAGCTCATGACCCTAAGCAACGAGGTCGGGCGGTTGCGTTCGCTTTTGCGGCCATCGCAATCGCGATATACGTCTTTAACTTCATCTCCAGCGCCCCGGAAGAGGGTGTGGGCTATGGAATTATTTTTGGCGTAATTCTTACTTGGCTTGCCTACCCGATGTCGCGGGCATTTGGGTCGAAATGATGGTGCCAATGACAGCTCCTGGCCGAGAGCAGACGTCAGGTCGCAGCTCTGTCCCGCCCTCTCTGTCCAACGGAGTCTCATTCCGCCGGTGTACTTCTAGAAGGCGTCGGTCAACTCTGGCATCGGCATTGGCCTGCAGGCCAGACGGACTGCTGTCCGACATTGATCCGATCACTCGTCAGCTGGTGCGTCGTCGGAGCTAGGAACCTGCCTGATCTGCCGTTCGATGTCGTCTGCGAAAGTGGAGCTGCCCGTCACGCACAACTCCCTCTGCCAGTTTGTAGCTTTTGCCGTCTGCGTCCTGTCCCATCAGATCCATCGTCATGCCGTCCGGCAGGGCGCCGATTGGGCTGGCGTTGTTGAGGATCTGCAGGTCGGTATGAATCAGCCTGTTGATTCGAAGGTCGCCGGATCCAGGTGAGCCTACATAGGCCGGTGACCGCTTCACTCCGACCCTAGCTTCAAGTTTCGACCCAAGGCAGCTTTCCGCCAGCAATTTCCAGTGTAAGTCAGACCGGTCCAGGCAAGCCGTTTGCAGCAAGAAGCGCGACACGAGCCTCATCCAGCACCTCGACCAGCTCGTTCACAACGAACTGCCGGCTCTCGATGTCAAGCCAAGCTTCGCCTTGCAGCACATGAGCCAGCCGGTAAGCCCGCTCCAGCAGGGCGGCGGCCGCAAGCAGCTCCGGTTGTCCGCTCATGGTCTGTCAGTGGGCCTGGACCAGGTTGGCTGCGCCCAGACCGATGAAAACGATGAAAAGTGCCTTTTGGAACGCTGGGCCGGCGAGGCGGCCGCGAAGCACCTCCCCAAGCCTGAGTCCGCCGAATGCACCGAGCAAAGCCCCGCACACCGCGATGGCAACGGACGACGAGACGGACCCGAGCGGCGCGGACATCTGTATTCTCACTGCGAGTGAGAGGGTGGCAACGGTGAATGACAGCCCCAACGCTTGCACCATCTCATCCTTGCTCAGCCTCAGCGTCTGCAAGTAGGGAACCCAAGGCAAGACAAAGACAGCCGTGAGGGCCGTGACAAACCCGGTGGTCGTGCCTGCAAGCAGGCCGAGCCATTTGCTCGAAAGCGAAAGATCGGGCAGGCGGGGTCGCCACAGGCCCCAAAGGCCATAGGCCACGAGGATGCCGCCGAGCCAGCCCCTGGCCACTTGCGCAGAAACGGCTCCTCCAAGACCCGGTGCGCTGACGGTCACGATCGCTATCGCCAGCCAGCCTGGCCACAGCCGGGCAGCGAGCGCGCGCAGGTGAGGGCCACGGCACTGCGCGACGTTGGTCGCCAACGAGGGGATCACGAGCAGCGCAGCCGCTTGCACCGGTGGCATCCACAAGCCCAGCAAGCTGATGGCCACCGTGGGCAGCCCCATGCCGGTGATGCCCTTTACGCTGCCAGCGAGCACAAAGACCATGACCACCATCAAGAGCTGCAACATGTCCATGCCCGATGGTGCCGGCACAGCGCATGTGCTGTCCATCGTGCAGTCGCGAACACATCCTTCGTGAATTCCGTAGGATGGCCACCATGAGCACCGCCAAGCGCCGTACCACCGATTACCGCATCGATCCGTTTGACCTGCATCTGTTTGCCGCTGTCGTGGCGCATGGAACTATCACAGCTGCTGCTTCGGCCGTGAACCTCTCGCTGGCTGCCGCGAGTGCGCGCCTCAAGGCTCTGGAGGACGCGACCGGATCGCACCTGCTCGAGCGCTCCAAGTCCGGTGCGGCGCCCACCGATGCGGGACGCGCTTTGCTGCGCCACGCCAATCGCGTGCTGGCTGAGCTCGAATCGCTGCATGTGGAGATGGCGAGCTTTGGCCATGGCTTGCGCGGTACGGTTCGGCTGCTGTGTAACACGGCCGCCATGACCGAGACGCTGCCGCGCACGATCGGACAGTTTCTGGTGAAGACCCCTGACCTCGATGTGGACGTGCAAGAGCTACCGAGCGAGGCGGTCATTGACGCCTTGCGCCGTGGCACGGCCGAGCTGGGCATCGTCGCCGATCACGTCGATACTTCCGGGCTGCTGGCGCAACCTTGGGTCGATGACCGTCTGGTGGTGCTGTGGCCAGAGCACTGGTCGCTGGGCCGCCGCCGCTCGATAGCCTATGGCGAATTGCTCGAGCACCCCTTGGTGGGCTTGGCCTGGGACAGTGGACTCAGCCGCTTTCTGGCGGCCCAGGCCAGCCGCAGTGGCCGCGTTCCGCGCCATCGAGTACGTCTGGGCGGCTTTGACGCTGTGGCCGAACTGGTCGCTGCGGGCGTGGGGGCGGCGGTCATGCCCGAGAGCGCTGCCGCGCGCTTTGGCATGGACGGTACCCGCATCGTCCCACTGTCAGATGCTTGGTCTCGCAGAAAACTGCTCGTTTGCATGACCCCCGCAGGGAGTGGGCTCTCCAGCGTATGCGCTCTGGCCGATGCGCTGCTGAAGATGCAACCGACGCTCATTGGTCGATGACTCTAGGACGCATGGTCGGGTCATGGGGAACGACTGCTTCTGGCCGATTGCGGAAGTCTAGCTGCGGCGGCACCAATCCGATATTCAAGAAGTAGGGATCCTCGCCACGAGCCTCTGATCAACCGCATCGCCATTCATCGCAACCGGTGAACGGTCCAATTCGTTCAGGTAGCGTGCTACCTCACAGCGGAAAGAAGGAGGTCGCGGATCCGTTTATGGGACGGTGCGGAAAATCCCCGCGGGAACACGTGCTCTCGTTTAACCAGAAGTTGCTCACTGTCAGCCGCTGCGGAACTGAATCGGCAGCATTCAGAGAAGCGACTGCCGCGTCCCGAAGACCGCCCACCGGGCCCGAACATCACTGCAGCTGAGCGTAGCTCTTGCGCCCGCCGCGCCGTTGGTACTCCGCGAAGCGCTTGGGGTTGTTTTCCTCACAGGCCACGATTTGCTCCCCAGCCTCTCGCATCAGCCGTTTGTTCACGAAACCCGAGATTCGCCCAATCTCCTCCTCGCGGGCAATGACTTGCCTCGCAGCCTGAGTGCGCCGCTTGCACCAGATGATGTCGCGCTCGATCTCGGCGAGCTGGCTCTGCAACTCTTCCGCCTCCTTGCGCTTGGTCTCGGCTGCTTCAAGGTCTCGCTGGCGCTGCATCTCTTCATCCAGGCGACGGCGAACGCCGGGCACTTTGCCCTCTGGATCGTTGTCCCGGTAGTCCTCAATGAACGCCAACATTGACGATGTGGAATTGACCTGGGCATACCGATCTCGGTACTCCTGAAGTTGCAGTTCTCGCCTTACATCGGCTAGCTGCTCGATCAGTCGGTCCGGATCATCCCCCCGGTACTTCTGCTCGAAAGCGCGCAGCGCGATCAGCGACCCCTTGGCATTCTGAAAATCTGCCAGGTACTGCGCGCGCTGCTGCTCGGCGCGCCGCATGTCCTCCTCGCGCAAGTAGCGCTCGATGCTGTCAACCACCTTGGCATCACGAACCACACGGTGAATCCCATCACCGTTCAGGAACATGAACCGCGGGTTGGACGGGTTCGGGGTGAAAAAGGCGGACTCACATGGGTTGTATTCCACCTGGCCCGGTGGGTTGGGCTCGCATCGAATGGTCGCAGGCGCACGGGTATCCAGCCGGGTACCGCCCAAGAAGTTCGCCTGCAGATACAGGATCTTCTTGGCCGGGTCCGCATGCAGTCGCTCGCGGCAGGTGGCAGGCCCGTCCGGCCCCACCGAAACCACCCAGTCGCCCTGCGTAAAGAAGCCAGCGGTCTTCGGATCTCGATTGATACAGACCCGCAGCAATGTGGCGGCGTACTGCTGCTCCGCTGCGCGACAGCTCTTGCCGAAGCAATAGGCGCTTTGAGCGCCCAGGCGCTCGGTGTACTCAATGGCCCATGGCTCTCCGCTTGCTCGAGCCGGGGCGGGCTGCAGCGCGCCGAGCAGCGCGGCAAACATGGCAGCGCCCGCCACCAAGTGTGAAAGATGTGATTTCAATGAATGCTCCCGCTGGTTTGATCCGGCCAGTGCTTCATGGCAGGCCTTGACTTCACGCTGAATTGAATGGATTCGAGGGCCCTTCAGGCGGCGCGTTTTGTACCATATATACGGGTGTGTAAACAGTACTTTCGCATGACAGTGCGGCGGTGCGCAGTACCCAGAACCCCGACCTCATGCAGGCCTTCGCGGCGGAGGTGAAGGCGCGTCGGGGCGAACTGGGCATTTCCCAGGAAGAGCTCGCCCACCGAGCAGCCGTCAACCGCACGTTCGTGGCCAAGGTGGAGCTGGCGCAGAACCAGCCCTCGCTCACCGTGCTGCACAAGTTGTCGCTGGGCTTGGAGATGGACCTGCCAGAGCTGCTGCGCCTGACACTCTTGCGCTACAAGCGGCTCAAGCGCACCAAGACCTGAGCATCTCGGCACCGAACTGCTGGTGGCAGCCGTGCCCGCTTACAGGGTTATCGCCTGTGGCTTGCGGAAGCGGTGTTGTCCATCATGGCGGTCACTGGCCTTTGGTCGCGCTCGGCCACGGGGCCATTCGTCATTTCAGGGAGCGCCAGCATGTGGCTCATCACCCCCATCGGGTTCTTCAGCGTGGTTCGCAAGCCCACGGACATCAAAAACAAGACATTGACCGTCCGCGCCCGCGTGCGCTCGGATCTGGAAGCGCTGCAAGCGCAGTACCTCGCTGAACTGGGCCCGATTCAGGAGAGCTCGGTCAATGACTACCGCTTCAGGGCGGTCGCGCCTCAGGATACGGTTGCTGCCGCCATGGCGCGGCTTGCCGAGACCCTGGACTATTCGAATTTCAAGGATGCCGTAAAACAGCGCCAGGGTGCCGCCCGGGCTCACCTGTATCACGGGGTGTGGGATGTCCTTTATCGGCTCCAGCAAGAGCCCAGCGTGTACATGAGCACCCCCACCAAGCGCGGCCGTGCGCGCTCGCCTGGGGCCAGCTCCTCATGAGCGCGCCTGTCTTTCACCCCAGGCCCGACGATCAGGGTGCGCCTGTACGGCTGAAGAATCCCAGCAGCCCCACGCCCCTCCCCGCCTGGTCAGATCCGAGCGCGACCGCCTGCGTGGTACCCGAGGGCGAAATGCCGGCCTCAGTGAACGGCATCGCAATCAGGCGCTGGTCAGACGCCCCCACCTCCGACGAGGGCTGGGAAGCGCTGGCGGCCAGCCAAGCGATTGGTGAGCCGCCCTTCGAGGTCCCCAAGGGTTACAAGAAGGCAGCCGGTGCGGTCATCCGCGAGGCAGACGGCCGAATCTGGATCGTGGCGCCCAGCAACGCTTTCGCGGGCTACCAGGCAACGTTTCCGAAGGGCACGATGGAAGGCAAGTCGGCGCAGGCGACGGCCCTGGTGGAGGTTTTCGAAGAGAGTGGGCTGCAGGTGAGGCTGATCAAGCACCTCATCGACGTCCCTCGCACCCAGAGCTACACGCGCTACTACCTTGCCGAGCGGGTCGGGGGTAACCCGGCGGACATGGGCTGGGAAACGCAGGCGGTGATGCTCGTGCCATCAACGCAGCTGCACGAGGTCCTCAAAAGCCCCCACGACGGACCAATCGTGAACCTGCTGGCGACGACCGCCTAAAACGTCGAATCAAGCGGGCGGGAACATTTGAGGCCTTGTGCTTGGGCTTGCGGCGTTGAGGCTAAGCGATGTCGAGCTCGCGCCCACATTTCGCGGCAAGGGTCGCACCCTCAATGGCCGTCTGGGTCATGGCGTGCTGAAACTGCGCCATGTCGAACTGGCTCATGCCCACCGACAGATGGGCCGCCTGATCCCTCCAACGCGCGAGCACATTGAGCTGCCGGCGCAACTGATCGAGTGCCTGCTTAGGCTCCATGCCAAATGCGCTTGACGCCTTCATCAAGGGCAAGAGCCTCATCTCGAGCCCTGACCCAGCTGCCTGCTGCGCCTTCAACGACTGCATCGAGAAGGAATGCAGGCGCAGGCCATACGCCGGCGCAAGACGCCACAGCCCGTTCCCCGCGTAGACAAAGCTGATCTTGCGCAACTCATCGCCCGGTTGACGGATGAGGCACATGAACAGCAGACGCTGCCACAGCTCGCGGGCGTCTGATGAGAAATCGAGGCACCGCTCGCGCATCACACCCAGGAGCTCCAGTGGGCTGATGACATCGCACTCGTTGGCGTGCAGCATGCCCCTGGCCGACAGAACGTGCTTGCGCTTGCCCTCTCCTTCCCGGTCGAACCGCGGTGCGATCAGGAAGGGGCCTGAAGGCGAGTGCCGCAGGGTGACCGCAACGCAGTCGATCCCGGCCATCTCGGCCAGCGACATGGCCAGGGCCTCGGAGCGATTGGACAGAGAGTCACCGAAGCTCTTGGGGAGCTTTGCGACCCAAAGGGTATTGTCCTTGCCCAACCAAGTGACCTTGGGGCGTGAGCCGCCCAGAGCGGTGGCGCTCGTCACCAGCAGCTGCAATTGCGCAGAGCTCACGGCCCCGCCCTCCAAGGCGTAAACAGCCGCAGCAAGGGAAGGCAAATCGGATTCGCGGGGGAGCGTGCGACGCGCATGAGGAAGCTCGTCTGGCGACTCCTCTGGCGAAACGAGCCGCAGCGCGCCCAGGCGCGCGACGTTGGGCACGGCCTTCAACCCCTCCAGAACACGAAGCGCCCTACTTTCCCCATGTGACGCCGCGAGCAGCCCGCGCTCGCTAGCCTTGCTCACAACCTGCAACCCGAAGCCAGACGGCGTGGTCTCCGCCAATGCTGCAAAAACGTCGAGGTCTTCCCCCTGACGCGGCGTGAACCGCTGGGGCTTTGCCGTATGGGCCAGGTCGGGTGAGACGGAGAAGAAGCGGGGGCTGATCACCCAACCCTTGTCGTAGGTGAACTCGGAATACACCTCGTCGTTCTGGGTGTAGACGTTCAAACTACCCAGCGCCAGAGAAGTCTGACCCAAGTAGACCGCGAGGTGGACCAACAGGCGAGCTTGCGGCTCATGAGGCAACTGCCGGAGTTTTTCAGGCAGCGCTACGACGTCGACTGTCGCTTGCGCAGGCGCAGCCACCACGGCCGGGCGCGGCGTCGAGTGTCCGCTGCGGCCACGCCTGTCGCGGTACTGCCGATGCCGGATGGCCAGCAGCCGGTTGAACGCCCTCAGCAATCCGAGGTGCAGCGCGCCGCGCATAAGGATCCACAGAGAGACACCCGGGTCACCACGCTCGATGCGGCGAACCATGCTGATGGAGGTGTCAACCTGAGAAGCGAACTCGTGCTGGGTCCAGCCGCGGCGGCGCCGGGCTTGGTGAATGCAATTGGCGAGGTGTTTCTCAGCGCGGGCGATGGCGTGGCTAGCAGAGGTATTCATGGCGGCAAAGGGGTCTCAAGGAACCCTTGCCATTCTTGCGTCACGACTGCTGGTCTACCCTGCATTTGCGGGATCACGCCACGCGCCAACCCAACCTCTACTTCTGACTGGCTCAGGAAATCGAGGGGACCACAACGTGCACATAGCGGTGCTGTGTTGAGCGCGCCAATGGAACAGCAAAACCGAAGATAAGCGCCCTTTGGGCGGTCGGTGGCGTGAACTCTCTTTGTGGAATTACAAGCAAGGGAATCAACCCACGCTCGCGAGAGCAGACTCGATGGCATCCAACCCGACAACACCATCAAATCGGCGTCCAGTTGCGGTAAAGATGGTGGGCGTCCCTCGCACACGAAAGCGCTCGGCCAATGCCATATTGCGATCAAGTGCGCCAAATTCACAAGCCGCTGCTTCGGCGACGGGTTTGCCAGCCATGGCTTCGTTCCAGCTTTGCACACGCGACCCCGAGCACCAGATGCGCTGATTCAGTGATCGAGACTCCGGTCCGAGAAACGACACGGGGAAGGTATGCACCGTAAGGTCACGCATGCCGTCCAGCAACGTGTGCAATTGCCTGCAGAACCCGCAGCGGGGATCTTCGAATGTCACCAGAACACGGCCTTCATTGGGCTTGCCCCGCACATAGGTGATCGCATCCGCGAGGTTGAGGTCCTTGAGACTCAGCATGGGTGTGGTGGCGCGCAGATATGCCGCCTCGCGTTCGGCCGTCAGTGAACGACGCTGAGCGATTTCAACAATCTGCCCCTGGATCAGGTGCTCGCCGCTGTCGTCGATATAGAGCACCTTGCCACGCACGATGACCTCGTGCAGTCCGGGAAGTGGACCGGCCTGAATGGCCTCGACCTTCGCGCCCGTGAGGGCCTCCACGATCGCCGACAGCGCCGCCGCGCTGCGCGGCCCCGGTGCCTGGGCCCAGACCGGGCCCGCGGCCACCAGGCCGGCCCAGACCGAGATGTGCTTCAAACCGTCGCGTCGCTGCCTGTCCATGGTGCTTCCTGCCGGGTGGGTGGGGGGATGCGCGCACTCTGGCAGCGCTCCATGACGCTTCGGGGTCGGGCGCAGCCGAATGGTCCGAACGGACCATGCGGGCCCTGGCTGGGGCCTGGTGGGGTGGCGCGCATCGAAGCTGTCACAAAGGCCTCGCACACTCGTGGCCATTCAGTGTCCCAACGGCCACCCGTGCTCGACGCCACCACCCCCGGTCAACACCCCCCGACGCGCAGCGCCAGCGCGGGCGGTGCCACCTCGCGTGGCAGCCTGCTCAACGTGCTCGAGGTGTCGACCAGCCCCGTGCTCGGCGTGGCCGTGCTCTGGAGCCTGGCCAGCCTGCTCGACGGCGGCATCCACCCCGAATACCTGCTGCTGGCCGTGGTCGTGTTCGCCATGACCTTCCCCGGCCCTTCGCGGCTGAACGGCACCGTCCGCATGCTGCTGCTCGACGTGGCGCTGAGCTGGGCCACCACCTTCGGCCTGCTGCTGGCCGCGGGCTGGACGACGGGCTACGTCAAGCTGTTCCCGCACGAGGTCATCGGCGGCTGGATGGCGCTGGTGCCCACGCTGGACACCGCGGCCTGGCTCGCGCTGCGCGCGGCCGCCCCCGCCCTGGTGCGGTGGCAGGGCCCGCCGGTGCGCGCGCTGGTGGCCGGCATGAACGCCCAGGGCCTGCAGCTCGCGCACAACCTGCAGGACGCGCGCTTGCACAACTTCCATGTGGTCGGCTTCGTGGACGACCGCTCGCGCGAGCGCCTGCCCGCCGAGCCGCGCTTTGCGCTGCTGGGCCGCTTCGACAGCCTCGCCGACGTGATCCGCCAGCAGGGCATCGACCACGTCTACATCTCTTTGCCCATGGCCTCGCAGCCGCGCATCCTCAAGCTGCTCGACGATCTCAAGGACACCACGGCCTCGATCTATTTCGTGCCCGACCTGTTCGTGACCGACCTGATCCAGAGCAAGCCCACCGTGCTGTGCGGCGTGCCCGTGATCTCCGTGTGCGACACGCCGTTCCAGGGCATGAACGGCCTGCTCAAGCGCGGCAGCGACATCCTGCTGTCGTTGTGCATCCTGCTGGTGCTGTCGCCGCTGCTGCTCGCGCTGGCGATCGCCGTCAAGCTCAGCTCGCCCGGGCCGGTCATCTTCAAGCAGCGCCGCTATGGCCAGTCGGGCGAAGAGATCCTGGTCTACAAGTTCCGTTCGATGACCGTGGTCGAAGACGGCGCCCAGATCACCCAGGCGCGCCGCAACGACCAGCGCATCACGCCTTTGGGCGCGGTGCTGCGCCGCACCTCGCTCGACGAACTGCCGCAGTTCTTCAACGTGCTGCAGGGGCGCATGAGCATCGTGGGCCCACGGCCGCACGCGGTGGCGCACAACGAGCTCTACCGCAAGCTCATCAAGGGTTACATGGTGCGGCACAAGGTCAAGCCCGGCATCACGGGCTGGGCCCAGGTCAATGGCTACCGCGGCGAGACCGACACCCTGGACAAGATGGAAGGCCGCATCGCGCACGACCTCGACTACCTGCGCAACTGGTCGCTCAAGCTCGACCTGCTCATCATCCTCAAGACCATCCGCCTGGTCTTCAAGGACCAGCAGGCCTATTGATGCAAGCCGGCCGCCGCGCGGTGCGCCGCCTGCGCACCCTCCCTGTGCCAGCCTTGGCGCTGCCCCTGGGGTTGGCCCTGGGGTTGGCCGGCCCGCCGCTGTGCGCGCAGCCGCAGGACGGGCTGAGCCTGAGCGCGGGCTACCGCATCCAGCACGACGACAACCTGTTTCGCCTGCCCGACGGCGCCGACCCGCAGCGCGTGCTCGGCCGCGCCGATGCCGGCGAGACCGTGCGGCTGCGCTCCGTCGGCCTGCGCTACGCGCACGACTTCGGCCTGCAGCGGCTCGAAGCCGACCTGGGCCTGGTGGACTACGCCTACGACCGCTACACGCAGCTCGATCTGCTCGCGCGCAACCACAACCTGCGCTGGCGCTGGGCCGTCACGCCATGGATCACGGGCACGCTGCGCTCGCAACGCGACGAAAGCGTCAACAGCTTCGCCGACGCCAGCGTGCTCACGCAAGGCAACCGGCGCCTGCGCCGCGACGACAGCGCCGACCTGCGCTGGCAGGTCGATGCGCGCTGGAGCCTGCTGGCCGATGTGCGCGACACGAGCAACATTAACCAGCAGCCGCTGCTCGGCGAAGCCAGCGAACGCCTGCGCTCGGGCGCGATCGGCCTGCGCCACGACACCGCGCGCGGCAGCAGCGCGGTACTGCGCCTGCGCAGCGGTCGCGGCGAAACCCTGGACCCGTTGCGCACGCCCGACCCGCTGCGCGACAACGGCTTCTCGCAGCACGAATGGCTGCTCGACCTCGCCTGGCCCGCCACCGGCCAGCTCAGCGTGGACGCCGGCCTCGCGCGGGTGCAGCGGCGCCACCAGCGGCTCGCGCTGCGCGACTACGACGCCACCAACACGCGCCTGAACCTGAGCTGGACGCCCACCGCCAAGACGCTGCTGCGCTGGAGCGCCAGCGAAGACACCGACAGCTATCAGACCGCGCAATCGAGCATCGCGCGCACGCAGCGCTGGTCGCTGCTGGCCAACTGGTCGATCACGCCGCGCCTCGCGCTCACGCTGCAGACCGGCGAGGAGCGCCGCCGTGCCCTGCAGCCACCGCCGGGCCAGGCCCCCGACCCCCGGCGCGACCGCACGCGCGACCAGTCGTTGGGCCTGCGCTGGTCGGTGCAGGACAACGCCAGCCTGGACCTGCGCTGGCAGCGCGTGCGCCGGTTCAGCACCGACCCCGGCGCCACCTTCGACAGCCGCGCGCTATCACTCGGTTTGAACGCGAGCTTCTGAGCCCGGGACGGCTCGGCCGAGCGCCTTCACGGCCAGCGGACCGAACCAGGCCTGCACGGTTTCGCCGGTGTTGTTCGAGTCGCTCATCAGACCCAGACCCGTGACCCGACCAGGCGCTTCGCCGAAAGCCAGCCGGTAATCGGCCTCGACATCGCGCTCGATGTCGCTCCAGCGACCCAGCCCCTCGGCGCCCGACTGCACCACCAACATGCGGATGCGCTCGGTATGGGGATTGGCGATCACAGTGCCCACCGGGTAGCGGTGATCCCACACATACATGAGCGTGGCCTGTGGCAGCGGCTCGCCCGTGACCAGTTGCACGATTTCGGACAGCAGATGATCGCGCGCACGGAATGCCGAACGATCGCCATCGAAGGTCAGGATCACACGGACCACCGCGTCGTCGATGTCGGCGTCGCGCAGGTCGGCGCTGTCGTTGAGCCGAGGCACAAACCAGGAGAAGCGCAGCCGCAGCAAGGGCTCGACCGCGCGCGCCAGCGGCAGGCGCAGCGTGCTGTTGCCGGCCTCACTGCGGGCGCGCAAGGCGGCGCGACCTTGGTGGTGTCCGGGCTCGTAGTCGGTGGGCCGCTGCTGGCCGTAGCGCTGATGGCGCCACCCCGGCGTGTCGCCAAGGTCGGCCAAGTCAGAGGCCTGCACCCAGTCCGATTGCGCCAGCGGCGCCGGCGTCTCGGCGTGGTGCGCTTCGTGGGGCGTGGCCGAACAGGCCGCCAGCGCCGATACCACTGCGGCGAGCAGCGCACTGCCCCCGAGCAGGCGGCGCGAGAAAGTGCGCGGCCGCGCTCGGCCCTCAGGGCTGAGCGGGCAAGGCAACAGGCTTGTTCTCATCGAGCTGGTCGCGGTAGGTCTGCAAGGTGTTCTCCAGGCCCACGCGGCGCAGGCCGGTGAAGGCCTCCAGGCTCAGCGCGGGCTTGTCGGCGTGGTACTGGCGGCAGTCTTCGATCAGCGCGCGGCCCGTCGTGTACAGGCCCTGGCTGCGGCGCGTGCAGGCGGCCAGTTCCTGGCCCAGCGTGGCCTGGCGGCCATCGAGCGCGCGGCCGCGCTCGGTGGCCGCCGCCAGCTCCTTGTCCAGGCGGCTCGCGCGCGCCTGCGCTTGCGCCAGTTGCGCTTCGAGCGCGGCCTTGTCGCGGGCCAGCGCGTCGCGCTCCTCGCGCGCCGCGGCGAGATCGCGCGCCAGGCGCTGGCCGCGCGCTGCCTCGCTGCGCGCCTGCTGCTGCGCCGCCTGGGCCGCGCCGTCGAGCCGGGCACGCGCCGCTTCGGCGGCCGCGAGCTGCTGCTGCAGCGCGCCCAGTTCCTGCGTCGCGCGCTGGGCCTGCTGCTGGGCGCGGCGCAGGGCCTCGCGCTCGCGCTGGCTGCGCTTGTCGTCCTGCGCCGACGCGCCCACGCACAGGGCCAACAGCACCACGCCGAGAACGGCGCGCACGCCGGTGTTGTGCCAGACCATCAGAAATCCTCCGTTCGGTAGGGCCCGCTCGCGCGCGGGCTTTGCTGGCGCAGCCCGTCGCGCGCGCCGGCCGCTTGCAGGCGCAGGGCGAGGTCGGGGCGCTGCAGTTGTTCGGCCCAGTACAGGGGCGACAGGCCGCTGCTGTCGGCGCGGTTGGGGTCGGCCCCGCGCGCGAGCAGGGCATCGAGCAGCGCGGGCTGGTCGCTGTTGATCGCGATGAGCAGCAGGCTGTCGCCCGAACGGTCGCGCGCCTCGGGGTTGGCGCCGGCCGCGAGCAGCGCCTGCGCCACGCCCCCCAGGCCGAGGCGCGCCGCCAGCACCAGCGGCGTGGGCTCGCCGGGCGGCGCGGCGTCGGGTTCGGCGCCGGCCTTGAGCAGCAGGCGCACCATGTGCAGGTGGCCGCGCACCACCGCGGCCGACAAGGGCGTGGCGCCCGCGTGGGGCCGCCCTTCGGGTTCGGCGCCCGCACGCAGCAGCACGCGCGCGGTTTCGAGGTCGCCCGCGCGCGCCGCCTGCAGCAGCGGCGTGCGCCCGAGTGCGTCGGTGGCGTTCACCAGCGCGCCTTCCTTGAGGGCTTCGCGCACGGCAGCGGCGTCGCCCTCGGCGGCCGCGTTCAGCAGGCGCTGGTCCAGCGGCGTGGCCAGGCGCGGGGGCTGCTCGCGCGCGGCGCGCGCGGCCTCGGCGGTGGCCTGCGGGCTGGTGAACCAGCGCTGCTGGTCCTCGGGTGTGGACGCGCCCTGCTCCAGGCGCTCGCGCAGGGCCAGCGCCTGCTCGCCGTGCGAGGCACAGCCGACCAGCAGCGCGCACGCCAGCAGCGCCGTCAGGCCGTCAGAAACGCGCATGGAAGTTGACCTGCAGGCTGTTGATCGAAAGCGGCAGGCCCGAGATCTCGCGGCTGGAGAGCCAGCGTGCGCTGAGCCAGGTGTTGCGGCTCAGGCCGTACTGGGCGCCGACGATGAAGCCCTTGTTGTTGGTGCCGCCGAGGTGGAAGTCCGAATCGGTGAAGGCGTCGAGCACGGCGTCGGCCTCGAGGTAGCGGTAAGCCAGCGAGAGCTGCCAGTCGCCCTTGAGCAGCATGTTGGGCATGCCGATGGCCGCGCGCAGCATGTAGCCCTGGTCCTCGGGCGCCAGGTTCAGGCCGGTGCGCGCCAGCGCGCGCGCCTGGCTGTAGCCGATGTTCTTCACGTAGTCGGCACCGAGGATCAGGTGCACCGGGTTGAACAGCGTGTAGTCAACCGCCGTCGTGAGGTTGAGCACGCGGTAGTCGGCCGCGAGACCGAAGGGCCCGCTGAAGTTGGTCGGATTCGACAGGTTGAACAGCGTGTTGCCCTTCTGGCGGAACGCGGGCTGCGTGCCGTTCTGCGTGACGCTGTTGAAGTCGTTGCGCACGCCGCTGACGTTGCGGAAGTCGTACAGCGCCAGGCCGACCTTGGCGCGGAACTCGTTGCTGGGCACCCATTCCACGCCGCCTTGCGCGGCGAGCAGCGAGCGGCTGCGCGCGGCATTGCTCGCCGAGCGCTCGCTGTCTTGCAGCGGGAACCAGCCCACGGTGGCGAAGGGGCGCCATTCGCGCGTGCTCGCGGCGGGGTCTTCGTACTGCAGCGCGATGCCGTCGAACGCGAGGTCGTCGTCCCACATCAGGTCGGTGCTGAAGAAGGGGTTGGGGATGCGGCCCGCGGTCGTGGTGAGCCAGGGCAGCACGTCCTGCGAGCGCGCGCGCAGGTAGGCCCTGTCGAGCGCGAAGTTGTACTTGCTGCCGTAGTTGCCCAGGGTCTGGTTGGTCGACACCGGATCGCTGCTGCTGCCGGTGGTCAGGCGCAGCGCGGCGGTCACGTCCTGCGTGACGCGCGCGGTCAGGCCCAGGCGGGCGCGCAGGCGCTCGCGGTCGCGGTCGATCAGGGTGTTGTTGATGTTCTGGCCCGCGATCTGCTGGAACACCTCGGGCGCGTTGGTCTTGTCGAACATGTCGCGCTGGTAGCCCACGCGGATCTCGCCGTCGAAGCGGAAGCGGTCGACCCACTCGGGCACCGCGTTCACGTCGCCCCAGCGCTCGGCCTTGGCCTGGGCCACCACCTCTTCGCGCACCTCGTTGGCGATCTGCTGCCGCACCGAGGCCGGCACGTACTGGATGCGCACCGTGTTCTGCTCGGCCTTCTGCTGCTCGGCCACGGTGGCGCGCGCCCGCGCCTCGGCCTGCGCCACCAGGGCGCGCGCCTTGTCGGCCGGCAGCACGCCCTGCTGCACCAGGGCTTCGATGAGCTGCAGCGTGGTCTGGCGCAGGGTTTCGAGGCTTTCGCGCTCGCTGCCCGCGGTCTGCGCCTGCGCGGCGCCGGCGATGAGCAGGGCCGCGGCCAGGACGCCGGGGCGCAGGGCAAAGGCAAAGGGCTGCTGGTTCATGGGCGTTCTCGTCTGGGATCGGATGAAAGGGTTTCAGGAGCGGGCGGACACCCGCAGCCGGATCGGTTGGGGCATGTCGGCCGGTGCGCCCTCGCGCACCGGGGCCAGGTTGCGCAGGGCCAGCCGCAAGGCCTCGTCGAGCTCGGGCTGGGCGGCCGCGCCCACCAGCTCCACGCGCGTGACCGCGCCGCTGGCGCTCACCCACACGTTGACCACGCGCTGGTAGTCCTGCGCCTTGCGCAGCTTCTCGTCGCGCAGGATCGCCTCGGTGATGCGCTCGCGCACCAGCGCGCCGTACCAGGCGAAGCGGTCACCGCCACCGCCGCCGCCCACGGGGCCGATGCTGGCGCGGCCGTCACCGGGCGGCAGCCCGAAGGCATCGCCGCTGCCGTTGCCCGGCAGTGACGAGGTGGGCCCGGGCGGCTGCGCGTCGGGCGCTGGCGTGGGCGCGGGCGAGGCCGCGGGCTTGGGCACGTCGATCTTTTCCTGCTGCGGCGGCGGGGGGGGCGGCGGTGGAGTCTTGGGGGGAGGTGGCGGCGGGGGCGGCTTCACGAGCTCGATCTCCTGCACCGCGCGCTTGCGCGGGCCCTCGGCCGGCTTGGAAAACAGCTGGTAGAGCCAGACCACGAGCGCGATCGCCAACGCTGCCAGCAGCGCGACGAGCACCAGACGGGCGTACCGCTTGGGGGCTTCGGACATGAGGCACCCGCACGTTCAGCGCGCAGGGCGCTGCGTCACCAGGCCGATCTGGTTGAGCTCGATGCGCCCGAGCAGGTCCAGCACTTCGACCACCTTCTCGTACTGCACCGCCGAATCGCCCTTGACGATCACCGGGAAATCGGGCGTGTTGGCCTTGAACTGCAGCAGTCGCGCCTCGAGGTCGGCCAAGGTGGCCATGGGGTAGGCGTCGAGGTAGAGCGCGCCGGTGTTGGTGATGGTGATGGCGCGCGTGGACGGCTTGGCCAGGCTGGGCGTGTTGCTCGCGCGCGGCAGGTTCACCTGGATGCCCTGCACCGAGGCCGTGGTCATCAGGATGAAGATGACCAGCAGCACGTACGACAGGTCCAGCATGGGGGTGATGTTGATGTCGTCGTAGACGGCACCGTCTTCCTGGGCCTTGGCCATGTTCAGTCCCCGTAGGTTTCCGCCATGCGGGTCACGAACTCGTCCACGAACACCGTCATGTCGTTGGACAAGGTCTTGATCTTGGTCTGCAGGTAGTTGTAGCCAAACAGCGAGGGAATCGCGACGCCCAGGCCGGCCACCGTGGCCACCAGTGCGGCCGCGATGCCGGGCGCGATCGCGTTCACGTTCACGTCGCCGGCGGCGGCAATCGCCGCGAAGGTGATCATCACGCCCACCACCGTGCCCAGCAGGCCCAGGAAGGGCCCGCCCGAGATCGCGATGGTCAGCAACACCATGTTGCGGTCCAGCCGCGCGCGCTCGCGCGTCATCTGCGCGTCCAGCGCGGCGCGCACGGCGAGCATGGCGCGCTCGCTCACCGACGGCGCGCTCACGCCATCGGGGTGCACCACCGAGGCGCGCTCGTCGCCGAAATGAAAGCGCGACTTCAGCTCGCGCGCGCCGACCTCGTAGATGCGCATCAGCGGCGAGTGGCGGAACTGCACCTGCTGCGCGGTCAGCGCGTCGAGCCGGCTGGCGTGTTCGCGCGCGTCGGCGTCGAGCGTGCGCAGCTGCTCGCTGAGCCGCTGGAAGGCCTCGCTGAAGCGTGGGTTGCTCTTCTCCACGCGGGCCAGCAGCAGCGCCTTGGCCCAGATCACGTAGAGCGCCACGAACAGCATGAACACGCAGATGATGGTCACGACCCAGCCGTCCACCGTCAGGTTGTTCATGGTGGCCATGAAGTAGCCGGTGTGTTCGCCGCCGCCAGCGCTTTCCTCGGGGCCCTGGCGCACCAGGCGCGGCGCCATGCCCTGGCTGTCGGCCAGCACCGCCACCCAGGCCGGGCTGCGCGCCACCGTGGAGACCTGCACCTCGTCGAGTTCGCCCGTGAAGCCCGCGCCCAGCGTGAGCGCGGGCGCGCCCACGAAGGCCGCGTTCGCCGTGGCCACAGGCTGGCCGTTCACGAACAGCGTGAGCGCGTTGCCCCCCCAGCTCACAGCCACGTGGTGCCAGGCGTTGAGCGAGAGCGGCGCGGGGGCCGCGGCGCGCGCCGCACCGACCTGCGCCACCGGCGTGCCCTGCGCCAGCGCCAGGCTCAGGCTGCCGTAGGCCAGCAACTGGCCATCGGCCTGTTCGGGCTTGACCCACAGCGACAGCGTGAAGCCGCTGCCCGCGGCGAGCGAAGCCGCGCCGCTTTGCAGGCCGGCGCCGTTGGACAGCCGCGCCGCGCCGCCGACGAGGCCGGCCGGCACCGGCGTGAGCGCGCCGGCGCCGATGTGGTGGCCCGCCGCGGTGCTGTCCTGCGGCAGGCCCTGTTCCTCGTTCATCGACCACACCGCCCACTGCGCCTCGTCGTAGACCGGCAGCGCCTGCGCGGCGGGCGCGGCCTGGTGGCCGTGGTAGAGCCACACGTGCTGCGTGCTGTTGCCCGGCGCCAGGCGCGGCACGCGCACCCAGACGAAGGCCAGCTCGTTGACGCTGTCGAAGCGCTCGATGCGGTGGGCCAGCACGGTCTTGTCGTCTTCAGCGACGAAGCGCAGATCGCCGCCGTTGTCCTGCGCCGCGAGGAAGTCGAAACCGCCGGTGGACAGGCGCACCAGCACGGGCACGTCCACCACCTCGCTGCCGATGCCGGCGGCGGCGGTGTCCAGGGTGATCTTCTTGCGGGCGGACCAGTCGCCGTTCCACCAGGCGTGGGCGGACAGGGGCAGCGCGAGCACCAGCGCAAACAGGGCGAGAAAACGTTTCATGGTCGTGAGAACGAAGGCCGCGGTCGCGCGGCAAAACAGCGACGTTAAGAAGCGACGGCGGCGCGCTTGTGTCAGAAACGTGGCGTGAGCCGATCGGACTATCGAGGTCCGATCGGCCCCGCCACACGCGCTCATTCGCCGTAGCCCAGCACCTCGACGCGCACCACCGACGGGCGCAGCGCGCTCGCGAGTTCCTGCGCCGCCTTGGCCGATTCGGCCGCGGCCTGGTTGAGCGACTCGACCACGCGCGAGGCGTCGTCGCCGCCCGTGGTGGCGCCCGAGGCGGCGGCCGTCACGGCGCTCGTGTCGGCCACCGGCGTGCCGGTGCTGGTGCCGCTCACCGAGATGTTGTCGGCGCCGAGCACCACCTGCGCGGCGATGTTGAGGTTGCCCGCGCGGATGCCCGCGTCGCCCGCGTTGACCGTGCCCTTGGGCGCGATCAGGTCGACGTCGCCGGCCGGCGTGGCGCCCGATTGCAGCGCGCCGATGCCCGAGCCCGAGACCGCGCCCTGCAGCACCTGCGTCACGTTGCCCTGGGCGTCGATGGCGATCAGCGGCGGCGGCACGGCCGACGCGGTCTTCTTGCCGCGGCCGGCGTCGATGTCGCCTTCGCTCGACCACAGCAGCACGTCGCCGCCGCCCACCGTGAGCATGCGCGACTGGTTCACGAGCATGTCGCCGCGCGAGAAGCCGCGCAGATCGCCGGCCCCGGCCACCACCATGCCGAGCACGTTGCTGCCCACGTTGACCAGATCGGCCGGCGTGTTCGCCAGCCCGACCACCAGGTCGCCGCCCGGCACCAGCACGTCGATGCTGCCGCCGCGCTCGGTCTTCACGCGGCTGGCGAACAGGTCGACCTTGCCCTGGTAGCGCGTCTGGCCGGCCTGGCCGATGCCCGGAAACAGCAACTCGATCGTGTCGTAGCCGCGCTGGTAGTTGCCGGCGTAACCGCTGGCCGCGTCGTTCGAGTCGCGCCCGGTCTGGCGCAAGGCGGTGAACAGCATCTCGCGCACCTTCAGGCGCTGCTGCGCCACGTCGAGCGCGGCCACCGCCTGCACCGCGGCCCGCGCGTTGCCGGCCTGCAGCGTGGCGTCGCCCGTGAGCCAGCGCGCCTGCCACAGGCTGCTGTCGTCCACCGTGCCCGCATCGAGTTTCTGCAGCAGCCGCGTCACCGCGTTCTCGAGCTGCAGGCCCTGCGGGCCCACGCCCGCGGCCAGGCGCAGGTCGGCCCCGGCCTCGGGCAGGTTGGGGTTGTCGAGGTTGCCGCGCGAGCTGATGCCCGCCGACGTGCCGAGCGCGATGTCGCGGCCCGCCGTCACCTCGAGCGCGCCCGGTCCGGACAGCGCGATGCGCGCGCGCTCGCGGCGCTGGCTGCCCGAGAAGCGCAGGTCGCGCCCGGCCTCGATGCGCGAGGTCTGCGCGGCGTCGCTGTGCTGCGCCAGCACGCTCAGGTCCTGCACGTCGCGCCCGGCCTGCACCAGCACCGGCTTGGCGCTCTGGATGCCGCCGTAGAGCTGCTGCAGCGCCGGGTTGTAGAAACCCGCCACGTCGCCGTCGCGCGCGACCACCACCACCGGCGCCGCGTCGGCGCCGTGCACCGGCGTGGACGCGTGGTCGCTGGCGCGCGGCGCGTCGGGGTTCACGATCACGCCCGGCAGGCTCAGGTCGCCCGAGGCGGTGTTGACCAGCGCGGGTCGTGCCGCGGTCGGCACCACGCCGCTGCCCTGGTCGCTCAGCGTGACCAGGTTGTTGATCTTCACCGAGTCGGCGGCCAGCAGGGCCAGTTGCCCCTGGCGCGAGGGCGCGAGCAGCAGATCGCGCGAGTTGGTACCGACCGCGACGGAGCCCTGCAGCGCGGTCATCGACAGCTGCGGCGGCATCACGTAGGCCGCGTCGGCCACGCGCCGCCCTTCGAGCGTGGCCAGCGCGGGGTAGGCGCTTTCGAGCGCATCGCGCGAGGCGATCAGGCGCACGTCGCCCGCGATCGACTGCGCCTGCAGGCCGCTGTCGTCGCCATAGGTGGTGAACAGGCTGCGCGCGGGCTGCGTGAGGCCGATGCCGGTGACCAGGTTGGCCGGCGACTGCACCAGCGCCTGCGGGCTCAGCACCTGCTGCACGCTGAGGTCGCCGCCCGCCGTCACGCGGGCCCGGGCGTCGCCCAGCGCGATCACCGGCGCCAGCGGCGCCGCGCCGGTGAGCACGGCCGTGTCGCTGGCGCCCACGCTGCGGCCGGCGCGCACGTTGAGCGCGCCATCGCCGGCCAGCCAGGCGCCGCCGAGCACGTCGGCGCCGGCCTCGATGCGCACGTCGCCGCCACCGGTCACCGTGGTGGTGGCGGCCCCGGGCTGGGCGCCCACTGTGCGGCCCTGGGTGGGCGCGGACACCGCGAGGTCCTTGACCGTCTGGCCCGCGCGCACGCTCACGTCGCCGCCGCCGAGCGCGCCCACGCCCTGCTGGAAGCGGTCGAAGCGCACCCACCACGACGGCGTCTGCGTGAAGGCGCCGGTGCCCAGGTTGACCGCGCCCTGGCGGAACAGCCAGTCCGAGAACAGCTGGGTCGAGGGCTGGGCGGTGATGTTGCGCTGCGCCTGCAGGCTCAGGTCGCCGCCGTCCTGCGCGAAGACGGGCCGCAGCAGGTTGTTCGGGATCGCGTAGCCAGGCAGGCTGTCGGCCACGCGGCCCGCGGTGTAGATCACGCTGCCATTGCCCTGCAGCACGATGTCGCGTGCGGCGCGCACGTCGATGCTGCCCGTGCCCGTGCGCACCAGCTTGCCGCTGGCCAGCACCACGTCGGCATCGGCCGGGCGCAGCTGCAGCGGGTCGGCCGCGCTGGCGTCGGCGCCGGCCACGATGCGGTACGACCACGAGGGCGCCGCGCGCAGCACCGCCACCGAGGGCGCGTTGGGTGCACAGGTGGGCGTGGTGCAGGGCGTGGCCACGCTGAAGCCGTCGGAGAGGTTGTTGTTGAGGTTCACGTTGCCCTGCGCGCGCAGCGTGAGCACGCCCGGCTCGCCGCCCGCCTTGCTGGTGTCGAGGTTCCAGTCGGCAGCGAGCGTGATGGCGCCGGCCGAGCGCACCTCCACGCCATTGAGCACGTGCACCCGCGGGTCGCTGGCCAGCCCGAGCGCCGACTTGATGGCGCCGTGCGAGGCCGCGAACGCGGTGTTCTGGCTGTCCACGTCGCTTCGGCTGAGGGTGCTGCCGGTGCTCGCGCCGGTGGCGGTCAGCGTGGTCTTGCCCTCGTAGACCTTGACGGCCTCGATGTGAATCGCGGCGGCGTTGGCCACGGTGCCGTCCACGCGCGCCACGGCCACGCCGGTGCCGGCGCCCGCGCCCGTGCCCGCGGCGCCGCCCGTGCCCGTGCGGTGGGCGCGCAACTGCAGCGTGCCGCCGCGGCCGCCCTGCCCGCCCGCGAGGTCCACGCGGCTGCCGCCCTGCAGCGTAACCGTGCCCTCGCGCGAGCCCAGCAGCACCTGGCCGCCGTTCTCGCCCGCGGCGCTGGCGCGCGCCTGAACCAGCGCCTGTCCGCCGAGCGTGAGGTCCTGCCCGGCCAGCACGCCGATGCGCCCGGCCTGTGCGCCCGAGGCATCGAGCGTGCCGTTGACCGCGACGCGGCCCGCGTCGGCCGCGAGCGCAATCTCGTGCGCGCGCACGGTGTCGCCCTGCGCCACCACCAGATCGCCGGTGCGCGCGCGCACGCTGCGCGCGCCGCTGGCGCCGCCCGCCTCCAGCACCGCGTTGAGGTCGGAGAAGTTGTCCACCCGCCCGGCATCGATCGCCACGCGCGCGCCTTCGCCCGCGCCCGCGGTGCCGGCCGCCACGCTGCCGGCGGCCAGCGACACGGTGCCGGCCACCGCGTCGATCTGCAGCCGCCCGCCATCGGCGTCGGCGGGCGCGGAGATGTCGATGCGCGCGCCCGGCTGCACGCGCACGTTGCCGGCCTTGGCCGTGAGCTGCACCGCGCCGCCGGGCGACACCGCGCTGGCGTCGCCGAAGGCCAGGCGGCGGCCCGCCACGTCCACGCGCGCGTTCGGCCCGAGCTCGAGTTCGCCGCTGTCCGCCGTGATGGCCAGCTGGCCCGAAGGCAGGCTGGCCAGGGTGTCGAAGCGCACCGACGGGCCTTGCAGCGACACGCGCCCGCCCAGCGCCTGCGACCCGGGCAGGGCCGCGGCCGGCGCGTGTTGCGTGACGGCCATGGCGCCGCTGCTGGACAGCGCGAGGTCGGCGCCCTTGTCGGCGGCGATGCGCGCGGTCGACACGGCCAGCGTGCCGTCGACGGCCAGGGCGGCCTTGCCGCGCGCCAGCACCTCGTCGGCGCGCACGCTCACGCCCTGGGCGAAGCCGGCCACGGCCACCTGGCCGCGGTTGTCGGTGGTCTGGCCCGCGGGCAGGGGCTGGGGCGTGGCCGTGCCCAGCACCAGTTGCTCGGCCTCGACGCGCAAGGCACCGCTGCCGCTCGCCGTGGCGCCGGCCGCCACCGGCGCGCCGGGGTTGGCCAGGGTGAGCGAGCGGGCGCGCAGCGTGGCGGTCTGGCCGTCGTTGTTCACGCCGCGAATGGCCCCGCCCTGCAGCCGCAGCGCCCCCAGCGTGGCGCGGCCCTGGGCATCGGCCTGGCCCACGGTGACGCCGCCGTGGAAGTCGAAGCTGCTGTAGCTCGTGAGGGTGAGCGAGGCCAGGTCCGCGAAGTCGTCGAGCGCGCTTTGCGAGTAGGTGATGCCGCTGGTGCCGGCCGGCACCGCGCCGAAGTTGAAGCGCGAAGCGCCCTGGGCGAAGTGGCCCTTGGTGCGCTGGCCGCCGCTTTCGAAACGCAGCTGGCCGCCGAAGGCGTTGTCGCGCGTCGCATCGAGCACGATGGCGCTGGACGCGCGCACCGTGGCGCCGCTGGCCGCGCTCAGCACACCGGTGCTGCCGTCGGGTCTGCCGGTGCGCTCGAAGCCGGCGTCGAAGGACGCGGCGCGCACGAAGGCGCCGTTGCCGTCGACCTGCACCGCCTCGCGCGCGCGCTGCGCGCCCTGGCCTTCGACCACGCTGCCGTCCTGCAGCTCGATCCGGTCACGCGCGCTGAGCATCACTTCGTCGGCGCTCAGCGCGTGGCCGGCGTCGTTGGCCAGCGTGACCCGGTTGGCCTGGGTGCGCACCGTGGTCACCGCCTGGCCGTTGGCGCTCGCGGTGCTGCGCACGCCGCCGATGAGGATGCTGTCCGCGCCCATGGCCGCGATCTGCGCGGTGTCGATCACCGTGGCGCCCGCCGGGGCCGTGGCGCCGCCGCCCACGATGGCGAGGTCGGGCGCGGCGATGTCCAGCGCCAAGCCGCGCCCGTCGCCGACCGCGCGGCCCGAGACCTGCGCGCCCAGCGCGATCGCGCCAGCCCCGGCCTGCGTGGCCTGCACCGACAGCAGGCCCGCGTCCTGCGGACGGCTGCCGCTCGCGAAGAACGACGAGGCGCGCGCCACGGTGAATTCGGCGCGCTCGCGCACCTGATCGCCGCTGAGCAACTGGATGCCCTGCCACTGCGACGACCGCGTGGCGTTGGCGCGCGTGTCGGTGAAGTAGCCCGCGGCCACACGGATGCCGTCCTCGCGCGTGTAGGCCTGGCCCGGCAGCACCGCGCCGGCGCGGTTGTCCAGCCGCACCGCGTAGGCGCCGGGCAGCAGGGCATAGTGGCCCGGCAGCAGCGTGTAGACACCGTCGGCCAGGCCCGGCACGCCCGAGAGGTAGACCGCATCGCCCACCGCGCGGTCGAAGCCGCGGGCCTCCTGCGCGTCGACCGGCGCGGTGCCGCCCCGGTAGCCGGGCAGGATAGCGTAGGTGCCCGCGGCCGCGAGCACGTCGCTCGAACCGCCCGGCCCCACGGTGACCTCGTAGGCCTGCAGGTCGCCGCCGCCCGAGAGGTCGATGCGCGCGCCCTGCTTGAGCTTGACCGTGCCGCCGCTGGCGCGCACGGCCTTGCCTTCGAGGCCGGCCACCGCGATCTGGCCCGCGGGCACGCGCGTGCTGTCCACGTCGTACACCCAGTCGCGGCCGTTGACCAATTTGCCGAAGGGCAGCACGCTGCCCGGCGTGGCCGCCACCGAGGTCAGGCTGCCGGGCTCGAAGGACAGCGCGCCCGTGGCCTGCAGGTCGATGCTGCCCAGCGGCGCCCACAGCACGCCGGCCTGGGTGATGTCGGCGGCCTTGAGCGTGAGCCGGCCCTGGGCCGACAGCGGCTGCGCCGGCGCCGCGCCCGGGGATTCGATGCGCAGGCGGCGCCCGTCGGCCTGCACCGTGAAGTCGCTGAAGGTCGAGGGCGACACGGTGGCGGCGCTGAGCGTGAGATCGCCCGAGCTCGTGAGCGCGCCTGCGGGGCGCGTGCTGCCATTGCTCAGCCCCGACAGCGTGAGGCTGTCGCGGGCCTCGAGCCGCGCCGCGCCCATGCCCTCGAACTGCAGCTTGCCCGCCACCTCGATCTGCCCGGCCTGCACCTGCAGCGAACCCGCGGTCTGCGCGCTGCCGCTGGCGGCCACGCGGCCGGTGTCGAAGTTGCCCAGGCGCACCGTCTCGGCCTGCACCCGCGCGCTGCCGTTGTCGGTGCGGATGCGGGCCGCGTCGAGCGTGAGCTCGCGCAGGGGCCGCGCGCGGCCTTCGCCCAGCGCCAGGCCGTCGCCCAGCGCGATGCCGTCGCGGCTGCTCAGGCGGATGCGGTCGAAGCCCGCCTGCTCCAGCGCCTGCGCGCTCAGCGTGGCGCGCGTGCTCGACGCATTGGAAATGGCCGAGGCCGGCGTGAGGCCCGCGGTCTGCGGCGCCACGCTGTCGTCCAAGCGCAGCGTGATGGGCGGCTGCGGCGGCGAACCCGCGGGCTGCTGCACGTACTGGCTGAGCGTGAATTCGAAGGTGCCGGCCCGATCGCTCGCTGTGCCGCCCTGCGCGAGCAGGCGCCCGTCGAGCAGCGCGCCCTCTTCGGCGCGGATGCGCACCGTGCCGCCGTCGGTGCCCAGCGTGCGCCCCACGCCGCCGGCCTCGTTGGGCAGGTCCAGGGTCTGCGGCGCAGCGCCCGAGACGTCGATCGTGGCGCCCTGCTGCGTGACCACGTAGCCCGACCTGGCGAGCAGCTCCACCGTGCCGCCGTCGAAGCGGCGCGCCTGCCGCGCGCCGCTCGCATCGGTGTAGCCCACGAAGGTGCCCGACGCGTCGAGCACGGCCCGGGCACCGAGGAAGATCGGATTCACGTTGCCCGGCGTGTTGGCCTGGCCCGTGCTGCGGTCGAGCGTGGCGCTGATGCGCCCGCCCTGCGCGCGCACGGTGCCGTCGATGACGATGGCGTCGCGCGCCGACAGCGTGACGGTGGCGCCCGGATCGGCCTCGATGCGCGCGCCCGCGTTGACCACCACCGTGCCCACGCCGAGTTCGCTCTGCCCCGCCGCGAGACCCAGGTTCACCGCGCGGCGCTGCTCGTCGCTGCGCGTGACCACCGACGACACCTCGGCCATGGCCGTGCCGCTCGCGCGCGCCGGGGCGTTGGCGTCGAGCACGCGGTTCTGCAGGCGCGGCGCCACGGTGGTGTCGGCCGCCACCTCGACGCGTTCGATGCCGTTGAGCTGGACCGTGCCGAAGCCGCCGCGCGACAGCAGCGCCGGGTCGAGGTTGAGCGTGCCGGCGGTGGCCGCTGCCGCGCCGCCCACCTGGATGCGCTGGCTGCCCAGCGTGAGCGAGCCGCCGCGGTCGGCCCCGTACGCCTGCGCGGTGTCGCCCGTGAAGCCCTGCACCGTGTGGCCCGCGATCGTCACGGCGCCGGCCGCGCCCTGCTGCACGCTGCCGTCGGCCGCGAGCGCGGCGCCCGCGCTCGCGTCCAGCCGCACGCCCTGCCCCAGCAGCACCTGGCCGCGCGAAGCCTGCACCGTGCCGTTGGCCTGGCTTTCCGCGCGCAGCTGGATGCTGCCGCCGTCGAGCGCGACCGCGGCCTGCCGGTCGCCCGGCGCGCTGGCGCGCGCGTTGGTGAACACGCCCTCGGTCTGGATGCGCACCCCGTCGGCCAGGCGCAGCACCGGGTCGGGCACCGCGCCCGAGGCCGACACCGGCATGGTGCCCGCCGTGTTGCGCGCGAGCAGGTTCACCGAACCGCCGCGCGCCGTGATGTCGGCCTGCACGTCGACCGAGGCCCCGGTGAGCGACACCGAACCGCCCTGCGGCGTGCGCAGCGCATCGCGCACCACCACCGCCTGGTTGGACAGCACGCGCAGGTTGGCCACCTTGCCTTCACCGACCAGGCCGCTGTCCAGGTTGAGCTGGCGCGCCTGCTCGTCGGGCAGGGCGTCGCCCACCTGATAACCGTCGGGCAGGCGCGCCAGGCCCTGCCCGATCACGACCTGCTGGTTGATCTTGAAGTCGCGCGTGGGCAAGGCCAGCGTGCTCACCGCGTTGCGCGCGGCGCTGAGGTCGTCGTAGCCCAGCGTGAGCGTGGCGCCCCGCGGCAGCGTGCCCGCGCGCTGCTGCAGGCTGCCCGCGGTGGTGCGGCCCTGCACCTGGCCCTGCATCACCGTGGCCTTCATGCCGAAGACCTGCACCCCGCCCGCGGCTTTGCCTTCCACATAGCCCGCGTTGTACTGCCAGGTGCTGGGCAGCTCGATGGTCTCCTTGACGTTCCAGCGCCCGTGGTCCACCACGTACTGGTTGGCGATGCCGCTGTAGGCCACGTCGGCGCGCGCGTCGGCGAGCTCGGTGAGCTTGCCGTCCTTCACGAGCAGCGAGGTCTTCACCACGCCCGGCGTGTAGGTGACCTTGCCGCCCGACACGTCGAGCGTGGCGCCGCTCTTCACGACCGCCTGGCCCTGGCTGAAGAGCTCGATCTGGCCGCCCTGGGTCGAACGCTCCGAGACCGTTCGCTCCAGGCGCGCGGCGTAGGCGGCCAGGCTGTCTTCGGCGATCAGCGTGGGCAGGCCGGCCTCGGCGTTGGCGAGCGCGCGCGTCACGTCCACGTAGGCGGTGCGCCCGCGCAGCGGGCCGTTGCGGTTGATGGGCGAGTCCTTGAGCTCGTCGCCGCGCAGTTCGACGGCCACGCTGTTGCGCGCCACCGAAACCTGCACGTCGTCCAGGCCCGAGACGTCGATGCGCGCGCCGTCGGCGATGTGCAGGCTGGCCGATGACGAGGCGGGCACGCCGCCCTCGACGAGCTGGCTCGCGGCGCCTGGCGCGTCGAGCGCGGTCAGCGTGACGCGGCCGGCGCGCGCGGTGATGGCGGCCCCGCCTTCCATGCGCACGTCGTGCCCCGTCACCGCCACCACCGAGGGGCGGTCGAGGCCGCTGCCGCCGAGCTGCGGGTTGTCGGTGGAGGTGAGCGGCTTGGGCTGCCCGGTCGCGGCGTCGATCGTGGTCTGTTCGTCGATGGTGACCTCGGTGCGGCTGTCCGCGCCAAGCACCACGCGGCCGCCGCGTTGCGCGCCGTTGGCCAGGCGCTGGCCGTTCGCGTCGATGGCGCGATCGGCCGCCACCAGGTACACCGAGCCGTTGGCCACCACCGAGGTCGAGGCCCGCGCGATGCCCGACTGGTTCACCGACAGGCCGATCATGGTCACGTTACCGCGGTCCGAGGCCAGGGTGCCGCGGTTGGTCACCGCGCCCAGCTTGTCCTCGGCGGCGTTGGTGAGCGCCACCGCGCGACCGTCGAGCACGCCGTCGCGCACGCTGGTGTTGGCCACGTCCAGGACGGTGGCGGCCGCGGGCGTGTCGATCTCCACCAGCAGGCCGCGCACGTTGCTGTCGGCGCCCGCGCTGCTCAGGTAGACCTTGCTCGCGGCCGCGGCGATCACCTGGCCATCGGGGGCCTTGACCTCGCCGCGGTTGACCACCGTGGGAGCCAGCAGCATCACGCGGCCGAAGTTGCCGGCGCTGATCTGCGCGCCTTCGAAGACCTTGATGAAACCGGTGTCGCCCTGGAACTGGGCCACGCCGTCGCCGGGCACGAAGGACTCGGTGATGAAGCGGTCGGCGATGTTGAGCGAGCTCGCCGTAAAGCTGTTGAGGTTGACCTGCGAGCCGCCCATGAAGGCGATGCCGTTGGTGTTGACCATGATCACGTTGGCCTTTTGCCCCGGGGCCTGGCCGATGCTGCCGGCGATCACGCTGGGGTTGATGTCCCAGATGCGGTTGAGCGTGGTGAAGCTCGCGCCCGGCACCAGCTGGTTGCCCGCGAGGTCCTGCACCTGGCGGAACTGCACGCTGTGGCCCGCGCCCACGTTGAAGCTCTGCCAGTTCAGGATCGCCTTGTTGCCCACCTGGTTCACGAAGGCCTGGTTGCCCAGCGTCTGGTAGGCCGCCTGCCCCGAGGTCACGAACGAGGGCATGCCCACGCCCGCGCTGGGCACGGGCAGGTTCTGCGCGTGCGCGGTGGCCGTGAGCAGCAGCGCGCCCGCGAGCGCCGCGCCCGCGGCGCGTGCACCGCTGGCGGCCTTGCCCTGGGCGCGCGCGCATTCGGCCACGGCCACGAGGGCGCCGAGGTGGCGGCTGAAGACGATGCGGTAGCGTTGGCGGTTCATGGCGGGGTTCTCCTCGGGGCGGTGATCGGCAAGGTTGGGGGTGCGGCGGCGCGGCGCGGCCTCACCACTCGTAGGCGAGGCTGAAGTGCAGGCGCTGCTCGCCGCGCGCGGTGCTGCCCAGGGCCTTGAGCGGGTAGGCCCACCACAGGGCCGCCTGCAGGCCGTTCGGCCCGCGCGCGCGAACGCCCAGGCCCAGGCTGGCCAGGGTGTACTTGCGGGTTTCGGTGATGGGGTCGATCACGCGCACGTGGCCCGCGTCCACGAAGGCCAGCGCACGCAGTTCGCTGAAGGTGTCGGCCAGCGAAGGCCAGCGCCTGGCCAGGTTGGGGCTGCGGCCCTCCACGCTCAGCGCCAGGCCGAGCTCGCCCAGTGCGGCCGACTCGTAGTAGCCGCGCACCGTGTCCAGGCCGCCGATGGCGAACTGCTCGTTGGAGATCAGCGCCTGGTCGGCCCACTGGCCGCTCGCGCGCCAGTCGATGCCCCAATCGCCGGCCAGCGTGCGTTCCTGCGAGGCATGGCCGCGCAGGTACATGTACGAAGGCCGGCCCATGAAGCGCTTGTCGGCGAACTCCTGTTCGCTTGCACCGAGGCCGCTGGTGTGGAAGTTGAACGACAGGCCCGCGCGCGTGGTGCGCTGCGCGGTGAGCCAGGTGCCGTCCCAGCCGATGCTCAAGGGCGTGTAGGCGATGGGCGTGTTGAAGCCGCCGCTGCCAATCAGGTTGACCGACTGGTCGAAGTCCTTGTGGTCGATGCCGAAGCTGGCGTTGTGGAAGAAACCGTCGCTGCCCGGCAGCGGGCGGATGTAGCGCAGGCCGAAGATGTCGCCGCGGCCCACCACGTTGAGCGCGCCCACGGCCGACACGTCGGAGTCGGAGCGGATGCCGTATAGCGCGAGGAGGCCGCCGCTTTGCAGGGGCAGCGTGTAGTTGAGCGAGAACACCCGGCTCTCGCTGGGCTTCTCGGGCGCGGTCTGCACCGTGAGGCCGATGCTGTGCTGGCGGCCCCAGAGGTTGTCCCAACGCAGGTTGGCGCTGGCGCGCGTGCGCGTGGTGTCGGGGCTGTAGCGGTCGTTGAGCTCCAAGCTGCCGTGGAAGGGGAAGCGGTCCTGCACCTTCAGGTCCACCTCCACCGTGCCCGGCGTCTTGCCGGGGCGCAGCACCGGGGTCACGCGGCGGTCGGGGCTGCGGTTGAGGGCCGTCAGTTCGGCCTGCACGTCCTGGAAGTTGGGCACCTGCCCCTCCTGCATCGAGGGCGCGGCGGCCTTGATGTCTTCGGGGCTGTAGAAGCGCGCATCGGTCACGCGCAGCCGGTCCACCGGCGCTTCGGTGACCTGCAGGCGCACCACACCGCCGTCCACGCGTTGCTGCGGAATGCTCACCAGCACCGTGAGGTAGCCGGCGCCGTGGTAAGCCTTCTCGAGCGCTTCGCGCGCCTTCTCCACGTCGGCCAGCGTCTTGCTCTCGCCCATGTGCGCGTACACCGCGCGTTCGATGGTGATCGCCGGCAGCAGGCTAGTGCCTTCGACGCGGTACTCGAAGACGTCGAAGCGCGCGTCCTGCGCCTGCACCGACGCGCACAGCGCCAGCAGCAGGCCACCGGTGGCGCGCCGCCAGGCGCGCGGAAAAACAGCAGGCATCAGAAACCCCAGCCCAGGAAGACAAACACCATCTGCCGTTGCCGGCAGATGGTTGGAGGATGGTCCGGCCCGATCCGGGCCCGCGGGGGCCCGGACGGCCTGTTCAACCGAGGCTTACTCGGTCAGGCTCTGCGGCGCGCAGAAGTTGCCGGCGCGCGTGCCCTTGGCCACTTGCGTGGGGAAGGCCGTGTAGGTGTTGGCGCCGGCCGGCGAGATGAAGATGCCGCGCGTGTTCAGCACCGAAGGCGTGGAGAAGGCGGTCTTCAGGGCGCTGAAGAAGCCGGCGAACGGGCTGTTCGTGGGGTACAGCAGTTCGAACTCGGGCGCCAGGTCGTAGCGGCCCTGCACCACGGTGCGGCGCTGGTCGTTGTCCACGGTCCAGCCGCCGGCGGCGGTGGACTCGTAGGCGTTGGGCGACACGCCGTCGAGCTTGATCAGCTTCCAGCCGGCGGCCGGGGCGTTCTCCAGCGAGATGAAGCCGATGGCGTACTTGCCCAGGCTGTCGGCCACGTTGTTGGGGTTGTTGCCGCTGTTGCGACGGATCACGCAGTTGCGCGCATCGCCGGTGCCCGAGCCTTCGAACAGGCCGAACTGGCCGCCGAAGTCGTCGTAGTTGCCCGACACGGTCGCGCCGGCCACGCCGTTGGTCCAGCTCACGGCGGTGCCGCCGCTGAAGTCCACGGTCTTGGGCGGGATGGCGCCGAACGTGGGGTTGCCGTTGCCGCAGGGGTTGTTCAGGAAGTAGGCGTTCGACGCGGCCTGGGTGCCCGAGGTCTCGACGCGGCGGCACAGGTTGATCGGGTCGTTCGTGCCCGTGAGCGCGGCGTTGAAGGCGTAGTTGAAGGCGTCACCGCGCACCACGGCGGTGTACTCGGCCTTGGAGATGCTGGGCTGGCACGCGCCGGCCGTGAAGTCGCCCACGGTGCAGGTCGAGGGCAGGCGGCCGGCGGCCTTCTGCTGCGTCTGCATGGCCTTGTAGAGCTCTTCGCTGACCATGATGCCGAAGCCCTGGCCGGCAAAGCCGGTTTCGAGCGTGATGCCGGTGGGCACGGGCACCGGCTGGCTCAGCGCACCGGTGTTGCTCAGGCCGCGCCAGATGGCGGTTTCAACGTCGGACAGGCCGCCGTTGGGCACGATGGCGGTGGTGGTGTCACGCGCGCAGTTCAGGGCCACGTCGTCGCAGTTGCCCACGTTGGCCCAGGTGGTCAGGGCGCTGCCCTTGATCACCGGACCGACGCCGTCGAAGGAGCCGTTGGTGTCGCGCTTGACCACGGCGAAGGGCGCGTTGAAGACGCCCGCGGCCGGGCCGGCCGACGAGGTGGTGCAGACGAACACGCGGCCGTCGCTGGTGCTGCCGCCCACGCTGAGCGTGCGCACGTTGGCGACGCCGCCCTGGCAGAGCGCACCCACGGCGCTGGCCAGCGAGCCGGTGAGGGCCGAGGCGCCCGAGATGTACACGGTGCGCGCGGCGGTGACGTTGTAGAGCGCCTGCAGCGAGCCGGTGGCGGCGAAGGCGGGAGCGGCGGCCGCCAGGCTGGCGATCGCGGCGATGTGCTTGAGCTTCATGAGAAACCTCTGGATGAAAGACGGGGATGGGGTGTCAGGCGCTCAGGCCTGGGTGCGGCGGCGGCGGGCGATCGCGCCCATCAGGCCCAGACCGGCCAGCAGCATCGCGAAGGCCTCAGGCTCGGGCACGGGCGCGGTCGCGTAGATCAGCTGGTTGGTCACCGAGTCGAAGCTCCACTGGCCGGCGTAGGTCGTCACGGCCGTGGGGTTGATGCCGGTGGTGTAGCTCACCAGGAACATGTTGAGCGGGTTGGCGATGGAGCCGGCGGTCTGGAACGGCAGCACCTTGATGTTTTCGCCCTGGGCGTTCAGGTAGGCCAGCTGCTGTGCGTTGTCGCCTTCGTCGAACTTGTTGGCACCGGCGGCGTCGCTGTGGGTCGAGCTCGTGGTGTCGCCGTTCATGAAGCCGAACGCGGTGTTCAGGTTGGTCAGCGCGGTGAGCAGGTTCGAGTTGGTCGAGCTCACGGTGGGCGCGGCGCTGGTGGTCAGCAGGCTCACGGCGCCGGCCGCGGGCTGCAGGCCCGAGTACTGGCGGTCACCGGCCTTGACGTCGAACTTCACGTCGCCCAGCGAGACCTCGCCGAGGAAGCTGGTGAACACGCTGCCGTAGTTGATGGCCTGGGTCGCGAGGCCGGTGGCAGCGGCGCTCAGGTCCTGGAAGGTGCCGGCGTCAAGGTCCCACACCAGCTTGATGCCGGTGCCCGAGGCGCCGCCCGTGGCCGCGGCGAAGTCGGACATCGACACGCCGAGGTCGAAATACACGGACGAGTTGCTGGCCACGCTGTAGAAGCTGGCGACCAGGTCGCTGTTGCCGGTGGCCGTGGGCAGGGCGATGGCCGCGTGCGCAGCGCCGGCAGCGGCGAAGGCAGCGGCGGCTGCGATGAGTTTGAGTTTCATGTCGGGTCCAGTCCTGAGAAGGAAAAAGTTGAAGGAACTTCTTTCGTCTGCCAACTCCAAAACCGCCATGGCTTCTTCGTTGAACGAGATGGACTGTAGAAACCGAACTTTGCGGGGCCGCCGCCGTGTTCCCGGCGGCCGATAGTCCGTTCAGAGGGTGAATTGCGTCACGTTTTTGACCATCGGACCCGTCCGGCCCACCGCCGGGCGAAGGCCTGCTCAGCCGAGGTCGGCGTGCGTCACGAGGCGCAGCGTGGCGCTCTTGCCCACCGCTTGGGCGCGGTTGTTCACGTTGAGCTTGCGCATGATCTTCTGCACGTGGTTTTTCACCGTGGGCGGGCTGATGCCCAGGATCTGGCCGATCTCGGTGTTGGTCTTGCCGTTGCGCACCCAGTGCAGCACCTGGATTTCGCGCTTGGACAGGATGGTCACGGGCGCGACCTCGGCGCAGGCCTCGTGGGTCTCGCGCTGGCGCATGCGGTGCAGCGCCAGGTGCAGGTGCGGCATGAGCAGCTCCAGCATGTAGGCGGTGCGGTGGTCGGGCACGCGGTCGAGCCCCGCGAAGACGAAGAAGCTGCCGTAGTCGCCCTGCACCTCGCGCACGCCGTGCACGGCCGCATGCTCGAAGCCGCAGCGCTTGAGGTCGCCGATCAGCTGGCGCCGGCCCATCTGGTCGCCACCGGCGCTGCTGATGAGGCGCGGTGCGCGGCCGCCGCGCAACCAGTCGTCGACCAGGCGCGGCAGGATGCCGTCGGTGGGATCGGTCATCTGCTGTTCCACGCGCGGCGCGATCACGCCGCGCGCGAACATCTGCACGCGCAGCTGGATCGTGTCCACATTGCCCCAGGCGCACCACATGGCCTCATGGGGAATGAAGCCCTGCAGCGCGCCCTGGGCCCAGAGGTAGAACTGCGCGTGCGTCTGCACCTCGAGCGAGCGCTCGATGGTGATGAGCAAATGCTCGAGGTCACTGGCGTTGAGTCGAACGAAAGGCAGCGGGGTCGTGGTCATGGAGGGCTCCGGGGGGCGTTCGGCGAAACGGACGGGTCGCTGAGGGGCTGCCGGATCTCGGCAGCCTTGAAGATCCATTGCGCGTACGAGCTCGCGCCCGCGAGCTCGGCGTCGCGCGCGCGAAAGGCGCTGCGCAGCGGCTCTCGCGTGTCCAGGCTGTGCACGCCCACGATGCGCCCGCCCGCCACCACCAGCCCCCACTCGGCCTTGCCGGTCATGGGGTCGGCCCAGAGCCGGCGCAGGTGGCGCCGCGCGTTGGGAAAGCGCGGGTCTTCGATCAGCTCGTCCAGGCTCTGCGGCGCCACCGGCGTGCCGGGCGGGCTGCTGTCGCGGTACGAGGCCAGCGCGAGGCGAAACTGCTGCCCCACGAACAGCAGCTCGGTTTCGCGTTCGCGCTGCGCGCTCGTTCGCCACACCTCGCCCGTGCCCGCCAGGCCGATGCCGATGGCCGCCATGGCAAAAAGCACCAGCAGGTAGCCCATGCCCCGCTGGCGGCGGGCCCGCGGCGCCGGCATGCGCTCACCACTGGTCATAGGCCTTGCCCTCCACCACGGCGCCGCTGCGCAGGTCCCACACCGCGCCGCCCGCCGCTTCGCCGTCGGCGCGCCCGGGGGGCGGCAGCAGCACCCAGCTGTCGCTGCGCTCGGTCACGGGGTCGAGCGGCAGACTGCGCAGGTAGCGTTTGTCCACCAGTTCTTCGAGGCTCGCGGGATAGCGGTCGTGATCGCCGTGGAAGCGGTCGATGGCCGCGCGAGTGACGCCCAGGGTTTCGCGCAGCGCGACCTCGCGCGCGCGCTCGACCTGCGCGAAGTAGCGCGGCGTGACCAGCGTGAGCAGCGTGGCCACGATGGCCATCACCACCAGCAGTTCGATGAGCGTGAAGCCGCGGGATCGCATGCGCATCACCACTGGCGGTAGGGCTCGCCGCGCAGCGAACGGCGCGGCGAGAGCGAATAGACGTCGAACACGTCCTCGCCCGCGCGCGGCTCGTCGGGCGGGCTGCCGTAGGCGCGCAGGCCCCAGCCGCTGGTGGCCGGGGCGTCCAGGTCGGGGCTCATGGGGTCGCGCGGAATGCGGCGCAGGAAGACCAGGCGCTGGCTGCCGTCGGGGCTGCGCACGTCGGGCACGCCCTGCACGAGTTCGTCGAGCGAGCGCGGGTAGCCGCTGGCACCCACGCGCTGCGGCAGCTTGCCCTCGTCGTAGGCCTGCTTGTAGGCGTCGATCGCTTCGCGGATCTGGCGCAGCGCGGCGCGCAGCTCGCTTTCTCGCGCGCGCTGCGCCTGAACCTCCACCAGCGGCACGGCGACCGAGGCGAGCACGCCCACGATGGCCACGGTGACCACCAGTTCGATGAGCGTGAAGCCGCGCTGCAGGGCCTGCATGGGCATCACCGGGGTGCGGCCGGCGTGGCCGGCGTGGCGGGCGCCAACGGCGCCACCGGCGTGAGCGTGACCGACGAGGGGTTGGCCGGTGGCGTGGACTCGGCCGCGCGATCCGGCGCGCTGGCTGCGCCCTCGGCGGTGGCGTTGGCGGGCGCGGCGGGCGTGGCGCTGGCCGAAGGCGCGCCGCCCTCGCGCAGCTCGCGGCCCGCGCCGGGCTCGGGGGCGGTGGCCTCGGCGGGCGCATCGGCCGCTTCGCGCGGCGCCGGCACGGCCTGCGGCAACGGCAGGCGCGCGGACGCGCCGCCGCTGCTCGACACCGAGAGGTTGCGCGGCGCGGTGCGCTGCAGCTGCAGCGGCGCCACGCCCACGGCGGCCTCCGAGCCCGCGGGTTGCGCGAAATCAGCGCTTTCGGGGCGGGCCACGTTGCGCACCACGCGCGGCGTGATCAGCAGCACGATCTCGGTCTTGCCCGAGTTGTCGCGCGTGCTCGAGAACAGCCGTCCCAGCACGGGCACGTCGCCCAGGCCCGGCAGGCGGTTGGCGTTGCTGCGCTCTTCGTCGCTGATGAGGCCGGCGAGCACTTGCGTTTCGCCATCGCGCAGGCGCAGCACCGTGCCTGCGCTGCGCGTGCCGATCTGGTAGGCCAGCGCGTTGGCCGGGCCGGTGATCTCGCGCACCACCGAACTCACTTCGAGCGCCACCTTGATCGCCACCTCGTTGTCGAGATACACGTTGGGCTCGACGTCGAGCTTGAGCCCGACGTCGAGGTAGGACACCGACGAAGACACGCCCACGTTGGCGGTGGACGTGGTGGTGAACACCGGCAGCTTGTCGCCGATGTGGATCTTGGCCTTCTCGCGGTTCTTCACGCGGATGCGCGGGTTGGCCAGCGTGTTGCCGGTGCCGGCCTGGCTGCGCAGGTTGAGCGTGAGCGCGGGGTTGGCCACGAATGAGGTCAGGCCGCTGCGGTTCTGCAGGTCGATGAAGCCCTCGGCGAGGCGGCCGCCCGGCGTGGTGTTGCTCTGCGTGACGCCGTTGTTGACGATGGTGGTCGTGAGGTCGTTCTGCAGCCGGCCGTAGCCGATCTGGTCGGGGAAGCGCACGCCCAGCTCCAGCAGACGGCTGCGCGTGACCTCGAGCACCTCGACGTCGAGCATCACCTCGGGTTCGGCCATGTCCAGCGACTCGATGAGGCGCTCTGCCAGGCGCACCGCATCGGGCGTGTCCTTGACGATCACGAGGTTGAGCTTCTCGTCGATGAAGATGTCGCGCGACTTCACCAGCGTGCGGATCATGGTCTGCGCCTGCTTCACGTCGGCGTTGGCGAGGTAGAAGCTGCGCGTGACGAGCTCCTGGTAGCCGCGCGCCTTGGCGGGCGTGTCCGGAAACACCATCAGCGTGTTGTCGTTGAGCAGCTTGCGGTCGAGCTGGTTGGTGGTGAGCACGATGCGGATCACCTCCTCGACGCTGGTGTTGCGCACGAAGAGCGTCACGCGGGTGTCGGCGCGCACGTCCTTGTCGAACACGAAGTTCACGCCGCTGGTGCGGGCGATGACGTCGAACACCGACTTGATGGGCGCGTCCCTGAAGTCGAGCGTGATGGGCTTGCTCAGCGCTTCGGCGAGCGCGGTGGGCGCGGTCGCGGGCCGCGGCGCCTCGGCGCGCAGGCGTTCGAGCAGGCGGCGCGCCTCGCCATGGCCGGGCGCGCTGCGCAGCACTTCGCGCAGCGTGCGCTCGGCCTGCTCGCCCTGCTTGCGCTCGATCTGCTGGCGCGCCTCGGCCATGCGCGTGGCCACGCGCACCTCGTTGTCCAGGCCGATCAGGCCGTCGCGCACGCGCGGGTTGTTGGGGTCGAGCCGCTGCGCGCGATCGAACAGCTCGCGCGCGGTGTCGAGCCGGCCTTCGAGCCGTTCGGTCTCGGCCTGCGCCACCAGTGCGGCCGAGACGCGGTCGCGCTGGCGGAAGTAGGCGGCGCGCAGCTCGCGGTCGCTGCCCGACTCGCGCATTGCGCTCTCCAGGCGCTGCACGCCCTCTTCGCCGCGCCCGCTGGCATACAGCGTTTCGCTTTCCTGGATCGCCGGATGGGACGCACAGCCCGCCAGCAGCAGGCCGAGCAGCACGGCCGGTGCGAGGCCGGCGTGGCGGGACACGGACAAAGGTTTCACGGGGCGCTTCCGAACAGCAGTTGCTGCTTCTGGTTGAGGGGCAGGTAGATCAGGCCCATGCCCTGGGCGCTGATGGACTCGACCTGGTAGTCGCGCAGGCGGTCGCCCACGCGCACCACGTGCGGCCGGGCCTGGTTGCCTTCGCTCAGGAACACCCGGGTGCCGCCCTCGTCGTCGAGGCGGCCCAGGTACTGGAACGGCAGTTGGGGCGCGCGCGGCGGCGCCGCCGCCACGGCCGGTGCCGGGGCCGGCGGTGGCGGCGGTGGCCGCCAGTCGCGCGCGCCCATGAGCGCGCCGCGCGGCGCGGCCATGCGTTCCTCGCCCATGCGCACCACGGGCCCGGCGATCGGGGCCGCGGCCACGGCGGCGGGCGCGGGCGCGGCCGGCACGGCAGCGCCGGGCGCCGCGGCGCGCCGCGCCGGCGCCAGCAGCTCATCGGCCGGCGCGTCCGCGTCCAGGCCGGCGGTGTACCAGACGGCCATCAGCGTGGCGGCCAGGCCGCCATAAAGCAGCAGCGACCGGGTCATGAAGGGCTCCGGAGGTAGAAGGACCAGCGCACGCGCGCCTGCAACGCGTCCTGCGCGGCCTGCTCGCGCGAGACGCTCCAGTCGTCGAGCGCCAGGCTGGGCCAGCGGTTGAGCGCGTCGGCCATCCAGCGGCGCAGGGCCAGGTCGTTGGCCTGCGCGGGCAGGCTGATTTCGTAGCGCTGCCAGCGCTGGCCGGGCTCGGCGACCAGCCGGTACTCGCCCGAGGCCAGGCGCACGCCGTGCTGTTGCGCGAGCTGGTGCAGGTCCTGCACCGCGGCCAGCGCGGCATCGCTCGCGGGCAACTCGGCCACGAAGGCCGCGCCCTGGTCGCTCGCGCGCTGCAACACATCGGCCGGCCGCTGCGCCTGGGCGCGCCGCAGCCGCTCGGCCTGCGCGGCCAGCGACGCCGCCTCGGCGCGCAAGGGGTCGCTCACCCAGGGGCCGATGGCCAGGGCGGCCAGCACCATGGCGCCGCCGAGCCAGGCGGGCCAGCCCGCGCGCTGCAGGCGGTAGCGCCACACGGGGCTGCGCACCGGCTTCATGGGGCCACCCCTTCCCAGCGCACCTCGACCGTGAAGCGCAGCAGCGGCTGCCCCTCGACCTCGCGGCGCTCGTGGTGCGTGAGCTGTGCCGAGCGCACGCGCGGCGAGGCGCGCAGGGCCTCCACGTAGGCCACGGCGGGCTCCATGCCGGTCGCCTCCGCGGTCAGCCGCGTGTCCAGCCGGGCCGCCGAGGCGTCGATGCCGAGCAGGGCCACGTCGCCGGTCAGGGTGTTTTCGAGTTCGCGCCACACCGCGCCCCAGGGCCTCACGAGCGCCGCACGCGCGCGCTCGGTGGCGCGCTGCGCCTCGGGCGTGGGCGCCGCCGCGGCGGCCACCGTGCGCGCGCGCGGCACCGCGCGCACCTGGGCGAGCGAGGCCTCGGCAAGCCGGTGTTGCGCGCGCGCGGCCTGGTGGTCGAGCAGGGCGAGCGCAAGGCCGGCCGCGCCCAGGGCCAGCACCACCCAGGCCAGCCGCGGGTGGCGCGGGCGCGGGTGCGCGAAGTCGATGTTCAGGGCCGCCATGCTCAGCGCCCCCAGGCCAGTCGCGCGGGGCCGTCGCACCACGCGGGCCCGCCTTCGGGCCGCAGCCATTGCCCGGCCACCGGGCCCGCGCCCGCGTGCGCCACGGGGCCGGTCAGGTACAGCGGCGTGTCGGTCGGCACCGGGCGCTCGGCCTCCAGGGCCAGCCGCGCCTGCAGGCCGGCGCACGCGGCCTGCAGCGCCGCGCTGTCGCCGCCGTGGCAACGCACGCTGCGCAGCGCAGCCCAGCGCCCGCGGTCCACGAGCGCGAGCGTGAGGTGATCGGCCTCGACCACCGCCAGCCAGGCCGCGCCGCGGCGCCACACCGGGCGCCAGTGATCGAAGGCCGCGGCGACATAGGGCTGCAGGCGGTGCAGCCGCCAGCCCGCGCCCGCCAGCCCGCTGCGCACGGCCTGCAGCAGGGCCTGGTCGATCGCGCACACCGGCACCGGCTGGCCGGGCACGCCCTCGGCGCGCTGCAGCAGCCAGCCCTCGACGGCCGCGCCGTGCACTGCGCGCAGGCGCAGGCGCACCGCGGCGTCGAGCTCGGCGGGCGATCCCGCGCCCGGGGGCCAGGGCAGCAGGTGCCAGCGCACGAAAGCCGCGCTCAGGTTCAGGCTCAGCGCCGCGGGGCGCCGGGCCGGCGCGCGCAGCAGGGCCAGCAGGGCGTCCAGGCTGGACTGCCAGGGCGGATCGCCGGCCGCCGGCGGCGCCGTGGCCGCGCGCAGCTCGGGCTCACCGCGCGCACGCCGCACAGGCAGCAGCACGGCGCCGTCGGCCAGCAGGCCGGCGGGGACCGCGGTGTCAGCGAACCACACGCTGCACCTCCTGCAGGCTGGTCTCGCCGCGGCGCGCCAGGGCCAGCGCGGCTTCGCGCAGTTCGCGCGTGCCTTTGGCGAACGCCAGTTCCTTGATGCGCCGCACCGGTTCGCGGCCCACGATGGCCTCGCGCAGTTCGTCGTCGAGCACCAGCACCTCGGCCACGGCCTTGCGGCCCTTGTAGCCGGTGCCGCGGCAACCCGCGCAGCCGCAGGCGCTGCGCCACTGGCCTTCGCCGGGCGCGGCCATGAGGTCGGGGGCCGCGGCGGGCACCGAACATTCCTTGCAGAGCACGCGCACCAGGCGCTGCGCCACGATGCCGTTGAGCGCGGCCATCAGGCTGTACGGGTCCAGGCCCATGTGGGTGAAGCGGCCCAGCACGTCGAACACGTTGTTGGCGTGCACCGTGGTGAGCACCAGGTGGCCGGTGAGCGCGGCCTGCACGGCGATCTGCGCCGTCTCGGCGTCGCGGATCTCGCCCACCATGATCTTGTCGGGGTCGTGACGCAGGATGGAGCGCAGGCCGCGCGCGAACGTGAGGCCCTTTTTCTCGTTGACCGGGATCTGCAGCACGCCGCCGAGCTGGTATTCGACCGGGTCTTCGATGGTCACGATCTTGTCGTGGCCGCTGTGGATCTCGTTGATCGCGCCGTACAGCGTGGTGGTCTTGCCGCTGCCCGTGGGGCCAGTGACCAGCACCATGCCGTAGGGCTGGCGGCACAGGCCGCGCAGCACGTCCTTGGTGGCCGCGTCGAAGCCCAGGGTGTCGAGCGTGAGGCCGCTCACCGCATCGGCCAGGCGCTCCTTGTCGAGCACGCGCAGCACCGCGTCTTCGCCGTGGATGCTGGGCATGATGGAGACGCGGATGTCGATGCGCCGGCCGCGCGCGGCGACCTTGAAGCGGCCGTCCTGCGGCACGCGGCGCTCGGCGATGTCGAGCTCGGCCATGACCTTGATGCGAGAGACCACCTGGTCGGCGGTGTCGCTGCCCGCGATGTGGCCCACCGAGGCGAGCACGCCGTCGATGCGGTACTTGATGGCAATGCCGCCGGGGCCGGTCTCGAGGTGGATGTCGCTCGCGCCGGCCTTGAGCGCGTCGTAGAGCGTGGAGTTGACCAGCCGCACCACGGGGCTGGTGTCTTCGCCGATGCTGCGCAGCGAAATGTCTTCGGCGCGCGCGTCGTCGGCCGTGCCGGCCTGCTCGCTCGACAGGCCGTCCATGGCGCGCAGGCTTTCCTCGTGCCGTGCGAGCCAGGCCTCGATGTCGCCGCGCGCGGCCACGCGCAGCGCCATGGGGCAGCGCACGCGCTCCTGGGCCCAGGCCTGCAGGTCGGCGTCGAAGGGGTTGGCCACCACGAGCACGCCCGCGCCGGCGGCGTCGCGCATGAACAGGCATTCGCGCTGCACCGCCTCGGTGTAGGGCAAGGCGTCGAAGGCGGGCGTGAGCGCGTCGAGCGCGTGCCTGTCCAGGTGCGGCAGCGCGGCGCTGCGCGCCAGCCGCAGCGACAGCACCTGCGGGTCTTCGCCCTGCGCTTCGAGCAGGGCCACCAGGGGCAGGCCGCGCGCGGCCGCCTCGCGCAGCGCGCTGCGCAGCATGGCGGTGTCGTAGGGCGCGACCAGCGCCTGCAGATCGGTGGGGGCGTTCACTGGATGCTCTCCGCGAGCTGGAAGATCGGCAGGTACATGAGCACCACGATGCCGCCGATGAGCACGCCCATCACCAGCATCAGCGCCGGCCCCACCACGCGCGTGGCCCATTCGGCCCAGCGCGCGAGTTCGTCGTCGTGGAACGCGGCCGCGCGTTCGAGCATGTCGCCCATGGCGCCGGTGCGTTCGCCCACGGCGAGCATGCGCAGCGACACCGGTGTGGTCAGACGGTGCTCGGCGAAGGCCGCGGACAAGGGGCGGCCGTTGCGCACGGCCTCGGTGGCGGCGCCCAGATCGGCCCGCAGGCTTTGCGACAGCAGGCCCTGCACCATTTCGAGCGCGGGCACCACCGCGATGCCACCGCGCAGCAGCATGCCGACGGTGCGGTACAGCCGCGCGAGCTGGAACACGCGCAGCCGCTCGCCCACGGCCGGCAGGGCCCAGAGCCGCTGCAGCAGCAGGCCCCACAGGCGCCGGCCCGGCGCCGACAGCGCCAGCGCCGCCAGCGCGCCCGCCCCCGCGAGCAACAGCAGGCCATGCTGTTCGATGGCCTGGCCCCAGGCCAGCATCCAGCGCGAGGCCAGCGGCAGCCGATCGCCCAGGTCTTCGTACACGTGCGCGAAGCGGGGCACCACGTAGGCGAGCAGGAACAGCACCACCAGCGCGCTCACCAACACCAGCAGCACCGGGTAGATGGCCGCATTCACCAGCTTGCCGCGCACCTCGTCGATGCGGCGCGCGTAGTCCACGTAGCGTTCGAGCGCTTCGGCCAGGTTGCTGGTGCGCTCGCTGGCGCGCACCGTGGCCACGTACAGCGGCGAGAAGGCCTGCGGCTGCGCCTGCAGCGCGGCCGACAGCGGCTGGCCTTCGCGCAGGCACGCATTCACGCGCTCGAGCACGGCCTGCGTGGCGCCTCGCCCTTCCTTTTCCTGCAGGGTCTGCACCGCTTCCACGATGCCCACGCCCGAGCGCAGCAGGGCCAGCAGTTCCTGGCTGAACAGCACCAGGGGAAAGGCCGCGCCGCGCGCGCCGCCCCAGGGCCCGCGGTCGGCGCGCAGCGAGATCACCTCATGGCCGCGCGCGCCGAGCTGGCGCCGGGCGTCGGCCTCGTCGACCGCATCGACCGTGAGCCTCACCCGTTGCAGATCAGGCTGCAGCGACAGCACGCGATAGCGCATGGGGCTTCACCAGCTCACGACGTCTTCGGCCTCGCCGCTGCCACCGGGCTGGCGGTCCTTGCCATAGGACATGAGGTCGTACTCGGCGTGCTCGCCCGGCGATCGGTACACGTAGGGCTGGCCCCAGGGGTCGGGCGGCGCGGCCTTGCTCAGGTAGGGCCCGTTCCAGCGCGCCTCGCCCTGCGGGCGTTCGAAGAGCACGGCCAGGCCTTCGTCGGTCGTGGGGTAGCGACCCACGTCGAGCCGGAACTGGTCGAGCGCCTTGCCGATGGACGTGATCTGCGCCTTGGCGGTCTTCACCTCGGACTTGCCGACCTGCGAGAAGAAGCGCGGCCCCACGAAGCCCGCGAGCAGGCCGATGATGACCATCACCACCAGCAGTTCGAGCAAGGTGAAGCCGCGGGCGCGCCGCGCCCGCGCGCGGATGGAAAGGCTCATGGGTGGTGACTCCGGACCGATGACAGGCGGCGTTGTGCCGATGACCAAAGGTTAGGCAGGGCTCGTGAAGCGCGGGTTACAACGGCGCTTTGGGATCGGGCTCTGCGCGCCGGCGCGCACGCCACCCCTCCAAAAGAACCATGGCGCGCGCCAAGGCCTGCAACACAAGGCACACAAACCGCCCGGCGCCGGCCGCGCCCCTCACACCGTGCCGTTGACGTTGAAGCTGTAACCGCTGCCGCGGATGGTGCGGATCATGCGGTCCATGCCCGCGGGCAGCAGGGCGTTGCGCAGGCGGCTGATGTGCACGTCCACCGTGCGGTCGTCGCCCACGTAATGGCTGCCCCAGACGTGGTCGAGCAGTTGCGAGCGGCTGTAGACCCGGTCGGCGTGCGTGATGAGGAAGTGCAGCAGGCGGAACTCGGTGCCGCCGATGTTGAGCGGCATGCCGGCCGCGCTCACCGTCATGGCGGCCGGGTCGAGCACGATGCTGCCCAGGCGCACCACCTCGGCATTGACCTGCGGCGCGCGCCGGCGCAGCACCACGCCGATGCGCGCGATCAGCTCGCGCGTCGAGAACGGCTTGGTGATGTAGTCATCGGCCCCCACCTCCAGGCCCGCGATCTTGTCGCGCTCCTCGCTGCGCGCCGACAGCAGGATCACCGGCACGTCGCGCAGCTTCGGGTCGCCGCGCAGCAGCCGCAGGAAGTCCACGCCCGACATGCCCGGCAGGCCCCAGTCGAGCAGCACCAGGTCGGGCTGCCACTGCGTGAACAGGTCGCGCGCCCGCTCCGCCGCGTCCACGCAGCGCACCTCGTGCCCCGCGCGCAGCAGGTTGGCTCTCAGGAGGTCCTGGATGGCCGGCTCATCTTCGACCACAAGAATTTGCGCAGCCATGTGACAGCAGTGATGAAAAGTGGCGCGATCGTAGGAAGCCGGGGTGACGTTTTGATTGCACGCGGGGCGCACCGCCGGTGCCGGCCCATGGTTCTTTCGGACCATCGTGGCGGTCACGGATCTGACGTACTGCCTTCCTAGACTGGCCCGCACCCAACGCCCCCGTCCGACGCTGAAAGCAGTCTCATGTTCTCGACCACCCGGCTCCGGATCGGTGCCTCCCTGATCGCCCTCTCCTGCATGGCCGCTGCCGCGAACGCGGCCGAGATCACCGGCGCGGGCGCCACCTTTCCCGCACCCGCGTACGCCAAGTGGGCCGATGCCTACCAGAAGGAAACCGGGATCAAGGTGAACTACCAGGCCATCGGTTCGAGCGGCGGCATCCGCCAAATCGACAACCGCACCGTGGACTTCGGCGCCACCGACGCACCGCTCAAGGACGACGAGCTCGCGCGCAAGGGCCAGGTGCAGTTTCCGGCGCTGATCGGCGGCGTCGTGCCCGTGGTGAACCTGCGCGGCGTGGCCCCGGGCGCGCTGCGCCTGACCGGCAAGGTGCTGGGCGACATCTACCTCGGCCGCGTGACGCGCTGGAGCGATCCCGCGATCCGCGCGCTCAACCCGACGCTGGCGCTGCCCGACGCGACCATTTCGCCGATCTACCGCTCCGACGGCTCGGGCACCACCTTCATCTTCACGAACTACCTGAGCAAGACCAACGAGGAGTGGCGCAGCAAGCTCGGCGAAGGCGCGACCGTGGCCTGGCCGCTGGGCACCGGCGGGCGCGGCAACCCTGGCGTGGCGGGCCTGGTGGGCCGCCTGCCCAACAGCATCGGCTATGTGGAATACGCCTATGTGCAGCAGTCGCGCCTGACCCACGTGCTGGTGCAGAACGCGGCCGGCCAGTGGCCCGCCCCGGGCACCGCGGCTTTCGCGGCCGCGGCGCAGGGCATCGACTGGAAGGCCTCGAGCGCGCAGATGCTCACGCACGCGTCCCCGCCCGAGGCCTGGCCCATCACCGGCGCCACCTTCATCCTCATGCCGCGCAAGCCCGAGCGCACCGAGCAGGCGGCCCAGAGCCTGAAGTTCTTCCAGTGGGCGCTGCAGCGCGGTGGCGACATGGCGCAGGAACTGGGCTACGCGGCCCTGCCCCCGTCGGCGCTCGACAGCCTGCAGGCCCGCTGGGGCGAGATCGTCGGCAGCGACGGCCAGGCCCTGTTCAAACCCTGATCGCCGCGCAGCCTCGCGGCCGTCCCCCCGGAGTGATCACCATGAAGCCCCCCGTTTCCCTCGCACCGCGCCTGGGCGCGATCGCCCTGGCCGCCTCGGCCGCGCTGCTGCTCGCCGCCTGCGGCCAGAAGGAGGCATCGGCCTCGGGCGAAGCCACGCAGGTGGCCGCCAAGGTCGGCAGCAGCGAGATCTCGGTGCACCAGATCAACCAGGTGCTCAGCCGCACGCCGGTGAACACCAGCAGCAAGGAAGCCGTGCAGGCGGCCAGCCGCGCGGCGCTCGAGCGCCTGATCGACCAGCAGCTCGCGGTGGACCAGGCCACCGAGCAGAAGCTGCACCGCTCGCCCGAGGTGGTGGCGCAGCTCGAGGCCGCGCGACGCGAAGTGCTGGCGCGCGCCTACCTGCAGCAGGTGGCCGGCGCCAGCGCCAAGCCCGAGCCCGACCAGGTGCGGGCCTATTACCGCGAGAACCCGGCGCTGTTCGCCGAGCGCCGCGTCTTCAACCTGCAGGAGATCCGCGTGGTCAAGCTCGGCGACAACCTCGAGCTGCTGCAGACCATGGCGCGCGAAGGCCGCCGCATCGAAGAGGTGGCCGACGCGCTGCGCGCCCGCGGCATCGCCTTCGGCGGCGGCAGCGCCACGCGCACGGCCGAGCAGATCCCGCTCGACCTGCTGCCCAAGCTGCACGCGCTCAAGGACGGCCAGAGCCTGGTGGTGCCCGCCGGCGAAGGCGCGACCTTCATCCGCGTCGCGTCGTCGCGCCAGGTGCCGGTGAGCGAAGAGGTGGCCACGCCCGGCATCGTGCAATACCTGGGCAACCTGGGCACCACCGAGACGGTGCGCAACGAGATCAAGCGGCTGCGCGCCGCCACGCCCATCACCTACATGGGCGAGTTCCAGCAGACGGCGGCAGCGGCGCGGGCACCGGCGGCCGCGGCAGCGCCTGCGGCGCCCTCGGTCACGGCAGAGCCCGCGAAGACCGACGGCCCCGACGCCAGCGTGATCGAGCGCGGCCTGCAAGGGCTCAAGTGATGCGGCGGCTCGTCGGCCTGACCTGGCTCGTGCGCGCCTGGGCCGTGCTCGTGCTCTGCGTGCCGGCGTGGGCGCAGTCGCCCTCCTCGGGCGACTACCCGCTCGCGGCCGGCGACGTGATCCGCGTGCAGGTGTTCCAGAACCAGGACCTCACGCTGGAGACGCGCATCAGCGAGAGCGGCACCATCAGCTACCCGCTGATCGGCACCGTGCGCCTGGGCGGCCTCACGGTGGCCGCGGCCGAGCGGCGCATCGCCGAGGCGCTGCGCACCGGCGGCTTCCTGCAGAACCCGCAGGTCACGCTGCTGCTCACGCAGGTGCGCGGCAGCCAGGTGTCGGTGCTGGGCCAGGTGAGCCGCCCGGGGCGCTTCCCGCTCGAGAGCACCAACACGCGCCTGACCGACATGCTCGCCAACGCGGGCGGCGCCACGCCTTCGGGCGACGACGTGGTGATCGTGAGCGGCGAGCGCGAGGGCAAGCCCTTCCGCCGCACGGTGGACCTGCCCGCGCTGTTCCTGCAGCCCGGCAGCGCCGAAGACCTGCTGCTGCAGGCCGGCGACGTGGTCTACGTGCACCGCGCGCCCATGTTCTACGTGTTCGGCGAAGCGCAGCGCCCGGGCGCCTTCCGCGTCGACCGCGACCTCACCGTGATGCAGGCGATCGCCCAGGCCGGCGGCCCCACGCCGCGCGGCACGCTGCGCCGGCTGCAGCTGCACCGCACGCAGGCCGACGGCACGGTGCAGACCTTCGAGCCCGCGATGACCGAGCGCATCCAGCCCAACGACGTGCTGCAGCTGCGCGAAAGCCTGTTCTGAGAGACCCGCGATGACCCCGCAGCAGTTCTTCCTCATCCTGCGCGCGCGCTGGCTCGTGCTGCTGGTGACCTTCGCCCTCGTGGTCGGCGCCACCGCCACCTGGTCGCTGCTGTCGCCGCGCCAGTACACGGCCACGGCCTCGGTGGTGCTCGACGTGAAATCGCCCGACCCGGTGAGCGGCATGATGCTGGCCGGCCTGATGGCGCCCGGCTACATGGCCACGCAGGTCGACATCATCAAGAGCGACCGCGTGGCGCGCCGCGTGGTGCGCAGTCTGCGCATGGACAGCAGCGCGGCCGTGCAGGCCCAGTGGGCCGAAGACACCGGCGGCCGCGGCAACCTGGTCGACTGGCTGTCCGAGCGCATCAAGCTGCCGCTCGAGGTCAAGCCCTCGCGCGAGAGCAACGTGATCAACATCGAGTACGTGGGCAACGACCCGCAGTTCGCTGCCGCGGTGGCCAACGCTTTCGCCCAGGCCTACGTGGACGTGAACGTGGAGCTGCGCACCGAACCCGCGCGCCAGTACGCGGGCTTCTTCGACGAGCAGACCCGCGCCGCCCGCGAACGGCTCGAGAAGGCCCAGGCCGCGCTGTCGGACTACCAGCAGCGCCACGGCATCACCTCGGTGGACGAGCGGCTCGATTTCGAGACCGCCAAGCTCAACGAGACCAGCAGCCAGCTCACCGCCATCCAGGCCAGCACCACCGACAGCCAGAGCAAACGCCTGCGCAACGACGGCGCTTCGCTGGCCGAGGTGATGCAGAGCCCGCTGATCAATGGCCTCAAGGCCGACATCGCGCGCCAGGAAGCGCGGCTCAACGAAGCCAGCATCAACCTCGGCGCGAACCACCCGCAGTTCCAGCGCATGCAGACCGAACTCAACGCGCTGCGCGAGCAGCTGAGCGCCGAGACCACCAAGATCACCGGCTCGATCAACACCACCTACGAAGTGAACCGCCAGCGCGAGGGCCAGCTGCGCGCGGCGCTCGAAGCGCAGAAGGCGCGCGTGCTCGAGATCAACCAGCAGCGCGACCAGATCAACGTGCTGCGGCGCGAGATCGAATCGGCCCAGCGCCTGTTCGACACCCTGAGCGGGCGCGCCTCGCAAAGCACGCTCGAAAGCCAGACCAACCAGACCAACATCTCGGTGCTCAACCCGGCCACACCGCCGGGCAAGCCCTCGGGCCCGCGCACCCGGCTGCACGTGGCGCTGGCCATGTTCCTGGGCGGCCTGCTGGGCGTGATGCTGGCCATGGCGCTCGAATTCCTGCAGCGCCGCGTGCGCTCGGCGGACGATCTCGCGCTGTTCGGCGAGCTGCCGCTGCTGGGCCAGGTGTCCTCGGCGCGCCGCATGATGCGCGCGCCGCGCCTGGCCAAGGGGGGTGCATGAACGCGCCCGAACGCCTGCGCAGCGCCCGCATGGGCAGCGCCATCGGCGACATCCTGGTGTCGCGCGGCCTGCTGCGCGAAGACGACATCCCGCGCGTGATCGCGCACCAGCGCGAAAAGCGCCTGCCCTTCGGCGAGGCCGCGATCGCGCTGCGGCTCATCCAGCGCGGCGACCTCGAATCGGCGCTGGCCAAGCAGTTCAACTACGGCTACCTGCAGGACGCCAGCGACGGCCTCTCGCGCGAGCTGGTCACGGCCTACAAGCCCTTCTCGAACGTGGCCGAGCAGATGCGCGCGCTGCGCGGCCAGCTGATGCTGCGCTGGTTCAACGGCGAGCCGCTGCGCAAGGTGCTGACCGTGGTGAGCCACCAGCCGCGCGACGGCCGCAGCTTCCTCGTGGCCAACCTCGCGGTGGCCTTCTCGCAGCAGGGGCAGCGCACGCTGGTGATCGACGGCGACCTGCGCCGTCCGCGCCTGCACACCCTGTTCAAGACCGAGCCCAGCGCGGGCCTGGCCGGCGTGCTCGCGGGCCGCGTGGGCACCGAGGTCATCGCCCAGGTGCCCGGGCTGCCGGGGCTGCGCGTGCTGCCGGCGGGCACCACGCCGCCGAACCCGCAGGAGCTGGTGGGCAGCCCCGCGCTGGCCGAACTGCTCGATGCCGCCATCGCCCAGCACGACGTGGTGCTCATCGACACGCCCGCCGGCCACGACTGCGCCGACGCGGAGATCCTGTCGGCCCGCGTGGGCGCGGCCGTGCTCGTGGCGCGGCGCAACCGCACACCCTTGCGCGGCGCCGGCGAATTCGCACGCCGCCTGCAAGACACCGGGGTCGCCCTGGTGGGGACGGTGCTCAATGACGCGTGAGCGCCGAGTCCTCGCTGTCGGCCCGCGGGCCGGCGCGCCAGCGCCAATGCAGCGCGTGCAGCGCCGTGCCCAGCAGCGCGCCCACCGCGTTGGCCAGCAGGTCGTCGGCGTCCACCGAGCGGCCGGGCTCGAAGAACTGCAGCCCCTCGTCCATCACGCCCACGAGCAGGGCCAGCAGAAAGCAGCGCCACAGGTCGCGCGGTCGCCGCACGCCGAGCAGCAGGCCCGCGCCCAGCGCCACGCCGGTGTGGAGCGTCAGGTGCACCAGCTTGTCCCAGGGCGACACCAGCACCTCGGCCACCTGGGCGTGCACCAGGTTGCCCCCGACCCAGATCAGCAGGCAGGCGAACACGCCCAGCGCCAGCCGGCGCGCCTGCGGGCGCGATCCGCGCACAAGTCTCGAGACTGACGTGAACACGAACGATCCTTTCCTCTCGGCCGGGGACCGCGCGAACCCGGTGCAGCGCTGGCTGGCCTGGCTGCCGATTCTGGCCGGCCTGTGTGTCCTTTACGTGCCAACGCTGGCCGACCTCTTCACCGGCCCCTGGGCGCGCGACGAGCAGATGCACGGGCCGATCGTGCTCGGCATCTCGCTGTGGCTGCTGTACCGCAACTGGGGCGCCATGGAAGCCGCCGCCGAAGGCCGGCAGCCCAGCGCCTGGGGCTGGCCGCTCGTGGCGCTGGCCCTGCTGTTCTATGCGCTGGGCCGCTCGCAGGGCGTGGGCGTGTTCGAAGTCGGCTCGGTGATCTGGCTGCTCGCGGGGCTGATCGTGGTGCTGCGTGGCTGGTCCGCGCTCAAGGCCCAGTGGTTCGCGCTGTTCTTCATGGGCTTCATGGTGCCGCTGCCGCCTCAGGTGGTCGACGTGGTGACCATGCCCATGAAGATGGCCGTGTCCTACGTGGCCGAGCACGTGCTCTACGCCTTCGGTTACCCCATCGGCCGCAACGGGGTGGTGCTGCAGATCGGCCAGTACATGCTGCTCGTGGCCGACGCCTGCGCAGGCCTGCAGACCCTGCTCACACTGGAAGCGCTCGGCCTGCTCTACCTCAACCTGGTGCGGCGCGATTCGCTGTTTCGCAACGTCGGCCTGGCGCTGCTGATCGTGCCGATCTCGTTCACCGCCAACGTGATCCGCGTGATGGCGCTCAGCCTCATCACCTACCACTTCGGCAACGAAGCCGGCCAGGGCTTCCTGCATGGCTTTGCGGGCATGGTGCTGTTCCTGAGCGCGCTCATCCTCATCATCGGCTTCGACAACCTGCTGCAGTTCGTCGAGCGCCTGCGCGGCCAGCCCCCTGCCCCGCCACCCGCCGTTCTGGGAGCCTGACCATGACGATCCCGCGCCGACACCTGCTTCTCGGCGGCCTCATGGCCGGCGGCGCCGCGCTGGCGCAGGCGCTGCGCCCCGAAGGCAGCCTGGCCGACGTGCGTGCTCCCATCGACCTCAAGGCCATGGTGCCGCCGCGTTTCGCCGACTGGCGCGAGCTCGGCGACGTGCCGGTGCAGATCGTCGACCCCGAGCTGCAGCGCACGATCGACGCCATCTACACCCAGGTGCTCACGCGCACCTACGCGCGCGCCGACGGCTACCGCATCATGCTGTCCATCGCCTACGGCAAGGCGCAGACCGACAACCTGCAACTGCACCTGCCCGAGGTCTGCTATCCGGCCCAGGGCTTCAAGCTCGAACACATCGAGACCTTCCCGCTCGCGCTCGCCGACCAGACCATCACCGCGCGCCGCATGCGCACCCACCTGGGCCAGCGCTTCGAGCCCGTGACCTACTGGACCGTCGTGGGCGACCACATCACCGCCGGCGGCTTCGACAAGAAGCTCACCGAGATGCGCTACGGCCTGCTCGACCGGCGCATCCCCGACGGCATGCTGGTGCGCGTGTCCTCGATCGACCGCGACCACCGCCGCGGCCACGCGGTGCAGGCCGCCTTCGCGGCGGCCATGGTCGCCGCCATCGACCCGGCCCTGCGCGGCCGCTTCGCCGGACTCGACACCGCAACGCGCCTCGCGCTCCACCCAACGAACGCACCATGACCCCCAAAACCGCACTCATCACCGGCATCACCGGCCAGGACGGCGCTTACCTCGCCGAGCTGCTGCTGGCCAAGGGTTACCGCGTGCACGGCATCAAGCGGCGCGCCTCGTCGTTCAACACCGACCGCATCGACCACCTCTACCAGGACCCGCACGAGGCAGACCGCCGCCTGGTGCTGCACTACGGCGACCTCACCGACAGCAGCAACCTCTCGCGCATCGTGGGCCAGGTGCGGCCCGACGAGGTCTACAACCTCGGCGCGATGAGCCACGTGGCGGTGAGCTTCGAAACACCCGAGTACACGGCCGACACCGATGCCATGGGCACGTTGCGCCTGCTCGAAGCCATCCGCCAGCACGGCCTCGAAAAAACCTGCCGCTTCTACCAGGCCAGCACCAGCGAGCTCTACGGCCAGGTGCAGGAAGTGCCGCAGCGCGAAACCACGCCGTTCTACCCGCGCAGCCCCTACGCGGTGGCCAAGCTGTTCGCCTACTGGATCACGGTGAACTACCGCGAGGCCTACGGCATGTATGCCTGCAACGGCATCCTGTTCAACCACGAGAGCCCGCGCCGCGGCGAGACCTTCGTCACGCGCAAGATCACGCGCGCGCTGTCGCGCATCGCGCTGGGCCTGCAGGACTGCCTGTACCTGGGCAACCTGAGCGCGCTGCGCGACTGGGGCCACGCGCGCGACTACGTCGAGATGCAGTGGCTCATGCTGCAGCAGGACCGGCCCGAGGACTTCGTGATCGCCACCGGCGTGCAGCACAGCGTGCGCCAGTTCGTGGAAATGGCCGCGGCCGAGCTGGGCATCGCGCTCACCTGGGTGGGCGCGGGCATCGACGAAGCCGGCGTGGTGGCATCGACCAGCCGCAGCGACCTCAAGGTCAGCGAAGGCGACGTGATCGTGCGCGTGGACCCGCGCTACTTCCGCCCCACCGAGGTCGAGACGCTGCTGGGCGACCCCAGCCGCGCCAAGGAAAAGCTCGGCTGGGCGCCGCGCGTGGGCCTGCCCGAGCTGGTGCGCGAAATGGTGCTCACCGACTACCAGATCGCGCGCCGCGACGCGATGGTCAAGCTCGCGGGGTTTCCGGCCTACGAGTACCAGGAGTGAGGCCGTGGACCTCGACGCCCCCATCTACGTCGCGGGCCACCGCGGCCTGGTCGGCTCGGCCATCGTGCGGGCCCTGCGCGCCAGCGGCCACCGGCGGCTGATCCTGCGCACGCACGCCGAGCTCGACCTCACCGACGCCGCGGCCACCGAACGCTTCTTCGCCAGCGAACGCCCGGCCTACGTCTTCCTGGCGGCGGCGCGCGTGGGCGGCATCCTCGCCAACCGCGAGCAACCGGCCGACTTCATCCGCGACAACCTGCTGATCCAGACCAACGCCATCCACCAGGCCTGGCGGCACGGCGTGCAGCGGCTGCTGTTCCTCGGCTCGAGCTGCATCTACCCGCGCCTGGCGCCGCAGCCGCTGCAGGAGGTTCACCTGCTCGGCGGCCCGCTCGAACCCACCAACCGCGCCTACGCCCTCGCCAAGATCGCCGGCATCGAGATGTGCTGGAGCTACAACCGCCAGCACGGCACGCGCTTTCTGGCGGCAATGCCCACCAACCTCTACGGGCCCGGCGACAACTTCGACCTGCAGAGCAGCCACGTCATTCCCGCGCTCATGCGCAAGTTTCACGAGGCTCGCGTGAGCGGCGCGCCGAGCGTGAGCGTGTGGGGCAGCGGCACGCCGCGGCGCGAGTTCATGCACAGCGACGACATGGCCGCCGCCTGCCTGCACCTGATGCGCCTGGACGACGCGGGCTTCGACAGCCTGCTGGGCAGCGACGAGGCCGCCACCGGCCGCTTCGAGCCGCCGCTGATCAACATCGGCATGGGCGAAGACCTCACCGTGCGCGAGCTCGCGCAAACCCTGGCGCGCGTGGTCGGCTACGAAGGCGCGATCGAGTTCGACCGCAGCAAGCCCGACGGCACGCCGCGCAAGCTCATGAACGTGAGCCGCCTCACGGCCCTGGGCTTTCGCCCGCAGCGCCGGCTGGAAGACGGGCTGCGCGCGGTGTACCGCGAGGTGTTCCTCGACAAGGCTGCGGCATGAATCCGGCCGGCTGCAGCGTGCTCTACCTCGGTCCGCGCAGCGGCACCTGCCTGGACCGCGCACGCGCCTTGCGACGGCTGGGCGCGAGCGTCGAGCACCTCGACCTGCGCGAGCTGCTGCCCGCCAGCCCCTGGGTCGACCGCTGGACCTGGCACGTGGGCGGCCACTGGTTCGGCCGCCGCATCGACAGCGGCCTGCAGCGTGTGCTGGGGCAGCGTCGCTTCGACGTCTGCCACGTGGACGGCGGCGAGTGGGTCACGCCGCAGGTGGTGGCGCGGCTGCGCCGGCACGCCCGACGCATCGTCAACTACAACATCGACGACCCCACAGGGCCACGCGACGGCGCGCGCTTCGCCGCCTACCGGCAGGCCGTGCCCGACTACGACCTGCTCGTGGTGGTGCGCGAAGAGAACCTGCCCGAGCTGCGACGCCTGGGTGCACGCCGCTGCATGCGCGTGTTCCGCAGCGCCGACGAAGTCAGCCACGCACCGCGCGCCGTGTCGGCGCTCGACCGGATCGCATGGGGCAGCGACGTGCTGTTCCTCGGCTCCTGGTTTCCCGACCGCGGTCCCTTCCTGCTCGAACTCATCGAACGCGGCGTGCCGCTGACCATCCGCGGCCCGAACTGGCACAAGGCGCCCGAGTGGAAACGCCTGCAGGCGCATTGGGCCGGCGGCGCCATCGGCGGCGACGACTACGCGCGCGCCATCCAGTGCGCGCGCGTGAACCTGGGCCTGCTCTCGCACGACAACCGCGACCGCCACACCACGCGCTCGCTGGAAATTCCCGCGCTCGGCGGCCTGCTGTGCGCCGAGCGCACCGACGAGCACGAGCGGCTGTACCGCGAGGGCGAAGAGGCCGTGTTCTGGCGCGACGCAAAGGAATGCGCCGAGGTCTGCGCGGCCCTGCTGGCCGACGAGCCGCGGCGCGATCGCCTTGCGCAGGCCGGGCAGCGGCGCTACCAGCGCGACGGGCACCACAACGAGCGCGTGATGCAGCGCATCCTGCGCGCCGCGCTCGACGAAGGGCCGGCCACGGTGATCGAGGCCGCGATGCACAGCGAGCACGCCTGAGCAGCGCCATGGGAACCGCCGCACGTGTGTTGTCGGGAAGCCTGGCGGCATGGGCGCGCATCGGCGTGATGGTGGTCACCCAGGTGGGGCTGGTGCCGGTGTTCCTCACACACTGGCCTGTCGAGCAGTACGGGTGCTGGCTGGTGATCGTGTCGGTGGGCAGCTTCGTGGGCATCTTCAGCTACGCCCACCACACCTACGTGGGCAACGAGATCCTGCGCGTGCCGCAACGCGATGCCCGCGCGATCTCTTTGCTGCTGTCGGCCGCCCTGCCCTTCAGCCTGGCGCTGGGGCTGGCGGAATGGCTGCTGCTCGGTGCGCTGGCGTTGAGCGGCCAGGCCGCGCGCCTGTTCGACCTCGATGGCCTGCTGCCGCCGCGGCTGACCGCAGAAGCCACCACGGCGCTGCTGGTGCACTGCGGAACCACCTACCTCTCGGTCTGCATCAGCGGGCTGTACGGGCGGGTCGCGAGCGCCTTCGGCCGTTTTCCGCGCGCCGCTTGGTGGGGCGTGGGCATCGCACTGGCCAACGCCGTGGCCACCGCCGGGCTGCTGCACCGGGGCGCGGGCCTGCTGCAACTGTCGATCGCACTGGGCCTGCTCACGCTGGCGCTGCACCTGCTGTACCTCGCCGACCTGTGGGGCATCGCGCGCGCCCACCGGGTGCGGCTGGGCCTGCCGTCGTGGCGGCTGGGCTGGCGCAACCTGCTGGCCTCGTTCGGTCTCGGCTTGACCTGCCTGCTCGGCCTGGTGCGCCAGCAAGGCACACGCGTCTTGGTGAGCGCCACGCTGGGCGCCGCGCCCGCGGTGGTGTTCACCACGCTGCGCACCGCGAGCAACCTGGCCTTGCAGGGCGTGGCCACCGTGATCGATCCCTTGTTTCCGGAGTTCATGGGCTTTCTGCGCGATCGCCGTCAGGGCGCGATCGACAGCACCTTCGCCTTCATCTGGCTGCTGGTGGTGTTCATGCTCGGCCCGCTGCTGGTGCTGCTGCAGGCGCTCGGGCCGGCCTTGTTCGAGGCCTGGACCCAGGGCAAGCTGCCCTTCGACGCGCCGGTGTTCGCCCTCTTCTCCGCGGCCATGCTGGTGTTCGCGCTGGCGCGCCCGGCCGAGTCCATCGTGGTCGGCAACAACCTGCTGCGGGTGCAGTTCGTCACCGCCGCGTCACTCGCGGGCTTTACCGTCGCGGGCATCGTCTGGCTCGACGGGCGGCTGGGCATGGGCGGCGTGGCCGTCGTGCTGCTGGCGGCGGAAACCGCGAGCGCCGTCACGATGCTGGTGCGGGCGCGCCGCTGGATGGCGCAGCAAGGCCTGGTGTGGCCGCAGGGCCTGTTCCGGTTCGCGCTGCTGCAGGCCGCCGTGTGCGTGGCCGCCATGTTGGCGATCGCCTGGGTGCCGCCGTGGGGCCCCGCGGTCTGCAGCGGGGTGTTGCTGGGCACGGGCGCGCTGATGGCCGCCTTCCTGAGCCGGCTGCCCGAAGACCAGCGCACGTGGTTGCGCCAGCGCGCCCAACGCTTCCTGCCGCTGGCCAGCCGACGCTGACCCCCATCCACCCCGCGCCCCCATGAACACGCCCCCGGTCCGTCGATCTGCCGCCCCGAGCACCGGCCGGTTCGTGCTGTACCTGCTGATGGCGCTCTCGCTGGGGGCGCTGGCGGGCCAGCTGCTGATCGACCCCGCAGCGGACAACATCGCCTCGGCCTGCATCGCCTTCGCCTCGTCGATGGCGGTGCTGCTCTACCTGCTGTGGACACCGGCCCTGCAGACCCACCCGCTGTCCACCTTCGCGCTGTTCGGCTTTTGCGTGACCACCCAGCTGGGCGCGCTGCTGGGCCAGACCGCGTACGGCACCTCGCTGGCCGGCAACCTGCGGCTGCCGCTGGAAACCTTCGGCATGCTGGCCGGTTTCCAGCTGCTGGCCATGCTCGCGCACACGGGCTACCGCTGGGTGCTCAGCCCGTCCGGGGCGCACGGCGAATCGCTGCCGCGCCAATGGCTGCGCGGCCTGGGCTTGTATGCCACGCCCAGCACCGGTGTGTTGTGGTTCACGGGCTATGTGGGCCTGCTGGCCTTTCTGCTGGGCGCAGGCCGCGAGAGCACCTTCGGCAAGGTGATGCAGGGTCTGTCGTTCCTGGCTTGGGCGCCGTTCCTGATTCCCATGTACATGCTGCAGTTCGGCGAGGCCTACAGCCGCTGGCGCCAGCAGTGGCTGGGCCTGTTGTTCTTTGCCGGCCTGGTGGTGCTGCTGGGCCTGGCCGCCAACGCGCGCCAGGTGATGCTGTCGGGCTTCGTGACGGTCGGCCTGTTCGTGCTGCTCGGCGTGATGCGCAGCGCGCAACCCGTGTCGGGCAAGCGCGTGCTGCAGGTGGCCGTGGCCGGCCTGGTGCTGGCCGCGCTGTCGATTCCGCTCAGCGATCTCGCCACGGCCATGGTGGTGGCGCGCAAGGCGCGCGGCAGCGTGTCGGCGGTGCAGATGGTGCAGAACACCTTTCACTACTGGACGCGCCCCGAGGAGCTCGCCAACGTGCGCGAGGAGCAGCGCGCCGACACCTTGCGCAAGTACGACGAGCACTACTTCGACAACCCCCTGCTGGCGCGCCTGGTCGAAACCAAGTTTCACGACAACGCCCTGTACTTCGCGAGCACGCTCACGCAAAGCGACCGGCAGTTGCTCACCGAAACCACGCTCGACATGTTCTGGGTGGCGCTGCCCGACCCGGTGATCCGCCGCCTGGGCATCGACATCGACAAGAAGGCGCTCGAGTTCTCGATCGGCGACTACCTGAGCCATCTGAGCCAGGGCGCCGCGCTGGGCAGCCGGCGCACCGGCTCCATGCTCGCGCAAGGCCTCGGCGTGGCCGGGCCGGCCTTTCTGGCGATGTATTTCGCGGGCTGCCTGCTGGCCTTTGCGGCCATGGACCTGCTGGCCTTCCGGCACCGCCGGGGCCAGGTGATGTTGTCGGCCGTGGGCATGCTGCTGGTCTGGAAGCTGTTCCAGAACGGCTTGAGCAACGACTCGCTGCACGCCTGGCTCATCGGCACCGTGCGCAACCTGCCGCAGAACATCGTGCTGTTCCTGCTGGTGGCCGGTGTGGCGCGGGCGCTGGGCGCGCTGTTCGGTGGCTCGCGGCCCTCGGTCGACGCCCTGCCCGCCGAACCCGCGCGCGGGCTCCAGCCCGGGAGGGCCTGAGCCGTGCGCATCGTGCTGTTGGCCCACCCGGCGTTCATGGATTCGCAGAGCATGCCGCGCTTTGCAGGCATGTTGCGATCGGCGTATGAAGCGCGCGGTCACGAGGTGCAGGTGTGGGCGCCGCCCGCCCGGCTGCGTGCATGGATACAGCGTGGCGCCTTGAGCAAATGGGCCGGTTACGTCGATCAGTACCTGTTGTTCGCCTGGTGGTTGAGAGGGGCTGTGGCGCGAGAGCCCGCAGACACCCTTTTCGTGCTCACCGATCAGGCGCAGGGCCCCTGGGCGCCGCGCCTGCAGGACCGTCCGCATGTCGTCCACGTGCACGACCTGCTCGCGCTTCGCAGCGCCCTCGGCGAGATTGTGCAGAACCCCACACGCTTTACTGGCCGGCTCTATCAGCGCTTCATTCGCCACGGCTATCAGCACGCGAGGCACTTCATCTGCATCTCCCAACGGACCCGGGAAGACTTGCTGCGGTTGAGTCGCTTGCAGGCCACCACTTGCGAAGTGGTTCACAACGGTATGAACCACCCCTATGAACCGATGACGGCCGAGGCCGCGACAGGCATCCTCGAGGCCGCGGGCCACCCCGTGCCGGGTCCCGGGATGTTGCTGCACGTCAGCGGTGGGAGCTGGTACAAGAACGTGCAGGGGGTGTTGCGCCTTTATGCACAGCACGTCCTCCGCCATTCGCAGCCACTGCCGCTGTGGTTGGTGGGGGTGCCTCAAAGCCCGGCTATTCGACAGGCTGTCCATGCGCTTCCCCCGACGGCCCAGGTTCGGTTTCTCTACAACCTCGACAACACCGCGCTGCAGGCGGCCTATTCGCTGGCTCAGGCGCTGCTGTTTCCGAGCCTGGCAGAAGGCTTCGGCTGGCCGATCATCGAGGCGCAGGCCTGCGGTTGCCCGGTGATCACCACCGACGACGCCCCCATGAACGAGATCGGGGGACCCGAATCGCGCTACCTGCCCTTGCTGAATGCCAGCGACGACATTGACGCCTGGGCAGCCCATGGCGCGCAGGTGCTCCAGGCGCTGCTGGACGTGCCCGCCGGTGAGCGGCGCCGCCGGGCCGCCGCCTGCGTGGCCTGGTCGCGCCGCTTCGAGGCCTCAAAAGCCATCGATCAATACCTCCGCATTTACGCGCGCTTGCTGAGCGATACCGCCACGCCTGCCGCCGCCATGCCGACACCCGAAAGACGCTGACCCATGTGCGGAATCGCCGGCACGCTGGCCTACCACCCGGACGCCTCTCCTGTGAACCTGGACGAGCTCATGCGCATGCGGGAGCGCATGCGAGCGCGAGGACCCGACGGCGCAGGCCTGTGGTGTTCAAGCGATGGGCGGGTTGCGCTGGCGCACCGGCGCCTTGCCATCATCGCCACCGACGACAGCGGCGCCCAACCGATGCGCGACGAACGCAACGGCAACCAGATCGTTTTCAACGGCGAGATCTACAACCACGCGGCGCTGCGCGAAGACCTGGTGCGCAGCGGCGTGGCCATGCGCACCGCGTCCGACACGGAGGTGCTGCTCAAGCTGTGGTCGCGCGACGGCCCGGCCATGCTCGGCCGCCTGCGCGGCATGTTCGCCTTCGCCATCTGGGACGCGGCCAGCCGCACGCTGTTTCTGGCGCGTGACGCGTTCGGCGTCAAGCCACTGTACGTCGCCGACGATGGCGCGACGCTGCGCTTCGCCTCACAAGTCAAGTCGTTGCTGGAAGCGGACGTCGACCGTCGACCGGAGCCTGCTGGCCACGCGGGTTTCCTGCTGTGGGGATCGGTGCCGGACCCCTGGACGCTTTACAAGGGTATCCGGGCCCTGCCTCCAGGGCACTGGATGCAGGTGCGCGACGGCAAAGCCGGCGGCGCGGTGCCCTTCGACAGCCCACTTCATGGCCTGCTGTGCGCGCAAGAGGCCCGGCGCGATCCGCTCGCAGAACCGTTGAACGACATCGCCCGCGCGGTGGACGACAGCGTGGCCGCGCACATGGTGGCCGATGTGCCGGTCGGCGTGTTCCTGTCGGCCGGACTGGACTCCACCATGATCGCGGCTTGCGCCGCCAGGCACCGGGCCCTGCACACCGTCACCCTCGGTTTCGACGAGTACGCGGGCACCCGCCAGGACGAGGCCGCGCTGGCGGCGGAAGTGGCCAGCCAGCTCGGCGCAAAACACCACCTGCACCGCTTCAATGCGTCTGACTTTGCAAAGGACCGCGAAGCCCTGATGCACGCGATGGACCAGCCCACCGTCGATGGCATCAACACCTGGTTCGTGGCCAAGTCGGCCGCTGCACAAGGCCTAAAGGTGGCTTTATCGGGCATTGGCGGCGACGAATTGTTCGGCTCCTACCCGAGTTTCAGCCAGGTGCCGACCTTGCAGCGGCGAATACAGCCGCTGGCCCGGGTGCCTCACCTGGGACTGGGCATCCGCCACGCCATGAGCCGGATGCCAGGGCTGCTGCCCTCGGCGAAGTACGCCGGCCTGGTGGAGTACGGCGGCTCGATCGGTGGCGCCTATTTGCTGCGGCGTGCGCTGTTCATGCCCTGGGAGATTCCAGCCTTGATGGACCCGGAGCTCGCCGCGCAAGGTCTGGCCGAACTCGACACGCTGGCCCGCCTGCAGGCGAGTACCCGTGGTCTTCGCTCGCCGCGGCTGGCGCTCTCGGCACTCGAGATGCAGTGGTACATGCGCCACCAGTTGCTGCGCGACGCCGACTGGGCCGGCATGGCGCATTCGCTCGAGATCCGCGTGCCGTTCGTGGACGGCACGCTGCTGCGGCAATGGCGCGAGCTGCCCGGCCTGTCGGCCACGCGCGAAAAGCGCGCGGTGGCGCGGGCGGTGGCGCCGCAACTGCCGGCGCCGGTGCTCGAACGGCCCAAGACCGGCTTCGCCGTGCCCATCCACCAGTGGCTGCATCCCGGCGCCGCCCACACCGTGGGCAACCACCGCGGCTGGGCCCGCTTCCTCTACCGGTCCTTCACCCAGGAACAGGCGGTCGCATGAAACTGCTGCACGTGTTGCCCACCGTGGATCCCCGCCGCGGCGGCCCGATGGAAGGGGTGCTGCAGCGCGGGCTGCGCTTGCGCGAGATGGGGCACGAGGTCGACATCGTCGCGCTCGACGACCCGTCCATGCCGCACGTGCGCGAACACCCGCTCACGGTGCACGCGATCGGCCCGGGCCACGGCAAGTACGGCTTCCACCGTGGCCTCTCGGGCTGGCTGCGCCAGCACGCGCGCCGCTACGACCTCACCGTGGTCAACGGCCTCTGGCAGTACCACAGCCTGGCCACCTGGCACACCCATCGCGCGATGGGCCTGCCCTACGTGGTGTTCACGCACGGCATGCTCGACCCCTGGTTCAAGCACACCTACCCGCTCAAGCACCTCAAGAAGTGGCTGTACTGGCCCTGGGGCGACTACCGCGTGCTGCGCGACGCCGCGGCGGTGCTGTTCACCAGCGAAGAGGAACGCCGCCTCGCGCGCGAATCGTTCTGGCTCTACGCCGCGCGCGAACAGGTGGTGGCCTACGGCACGCGGCCGCCCCCCGAGGACGGGCCGCGCCTGGCGCAGCGGTTTCTCGAAACGTATCCCGAACTGCGCGGCAAGCGGCTGCTGCTGTTCCTGGGCCGGCTGCACGAGAAGAAGGGCTGCGACCTGCTGGTGGAGGCCTTCGGTGAAGAGGCGCCGAGGCACCCGGGCCTGCACCTGGTGTTCGCCGGGCCCGACGACGGCGGGCAGCTCGATCGCCTCAAGCTGCTGGCCAGGCGGCATTCGGTGGCCCACCGCGTGCACTTCACCGGCATGCTCAGCGGCGAGGCCAAGTGGGGCGCGCTGCACCTGGCCGAGGCCTTCGCCCTGCCCTCGCACCAGGAAAACTTCGGCATCGCCGTGGCCGAGGCACTGGCCTGCGGCCTGCCGGTTCTGATCTCGGACAAGGTGAACATCTGGCGCGAGATCCAGGCGGCCGGCGCCGGCCTGGTGAACACGGACAGCGCCGAGGGCATGCGCCGGCTGCTGGCCCACTGGCTCGCGCTCGAAGCGGACCAGCGCAACGCCATGAGCCAGGCGGCGCGCGCGCTCTTTCGGCGCCAGTTCTCGGTCGATGCGATGGCGCAGTCGCTCATCGACGTCGCGCACGCGCTGGGGCGGCCATGATCGTCCAGGGCAACGACCCCGCCACGCAGGCCTCGTTCGCGCTGGGCAACCGGCTCGCGCGCGCGCTCTGGGGCCTGGTGTGGCTGCTGCTGTTTCGCCCCAGCCCGCGGCCCGCGCACGCATGGCGCCGCACGCTGCTGCGGGCCTTCGGGGCACGCCTGGGCCGGCACGTGCACGTGTACCCGGGCGTGCGCATCTGGGCGCCCTGGCAGCTTGAGATCGGCGACCGGGTGGGCGTGGGCGATGGCGCGACGCTCTACAACATGGGGCCGCTGCGCATCGGCTCGGGGGCCGTGATCTCGCAGGGCGCCCACCTCTGCGGCGGCACCCACGACATCGATTCGCCCAACTTCCAGCTCGTGGCCCGGCCGATCGACATCGGCGAACACGCCTGGGTCTGCGCCGAGGCCTTCGTCGGGCCCGGCGTGCGTCTGGCGCCAGGATGCGTGCTCGGCGCGCGCTCGGTGCTGATGCGATCGGTCGACGAGGCCTGGACGGTGTGGGCCGGCCACCCCGCCGTGCGGGTGCGCCAGCGGCGCCGGGGGGCTGTTCAATGAGCGCGCCAGCGAAGCCGCCGGTGTCGGTGCTGGTGCTCACGCGCAACGAGGAGCGCGACCTGCCGGGCTGCCTCGCCACCGTGGCCTGGAGCGACGACGTGCACGTGCTGGACTCGCTCAGCGACGACCGCACCGTGGCCTTGGCGCAGGCCGCGGGCGCCACGGTGACGCAGCGCGCCTTCACCGGTTACGCGAGCCAGCGCAACGCCGGCCTGGCCCTGCCGTTCAAGCACCCCTGGGTGCTGATCCTCGACGCCGACGAGCGCCTGCCCGAAGCGCTGCGCGACGAGATCGGCCGCTTCGTGCAGCGCGCGCCCGCCGGGGTGGTGGCCGCGCGCATGCGCCGGCGCGACATCTGGTGGGGACGCTGGCTCAGGCACTCGCAGATCTCGCCCTTCTACGTGCGCCTGGTGCGGCCGCCGCACGTGCGCTACGAGCGCGAGATCAACGAGGTGCTGCAGGTCGATGGCGGCATCGAGGACCTGCAGGCGCCGTTCGACCACTACCCGTTCTCGAAGGGGCTGGACCACTGGCTGCACAAGCACAACCAGTACTCGCGCATGGAGGCCGATCTGATCGTGCAGGGCGCGATCGCCCGGCCCTCGTGGCGCATCGCCCTGTTCGGCGCCGACTTCAACCAGCGGCGCGTGCACCAGAAGGCGCTGTTCTACCGGCTGCCCGCGCGGCCGCTGGTGAAGCTGCTGTACATGCTGCTGTGGCGTCGCGGCCTGCTCGACGGCATGGCCGGCGTTCGCTACGCGCTGCTGCAGTGCATCTACGAGTACTTCATCGTGCTCAAGGTCAAGGAGCGCGAGGCCGCGGCCCGCGAACCCCGGCCATGAAGATCCTCGTCTACAGCACCAACTTCGCCCCCGAACCCGTGGGCATCGGCAAGTACTCGGGCGAGATGGCGGCCTGGCTGGCCGCGCGCGGACACGAGGTGCGCGTGGTGTGCGCGCCGCCCTACTACCCGGCCTGGCAGGTCGATGCCGGCTGGCGCCGTCCGGCCTGGCGCCAGCACACGTGGCAGGGTGTGCGCGTGTGGCGCGCACCGCTGTGGGTGCCGCGGCACCCGGGGGGCCTCAAGCGCGTGCTGCACCTGGCGAGTTTTGCGCTGGCCTCGCTGCCGGCCATGCTGCGCCAGTGGGCCTGGCGCCCCGACGCGGTGATCGTGGTGGCGCCTGCGCTGCTGTGCGCGCCCATGGGCTGGCTCACGGCCCGGGCCACGGGCGCCCAGGCGTGGCTGCATGTGCAGGACTTCGAGGTCGACGTGGCCTTGCAGATGGGCCTGCTGCGCCACGCCGCGCTGCGCCGCACGGCCCTGGGCCTGGAATCGTGGCTGCTGCGCCGCTTCGACACCGTGTCCACGATCTCTGGGCGCATGCTCGCGCACCTGAGGCGCAAGGGCGTGGACGAAGCCCGGGGCTGCCTGTTTCCCAACTGGGCCGACGTGCAGACCGTGCGCCCGCTCGCCGGCCCCAGCCCCTACCGCGCCGAGCTGGGCCTGGCCGACGGGGTGCGTGTGGCCCTGTTCTCGGGCACCTGGAACGCCAAGCAGGGGCTGGACGTGATCGCGCGCGCCGCGCAGCACCTCGCGCACCGCAGCGACATCGTGTTCGTGGTGTGCGGCCAGGGCGCGATGCAGGCCGAGCTCGAACAGGCGGCGCGCCGCCTGCCCAACCTGCGGCTGCTGCCGCTGCAACCGCTGGAGCGGCTGGGCGATCTGCTGGGCCTGGCCGACGTGCACCTGCTGCCGCAGAGCGTGGAAGCCGAAGACCTGGTGCTGCCTTCCAAGCTCACCAACATGCTGGCCAGCGGACGCCCGGTGATCGCGACCTGCCGCGAGGGCACGGAGCTGGCCGACGTGGTCTCGCGCTGCGGGGCCTGCGTGCCGCCGGGCGACGACCGCGCGCTCGCGGCCACGCTGGCATCGCTGATGGACAGCCCGTCGCGGCGCCTCACGCTGGGCCAGCGCGCGCGCGCCCACGCCGAGCAGCACATCGACCGCGACGCCGTGCTGAGCGCCCTGCTCGCCCGGCTCGTGGCCAACGAAGGCCGCACCGACACGAGGACCGTTCCATGAGCGTTGGCGATTCGTTTCCCGCGGCCGGCGAGGCCGTGATCTTCCAGCCCGAGTTCGTGGAGTTCGGCGGCGAGGAGCGCGTGATCCTCGCGCTCAGCGAAGGCCTGCACGCGCGCGGCAAGCCGCACTGTGTGCTCTGCTACCACGACCATATCGACCTGGCGCGCCACGCCACGCTGCCGCTGCGCGTGCACCAGCTGCGGCCCGAGGCCGGCGGACCGGTGAAGGCCTGGGCGCTGCGCGCTGCGCTGGCGCGCATCCGGGCCATGGGCTCGCCGCTGCCCGCGCTGTTCAACATCCAGTCGGCCATGCACGCCGGGCTGGTGGGCGCGCGCCATTTCCAGCTGCGCATCCCCGACACCTACAGCCTGCTCTCGCCCGCGCCGCAAGACACGGTGGGCGAGCGCATGAGGCTGCGCGTGCGCGACTGGGCCACGGGCCGCGGTGTGCGCGCGGCGCAGCAACTGCTCACCAACACGCAGGCGCTGTCGCACGAGATGCACCGGCTCTATGGGCGCCGTGCGCAGGTGCACTACCTGGGTGGTCATGGCCGCATCGCCGGTGAACTGCCGTTGCGCAGCGAGCAGGAGGTGCAGTTGCTCAGCGTGTGCCGGCTGCAGGCCAGCAAGCGCATCGACTGGATGCTGCGCGCGCTGGCCGCCGGCGACCCGGGGGGGCCGCGCTGGCGGCTGCACATCGCGGGCAAGGGGCCCGAGGGCGACGCACTGCAGGCGCTGGCCGCCTCGCTGGGCATCGCCGATCGCGTGGTGTTCCACGGCTTCGTGAGCGACGCGCGGCTGGAAGACCTGTACCGCCTGGCCCATGTGTTCCTGATGCCCGCGCGCCAGGGCTTCGGCCTGCCGGCGATCGAGGCGCTGTACCGGCGCTGCGCGGTGGTGCTCAACCGCGAATCGGGTGTGAGCGAAATTCTCGAAGGCACGCCCTGGGTGCTGATCGCCGAGCCCGGCGAGGCCGGCTTCGCGGCGGCGCTGCAGACCATGCTGCGGCGGGTGCAGCGGCCGGGCCTGTTCGACCGGCCCTTGCCCACGCTGCCGACCATGGAGCGCTGGGCCGGCGAGGTGATCGATGCGCTGGGGTGGTGACAGCGCGCTGGCCACGCTGGCGCTGGCGCTGCTGGCGGCGCGCGTGGCGGTGTTCGCGGCGCTGCCGCTGCCGGCCCCGGTGGGCGACGGCGTGCTGTTTGCCTCGGTCGCGCAGTACCACTGCGCCAGCGGCGTCTTCGAGACGCCGATCTTTCCGCTCGACCCCACCGGCGCCTACCGCTACGTGTGGCACGGCATTGCCTGGCCCGGGCTGCTGTCGCTGCTCAATCCCGATTGCTCGCTGCAGGGCGGCTTCATCGCGCTGGCGATCACCATGGGCCTGACGGCCCTGGCGCTGGCCTGGGGCTTCGGCAGCCGCCATGGCGTGTGGGCCACCGCACTGCTGATCACGGTGGTTGGTGCCTTGCAGGCCAAGCTGGGCTTTCGGCCCGAAACGCTCGCCATGCCCATCGCGCTGCTGGGCCATGCATGGCGCGTGCGCGGCATGGCCTGGGCCTGGGTGGCCAGCATCGGCCTGCTGGCCTGGACGCAGCCCACGGCCTGCCTGCTGGCGGCAGCGCATGCGCTGCTCACGCTCGACGCGCACGACCAGCGGGCCCTGTGGCGGGGCGCGCCCCTGGGCCTGCCGGCCGTGCTCGCGGTGCAGGGCCTGATCGTGCTGGCCTATCCGTTCCCGCTTGCCGACCTGCTGGCCGGCCTGTCGCAGCAGGGCAGCCAGTTCGCGGGCCGCCAGGACGGCGGCCTGCTGGTGTACTTCGTGCGCAGCGATTTCTTCCCGCTGCTGGGGCTGGCGATGGCGGGCGTGTTCGCGCTGGCGTGCTGGCGGCGGCCCGCGCTGCTGCTCTTGCTGCCCCTGGTGGCGTACTTCGGCCTGCGCGTGCCGCCGGCCTGGTACAACCTGGCGCCGCTGTTCGTGGTGCTGCTGGCCTCGCTGCGTGATGCGCCGCCGCGCGCGCCCGGGCCGACCGCAGCGCGGACCACGGCGCTGCTGTGCGCGCTGCTGGCCAGCGCGGGGCTGGCGCAATCGCTGCTGCGCGATGGCGTGAGCGCCTGGCGCGAGCGGCCCGATGCAGCGGCCGCGCTCGGACCGCTGCGGCAACTGCAGGACCGCGGGGTGGCGGTGTGCGGCGTGCCGCCCTGGCTGACGCTGCTGCTGCCCGCGAACGCCTTCGAGCCCGCCTACGAGCCGCGGCTCAAGGGATGCCCACCCGCCGGTGCGCGCGAGGCGGTGGACCTGGTGCCGATGACCGCACTGCACGCGCGCGCCGATGCCGATGCCTGCCGGCTTCTGCCCCGGCGCGCGGACGTGCCGGCCGCGCTCGACCGCCTGTTCCGCTCGGGGTCCGGCTATGGCGTGGCCTTGTGCCCTGCCCTGCGCCCCCCGCCCATCGCACCGCGCTGATGCGCCAACCGACAGCCCGCCCATGACGCCTTCGACCCCCTCCGCCCCCGGCCAGGCCGCCACCCTGCTTTGCGTGCGCCAGGCGCAGCCCGTCGGGGCCCTGGTGGACCGCTACATCACCCGTGCGCTGCTGCGCCGCGCGGCGGTGCATGCGGCGCAACGCGGCCACAAGATGGCGATCTTCGCCAACGACCTGATCGGCATCGACATCAACCAGCACGGCGTCTACGAACGCGACGAACTGGCGCTGCTGTTCGCGTTCCTGCAGCCGCTGGCCGCCACGTTCGCCGCGGGCGTGGCCCTGGACGTCGGCGCCAACATCGGCAACCACAGCCTGTTCTTCGCGCGCCGCTTCGCCGCGGTGCATGCCTTCGAGCCCCACCCCGACACCTTCGGACTGCTGTGCTTCAACACGCAGTGGGACCCGCGCATCCACGCGCGCAGGGTCGGCCTGGGCAGCGAGGCTGGGCGCTTCGAGCTGTTCGAACACGCCACCAACCTGGGCGGCTCGTCGCTGCGCAACGCGTCCGCGCAGGGCGATCGCAAGGTGTCGATCGACATCGAGCGGCTCGACGATCTCGCGCTCGACGGGCGCGGGCCCGATTTCATGAAGATCGACGTGGAAGGCTTCGAGACCGAGGTGCTCAAGGGCGGCCTGAACACCATCGCGCGCGGCCAGCCCCTGATCGTGCTCGAGCAGCACCTGGCCGAGTTCCGGGATGGCCAGCCCGAGGCCGTGCGCCTGCTCGCCGGCCTGGGTTACCGCTTCGCCTGGCATGCCGCCCCGCCCTTGCCCCGCACCTGGCTGGGCCGGCGCTGGGCCGATCTGCGCGACCTGTGGCGCGGCCAGACCCACCGCATCGTGACGGCCAGCGAGGTGCAGGCGCGCCACCACTCGATGCTGGTGGCGGTGCCACCGCGCTTTCAGCACGCGCTCGGTCTGCCGCCCGGCGCCTGATCAGGGTTTGGCGTCCGCACCGCCGTCGGGCTTGTCGCCGCGCAGCACGCGCGCGATCCAGGCCGCCTGCGGCGCGAGCCAGATGCCCCCGGCCAGCCGCCCGACCGGCCCGCCGCCCTTGGGCGTGACGGTGGCCTGGAAGGTGTTGATGCCGGCCAGGCCCCAGCGGCCATCGAGCACCACGAAGGCCGCGCTGCCCGAATCGCCCGCGGCGAGCGTGGCCTCGCGCCCCGCGCCCAGCGTGCCGTTGGCGGGCACGGCCGGGCCGATCACGTTGCTCGAGAGGTCGGGCCCGTCCTGGTCGAACAGGTACAGCAAGGGCCGGCCCGCGGCATCGGGCTGCAGCGCGTCGACGCGGTTCTCGCCGGTGGTGATCAGCGTGGTACTGCCGCCGTGGCTGACCAGGTGCACGATGTGGCCGAGCAAGGGTCCGGTGTAGAGCGGCGCGGGCGGCAGCGCAGCGGGCGCCGGGCGTTCGAGTTGCACCAGCGCGAGGTCGACCTGGCCGGTGACGAACCCGGGGTGCACGTGCACGGCCCGGGCGCGCGCCACGAAGCCGCCCGCCAGCGGTGAGCGGAACACCACCTCGGCCGGCACCGCGCCGTTGACCGCGTGCGCGGCCGTGAGCACCCACTGCCGATCGATCAGCACGCCCGAGAGCAGGCGCTGCGCCGCGTACAGGCTGCCGACGGCGGCGGCCGGCGTGCCCGCCTGCGGGTCGGACGCGCCAGCCCCGCCCTCGAGCGCTGCGGCCGTCAGCGGCGCGGCCAACAGGCACCAGAGCGCGGCACGCCGCCGCACGACAGGGGATGGGATTCGCACCGCGCCTCCGGAATCATCCGATCGGACCATGGATATGCCCGCGCCCAGGCACGCGAAGACACACAGCGCAGGACCGCGGCCCGGAAAATTCCGGCCAGCAGCCCTTCACCGGGGTCTCGACCATGGGGTGTTCGACGTCAGGCCTGCCGAAGGGTGTACCGCTCCTCGATGTCTTCGTGATGAATCCGGCCGCGCCAGGCGCGGCCACAGCCAAGGAAACCGTGATGCAAACCGTTCGTTCGATCGCCCGCGCCACCGTGCTGGCGCTGGGCCTGGCGGCCTCGCTGGGCCACGCGCAATCGCTGTCCACCCAGGGCGGCAAGTCCATGGACCTGCCCTCGCGCTTCGACCCGGTCTGGTGGGGCGATGCGGCCACCTACACCAGCGGCTTCGATCTGGACAGCGTGCTGCGCAACGCGCGGCTGGTCCTCGACGGGCCGGCCACGCTGAGCTTCACCGTGGTCGGCACCGAGGCGGCCGACCGGCCGGGCTGGGGCTGGGGCTGGGGCCACTGGAGCCACTGGGGCCACCACCACCCCGCCAAAGGCCGTCACGACACCGCACGCGACGCGCAGCGCCTGCCCTTCACGCTGGGCCAGAGCCTGAGCTTCGAGCAGGCCAGCGCCGGCCGGGTCGATCTGTCGGTGCTCGACGATCTGGTCGGCGCGCGCTGGGGCCACCTGCGGCCGCACGCGCTGGTGCTGTCCGAGGACGCCAGCAGCGCGCTGCTGTTCTTCAACATCGGCCGCGACAAGGGCCGCCCCGACTTCGACGACCTCATCGTGCGCGTGAGCGTATCGCCCGTGCCCGAGCCCGAGACCGCGCTGCTGTGGCTCGCGGGTCTGGCGGGTCTGGGCGGCTGGCTGCGTCATCGGCGCGGCAAGGCAGTGGCGGCGGGCTGAACAAAGCGCCGGCTCAGGCGGCCGTGCGGGCCGGCGCGCGGCGGCGCGCGGCGGCGCCGATCACGCCCAGGCCGGCCAGCAGCATGGCGATGGTCTCGGGCTCGGGCACCGCGCTCACGCTGATGTTGTCCAGGCGCAGCTCGGAGGTGCTCAGGTCGTCGTTGAGGTCGACCACGCCGAGCACCAGGCGCACCGCGCCGCTGGCGTTGGCGGTGTAGCTGAACGAGGCGTTGGACCAGCCCCAGGCCACATCGTTGAAATCGCCGAAGGTGCTGTTGAAGGTGCTCACGTTGGGCAGCGTGAACGCGTCGGTGAACTTCACCACGGTGTCGTTGATGGCGATGAACGCGAAGTCGGGGTTGATCGATTCGGTCGACAGGAAGGCCCAGTCGAACTTGATCGACAGCGTGTCGCCCGCGGTGGCGAAGAAGTCCTGCGAAATCGCCGAGGCCTCGATCGCGTAGCCGCCGATGTCGAGCGCCGTGGGCAGCAGGCCCGCGATGCTGGGCGCTTCGTAGAAGTTGACCGGCGAGACGCCGCTGTTGTTGTTGAAGCCCGCGGGCAGCGGCGCGTCGTCTTCGTACGCGGTGGTGGCGGTGGACAGCACCGCGGTCTTGCTGCCGGTGGTGCGGATCTGGGCATCGCCCCAGAGCGTCCAGCCGGTCTGGCCGGCGTCGAAGCTGCCGTTCTGGAAGGTGGTGCCCTGCGCGAGCGCGGGGGCCACCCCCGTCACGATCAGCGCGGCCGCGGCGAGCAGTTGGCGGGTGGTTTTCATGGCTTTCCTTTGGGTGAAGAGATCGGTTCAGGGATGGGCGGGATCAGGGAGCGGTGTTGCCGATGAGGTCGCGGCCGGGCACGAACTGGGCCGCGGTCAGGCCTTTGAGCAGCACCAGCGGGCGCGGCGCGATCGGGCCGGCGCTGCCGTCGGTGTCGATGAGCAGCTGCACGCCGCCGATGACGTCCACGCGGCCGATGTGGCCGCTGGCCACGCCGTCGCCGACAACGCCCAGGCTGGCGAGCAGCGCGCTCACGTCGATCTTGTCGGCGTAGGGCGTGAAGTCGGTGATGGTGTCGCCCGCATCGCGCACGCTGGTGTAGACGAAGCGGTCGCCGCCGGCGCCGCCGGTGAGGGTGTCGGCGCCCGCGCCGCCGGTGATCACGTCGTCGCCCGCGGTGCCGACCAGGGTGTCGCGGCCGGCGGTGCCGTTGATCGAGATGCCGGGCGTGGCCTGCGCGACGGCGAGGTCGATCAGGCGGCCGTGGCGGTCGAAGGCGTTCTCGATGCCGTACATGTTGGCGGTGATCTCGTCACCGTCGGCCACGTTCAGGCGCTGCAGGCCGCCCTCGGCCTTGGGCGCGCGGATGAAGCTGGCCAGCGCTTCCTGGTACGTGATGGTGTTGACGTTGTTCTCGAACACCACGCCGTTGGCCGCGAAGGGATAGCCGTCGCCGCCGTTGGCGGTGAAGTCGATGGTGGCGAACGAGAAGACGCGCGGCGAGACGACCTGGCCATTGTCGACCAGCACGGTGCCATCGTCGAGCACGATGCGGCGGATGCGGTCGCCGCTGCCGACGGCGGTGCCGCGCGGCGTGCGCGTGGTGTCGTACACCACCTGCATGCCCGAGACCTGGGCGAAGCGGCCCTGGGCGCTACCCGTGGGCGTGGAGGCGGCCACCGAGTGCTCCATCAGGTCCTTGAGCTGCGCGGCGTTCATGGCCGGCGCGCGCTTGACCAGGTTGGTGAAGGGCAGCACGTTGAAGGTGTCGCCCACGGTCACGTTGCCCGGCACCGCGATGCTGGTGCGGATGCCGCCGCCGTTCTGGATCGCGACCTCGGCCTTGCCGGCGAAGCGCTGGGCGTCGGCGACCAGGTTGCCCAGGCCGGTGTCGGCGTTGCGCACACCCGCGACGTACTGGCAGGGCGCGGGCGAGCAGGCCACGTGGGTGGGGCCGTTGAGCTTCACGCCCGTGGTGCCGATGACCTGGGCGTTGAGCGCGGCGATGTAGCTACTGACGGGCTGCACCACCTGGGCCTGGATGGTGGCGTCGCCGGTCACGGCGTCGGCGTCGGCCGCGGCGCCGCTCACGCGGATCATCTTCGAGCCGAGCAGGCCTTTGACGCGGCCGGTGCTGTCGTCCACGTCGATGCGCAGTTCGCCGACGTAGCGGTTGCCGAAGTGGCCGGTGACCAGCGGCACGGCCTTGCCTTCGGCGTCGAGCGCGGTGATCGGGTGCTGCGTGTAGGTGGGCGCGACGCCGCTGTTGATGAGCAGGTCGTCGCTGTCGGTCATGAGCTCGTGACCGCCGCCGGAGATCACCAGGTCCACACCGCGCAGGCCGGGAATCATCACGCCGGTTTCGTTCTGCGCGTTCTGCAGGTGGCTCATCACCACGATGACGCTCACGCCCTGGTTATTGCGCAGGTCGTCGATCTCGGCCTGCACCAGGGGCAGCAGGGCCTGCAGGTTCTGCAGCTCGCTGTTGCCGGCGCTCCAGTTCTTCATGATGCCGGCCGGCGGCGAAGAGATGGAGGGCAGCAGCGGCGTGGTGACGCCGATCACGCCGACCTTCTTGCCGCCCGCGGTGGTGAACACCTTGGAGGCCGCGACCTTGCCCTGCGCCGCGAGGTCGGCGAACTGGGGCGTGACCGAGAAGTCGAGGTTGACCGAGAGGTAGGTGGTGCCCGAGACCTGGGCGAAGCGCGCGGCGACCGGGCCGGTGTTGTCGAGGTCGAACTCGTGGTTGCCGAAGGTGGTGGCGTCCACGCCGATGCGGCGGTTGGCAATGGCGTCGTAGAAGTCCTGGCCGCCGTCGGGGTGCGCGGTGGCGAGGTTGGCGAAGCTTGCCGTTAGGCGCGGGCCGGGCAGGAAGGAGTCGCCCGCATTCAGCGTGAGCACCGTGCCGGGCGCGGCGGCCTTGCGGTTGGCCACCACCGTGGCCAGCCGGTCGATGCCGCCGTAGAACGAGATCGGCTGGCTGGCGTCGTTGCGCAGGTTGCCCTGGGCCGAGATCAGCCAGGACTCCTGGTCACCGATGTGCAGGATGGTGAGGGTTTCGGCCTGCACGGCGCTCAGGCTGCCGGCGAGCATCAGCGACGCGGCGAGCGCGCCCAGGGTGAAACGGTTCTTCATGGGATCGGTCCTGTGGAGGTGGAAATCAAAGGCCCAGGTCGCGGGCCGGCTGGATCTGGCCCGCGGTGACACCGCGCAGCACCGCGAGCGGGCGCGCCGCGATGGGGCCGGCGCTGCCGTCGCTGTCGATCTGCAGGCTCAGGCCGGCCGCGGTATCGACCAGACGCACCACGCCGTCGGCGATCGCGCTCGCGGAGTTCTGGCCGATGGCGGCCAGCAGCGCGCTCAGGTCGATGCGGTCGGTGCCGGGCGTGAAGTCGGTGATGGTGTCGATGCCGTCGCGCAGGTCGGTGTAGACGAAGGTGTCGGCACCCGCGCCGCCGGTGAGCGTGTCGGCGCCCGGGCCGCCGGTGATGCGGTCATCGCCCGCGCCGCCGACCAGGGTGTCGCGTCCGGCCGTGCCCTGCACCGGGCGCAGCAGCGACAGGCCCACCAGCACCGGATCGTGGTCCGACGAGCGGTACACGCTGGCCTGGTAATAGTCGGGGCTGCAGCTGCCGCTGCACTGCGGATCGCCGACCTTGAACTCGGTGTTGTAGTCGATGATCGAGGGCTCGTCGGCGTTGATGGCCCAGTGGCGCGCGCCCGTGATCTGGGCGCTCAGCGTGGGCGTGGCCAAGGCGTGATCGAGGTAGCCTGCCTCGCCATCGAACACGTACGAGTAGCCGAGCCCGTTGAAGCGGTCGATCTGGTCGACCAGGCCGGCGCCGGCCAGCGTGAGGATGGGGTCTTCCTTGCCGTAGGCGTTGAGGTCGCCGATCACGAGCACGTCGGGGTCGGTGGCCTGGAGCTGGCCGATGAAGCCGAGCAGCGCCTGCGCCTGCTGCTGGCGGCGGTCGTTGAAGCAGCCCTGGCCATCGCCCTGGTCGAGGTCGGCCGCGGGCGAGCCGCTGTCGCAACCCTTGGACTTGAAGTGGTTGACCACCACGGTGAAGCGCTCGCCATTGGACAGCTGGAAGGTCTGCGCCAGCGGCGGGCGGTTGTGGATGGCCGCGGTGTCGCTGAGCGCGGCGCCGTACGGGGTGACGCGGGCGGGCTTGTAGATCATGGCGACGCGGATGGCGTCGGTGCCGGTGCCGCCCGTGGGCAGGCCCACCACGGCCCAGGTGCCGGCGCCGGCGGCCGCGTTGAGCTGGTTCACCAGGTCCTGCGCCGCGCCGTTGCCGTTGTTCTCGATCTCCATCAGGCCCACGATGTCGGCGCCCAGGCCGTTGATGGCGGGCACGATCTTGTTGCGCTGGCGCGTGAGTTCGAGCGCGCTGTCGGCGCCGCGGCAGTCGCTGCGCGTGCCACCGGGGAAGCACGAGGCGCCGGCCTGGTCGATGGTGCTGAAGTAGTTGAGCACGTTGAAGCTGCCCACGCGCACGTTGCCGCCGACCGCGGGCGGCGTGGCCGGGCGCGGGTTGCTGCGCACGAAGTTCACGGGCCCGATCGGGTGGATGCGGTAGTCGCTCAGGCCGTCGCTGAGGTTGGTGGCCAGGCCGTAGTCGATCACGCCGGTGAGGCCGTCGGGCAGGGTGTCGCCCGCGCGCAGCGTGTTGTCGGCGCCGATGTAGGGCGTGGGGTTGACGTTTTGCTGCGTGCTGCCGTCGTCGAGCAGGATGCGCCGGCGCGCGTTGTCCTGCGCCATGGCCAGGGCCTCGGCGGAGTTCGCGGGGTGGCGGTTGGTGGGCTTTTCGAGCCGGCCCTCGGCCGCCAGCGTGACCTGGCCGTAGCGGCCCTGGAAGAAGTTCTGCGAGGCGGTCAGCGGCGAGGCGATGCGCACCACCATGCCTTCGTAGCGCTCGAGTTCGCCATCGGCCACCTCGGGCAGCGTGATGACCACGGGCGCGACGCTGTTGCCGGTGCTCACCAGCGTGGCGGTGGTGCCGGTGAGCTCGGTCACGGGCCGGGCCTGCGCCTCGGCGCCGGTGCCCACCGCGAACTCGGTGACGGTGCCAGTGACGCGCAGCTCGTTGCCGAGCGCGACCACGCCCGTGGGCGCGGTGCTGGTGAAGACGAAGATGCCGTCGGAGGTGGCGGGATCGCCATCGCCCACCGGGTCTTGCAGGAAGTAGCCGTTGCTGTTGATGCGCGTGACCACGCCGCGCGTGGTCACGCGCTGGCCTTCGAGCGGGCTGCGCGCGCCGCTGCCCTGGATCTGCGGGATCGGGGTGGTGCCTTCAACGGCGATGGTGACGGTGCAGCTCGCGGTCTGCAGCTCGTCGTTGGCGAAGTTGATCTGCACCGGGTACGAACCCGCGGCCAGCGAGCTGGCCACGGCGATGGTGGCGCTGGCGCTGCCGCCTTCGAGCGTGGCGGGCGTGAACGCGGACAGCGTGATGGCGGCGGGCGTGTTGGCCGCGAGCGTGGCGCCATTGACCACGCTGTCGCTGTCGCTGGCCGAGACGGCGAAGCTGCCGCCGGTGCCGGTGTCGAACGCGGCGTTGGCCGGGCAGGTGGTGGCGATGGGGGCGTTCACGCCCCCGCCAAGGCTGTCGCCGTCGACCTGGATGTCGTCGATGCCCACCCACTCGTCGTTGCCGGCCGCATTGGTGGTGATGATGCGCACCTGCACCTCGGCCTGGTTGTCGGCGGCGGCGGGCAGCACCACGTCCACCGGGGTCACCAGGGTGGCCAGGCTCGGGCCCGAGGTGGCGTCGGCCACGAAGCCCGCGGGCAGGTTGATGAAGTTGCCGCTGCGGCCCACGCGGTACTGCAGGGCCACGGGCTGGATGGCGTTGTCGCTGGAGCCGTCGAGATCGCGCAGCACGTAGCGCACGCGAACGGCCTGTTTGCCGCGGGTGTCCAGGTGCAGCACGATGTTGGGCGCGTGCGCGCCGTTCGAGCCGGCCAGCGCCACCACCGGGTCGGCCAGCGCGAACTCGGCCACACCGCCGGTGCTGTAGGTGTTGGGCGCGGTCTGGTTCGGCGCCACGTTCACGTCGGTCGAGGGCGCGAGCACCGTCTGCGGATCGATGCCGCCGGTGGTGGGCCCGGCCACCACATAGCCCACGATGCCCGGCACGCCCGACCAGTTGTTGGCGGTGGTGATCAGGCCGGCATTGCTCCAATTCTGGGCAAAGGGCAGCGCCTGGGGCACGTCGGTGGCCATGGCCGACAGCGGCAGTGCCAGGGACATGGCCAGGCTCAGGCGGCGCAGGCGCGCGGTGGAGGGAACGGGGCGGTGGTGTGCGGATCGGAGCGGCATGGGCGTGTTCGTGTGCACCTGCGGGTGCCCCGAGCGGCACCCTGTCAAAGGCCTGCGTGATGATGGTCAGCCAGCATCACGGCTTTGCTGTGCGCCAAGCGCGCCGCGCTGATCCGAAAAGACCATTGCAGCTGCGGCTTCAAAACAAACGCCCATCCAACGGCATGCGCGGGATGGGCGTTCGACGGGCCCGGCGAAGACCGGGCCATGGCCCGGGCCTCGGACACGGACCGCGGGCCGCGGGCCGGGATCAGGCCGCGCTGCGGCGGCGGCGCGCGAAGGCGGCCACGGCGCCCAGGCCGGCGAGCAACATCGCCAGCCCCTCGGGCTCGGGCACGGCCGTGACCGAGATGTTGAGCACGTCGCCGGCGTTCAGCCCCGTGATGGACCAGTTCACGTTGCCCGCATAGCCCTTGGGATCGCCCAGGCGCACGTCGTAGAACTCGGGCGTGCCGAAATCGACCACCGCGCTCGAGCCGTTGAAGTCGACGCTGGCATAGGACTCGGAGAACTCGCGGTAGGCCGTGCCCACGGACGCGAACAGGCCGGCGCCGATGTCCACGCGATAGCCCGTGACGCCCACGCCACCGAGGCCGATGCGGTTGATCAGCAGCGCGTTGAAGCTCAGGCTGCCGAGGTCGGCGGCTTCGACCACGTAGCGCAGCGTCGTGGTGCCGAGCGAGGCGAAGTCCAGGTCGAACGAGATCAGGCCGGGTTCGCTGTACTCGGTGTGGGTGGCCGTGCCGGCCACCACGCCTTCGAAAGTGGCGGCCTGCGCGCCCGCGCTCAGGCCCAGGGCCGCGATGAGGGAAAGGACAAGGGATTTCATGGTGTGGCTTCCTGGGGGTTCAGAGGCTTCCCTTGCTCCACGGGCCGGTGATGGCCAGCGTGACGCCGGGCGTGTAGAGGTTGACGAACAGCACACGGCCATCGGGGCTGAACACGCTGCCGGCCCACTCGGTGTTGCGGTGGTTGCCCGCGTTGCTGCCGGCCTTGCCCACGGCCTGCATCTGGGCGCTGGTGAAGTTGAAGTTGTGCGACGCGAAGGTGTAGGTCTTGCCTTCGGGCGTGAGCACCTTGAGCTCCTGCGCGACGATGGTGCCGCTGGTGGGGCTGGACGTGCCGCCGTCCTCGCAGAACAGCAGCCCGCCGCGCGGGCTCACGCAGATGTTGTCGGGCGAGTTGCCGATCACGCGGTCGCGGCCCACGAAGATGGCCTTGAGCACCAGGGTCGCGAGGTCGAGCGCCCAGATCACGCCACTGCGCGCGGGGCGGCCGTTGCCGGCGGCGCTGGTGGCCTTGTCGGTGAAGAACACCGTGCCGTTGGCGACCCAGCAGCCTTCGTTGGCGCCGAAGATCGCGCCGCCGTTCGCATAGGCGCCGCGGAACGGGCCGCTGCCGGTCACCGAGCCGACGGTGGTCGAGATCGTGGCGGCATCGGCGTCGGGGCTGTCCACCGGCACCCAGGCGCACTGGAACTCCTGGCACAGCGTGGGATAGCGCAGGTCCGCGTTGGGCTGGCCGACCACGGCCAGGCCTTCGAGCAGGCCGCCCTGGTGCAGGCTGCCCAGGCCGCCGCTGAGGTTGTTCGGGCGGAAGCGGTACAGCGTGTTGGCGTTGCCCTGGTCTTCGGTGAGGTACCAGTAGCCGGTCGCGGGATCGATGGCGCTGGCTTCGTGCGCCATGCGGCCCATGGCCACGATGGGCGTGGGATCGGCCGCGTTCAGGCTGGTGTCGGCCGGCACCTCGAAGATGTAGCCGTGCTTCTTGCCCGTGCTGCTGACGTTGTTGCTGAGGATCTCCTCGTTGCTGAGCCAGCTGCCCCAGGTGGTGGCGCCGCCCGCGCACGGGCGGTAGATGCCGCCGAGCGTGGCGTAGCTCGACACCCAGCTGCCATCGCGCCAGACCAGGTTGGTGTTGCCCCCGATCTGGTAGCTGGTGCCGGTGATGCCGGTGTCGTACTTGGCCACGCTCTCGCGCGAAGCGCCCACGATGTTGGCCGCGCTGCTGCTGGTGGAGCGCTCGTGGTTGCGCACCAGGATGATTTCGTTGCTGCGGCCGACCCGGCGCGAGAGCACCACGCCCATGCCGTCGTGCGAGTTCGGCGTGATGAGGCCGTCGCTCATCACATCGCCCGCCCAGCCGTAGCTCTTGTAGGTGAAGCCCGCGGGCAGTTGCACCAGGGGCAGGCCGGTGGTCTGGTCGTTCACCGGGGCCACGGGGCCGTAGGGGCTGTCCGTGCGCACCGAAGCGTCGTCGGGCAGGCACTGCGCGGCGTACGCCTGATCGACCGTGTTCGCCAGCGCGGCGATGGGACCGCCGAAGGCGGCGGCAACCGCCGCGCCGGTGCCGCCCAGCAGCAGCTGGCGGCGCGAGACATCCTGGGGACTGTCGGACATTAAGGACTCCTTAAAAAGTGGGGGGAGCCCCGGAATTTCTTCGCCGACCGTGAACGGCGCTTGACCCGTGCACGTCTGTTTGTCCCGGCCGCTTGGGCCGCGGTACACGAACCCTGGTCCGAACGGTGCATTGACAACGCGGCCCGGTCCGCGCGGCCGCACGCGCGGCCTTTGCGCGCGCCGTGACGGTTTGGTGACACCGGATTGACCGGCCGCACGGCCGCGCTTATGGTCCGCGTTCCTTGTCAGGAGCCCCCATGCAAGCCATCAAATCCGTTCGGAAGCTGATTCAGGCAGATCCCGCATCGTCGCGGTCGGCCGTGCTCGCCGCCCTCGTGCTGGCCTTGGAGTCAGAAGAGCCTTTCAACCTCACCCGGCTTTATGGCCTGCCCTATGAAGATTTCGAACTGGCACTCAAGCTGGTTCAGGAATGGCGGCTTGACCGGTACTACAGCGCAAAGTACCGGCTCTTGGATGCCTCCCTGCTGGCTGGTCGCCACACGGAACCAGCGATCGGATGACGCTGGGACTCGGCCGACACGTGTCGAGATCATTGGCGGCGCCAGCGCGTCGCTGGCTCAACCGCCTAAACAGGGGGGAAGTCCAACGTAATGTGAGCCACCAAAGTGCTTTTGGTGCCGGGCCTGCAGGGTGAGCCACACTTTTGTGGTCGTGCCCAAGCGTCTTGGGTCGCCTCGTGGAAGCTGAACAGGCGCGCGGCAATGTGCTGCACGAGCTGGTGCTGCTCACCGAGTTGGACGTGTACCTGCCTCTGACCCACTCGCGCAGAAAAGCGGGCACCTGGGGTAGCAAGGGCTGAAGCAGCCCGCCCCCTGCCGTTCCCCCCTGCGGTTCCCGCATCGGGAACCGCAAGGCTCCAAAACGACAGGCTATCGACATAGACCAAGACCAGGAGAGCACAACGCAGGTGGCCAAGGGCGACACGATGCATGGCGGCGCGCGGATCCTCGCTACCGGCACAACGAGCACGGCTAAAGCAGCTGGCTGCCGCATACCTCATCAAAGTTGCATCCGAGCCCACTTCCGATGAGCCATCCATCAGTTCATCGGTGCCCGTGCTCTGATGGCGTACGCCTGGGGACCCGACTACCCGGCTAGCGCTACGCAAGGCCAGTGGACCCGCTTGCCAACTCCCACCGCGATACCTCCTCTCTAAAACGCGCGTGCGCGCGTGCGCGCGCGCTTTTTTTTAAAGGCTGGCGAAAAACGAGAGCTCAATTGCCCGTACAGCGAAGTTTTCGAGGCACCACAGCAGGCGACTTGAGTGCGCACATGCCCCTGAGACGGGTTCAGCGCGGCCTACCCCCACCGCCAGCGAGTCTGGAGCCCCTGCGATGCAGGGGCTTTTTTGTTGGGCGAATGCGAGGCGGGGCGCGGGGTTGCAGAGGGCTGGGCGATTTCTTTCGGCTCTCAAAAGTACCGGGATCAGCTCTCTTGGGCGGGCTGCGAAGGGTTTTCTCTCCAACCCGGGATTCGGTCGATCCCGTTAGAGCCGGATCGCCACATCTGCCCGCGATGTGGTCAATCGCTCAAGTCACAGATAGTTCGAACGCGCAACCATGTACCGGTCAGTCCGTGAATCCGTTGCCTTGGGACACGGGATGCGCCCGAGCACTGAAGGATAGGCAGCGCACCAAGGTCCGCACTGCAGCGGTTGCGGTCCTTCACGTCGGTGGGGCCTACGTCCGGTATCCATCGCTTTTCGATCGCTGGAACGGCAGATCTCACTGCGTCCAGGCGAGCACTCGCATTGCCTTGTTACCATTAAGCAGAGCTGTTATGTGCGTTGCAACGTCGACGGAAGATCTGGAGCGCATGGACAACAAATAGCCACTAGGGAGCGGTGCCAATGCATATCGAAAGTGTCACTATCACCGGGTTCCGGTGCTATGGTCCTGTCCCGACGGTTATCCATTTCAGCCCGGGTCTAACCGGGTTCGTCGGGGCCAATGCTTCCGGCAAAACAGCGGCACTTCAAGCCCTCATGCGCCTGTTCGGGGTGACCCGGGCACTGCGCACGGTCGTCCTCTCTGACTTCCATGTGCCACCCACCGAAACCGAGCGCCCCAAGTCGCGGGCGCTGACCATCGATGTGCGGCTGAGCTTGCCGGAGCTGGCGGACGGTAGCGCCACCGCGGCAACGGTGGCTCCCGTATTCCGTCATGTACGGGTGGAGCGGCCCGGTGGTACTCCGCTGTGCCGGCTGCGGCTGCGCGCTCGCTGGGACGACGATGGTACGGCCGAAGGTACTGTCAGCCAGGAGCTGAACTGGATAGGGACCGCCGAGCCGATCGTCCGCGACGACCAGGCCTTCCCTGTGGCGCCCGCTGACCGTGGCTTAATCCAGTTGTTCTACACACCGGCCAGCCGCGATGCAGCCACGCAGATCCGCGCCACGACAGGGACTCTGGCCGCGCGGCTGCTCAGGGCGATCGAGTGGTCGGCAGGGACGCAGTCAGCGGTCAACGCCGCTACGGAACAACTGACGACTGCCTTTGGTGGCGAGAAGGCCATCCAGGCGATCAGCCAAGCACTGTCCCATCGCTGGGACGCCCTACACGAGGGCGACATCGACTGCGCGCCGGAGCTCAGCTTGACGAGCCGACGCTTCGAGGAAGTCATCGCGCGCATCGATGTGATGTTCAAGCGCGGCCCGGCGGGTCAGGACCGTGGGCTGGAAGCCTTGAGCGATGGGCAGCAGTCCCTCTTCTATTTCGCGTTGGCGGCGGCCGTGTTCGATGTGGAGCGGGCTGCGGTGGCAGGCCGGATCGAGGGGTTCCGCTCCGAGGAGCTCAGCGTGCCTGCCCTGACCCTCTTTGCGGTCGAGGAGCCGGAGAACCACGTGACTCCGTACTACCTCTCACGGATCCTGAAGCAGATCCGCAGTCTCGTGGAGACTGGTGCCGGGCAGGCCTTCGTCAGCAGCCATGCGCCCTCGGTGCTCGGGCGCATCCCGCCCGAGGACGTGCGCTATTGCAGACGTGATATGGCCAGCGGTACGTCGACCGTCCAGCACATCCCGTTGCCCACCGGAAGCGTCGAGGCGATCAAGTTCGTCCGCAATGCGTTCCTGGCCTTTCCTGAGCTGTACTTCGCGCGTTTCGTTCTACTGGTCGAAGGTGACTCCGAGCGCTTAGTGCTGCCTCGGCTGGCCGAGGCCCTGGACCTACTGGTTGATCCGTCCTTCGTGGCCATCGTGCCGCTCGGTGGTCGCCATGTGAACCACTTCTGGAGGTTGTTGAAGGGACTGGGCATTCCGTATGCGACTCTGCTCGACCTGGACCTCGGGCGCGACGGCGGTGGCTATGGCCGCGTCAAGAACGCGCTGCAGCAACTGCTTGCATTGGGAACGCCTCGTGAGCAGATCCTGGCCTTGTCTGACGGCTCGATCCTGACCGACGAGAGCCTGGCAACGATGGACACGTGGGACGGTGCGAATCTCGAAGGCTGGCTCGACTATCTGCAGCGCTCGTCATCGGTCTTCTTCTCTTGGCCCTTGGATCTCGATCTGGCCATGCTGCACGCCTTCCCAGCCGCCTATGCAGCCACCATCGAGGGGACGGGACCGCGCATGACTAACGAGGCTGCCGCCGAGGTGGTCCTGGGAACGGCGGGACCCGGCCTGACCGGCTACACCGGCAACGCGCAGCCTTTCTGCGCTCACATGGCCGCCTATCGCTATCACTTCCTGACTCAAAGCAAGCCCGCCACTCACCTGCGCGCCCTGACGCACATCGATCTGCCCGCATTGCGTGCCGGCATGCCACCGGTACTCCAGCGTGTGCTGCAGCACATTGCCGCGGAGGTGTCGCAGCTGTGAGCATGGCCTTGCCGCCACGGCGCATCCCAGCGGCCGACTGGCTGCCGGTGGGCGTTGACAGCCTTGAGCCGAATGCGCTGACTGTAGTGCGCTCCAGCGAGCATTGTTCGGTGCTCGCCGGACCGGGCGCCGGAAAAACGGAGTTGCTGGCGCAGCGGGCGGCCTTTCTCTTGCAGACCGGCGCATCCCCCGCCCCGCAACGCATCCTTGCGATTAGCTTCAAGCGCGACGCGGCGCGCAATCTGTCCCGCCGCGTGCGCCAGCGCTGCCACGCGGATCACGCAAGGCGCTTCGACTCTCTGACGTTCGACGCATTCGCCAAAAGCCTTGTCGATCGTTTCGGCCAAGCACTGCCGGACCGCTGGCGGCCGACCGCCGACTACGGCATCCTGTTTCCGAAGAAGGCCTACTGGGCCGACTTCCTGCTAAGTGCGGGGCAGGCGCAGGACAACCCGTTCGGAGCCGCGGCCGTTCAGACCATCCCGGCCATCGCGTTCGAGCGGCGCCATGTCCTGGACGGGCCCCTGCCGGAAGCCGGCTGGCCCACCACCACGGCCGGCCGCTGGGCAGGCCAGCGCTTTTGGGATCATCAGTTGCGCAGTGCCGAGCGCAGCTACCTGTCCTTCCCCATGCTCAGCCGCCTGGCCGAGCTCTTGGTCCGCATCAACGCAGCGGTACGCCATGCCCTGGCTTTGACCTATTCGCATGTGTTCATGGATGAATTCCAGGACACCACTCAAGCCCAACTCGACCTGGTGCAGACCATCTTCCTCGGTACCTCGACGGTCATGACGGCCGTGGGCGACAACAAGCAGCAGATCATGCGCTTCGCGCTCGCGATGGATGATCCATTCGGTGCCTTTGAGCGGTCCTTCGCCGCGAAGCGCATCCCGCTGCTGAGCAACTACCGCTCATCGCCCGAACTGGTCCGTATTCAGCACGTGCTGGCGCAGGCCCTGGACGCGAGTGCAGCACACCCCGAATCCAAGGCCAAAGCAGCCATCTCCGACGCCTGCTGTTCCATCTGGGACTTCTCCAGTACACGCGCAGAGGCCAGCAGGCTGGCAACCTACGTCGCGGCGCAAATGCGCGAGCACGGGCTGCAGCCCACCGATTTCGTGCTGCTGGTCCGGCAGAAGGCCGAGGACTATGCCCAAGTGCTGACGCCCGCTTTCGCGGCAGCCGGAATCCCTGTCCGCAACGAAGCCGCTTATGTCGGCAGCCAGATGCTGCAGGAGTTGCTGACGGAGCCGCTTTCGGAGTTGGTGCTCGTGATGCTGCGCCTGGCCTGCGCCGCACGCAGTGGATCGAGCTGGAGCGAGGCCCAGCATGCGTTGGCCGAGTTGCGCGGCGTTGACCCCACCGATGATCAAGCCCGGCGTGCGCTGGCCCGCGATCTGGACGGCTTCGCCGGTAGATTTCTCCGGCAACATCCACGGCCCCCCTCCACCGAAGCACAAGCCCGGTCCATGGTCAAGGCAGTGCTGGCGTTCCTGGATCCCAGTGCCTTAGTCGCCGCGCACGCGCCCTATGGCCAGGGAAACTGGTTCGCCGAGGTGGAGAGCAGCGTCGTGCTGCACCTGCTGGCTAGCGCCGCCCAAGCGCAGGACTGGCGTGCAGCACTGGACGCGTATGAGGGCGCCAACGCGCTCCCCCTGATGACTTTGCACAAGAGCAAAGGCCTGGAGTATCACACCGTCATTTTCGTTGGGCTCGATGACGATGCTTGGTGGAGCTACACCCAGGACCCGGTCGATGCAACGGCCGGATTCTTTGTCGCATTTACCCGCGCCAAGCAGCGGGTGATCTTCACTTACTCGCCCGAGCGCGGCCAGCGAACGAAGGTCGCGCCGCTCTACGAATTGCTCGACAAGGCCGGCGTGCCTCGCGTTGCGGTGGCGTAGCTCGAATTCAGGACAGGAGGCATCCACCATGATCCCGCCCAGTATCTCCACCTTCGGCGCCGCCCCGTCGATGGTGGGCTACCTGTACCAGGTTCGGCTCGCCCTGCTGTGGGCAATCCGGCGCAGCCGTACCAGCGACTTCATTGTGAGCCTGGAGACACTGGACGATGTGAGTTTCGAAGTCGGCGGAGAACCGCTGGCAGTGCTGCAGGCCAAACATTCGCTGAAGGCGGCTGCGACCCTGACCGATCTGAGCGCCGAGCTGTGGAAGACGCTGCGCATCTGGCTGGTGGGCCTGGCCAGCGGTGAAATTCCGCTTGCCACAGCGCGTTTCCTGATCACCACCGCTGCGGCCGCGCCCGGAAGCGCATGCGCCGCCCTGGGTATCGAAGGCCGCGACCGCGACGTGGCTGAGGCCGCCAAGCGACTCAAGCATGCAGCGACCAGTTCCACCAACAGCGAACTCAAGCCGGCTTTCGAGGCCTACCTGGCACTGGAGGAGTCTGAGCGCGAAGCCCTGCTAGCGCAGGTCTACGTGATCCCGTCGCAGCCCGACGCCGTCGAGATCACAGAGCAGTTGCAGTCCGAGCTCTACCATGTCTCGCTGAACCATCAGGCGCTGTCGGTGCAGATGCTCGAAGGTTGGTGGTTCAAGCGGGTGCTGAATGAGCTGGTCAACCCGGAGGGCGGGATCCCTCGCGCCGAGATCGACGCGCAGATCTCGGATATCCAGGAAACGCTGAAACCCGACGCCCTGCCGATCGATGAAGACATCGACGCGCTGATGGTCGCGCTGGACCAATTGCCGGAATTCGCTGATCGCCCGTTCTACAAACAGGTCGAACTGGTCAGCGGTAGCCAGCTGCGCATCCGCAACGCGATCATCAGCTATCTGCAGGCCTTCCGGCAACGCTCTGCCTGGACCCGCCACGACCTGCTGTTCGATGCCGACCTGGACAAGTACGACAAGCTCCTGCAGGCCGAATGGGAGCTGCAGTACGGCCAGGTCTGCGACGAGCTCGGCCCGGACGCTACCGATGCGGCAATGGCACAGGCGGGGCGCGCCCTTCTGAAGTGGGCAGAAGACGCCCATATTTCCATCCGTTCGGGTGTCAATGTCCCTTGGGTCTGCCGCGGTTCGCTGCACATGCTCGCAGAGGACATGCGCGTGGGCTGGCATCCACAGTTCGAGACCCGGCTGAAAGCCGTCCTCGACGCAGCCGCGCAGGGGAAGACGGCATGACGGCTTGGCAGGATCGCACAATCGAGCAGCGCAACCTGCTCAACCCCGCCTTCTGCGCCGTCGCAGTGTGGCATCTCGCGCGTGGCTACGCCACGGAAGCAACGACGCTCGGCACTGGCCAACAGGCACTGCCGTTTGAGCTGGCCTTCGTGGGCGCGAGCCTCATCCTGCGTGGCCAGACGCGGGAGCAATTGCCTCGCACGATTACGAGTTCGCTAGCCACCTGGGTGCACGATCACCCGCTGGAGCGTTCGGCCGTCGCCAAGGGCGTGGTCGTATTGCGGCAGACGGTCCGCGAGGCCTTGCTGTTCGGCGCGCAGCACCAGCTGCTCACGCTGGATGGCCGCTGGATCGCCGCCAGCGACTCGCAGGCCAAGAAGATCAAGAGCTACCTGCTCGCATCGAGCACTGAGGTGAGGGACTGCATGCGCCAGGCCGTGTTCGTCGGTCGTTGGCTGTGCAAAGCGGGCGCGCCCCCAACGGTGTTGGCGCTATTGGGAGTTCAAGCATGATTCAGATTCGCGCCGTGGTGATCTACAGCCACGACGGACGCCACCGCGTGGTGCCCTTCGAACCAGGCCGCGTCAACATCATTTCCGGAGACTCGCGCACCGGCAAGTCGGCCATCCTGGGCATCATCGACTACTGCTTTGGGGCCAAGGAGATCGACGTGCCCGAGGGCAAAGTCCGTCGCAACGTGGCCTGGTTTGCGTTGCTGCTGCAAACACCGCGTGGTCAGGCCTTTGTGGCGCGCCAGCTGCCGACAGGGGACGGCAAGTCCAACGAGACGGTCTACGTTCAAACCGACACGGAGGTCGACATTCCTCCCGCCTCGGCGCTGCGCCAGACAACCAACCGAGAGGGCCTGCGTTCACTCCTGGCATCCTGGGCTGGCCTGTCGGACTACCTGCACGAACCGCCGCCAGGGCAAACGCGCGACGCGCTAGCCGCCACCATCAGCCATGCGCTCACGTTCTGCTTCCAATCCCAGAACGAAATCGCGCAGCGCAAGCACCTGTTCCACGGCTCCAGCGATCGATTTGTGGCGCAGGCAATCAAGGACACCCTGCCCTACTTCCTGGGTGCGGTCACTGACGACTACGTCGCCAAACAGCAGGAACTCAAGCGCGTTCGCGTCGAGATTCGTCAGATCGACCGCCGCCTTGCGGAAGCCGCTGCGATCCGAGGCGATGGCGTGGGCCGCGCGGACACGCTGCTGGCCGAAGCCAAATCTGTGGGCATGAGCGAGCTTCCAGACAGTGCCACCTGGCAGGAAAAGCTCGACACCCTCCGCCAGATTCAGAACAGGCCGGTGCCCTCCGCAGCGTCGGAGGTTGACGGCGACGCCGAGTTCCGCAGGCTTTCCGCGGTGCGCAACGAGCTCGTGCAGGAGCAGCGAGCCCTGCAGTCCACCCTGGAGCGTGCCCGAAGCTTCGAAGGCAGCTCAAAGGGCTATTCAGCGGAAGCACGCGAACATACGGCGCGTCTGCAAGCAGTGAGCGTCTTTGAGCATGACCAGCCAGGACATACCTGCCCGTTGTGCCTGCAAGGGCTGCCCGAAGCCTCGCAGGTTCCGTCCATCGGCGACCTGCGAGCCGCCCAGGAATACATCGGCGAACGCAGTGGGGCTATGGATTCGGCGACTCCGCGCATCGAGACCGCCATCCAGGATGTCGAGACCAAGCTCTCGGATGTGCGGCGCCGCATGGAAGACAACCGCGTTCTGCTGACGGCGGTCAAGCGCGGCAACCAGCGTCTGCAACTGGCCTCGGACATGGAAGCGCGACGCGCCATGGTGCTCGGCCGGATCAGCCTGTACATGGAAAACATCCCTCAAATGCCGGACCTCAGTGAGCAGCAGGAGCGACTGAAGGAACTGCGGCTGCAGGAGGGGCTACTTGAGGAGGCAGTCAGTGCCGACACCATCCAGGCCAAGATGGAGTCCTGCTTGTCCAACGTCAACCAGCATCTATGGAACTACGCCAAGCAGATCGACCTGGAGTATTCCGATACACCCTTGCGGCTGGACCCGCGCAACCTGACCATCGTGGCGGACACGCCGGAGCGGCCGGTGCCGATGCGCGAGATCGGCAGTGGCGAGAACCATGTCGGCTATCACATCGTGGCGCACCTGGCGCTGCACACCTGGTTCGCGAGCCGCGGTCGGCCGGTGCCCTCTTTCCTGCTACTGGATCAGCTGTCGCAGGCGCACTTCTCTCCGGACACGGTGCCGGACGAGGGAGTGCCCCAAGAGAAGATCGACGCCGATCGCAAGGCCGTGAAGCGCCTCTTCGGCCTGATCTTTGATGTGGTCGCCAGCCTGGACGGCAAGTTCCAGGTGATCATCACGGATCACCCGGACTTCAGCGACGACACCCGCTTCCAAGCCTCGTTGAGGGAGCGCTGGCGTGACGGACTCAAGTTGGTGCCCGCAGATTGGCCACGTGCCGCCTGAGCGCCTTCATGCTGCCATCCGTACTTCCGGGTGCAAATGACCGCCAACGGCAGGAGCAGTCATTGGGGCGCTGACGCAGGACGACCGTACTCAGTCTAGAGCCGACCTCAGAACCCAGCTTTCAGCTTCGCAGCGGTAGCGGTCCGTCGCCACCACCAGCTCTACTCACGCAGCCTGTCACTAAGCGGCCATTGGGCCAGACGACCAGCGCAAGCTTGAAAGGCCGCAGTCCGAGGTGAAGTGGTCGTACGACATCGCGCACCCGGTCAAGGTCTCACAATGACCGCTGCCCTGTAGCGCGAACTGGAAGTACCGACCATTAGACGTCCTCGCCAACGCGCCCCCTGATCCGGCGTGCATGGGAAGCGGTCATTCAACTTGACGGCTCGAAGGGCGACTCCCAGCACGTAGCCGGCGGCAGCGGCCTCAGGGGCGCCTACATGCCTTCAGCAGTGACTCGGGCACGAAGGTGAGATTGCCCCTCGCCCGGGAACAGGCAACGTACAGTTTGTTGCGTGTCTCCGGGTTGATTGTGCGGAAGCTGCCGGCTTGCCACGCCTTCACGTTCCCTGGGTTCAAGGCTACACACACATCTCCGTACCTGTCCATGCCCTTAGAAGCGCCCCAGTTCTGCGAGAAGCAGCCGTACTTGTAGTGCTCCTTGTAGAACAGCTTGACTGTCTCCGGATCTTCGAAGAGCGCAGCCACTGCGGTTGGATCGTCTTCGAATCGCACCACGCTGGACCGCTCGTCATGCGACTCGATCTTGATGCCGATCATCTGCGTGATGAAGTCACAGACGCTCTTGCTACACCGGCGGCTCCGCTTGAGGCTGTCGGTGTCGACTTTCAGCCCAGCCCGCTCGAACTTCTTCTTGTAAGCGCCGTAGTCGGCGTGAAGGCTTGCGTTGACGTTGCCGTCACGACTCGTGTCAAACGTGTGCTGGTGGAAGTCGCCGACAAAGGTCATGTCCAAGCGAGCCTCGCTGAGGTTCATCAGGAAGTTGAAGTCGTGCCCTCCGAAGTCCTGGACCTCGTCTACGAGGAGCACATCGAAGTACTTCTCTATCCGCGCCACCACGGCGCAGTGCAGGCCGCATTGCTCTATGAATTTGGCAAGCCGGTTGGCATACAGCCAGCGGCCAGCCGTCATGTAGCGCCGGTCATTGGTCAGGGGGTAGTTAGGAAACCGCTCGGGCGTGCTGAAGGTGATGCCCCGCGTGCCTTTCTTGGATCGCAGGAACGGCCGGTAGCAAAAGCCATGAAGGAAGCTGAAGTAAGTGTAGATCGCAATGTTGGGCGGCACGTAGCCGAAGCGCTCGATGACTTTGGCCCGCAGGTTGTGGTGATTGGCGTCGGTGTAGGTGACCAGCAGGAAGCGCCGCACCTCGTCCAGCGATGCGATCAGCCTGGTGGTCTTGCCCGAGCCGGCGACCGCGAACACTACGCGCTTATCCATGCCACCGCCTGCTGGATGTAGCCTGGAACAACCAGCAAAGCTCCCTTCTTCTCCAGCAGCTGGAATGCAGCTTCGGTCTTGTTCTTCAGCATGTAGTCCTCGACGCTCAACTTCCTGCGCCCCGGTTCGAACAACTCGTCGCACACCGCCTGGTTGTCACGATACATGCAGACCTCGAAGGTGTGCCGCGCGTTGTCCGTGTCGGCGAAGATCTGGATGGAGGCAGAGACATGGTCGGCGTAGTTCGCCACGCAGTTGGCGGCGTAGTCGCCGTCGTTGTCACGGATGGCCGCCACCTTGATGCCCAGTAGCTTCGCCAGTTCCAGGTAGCGCTTGAAGCTGGTGCCGTCGACTGAGATTACATGGACGCCATCAGCGTCTTGGCTGTGCCCCGGCGCGCTGAGCTTGTAGAGCGCTTCCATCAAGATGAACTCGGCATCGCCCTCCACCAGGATCGCCTTCTTGCATAGCGCCAGTTCCAGCACATTGTTGTCCGGCGCCTTCATGAAGAACTCGGCCGTGCCTTGGCTTAGATTCTTGAGGCTCGCCGGCCGCGACGGGTTCTCCTCACTCAGAATCAGCACCTTCTTCAGGTTAAGGCGCGTGGCAATGAAACTGCTGTGGGTGGCCACGAAGAGCTGCTTTTTCTCCGAGGCCCGGATGCGCTCGATAAGCTTGCGCATGTGGACGTGGCTGAGGTGGTTCTCTGGTTCCTCCAGCAGTAGAACGTCCAGCGCATGCTCCTGATTGCGCAGCGCGAACTCTGTCTTGATGAAGCACTGGCGGCCCTTACCTTTGTTGTCGACCGGGATGTCGTCCTCGGTGAGGATGATGTCTGTCTCGACACTGGCCTTGGGGCTCGTACGAACATCAAACTTGTAGTCCTTCAGCGTGTCGTTCATCGCCTTGAAGGCTTCATCTCTAAAGTTCGCCTTGGCCTTGCGGTACTCGAAGCCATGCTGGTTGCGCTGTGCGACGGTCGCATGCGCGGCGTACATGGCGCGCGTGTATTCGCGCGTGGCGTACTCATTGTTGATCTGCGAGCTGTCGATCAGCAGGTGCCGCAGCGGCTTCTTGTGGGGAAAGACTGTCTCGTCGGTAAATGTCTGGAAGTGAATGCCGTAGTACTCGAACGGGAAGTTGTCGTGCTTCTCGGCCAGGATCGCCTGGATCTCCCTCGTGTACTCGTCGACCGGACGGCACACCATTTTGATGCCTAGGTGGTCGACGCCTTTGCTATTGTTCCGGCCATCTAGGTCATGGCGCCCTGGCAGGTCATCGAAATAGACTTCAACCAATAGCTCGGGCAGGTCTGCGACCTTGCGGCTGCCGGCCAAGAACTCTGAAATGCAGTCGGCGTTGAAAAGGGCTGCGATTCCAATGCTCTCGACCTTGCTGCGGCTGGCGCTGAGCACGATGTCCATCGCTTGCAGCACCGAACTCTTGCCCGCCTCGTTGCCGCCCACAAGGATGTTCAACTCACGGTCGAACTCCAGCTCCAGCGTCTTGAAGCGCTTGAAATTCTTAAGCAACAATCGTCTTATTGTTCCCACTTCTTATTGCTCCCATTCGGAATTCGGGCCTGAAATCCCGGCATTGCGGTCAAGGATGGCGCGCACAATCACATGAACGCAGAGTCCACAGCTAGGATGTTAGCTGTGCAACGACCGCCGCTCAGTCCTGGAGTTTGCGGCGCTTCTACAATGCCTGCGCTCTAACATAGTGGGGCCTGCCGTGTAGCCCAGCCGGAGCCCATTGGGGCGCACTCTGCCAGCCTTTCATTCCGTTCGTCCTTCACCCATGATGGCCGAACTCCTTCTGAAGCTGTCTTGGACCAGAGTGAGGATGTGGCATGGCACTGGACTTGTTCGCTGAGACGGGGAAGCCCGCTTCCCAACTACACCCTCAGTTCGTCCATCTTCGAGACCTGGAGCGGTACGAGCCAGCCCGTAGGGCTCTTCGAGAGCTGCAAGAGGCCTTCGATGACCCAGACGGCAACTTCGTCGAACAGTTCCAGACGACCGGCTTCGACTCGAGAACCTTCGAGCTGTTCCTCTTCGCCATGTTTATGGAGCAGGGCCACACGATTGACCGCAGCCACGCAAGACCGGACTTCTTGCTTAGCAAACTTGGGCATACTGTCGCTGTGGAAGCAGTGACGGCGAGTGTGCCAGCGGTCGGCGGCATACACCCCTACTTCTCATTGCCAAAAGCTCAGACCACGGAGGAACTGCTCGCATACATCCGTGACAGCTTGCCAATCCGCCTTGGTAGTCCTCTCTTTAGCAAGCTGAGGCAACGGTACTGGCTTGAGCCTCACGTTCAAGGTCGGCCACTTGTCCTGGCCATTCAGGATTTCTCCGCGCCGGGTTCACTCCTTCACTCATCGACTCCGCTGAGCCGTTACCTAAATGGCTTTGAGCAACGTTGGTATCACGACGACGACGGGAAGCTAATCATCACTGAGGAGGGCGTAGAAGGCCACGTAGCAGGGGCGAAGCGGATTCCCTCCGGCTTTTTCCACCAACCAGATGCGCAGAATATCTCGGCAGTACTGTTCTGCAACACAGGTACCATCCCCAAATTCGGCCGTATGGGACATCAGGGAAAGTACCGCAGCACTGCGGTACGCATGGTTCGGTCAGGCGTGTGCTACCGACACGATCCGAATGCTGTGTGGCCACATCCCTTTGCCTACGAGGTGGGTGACCGCAAGTTCGCCCTGGAGAGTTGGCGGCAGGGCACGGTGCTGATTCGGAATCCGAACGCCGCAAACCCGCTGCCGCACGAGTGGCTCGGAGCAGCGCTGGAGGAGGACGTTGTCGACGGACAGGTCGTTAGCACCTTCGCCGAAGAGTTCCTCCCATACAGGTCGATCACCCGTATGCTCTCAGGGGACGCAAGTAACTCGGAGGTCGCCACTCTGATTCGATTTGAACTGATGCGTGAGGAACTAGCGCGACGTGAAATGTCGGATGCATATGTGGCTTCATCAAAGCCATCTCGCTAGAACAGGGAAGTGTCTGAGGCCTATCCGCCTTTGAAGCCTGCATATGGGTTTGGTACTCGCGGGTGGGCGAGTGATGAATGAGCCGACGATGGGCACATCTGACGAGACACCGCCATCTTGTGCGCTGTGACAACGTAGTGCGGTAGTCCGCACCAATGCCCAGCATATCGTTGAACAGGTAGATGCCGTCCAGTGGAACTTTCGGTGACCGGATGCAAGCTCGGCGACCAGCCCCAAAAGGTTGGTATAGCCAGCGCGCCGCTGGTGACACGGGTCGTTCGGCAGCCGTTGCACGGGCGCCGACGGTCGGCTGTCCGATGGCGGACGTGGAGCCGTCATTGGTGCGCCAACGGCGTGAGACTGCTTGCGGGCAGAGCCGCCGCTGAAGCGCCGAGCCTGAGTGACTTCGCCCAGTCTAGAGCCGACCTGGAGGAAGTCCGCCGCGGATGACCCTCAGCTCGTGACACTACAACGCGAAAGGCGCTTGCAGAAGAGCAGTAATGGGCTATATGTATGCCGTGGTGTCTCAGTGATGCTCATGCGGTGACAGCTTCAGACTGGCTGCTGTCGGTCGGATTCCGCCGGCGAACGGCGGCGGTGGCGGGTAGCCGTCTTTCACCCCGCAGCCAGCAATCCGGCGGCTTCACTCTGCAACCGGCCCTCCACCCAAGCATTGATCACGAGCGGCCAGAAGTCGATCGACGCGACCTCGATGGCTGCTTCCTCAGCCGCTGGTGGGTCGTGGCCGAGGGACTGCTGTCGCTCGACGTTGCCGGGAGCTGCCGTACAACTGGGCCTTGATGTCACTCGCTTCGCGTCCAGGAACCGGACTTTCGTGACTGCCGGGACTCGGCCAGAGGCAGTCGGTGGCGAATGTCGCCTCTCGGGTGGGCAATGTCGCTTGCCACGCAGGCACATCGGCGTGTTTAGGCAGATCGACAGTCCTCAATATTAATGAGGCGGACCAAAGCTGCTGCCGATATCATCGTTGCGCGACTGATGAATCTCGTTGCCTCGCGCAGCACCTCTAGGCAACGTCACCGACAGAAGTTTGGTTGAAGGCCACGGCAGAAAGCCGGATTCAAGGGGGAAGACCATGTCGAAGAGTCCTGCGCGCCTTGCACTGCTCGCGTCCTTCCTGACGTTCTCGTCACTTGTCAGTGCCCAGTCGCTCCAAGTCGAGTTGAGATCAAAGTGCCCGGTGACGGCGCCGGCGGGAGCTGGCGGAGGCCAGAAAATGGCTGTCCTCGCTGGCCTACTGATTCAGCAAGTAATCTCAAGAGGCGTCGATATCGCCGGTAGCGCTCTCGCGGCCGCGGCGAAGGACAAGGTCACGACGCTCTCTGGCGAAAGTGCTTCGGCAACCTACTACACCGTTGACGAGAAGGCCAACCTTGTGACCGATACCAGCGTCGGTTGCGTCGTCCTGTTCACGGCAGGCTCAGGCGGGGCAAGCAATCCTGAATGGATGTCAAAGGTCACCGCCGACATGACACAGCTCAGGAGTGTTCCGGATTTCTACATGGAGATCGAGCTTGAACACATCGCTGCCAACGACGGCATAAAGGCGACGCCGCAGATGTTTTACGTCGGGAAGTCGCTGGCGCCCGACAACGGCTGGTTTCGAAAACAAGGGAAGGACTACGTTGTCGCCGTCTCCCTTAGCTCCGAGGAGACGGGTGCGTCCTTCGGGGCGATGTCGTTCTCGTTCAAGAGCATCGACACAGGCAAGGCATACGTTCGAGTCCAGCCAAACGGCCTGACGAACCAGCTGGAGCGGATTGCGGACTGGCCGATGTCGGCGCGTCTACCGAAGCTGCCGGAATCGGTCGCAACGAAGGAGGCTGCGTCTGACAGGAAGACGACCATCGCCAGCTACGTCGAGGCGAACGGAATCCTCAAGCGGGCCGCTCTGACCCCCCTGGTCAAGACGCCTATCGAAAGCAACACGGCGTATCGCGACATGGTCCGCCAGCTTTGCGATCAGATTGCCGAGGCCAACAAGGCCACTCCCGCCGGCAAGAGTGAGAGGGTAGAAGGTACTCAACAGAGGTTCTCAGACCCGCGTTGTCCGCTGGCGCTATGGGATGCCAAGCTTGCTGCGGATAAGGCGTATATTGAAGCTCAGGTAGCCTCTGAGCTAGCGTGGGCGCAGGCGTTCTACATGAGGAAGTGCGCGCACAACGACGGCTTTGACGAGCAGCAGAAGGACGACTCTGTGCCTATCAAGGCGTACCGTTATTGCAAGCTGCCGGCCTACAAGAATGGCCAGCCCAAGGTGGGCAGCTACTACGCAGGGGCGACAGTTGTCGAGACGTCGGAAGCCTCTGCTTTTTTGAAGTCCTTGTCTGCGGTCTTCAACGAGGACAAGGACAAGGTCAAGACCGCCCTGAACGACAAGTTCAATCCAGCGAGAAGAGACGAGCTGGCTGCTGAGGGAGTGGCGGCTGATCGTGACGCTCGACAGAAGTACCAGCTTGCGCTCCTGAAGGTCTCTCAACTCGACTCGGCGCTGCAAGAGGCCATCGGTGGAACTGCCTCCGCCCGCAAAGTGATTGAGATTCAGTTGGCACAGGCCAAGATTGATGCCAATGCTGCGGCTCGTGTCGCCGGTGTCTCCTCACCATTCCCTGACTTCGACTAGAGTATGTGCCTTTCTCACAGCGCTTTCGCTAAGCTGCTCTTTGCGTTGATCGTCGGCGCAGCAGCGACGCCGACGTCGGTGCTGTCACACGATTTGGCTGGCATCCACTCTGAGAGGCGGCTGAGCCAGCAAGCAACGCAGTCTGACAAACCCGTACCCCCCACGACGTCTGTTGACCTAGCAAAGCAGGTGATGCGTGCTAGAGAGCAAGAGCAGGCGTTCAAAGTGCTGTTCCAGGCGAATGCGGCCACACCCTCTTACATGGCGCACCTCCTGAAGGGGGGCGTCGCACCCTTCTCCATCATCGACAAGTTTCGCAAATGGGAGCCTGGCACTACGCTGAAGGTCTGCTTCCACTCGGCGGGAGCAAACGACGTAAAGGCTCGCATCGCCCAGATTGCGAGCCAGTGGTCCAAGTACGGCGCCATCTACTTCGACTTCGGAAAGACCCCTTCGTTCCGGATATGCCAAGCGAAGGATGGCGCTTTCGTCAGAGTCTCCTTTCGTGAGAAGGGGTACTTCTCTCGGATCGGCACGCGAGCGCTGCTGAGCGACGTCAACAACGAAGTCACGATGGGCCTGCAGGACCTCGACGAGCCTCGGTATCCAATCGATGGGGACAAGTTCAAGTCCATCGTCATGCACGAGTTTGGGCATGCGCTTGGCCTGGCGCATGAGCATCAGCACCCTGTCGCCGATTGCTTCCCCCAGTTCAATCTCAATGCGATCAAGCAGGCCTACGAATGGAGCGATAAGGACGTCGAAGAGAACCTGAAGACGCTGCAGCTCTCGAGCGTCGCCGCTGAGGACAAGTTCTACAAGGCGGGACTTGGTCCCGACGGAGACGTTTATGTCTTCAGCAACATGCCGGACAGACTGAGCGTGATGCGCTATGACTTGCGTTCGGAAGATTTCAAGCAGCCTCCTGGGAGCTGCTTCGATCCGACAGTGAATTCGGAGCCGTCTAGCGGGGACCAGGCGGCAATAGCGCGGGCGTATCCGAAATCCAATTCGACCAAAGGAATCTTGGCGAACAACACACTCATTGAGAACGTCCTCAAGAAACATCCCAACATCACATCGGTTGAACGTGCAGCGTTGAGGGCGTTCAAGCTCTAGTTGAGCTGGACGCTGGACCGCTTTCTGGCTGCCATTGCGCCGGCCCGACAAGTACCGGTCGGTCGCCCCAGGCAGACAAGGTGGCGGCTCAGGTGGCAACTGTGGATCACTCGCTGACATCGAAGACGTCGCCAGCCATCTGGCTGGCTTGGTGACGGTCGGCGTGATTTCACCCCACCAGATCGACCAGCCGCAACCGCAGCCAGGCCGACGCCGAAGACCACTACGAAGCTACGAGGGCAGCACTAGACTGATCCGCGTCACTCGTGGGCCAGATACTGAGTGGTAGCGATGCCTGATAGCGTCCACTGGCATTCTGTGAACTGGCCGGCCGCTCCAAGCCCGCCAACGGTCGCTCGCCCGCAGCGCGCTACGGTGTATTCTCTCAATCTCTCAACATCTCATGGTGGCGAAGTCGTGGCGAAGCAAGCAACTCGAAGACCCTTCATCACTCCGGCGGAAACGGGAGCGAAGGTCAAGCGAGGTCCGTCTGTCGCCGAGGTTAATCCTGGTGCTCCTGGGGGAATGTCAGCAGTTGCTCCAAAGCCTCGCCAAGTCCACAAGGTGGGCGAGGTCAACATTTCAGCCTACTTTCCAGCCGAGGTGAAAGCTTCGCTGCGAATGGTCCAGGCGAAGACGGGATACAACGTCAAGGATTGCTTGGCCGAAGCGCTGCACGACCTATTTAGGAAACACAACGTGCCCGTCTCTACTTATCTGGGCGGAGGGCGCTGATATGGCAGAGGCCAAGGAAGGCTTGCCGGTCACACCTGCTGTTGTAAGGTGGGCGCGGGAGCGCGCTGGTTATTCGGTGGACGACGCTGTCCGTCACTTCAAGAGGATCGCCGCCTGGGAATCAGGCGATGCGCTACCCACCTACGTCCAAGTGGAACAGATGGCAGAGCGCTTCAAGATCCCGGTTGCTGTTTTCTTTTTTCCCAAACCGCCCGCAGTGCCGCCGATTGAGCAGTCTTTTCGTACGCTCACCGCCGCGGACTTTGCTGCTATCCCCCGCACGGTTCGACTCTTCCTTCGCCGCGGCCAGGCGATGCAGCTTAATCTGGCAGAGCTGAACGACGGAAAGAATCCGGCCGGTCGCGTGATCTCGCGCGACCTCAAGCCGTCTGCGAATATGTCGCTCGACAAGATCGCTGCTCAAGTTAGAGAGTACTTGGGCGTAAGCATCGACGAGCAGGCTAGCTGGAAGAGCGTCGACGAAGCCCTTGAGCGCTGGCGCGAAGTGTTTGCCACGAAGGCCGGCGTTTACGTCTTCAAGGACGCCTTCCGTGCGCCCAGCTATTTCGGCTTCTGCCTATACGACGACGAGTTTCCCGTCATCTACATAAACAACAGCTCGGCCAAGTCTAGGCAAGTCTTCACGCTGTTTCACGAGCTGGGGCACTTGCTCTTTCATACGAGCGGCATAGACATGCTCGATGACCATTTCATCGACCACCTGGCCGGCATAGAGCAGAAGATCGAGATCATCTGCAACGGCCTCGCCGCTCGTGTCTTGGTGCCTGACGACGTGCTCGACAAGATGCTTGTGGGCGCCACGATCGGCCGGCCGCTCGCTGCCCAGATCGCCGGCTACTTCAGCGTGAGTCGCGAGGTGATCTACCGGAAATTCCTTGATCGCGGTCTGATTGACCCTGCCGAGTACGACTCGGCCGCCAAGGAATGGGCTGCGCAGATGAAGCGCACGGACGATGAGTCTTCGGGCAACTACTACAACAGCCAGCGCGCCTACCTGGGGCAACGCTACATTGATTTGGCCTTTACGAGGTACCACCAGCGCCGGTTTGACCGCGGCCAGCTCGCCGAGTACCTAAATCTAAAGCCGAAGAATCTGCCAACTTTCGCAGAGAAGTTCGCTGGGGGCGGCCTCTGATGTACGTTCTGGACACCAACGTCATTTCGAGCCTGCACAAGAACTACTACCGCAAGCGATTTGTCTCTCTATGGAAGGCCTTCGACCAACTCGTCGCAGACGGCAAGATCACCTCAACCCGGGAAGCCTATCGCGAGCTGCAAGATGGAGTGCCGGGCGCTGATACCGAATGGGCCATGGCCAATGAAGGCCTCTTCACGACGCCTGACGCAAAGGAGGGCACCTTCGTTGGACAGATCTACTCAGTGGCTCATTTCCAGGCCAACATTGAGAAGCAGAAGCTCCTTAAAGGTGGCCGCAACGCTGACGCGTTCATCGTGGCGCGCGCCTATGCCATTGGAGGAACCGTCGTGACGATGGAGCGGTTAAAGCCAAACGCAGTAAAGGTCCCAAATATCTGCGAGCACTTCAAGATTCCGTACCTCGACCTCGAGGGCTTCATGGAGAAGGAAGGCTGGGAGTTCTGAACTCGACTCGCTACGGGTGATTGCAGCAACGGCGGGTCCAGCGCACATACAGGCCGGCCGACGTCCAAGCCAGCAAGCGCCTTGGTGAGCGGAATGCGCTAAGGACCGGTCGGACCACCAGCAGCGCCGATCGGCCGAGAACGCTGCACAGCAGCCCAACGCCATTCGACGCAAGCTGAACGCCAGGCCTGGTCCAATGGCTCCTCACACGAAGTGGCGTCACACCCTGCGGACCGAGTTCAACGGGTTGGCACAACGTACCCGACTTGATCGGCCGTCAGCCAGTACCCATCCCTCTTCGACTCGAGCGTGCCAGCAACAGCGAGGTCGAACAGACTTGGCATCGCGGTCGCGTCAAACCGAGCGATGGACTTGGGCAGCAAGACATTGAGATCCCTGTACTTGACGACCCAGCTCTTGTCGTCGTGAACCCGAAGTTTGTCTTTGTGAATCGTCAGCGCTGAGCGCACGCGACCATCAACGTACCGCTCGGGATGGAGCGCAATGCTCTCGATCTCCTTGACCACTTTAGCAATTGGGCTCTTTACCCGCTCTTGCGGCAGGCTATCGATCAGCGTGAGATTCATCGGGAGACGGCCATTTTCAATGGACGGGCCGTCCTCGGTGTTGACAATAAATCGATCAAACTCGGTTTTGTAAACCGGCGGAGTCCCTGGAATCTCAATCGTCGTGGTCACACGGAAGGTGACGGTGTAGTTGCTTTCCGGATCAAGACCGGCCTGCAGCCACTGATCCAACACCTTGGCAGTGGGGATCATCCCGGTGTGCTGAAACAGCGGGCGCTCGTCCAGCGACATGAACACTCGTTCCTTCGTGGGGCCCTGCACCTCACGCAGGTACAGATAAACGGGCTTGCCCAGGTACAAAGACGGGTTTCGGAAGTACGTGCCCGCATCCGCGGTCACCGCGCCCTCTTCAATCTTTTCCTCCCCGGGCTTATCTCTGCCAAACGAAATTGAATCGGGCAAACAGCCCGACAGCATCACGACCAACACAAGAATCATCAGGTTTTTCATAAATCAGCTCTAGATTTGAATCACGAACACTCACCGGAACCCCTTGGTCCTGCAAACAACCCTCCCCTCGATTACGCAATCGCACTTTCAAGCGCCATCTAAATGCCATCTTACACTCAGTATTCCTTAGTGTGGAGTGCATGAGTTAACAAGACGATCCCGGCCTTGGAAGTAGACGGGGTGCGTGTTGTTGGTTTTTCCGAAGAGGCTTAAAGCCGCGCGGCTGGCGGCTGGGCTGTCTCAAGAGCGGCTGGGCGTGCTGGCCGGCGTGGACGAGATGTCGGCCAGTGCACGGATGAACCAGTACGAGCGTGGCAAACACGCGCCAGATCACTCCATGGTGGCTCGCTTGGCCGACGTCCTGCACGTCCCAGTTGCTTACTTCTACGCGTCCAGCGACGACGAAGCCGCCCTGCTCCTCGCCTTTCACCGCTTGTCCATCGCTCAGCGCATGGCCGTGCTGGACTTTGTGTCCCAGCAGCTGCCGGGCAGCGGTGACGCCTCTGCTGCTCCCTGAAGCATTTCATTGCGGCCGCCCTCCCACCCGGAGCATTTCTCGCTGAGCGCTCCAGGCTTCGGGTAGTGGCACCGAGGTAAGCAACTTGGTCGCATTGATCTCCTCGGGGTGCTCACCCCTCTCGATCGCCTGCACGATGTCGGGCGCCAGCAGCGCGATGTTGATCACCCGGTTCACGTAGCGCACGCTGAACTTCTCGCGCTCGGCGATCTCCTCAATTGACTGACCCTCTTGGGTGAATTGCTGCAGCCAGGCCTTGCCCTTGGCCATTAGCGCCACGAGCGTCGGGTCAGGCGCACGCTTATGACTCTGCCCCGGGGCGTTGTCTCCGATCACCAGCCGCACCGCCATGCCGCAGCGCTTCCTCTTCGCTGGCACCGAGATCGTGACGCTCCCCTGCCCTGCTCCGCTTTCGGTCGTGGGTTTTGTCTCTGACTTTGCCTCCGGCTTCAGCACCCCGCAGCCCACCAGGTCCAGTGTGACGCGTACCTCCTCAGGCGCCACCTCCACCCGGCGCACCGCCTTGGCGATTTGCGTACCGGCTTCATGCTGAATCGTCTGCCCCAGCTTCTTCGCACCAGTGAGCGCTTCCTGCGCCCGCTTGGCGTCCTTCCAGCCCACAGCATCGATCACCCGTTTTTCACTCGAGCTCCACTCCACGATCGCCCGGACCACCAGCTTCTCGAGTTCATTGGCCGGCAGCCGGATCGGCTCACCCTGGTCGTCCGCCGGCGTTACGTAGTACCGGTACCGCTTCTTGCCCTTGCGGGTGTGCGACGGAATGAGCCTGCGCCCCGTTTCGTCGAAGAGCTTGCCGCTGAGCAGGCTCGGGGCTGCCGCCTTGGACTGGCTCTTGTGCCCCTGGCGGTTGGCTTCCAGGCGCTGCTGCACCTGATCCCAAAGCGCCTGCTCCACGATCGCCGGGTGCCGGCCAGGGTGGTTTTCTCCTCGGTGGGGGAGAAGGCCCACGTAGATGGGGTTGCTCAGGATCCGGTACAGGTGGCCCCGGCTGAACGGCTTGTTGCCCCCAAATCCTTCCCGCTTGTTCTCCCGCTCGGGCGTGAGCCAGCCACGGGCCTGCAGCTCGGCCGCCACCTTGCGCACGCAGTTGAGCTGCAGGTACAGCGCGTAGATCTCGGCAATCCGCCCAGCGTGCGGCGCCTCAGGCTCCAAGGTCCGGCCTTTGGCCCGGTAGCCCACGGGGGGTACGCCCCCCATCCACAGGCCCTTGCGCTTGGACGCAGCGATCTTGTCCCGGATGCGCTCTCCCGTGACCTCGCGCTCGAACTGGGCGAAGGACAGCAGAACGTTCAGGGTCAGCCGCCCCATGGAGGTGGTGGTGTTGAACTGCTGGGTGACCGAGACAAAGGAAACCCCCTTGGCATCGAAGAGTTCAACCAGCTTCGCGAAATCAGCCAACGACCGGGTGAGCCGGTCAACCTTGTAGACCACGATCACCTTGACCTTGCCGGCTTCCACATCGGCGATCAGCCGCTGCAGCGCAGGTCGCTCCACGTTGCCGCCTGAGAATCCGCCGTCGTCGTAAGTGGTTGGGTTGAGCATCCAGCCCAGGCCTTTCTGGCTGAGCACGAAGGCCTCGCAGGCCTCGCGCTGGGCGTGGAGGGAGTTGAAATCCTGCTCCAGGCCCTCTTCCGAGGATTTGCGGGTGTAGATCGCACAGGCCAGCGTCGGAAAACCCATCTGGCAAACAGCACCGCTCGTACCGGTCGCACCGGCGGCCAAGGCCTTGGCGGAAGACTTCGACCCCATCAGCGCTTGACCCCGAAGAACGCCGGGCCCGACCAGGGCGTGCCGGTGATGGTGCGGGCGATGGCGGTGAGGCTCGTGTAGGTCTTGCCGCCGTACTGGAAGCCATTCACAAGGACCAGCACCTCGTAGGTGGCGCCCTGCCACTCGCGCAGCAGGCGGGTGCCTGGGGGCAGCAGCGGGGCCGCCTTGGGGGACGGGGGCTGGGCCGGTGACTGAAAAGGCGTCTTCGTGCCGCTGGCCTCGATCTGCGCCTGCCAGGCGAGCACCCGGCGCATGAGGCTGGTGTGCACGCGTGGCGGGGGCTCGCGGTGAAAGGCGGCCTTCCAGCGCGAGACCAGATCGTCGCGCTCGGCGGTCAGGATCTCCTCCGGAAAGCTCATTGGGCCACCTCCTCACCGGCCGGGACAATGCGGTAGACCCGAACGCCGTCTTGCAGGCTGTGCTGCACGTTCAGGCCCAGGCGTTTTCGGAGTGAGCCGCTGAGCATGCCGCGCACGGTGTGGGGGAGCCAGCCGGTGAGCTCGGTCATCTGGGCCATGGAGGCGCCGGAGCTCAGCAAGGCGATGAGCTGGGATTTCTTGGTGCCGGTAGGGGGCGCGGCGGCGGGGGTGGGAGTGAGTTTCTGGGGCGCGCGCTTGGCCGCAGGGCGAGTGGACTTGGCGGGGCTGCGGCGGGTAGCAGAGGCCTGAGGAGCCTTCGGCTTGGACGGGGTTTTGGCGGTGGCCTTGGCCGGGGATTTGGAAGCTGGCTTACTGGTCTTCGACTGGGCGCGTTTCATCGAGGTTCTCCTGCGCCAACAGCGGCGCGCAGGTAGTAACGCTCTGCATCAGCGAAGACCCAAGTCGTATCGGCAGTAGCCGTGGTGTTTGGTCATGATTCCACGCACCGCTTGCTATGTGCGGCGCGTTGATGAATGTGCTGGATACGCCCGCGGATTGGCAGATCGCAGCAAGCTCGCCATTTCAGGCACTCCGGCGCATCATGGCGAGCGACTGAGCAACCGGAGCCTGACGATGGATGCAGCCGACAACAGCGCCAAGGTCATGCGAGCAGCGGCCTACGTCCGCATGTCCACCGATCACCAGGATCTCTCCATCGGGATGCAGCTCGATGCCATTCGGGACTACTCGCTCATCAACGGGATCGAGTTGGTTGACGTCTACGAGGACGCAGCCAAGAGTGGCCTGCGGATCACCAACCGGGAAGGCATGAAGCGCCTGATCCGCGACGTGATGGAGGTCCCCAGGCCCTTTGACACTGTCTTGGTGTACGACGTCAGCCGCTGGGGCCGGTTTCAGGATATCGACGCCGCCGCCTACTACGAATACACCTGCCGGCTGCACGGTGTGTCAGTTGTGTACGTCAAAGAGAGCTTCGGCGCCAAGCAAGACGCGATGACTGCGCTTCTGAAGACCATCAAGCGCGCGATGGCGGCCGAATACTCACGCGAGCTGGGCATGAAATGCCGCGACGGCCAGGACAGAGCCATTCGACTCGGCTTCCAAGTCGGGCCCCTGCCCCCGCTGGGACTCACGCGCGTGGCAGTAGATCGCCTGGGGAAGCGGCGCCTGCTCGGACGAAAGCAACCCAAAGGCTCGCAGGCCGAGCGGGTCGCCTGGGTACACGGACCTCAATGGGAAGTCGATCTGGTGAGGCGGATTTTCCAGATGTACGCCGCAGAAGGCGGGTCGCTCAAGTCTGTCGCCCGACAACTCCAGTACGAAGGGATCCTCACGGGCAACGGTCAGCGCTTTACGAACGACACGGTTTCATTGCTCCTGCGCAACGAGGCGTTCATAGGGAACTTCGTCTGGGGAAGAGCTTATCGACAGAAGAAGAACCATCAGCGCGAAACGCGTGCTGACGGTGTGATCGAACCCATCATCGCGCGAGCTCTGTGGGACACGGTGCAGTGCAAGCTGCAGCGACGTCGGTTCAAGAGGCGCACCAACGATCAACTTCTTGAAGCGCTGCGACGCCAACTCGAGAAGAACCCCCTGCTCAGCCAGGTGGATCTTGAGAGAACGGGGATGCCGTCAAAGGAAACGTACAACCGTGCGTTCGGCTCGCTCCAAGCCGCCATGCGGCTGGCTGGCAGAGACGTTGGCAAGGTGCGAGAACACCACCTGAAACAGATACTGGTGGCACGAGCAATCGGTGATCTGGTTCAGTATGACCTCGTCAAGCTTCTCGTGCGTGAGGGCATCGAGTGCACTCCCCACACCAGGAGCCGGGTTCTGATCCTTGAGAATGGCATCCGCGCGAGGATTCAGCTTTGCTGGCCCCACCCCTCGGAATCGGGAAACCGGTGGCTGCTGCTCAAGAAATCCCTGCCTGCAGGCGATTTGGTGATCTTCGCTGCCATGGATCAAGGACCCCAAGCCCACTGGTTTGGCGTTTCGAGCATGGAGGAGTTTCGACGTTTGCCACCATGGGCTCATCGGGATCCGCCAAGTGCTGTCAAAGCGCTCTACACGCCTGAGGCCATAGTGCGTGAGCTCAAGAAGCAACTTGCACAGCTGAACCCCTCAGCCACGGACGCTGGTCTGCCCCGGGAGCAGCCACTTGAAACGCAAAACTGCGCAGCTCATCCATGAAAACAGACGGCTTGGACCCCAGAGCGTTTAGCGAGGTCGTCCAACAGGCGCTTGACGCAGTTGTCGTTCACCGAGTCAAGAACTGCCAACACGTAGATGTCCAATCGATCACCGCCATTCGTGCCGAAATTGAGGATCGACTGTCGATCGCACTTGAAGCCACTGAAGGGTCAGAGCTCACTGGTGAATGGTCGTGGAGGGCCGCGGCACAAGCAATCGCGGGGGAGATTGCTGCAGCAATCATCCAGGATGGGCTTGCCGACTAGTGCGGGGGACGAGGAGGTTACTCCGGATGGAAGACTACTCTCGCCAAGCCGTACCCCGGCACCAAGTCAAAATGCGAACTTTCCCGAGAACGCTATAGCGCCAGACGCGGCGAAACAGAGAATCACGTGATTGAAAGCGATTTGTCCCAGATGAGTGCGGCAGAACTTCAGGCGCACGCCGAAGAATTGATCCGTCAGGCGCAACAGCAGTCAACCCGGGAGTTCGAGTCGACGCTCAACTTCCTGTCGGACAAGCTCAAGACTATGGGCAAGACCAAGCGCGATGCTGTGGTGCACCTGGTGAAGATGATGACCCGCATCGAGGCCGAGCAGACGCTTACCCAGCTGAATGCGATGGCTGGTCGGCCAGCGCAGAGAAGGTCGACCCGCAGCGATCTTGATGCATCGGGAATGCCGCCCGAGGTGGGCGTGACCTACATGCTCCCCACTGGGGTGGTTTGGACCCGCAAGAACAAGACAGGCGTCACGCGCAGGGACTTCGCGGAACATGCGAAGACCACGACCTGGGCGACGATGCGGGTTTGAGCTTCTTGCGGGATTTGGGCGAGGCGACATCACCGGTTGGGTCGAGCGCCATGGTTGCCTGGATTCGATCTGATGTTTGTGCACCAATGCCGGCGCTTCGTCTCAACGCCAAAGAACACGATGCAAATATGGCCTTCTTAATCTTCGGCGAGTAGCATGCCCATATGCCTAACCTCGCAAGCACCCTGAAGTCCGAAATTGCACGCCTGGCGCGCAAAGAGCTGAAATCCGAGATTCAGCTTTTGCGAAAGACAGTGGCGTCACACCGCGGTGAAATCGCAGCGCTCAAGCGTGAGCTCAAAGCGACGCAAGACGCGACGAAGCAACTGGCCAAGCAGGTGAACAAGGGCAAGCCTATCGAGGAAAGTCCCGCAGCGCAAAGCCCGCGCCGCGGCAGGCGGCCAGCTGGGTTTACTGCCGATGGGCTCCTCGCCATTCGTAAACGGCTTGACTTCACTCAAGCCCAGATGGCGGCTCTTTTGGGTGTTTCAGCCTTGTCTGTCTACAAGTGGGAGAGTGGACAGACAACTCCGAGGGCGGCTCAGCAGACAAAGATCCTGAGTTCAAGAAACATTGGCAAGCGGGAAGCATTGAGGCAAATCGCGTCTCAGGTTGGCTGAGCAGCCGACCTCCTCGGTTCTAGGAGTCGGATCGCAGCTCCGTCACAAAGGCTCGAACCTTACGCCGTTGCCCCGAGTCCAGAGCCTGATAAGCGACCAGAAGGTCGGCCAGCCTGTCATCGTCACAGTAGAAGTAGGCGACCGGTACTTTGAGCACCTCGGCGAGGCTCTGCGCGATGCTAAACGGAGGTTCGTGCACGCCGGCCTCATATCGGCTAATGCGCGCACTGCTGGAGCTTTCATCAAGCCCGATGCTGACACCAAGCTTGTCCTGCGGAAGACCTGCCCGACTTCGAGCAGCGCGCAGGCGCTTGCCAAAGACGGTGGAGGGTTCGGACAGCCGAGGCATTCATCGATAGTCGTAAAACGCCTTTCTCTTTTCTCTACGATCTTCGTAGAATCTGGTGATCTACATCGCAGACCTTTCTACGCGCGTGATCACATCCAACAAGCAACTGCCCCTTCGCGATGCTGTTCTGCAGTTTCTAAAGGCGCATCCCGGCCAAGAATTCAAGTCCCGCGATATCGCTGACGGGCTAAAGCTGGCGTTGCCAGAACGCTTCGCGGGCAAGGAGCCCGCTCAAATCGCCGCGGAGATCGGCGCTGGTGGGCCGTTGTGGCTCGCCAAGAACCCCTCGCTTCAACGCTCCGAAGAGACACCTCGGCGATATTGGTGGTCTGGCGAGACACAGGTTCTGCCGTCTGCTCCCCTAGCGAACGCACCTGAGCCTGACGCGCCTACCGAGCATTCGCTGTATCCGCTGCTGGCAACGTTCCTGATCTCGCGCCACCGAAAAATCTTTCCGAAGCGCATTGACGAGAAGAAGTCATCAAACAGCCAAGGCAAAGAGGGCAACAAATGGCTCCATCCGGACATGGTGGGCCTTGAAGAGCTTGCCGCAGGTTGGAGCTATGAGATGAAGAGCTTGAGCGCCAAGTCGGGCGCTCGCCAAGCCAAGCTATGGTCCTTCGAGGTGAAAGTCGATATCCCGCGAAGTAAGGTACGCGAGTACTACTTCCAAGCGGTGTCCAACTCGAGCTGGGCGAACTTCGGCTACCTTGTCGCCGTCAACATCAAAGATGACGCCATGACGGAGTTGCGGCTACTAAACGAGCTCCACGGCATTGGCGTCATCAGGCTCGACATCGACAACCCTGCCGACGACAGCGCAATAGAGATTCCTGCTCGCGAGCGACTGGAGGTAGATTGGGGAACCTGCAATCGGATCGCCAGCGAAAACAAGGACTTCTTGCGCTTTATTCAGCTCACTGCTCACTTCTATGACACCAAGAGCACGAGCGTAAAGGAGTGGGACGTGCCAGCAAACGTGAACGTCGTGGGATAAGTGACACTGTTGGGGTTTGCGCTGCTAGCTCGTGTCGACTGGTTCGTAGAGTATTCGCGCCACGCGATATGCGTAGGCTAGCTAAACCCAGCGCGACCGAGGGAAGGCAACCAGGAAGTTCGGAATCAGCGGGTTCGAGGAGGGAGGAAGAAAATGTGGCTCATTACCCCCATCGGGTTCTTCAGCGTGGTGCGCAAGCCCACGGACACCAAAGGCAAGACGTTGACCGTCCGTGCCCGTGTGCGCTCGGACCTGGAGGCGCTGCAAGCGCAGTACCTCCCGGAGCTGGGCCCGATTCAGGAGAGCTCGGTCAATGACTACCGCTTCAGGGCGGTTGCGCCCCAATCGGCGGTTGCTGCCGCCATGGCGCGACTTATTGAGCACATTGACTATTCGAACTTCAAGGATGCCGTGAAACAGCGCCAGGGTGCCGCCCGGGCGAATCTGTATCACGGGGTGTGGGATGTCCTTTATCGGCTTCAGCAAGAGCCCAGCGTGTTCACGAGCACCCCCGTCAAGCGCGGCCGTGCGCGGTCGGCTGGGGCGGGTTCCACATGAGCGCGCCGGTCTTTCACCCCAGGCCCGACGACCATGGTGCGCCTGTACGGCTGAAGAATCCCAGCAGCCCCACTCCCCTCCTCGCCTGGTCAGATCCGAGCACGACCGCCTGCGTGGTGCCCGAGGGCGAGATGCCAGCCGCAGTGAATGGCATCGCAATCAGGCGATGGTCAAACGCCCCCACATCCGACGAGGCCTGGGAAGCGCTTGCGGCCAGCCAGGCAATTGGTGAGCCGCCCTTCGAGGTTCCCAAGGGTTACAAAAAGGCAGCCGGTGCGGTCATCCGCGAGACAGACGGCCGAATCTGGGTCGTGGCGCCCAGCAACGCTTTTGCGGGCTACCAGGCAACGTTTCCGAAGGGCACGATGGACGGCAAGTCGGCCCAGGCGACGGCCCTGGTGGAGGTTTTCGAAGAGAGCGGGCTGCAGGTGAGGCTGATCAGGCACCTCATCGACGTTCCTCGCACCCAGAGCTACACCCGCTACTACCTCGCCGAGCGGGTCGGGGGCAACCCGGCGGACATGGGCTGGGAGACGCAGGCGGTCATGCTCGCGCCGAAATTTCAGCTTGCCGTTTTGCTCAACAACCCAAATGACACAGCGATCGTAAACGCCCTCATGACGCTAGGCGAAACCGCTATCCGGCGGTGACGGATGAAGTTGAGTCCGTTAACAAGCCGTTGTGCGGCGGGTCGTAGGACTCCGGGGCTGCGTGAGTAGAGCTCTCATGACGCTCCTCGGCCGCGCATAGCCAGCATCCTAGCGATGCGTGTAGCAGCCAGAGGGTCCATGCAAACCGCGTCTGAACCGTAAGTTGACGAACCAGCCTCTGCCGAGGCCAGAGCCGCACCGCCCAGCAGCACTCCGACGCCAGGATTACGGCAGTTGCCGCGTAGCTTGGAGATCAGTGCGTTCAGATCAGGCAACTGCTCTGCCAAACTCACAGACAGACCAACCACATCGAACCAGCTGGATCTAAGCGTAGACAACAGGGCCTTCTCGGTTCCGGTCGTTTCGACACGAACATCCCAGCCATCGGAGGTGAACAGCTCTGAGATCATGGTCAGCCCCAGAATGTGCTGAGAACCAGGCGCAAGTGCCACCAGCACTCGAAAGCGATCGGTAGCATACCGCTTAGGAAATCGATCACCTGCAGCCAACTCATGAGTGAGGTTCTGCATACGCAAGAGCCCCAAAGTCACCTCTGAGAAGCCAATTTGATCCTGATCCCATTGCTCTCCCAGCCAACGGGCCGCTGGTGCAACCAAGTTCACCATCACCTCAGCAACGGAGTGCCCGTGCTCGATCAGTCGCTCGAGATACTTGTGACCAGCAAGCTCCTCCTTGAGAACGCACAAGCCTGCGAACTCTGCGATCTCTTGAGGACTGGGAAAAAACGAAAGACCCGCGGCAATCTTCTTGGCATCAGCATCGGCGCTGTTACGCATGAGCTGCGGAACGATGCTTGAATCGATCACCGACAATAATGATCGTTTGCAATCAGCCAGCGGCCCTACTCCGAGACTAATCCCCTCACGAAATGCATGACTCTGCGACATACAACCCCCACGAGCGGGTTCGCGGACCGAAAATGCGGCCAAGCTTCTAGGCGTGCTTCTCCACCATAGCCGTCGATTTTCACAACGGTCGATCATCACTTGGGAAAAACCCATTAATTCGGTCGCCTCCAGGACTCCCAGGGATTTTCGAATGATGGAATAGTTGGAGCATATTGGTCTGAATAGTCAGCGAGGTCGAAATCATTAAGTAGGTCACTGGCGCGTGATGCTGGTTAGCAGCTCATAGGTGTCCCAGACCACAAATCTGGACACGTCACCGCATTTCCGTCGCGTCACGCGGGATAGGAACGCTTGAGGCCCTCAGGCTTAGACTTATAGCCGTCAGGCTAGGAGAGATCGAGCTCGCGCCAACATTTCGCCGCGAGGCTCGCACCCTCCACGGCAGTCTGGCTCATCGCGTGCTGAAACTGCGCCATGTCGAACTGGCTCATGCCCACCGACAGCTGGGCCGCCTGATCCCTCCAACGCGCGAGCACGTTGAGCTGCCGGCGCAACTGATCGAGTGCCTGCTTAGGCTCCATGCCAAATGCACTTGACCCCTTCATCAAGGGCAAGAGCCTCATCTCGAGCCCTGACCCAGCTGCCTGCTGCGCCTTCAACGACTGCATCGAGAAGGAATGCAGGCGCAGGCCATACGCCGGTGCAAGACGCCACAGCCCGTTCCCCGCGTAGACAAAGCTGATCTTGCGCAGCTCATCGCCCGGTTGACGGATGAGGCACATGAACAGCAGACGCTGCCACAGCTCGCGGGCGTCTGATGAGAAATCGAGGCACCGCTCGCGCATCACACCCAGGAGCTCCAGTGGGCTGATGACATCGCACTCGTTGGCGAGCAGCATGCCCCGGGCCGACAGAACGTGCTTGCGCTTGCCCTCTCCTTCCCGGTCGAACCGCGGTGCGATCAGGAAGGGGCCTGACGGCGAGTGCCGCAGGGTGACCGCGACGCAGTCGATCCCGGCCATCTCGGCCAGCGACATGGCCAAGGCCTCGGAGCGGTTGGACAGAGCGTCTCCGAAGCGCTTGGGGAGCTTTGCGACGCAAAGGTCGTTGTCCTTGCCCAACCAAGTGACCTTGGGGCGTGAGCCGCCAAGAGCGGTGGCGCTCGTCATCAGCAGCTGCAGCTGCGCAGAGCTCACGGCCCCACCCTCCAGGGCGTGAACAGCCGCAGCAAGGGAGGGCAAATCGGATTCGCGGGGTAGCGTGCGACGCGCATGAGGGAGTTCCTCGGGCGACTCTCCTGACGAAACGAGCCGCAGGGCTCCCAGGCGCGCGACGTTGGGCACGGCCTTCAACCGCTCCACAGCACGAACCGCCCTACTCTCCCCATGAGACGCCGCGAGCAGCCCGCACTCGGTGGCCTTGCTCATAACCTGCAGGCCAAAGCCAGACGGCGCGGTCTCTGCCAGTGCTGCAAAAACGTTGAGGTCTTCCCCCTGCCGCGGCGTGAACCGCTGAGGCGCTGCCGTATGGGCCAGGTCGGGTGAGACGGGAAAGTACCGGGGGCTGTTCACCCAACCCTTGTCGTAGGTGAACTCGGAATGCACCTCGTCGTTCTGGGTGTAGACGTTCAAACTCCCCAGCGCCAGAGAAGTCTGACCCAAGTAGACCGCGAGGTGGTCCAACAGGCGAGCTTGCGGCTCATGAGACAACTGCTGGGGGTTTTCAGGCATCGCGACGACATCGACTGTCGCTTGCGCGGGCGCAGCCACCACGGCCGGGCGCGGCGTCGAATGTCCACTGTGGCCGCGCCAGTTGCGGTACTGCCGATGCCGGATGGCCAGCAGCCGGTTGAACTCCCTAAGCAATCCGAGGTGCAGCGCGCCACGCATCACGATCAACAGAGAGACACTCGATCCACCACGCTCGATGCGGCGAACCAAGCCGATGGACGTGTCAATCTGTGACGCGAACTCATACTGAGTCCAGCCGCGGCGGCTTCGGGCTTGGCGGATGCAGTTGGCCAGACGTTTCTCGGCACAGACAAGAGCATAAAAGGACATAGCGGCAGACAGGTCGATGAAGACCCTTGCCATTCTTACGTCACGACCCTAGTGCCGCGCAAGCAGGTGGGGCAATTTCAGATCCAACGCCGAGGGAGCTCCGCCTCCCCAGGCTGAGGCGGAGCACGTGCAACACCCCTAGCTCCGAAACCTGGGCTTGCTCTGGGCGATAGGGTGTTGGTGCGAGGCGACTCCCCACCTGACGCGATAAACCAAGAACACTACGTGTTGTCCTTGACGGGAGCTGAAGGTGCCCCCTTCTTGACCGCCTCGATGCCATTGTCTCGGGCAGCGGCCGACGAATAAGTCTCGCTGGTACCGATCACCTGGTTGTTGGCTGCTGTAAGTGTGAAGTACGGCTTCTGCGCCGTCGATGTCAGCCGCCGGTAACGAGGATCGTGCGGCGCGTTGATCTTCACCGAATCGATGCCCTCCAACGCCTTCTGCTTGGTCGTGTACCGCTCGCTGGTCAACATCACTTCGTGGTTGTCCCCGCGCAGGTTGAACATGTACTGCTCGCCTGAGCGCTTCAAGTCGAAATAGGCCACTGCATCTCCTTCGTCTGAGGTTGAGCGGACCAAGCGCCGCGGTCCCGTGCCGCCGCTTACAGCCCACAGCTCAAGCTACCAGACGACTCGTTTCTTCAGAAGCCTATGCACCGGTCACGCATGCACAAATAGGGGATGAAATGATCCGAAGGTCAGCAAGTGCTTGGCCACGACATGGGCCAAACCCAAGATAACCCGCCGTGTGCCTCGCGCCGTGCGTGAGCGAAGACGCCGCGAGCCATTGGGCTCCCATGGAAGTTCTTCCACGTAACTGCCAGCTAGGCCATGGACCTCCGCTCGTGCAGCGCATGCGCCATCCTCCCATTGGTGTGGACGATGCCACCATCTCCAGGCTCGCAGGCCATGAGCCTGTTGCAGGAAGTCAACCCCTCGAGTAGCTCAGTCTGCCGGGGCAGGCAGACCCGCCGCAGATCGAAGCGCTCGAGGACCCGTTCCCGGGCCCCTGCGCCCACGTGGGCTCTCAAGCCCTCATCGCTCAAAAGCTCTGCGATGGCGTCGCTGAGCCTTTGGGGATCAAAGAAGTCCGTCAACAGCCCTGAGTCCCGCGGAGAGATCACCTCGGCCACTGGTGGGGTGTCGCTGGCCACGATGGCACATCCGACGCTCATCGCCTCGATCAGGCTCCAGCTCAGCACGAAAGGGTATGTCAGGTAGACGTGCACCCGGGAGAGCTGCAGCACGCGGGTGAAGGCTGTCCGGTCGAGGCGGCCCACAAAGTGCACGCGGTGCGCTTGCTCCTCGCTCAACTGAGGGCCCACTTCCGCGAGCATGTGCTCCCGCCAGTTCTTGTGCTGCTTGGGCGCTGCGCCGTAGCTCACCCCGTCCTCGCCCACGATGATCACGTGCGCTCTGGGTCGCTGCCTCAGCAGGCGCGGAAGCGCGCGCATGAACACATGAAAGCCCCGATAGGGCTCGAGGTGGCGCGCGACGAAGGTGATGACCTCGTCGGCGCGGGTGAGCGTCTGGCCCGAAGGTAACTTGGCACTCACGCCAGGATCGCGCCGCAGCGCCTCGGTGTCGATACCGTCGTGCACCACCTGGATGTGATCGCGCCACGGCTCGGGGTACCGGCTCGCCTGCCACTGTGTGGGGCTGATGATCATGTCGGCCAGCTGGAGCTGCGCCAACTGGTTGAGGTTCTTCATCTGCAATCGGCAGCCCTCGTCTTCAGCGCTGGCGCTCGAAAACTCAGGGTCAAATCCCGTGTCGGCACCTTGCAAGCTGTAGAAGAACTCACCGAAGAGCACGAGCTTGGCCTCAGGCCAGACCTCCTTCAGGTAGAGCGCCTCACCCCATCCGGGATGGGCATAGATGAGATCGGGCGACCATCCCCCGGCCTTGAGCTCGCGTGCCTTCTTCCAGACCGCTTCACCGCGGATGACCTTGGTTTCCAGATCGGACAGCCAAGGGTGGATGTTCTTCGAACTGCCTCGAGAGGGGACGTATGCGTGGACGGTGACGCCATTCCAGGCCACCGTTTGACCGGAACGCTCCAGGCGCAGCGCGTGCACTTCGTGCCCGCGCGCCGCCATGGCTGGCGCCAGGTGAAGGAACTGCGCCGGGAAATTCTGGTGAACAAAAATGACCTTCAAGCCGCTTCCCCCCTCTGAAAACATCGCGCCCGCGGACCGTCCCTGTCCGCGGGCTCCCCCCTCAGTTCCAGTTCGAGGCAATGACTGGCGTCAACGACTGCGCGTAGTCCGGCGGCAGCGTGGTTTGGCCGGCGGCCGGCGGCGCAAAGGACGCCATGGCGTTGACCAAGTTGTCCACCTGGGAGCTCAGCAAGATCTGGCCATCGTTGGTCATGAACTGCTCGAGCTTGTACTGATTGCCGCTGTACCAGTTGGTGATGCTGGCCTTGTCGCCCGTACCGATGATGCTCACCTCGAGGTTGTTGGACACCCGCTGGAACCAGACCTGCTCGATGGTGACCTCCTCCAGGAGGCGCAGGATGTCGGTGTTGCCCGCCGTGCTGTCGTTCTCCTGCACCGTCTCGGCACCATCGCCACGCCCCAGCAGGTAAGTGTCGTTGCCGGCACCACCGATGAGCGTGTCGTTGCCCGCCATGCCGCGCAAGGTGTCGTGGCCAGCGGCGCCGCTGAGTGAGTTCGCACCGCTGTTGCCCGTGAGTTGGTTGTCCAGCGTGTTGCCTGTGCCGTGAATGCCCGAGGTGCCGATCAGCACGATGTTCTCAACGTTGGCGCCCAGGGTCAGCGTGACCGAGGTTCTGACGGTGTCGTTGCCTTCACTGGCGTTCTCGGTCACCACATCGGTGGTCCTTTCAACCACGTAGGTATCGTTACCCAGGCCTCCACGCATCGAATCGACACCAGCACCGCCATCAAGGGTGTCGTTGCCCGCATTGCCGACGAGGCTGTTGTTGCCGCTGTTGCCCGTGAGGAGGTTGTCCAGGGCGTTACCGGTGCCGTTGATGGCAGAGCTGCCAGTGAGGGTCAGATGCTCCACATGGTCGCTCAGTGTCCAGGTGATGGAGGCGTTGACCAAGTCCGAGCCTTCATTGGCCGACTCGACGGTGGTATCACCCGTCTGCGCAACGGTGTAAGTGTCATTACCGGCACCGCCGTGCATCTGATCGTTGCCGGAGCCACCGTCGAGCGTGTCGTCGCCAAGGCCACCGCTCAAAGTGTTGGCCCCGGTGTTGCCCACAAGGCGGTTGGCCAGGTCATTGCCCGCTGCGCTGTTGGAGGCGGACCCCGTGAGCGTGAGGTTCTCGACGTGGGCACTCAACACATGGCTTACCGAGGACTGCACCAGGTCCACGCCCGCCTCCGCTGCCTCCACCACCACGTCCAAGGCGTGATCGACCACGTAGCTGTCGTCGCCCGCCCCGCCTTCCAGGGTGTCAGCGCCCGTGCCACCGCTGAGGACGTTGTTGCCACCGTTTCCTACCAGCCGGTTGGCCATCGAGTTTCCGGTGCCGTTGATGTTCCCCGACCCTTGGAGCCAGAGTTCCTCCACGTTCGATCTCAGGGTATGAGTGATCGAGGCATACACGCGATCATGGCCCGCATCGGTGTATTCGGTCACCAGGTCCAGGGCATTGTCGACGTAGTAGACGTCATCGTCCCACCCTCCCTCCATGGTGTCCGCGCCGCTGCCACCATCGAGGGTGTCATGGCCATCCGATCCGTAGAGGGTGTCGTTGCCGCCATGGCCCAAAAGCAGCTCCGAGAACACGTCGCCATAGAGTTGGTTGTTCCCCGCATCGCCCTCGAGCGTGAGTGCGAACGCATCCAGGTCCTGCGAGTTCCACACCACACCGTTGTCAAAGACGACCTCCAGGTCGTAGTCCACATACATGTAGCTGCGCACCAGGAAGGAGTCCACACCGTCATCGATCTGGATAATCAGGTCCCCCCCTGACCGCAGGACGCGGACATCTTGCTCTTGGATACCGGGTCCGAGCACCAGGGATTTCCGGTCGGGCACGCCCGTCGCGGCGTACTGTCGCTCAAGGATGTCGTGACCGTCGCCCCGTCGGAAATGGATGAGGTCGTGACCAGCGTCATGCTGGATCCAGTCGTTCCCAGCACCGCCGCGCAGCACATCGTCGCCCTCACCACCGCTCAAGCTGTCGTCGTCTGAACCTCCCAGCAGCACGTCATTGCCCAGCCCCCCTAGCAGGAGATCGATACCCGTATCACCCACCAGTTGATCGGCTCCGGAGCCCCCGTCGATCGTATCGTCACCCGATCCGCCGTCCAGCGTGTCGTCACCGGCCCACCCCCACAACTCGTCAGCGCCGCCCAAGCCTTGGTGCTGGTCCGCCGCCGCACTGCCAAAGTAGACATCCGCCGATTCGCTCGCGGCATTCGTATTGCCCGCCTGCATGCGGCGCAGCAGTGTCTGGAACGGGATCGTGGAGCCATCCTCGAATTCAATGCGCACCAACTGGCTGACGGGGTTGTTGTCTTCGCTCGATGCGTATGCAGATTCAAGACGCAGGCTGTCAGAGGCGGAGTACTGGATCAGCAGATCACTGCCCTCGCGCGTCACCACTAGATCGTTGGCGGCCACAGGTCCCGAGAAACGCACAACACCGGTAGTGGTCCAGTAACCAATACGCAAGCGGTCGTTTCCTGAGCCCTGCCCCAGCAAGATGGCACCCGAATCGCCGGCTCGCGACAGCTCGAATGTGTCGTCGCCCTGGCCGCCATCGATGAGCACACTGCTCGTGCCCGAGATCAAGTCGTTCCCCAGGCCGCCGATCAAGGTATCGTAGCCGTCAGGGCCCGCGAAAATCTGGTCGTCACCAGCGCCGCCATCGATGAAGTTGCTGCTCTGGTTGCCCACGAGCACGTCCGCGCGATCCGAGCCGCTCAAGCTGGATGCGCCAGCCGAGTTCAGCAGCTCGATTTGCTCGATGTTCGCGAAGCTGCTCAATTGGTGATGCCCGACACCGCCGCCGATCAGCACCCGATCGGCCGTGCCACCATCGGCCGACTCAATCACTTGTGCCGAGTACTGGCCGCCGATGGCGTCCCAGTTCACCGTGTAGGTGTCGTTGCCGCCGTATCCGACAAGGGTGTTCCCCACTCCGACGGATTCAAGGGAGTCCCACCATATCGAGCCAGTGGCCACGGTGCCATTCCCGATCAGGCGCACCCTTGAGATGGCGCCTTGAGCATCGATCGCCCAACTCACCGAGCTGATGACGGTGATGCCCGAGCCACCCGATAGCGCCACGATCCGATCGTCCTCGTCATCGACGTGGATCGTCAGGGATCCCACACGGGTGATGACGGTGTCGGCTCCCGCTCCCCCATCGACGGTGCTCCCCCAAAAGATCGACTGCGTGAACTCGATGACATTGTCCAGGGCATTCCCCGTGACTTGAATCGTCCGGTAGCCGGGGTTCACTGCCGTGGTCACGAAGTTCTCGATGTGATCGGGCAAGCTATAGCTTTGGTCAGCGTACACCGTATCCACGCCTTCGCCCGCCTGCTCCACCACCACGTCGTAGCTGGCATGAATGTGGTAGCGATCGTCGCCCTGGCCTCCCAGCAGAGTGTTCATCCCATCGCCGCCAGACAAGATGTTGTCGCCGGCGTTGCCGGTGATGACGTTGTCCAGTGCGTTCCCAGTCCCGTTCAGGTCGATCACACCGGTCAGCGTGAGGTTCTCGACGTTGTCGGCCAGGGTGTAGGAGATGGCACTGTGGACCGTGTCGATGCCCTGGTTGGGCGCCTCGCTGACGACATCGCCATTGTTGTCGACGAAGAACTGGTCGTCGGCAGCACTGCCGTTCAGGGTGTCGGCTGCCGTAGAAACGGTGTGCTGCGCGATAGCGGCTTCATCCCATTGCGTGCCATCGGCGAACCGGATGAGCTCAATCTTCGTGGCTTCGTAGGTGAAACGGTCCTTGATGCGGGTCTGGATACTTCCCTCCTGGACCGAGATCACCAGGTCATTCAGGTCACGATGCAACTGGACATCCTGCGCCAGGATGCCGGCTCCGAACTCGAGCACGTCGTAACCACTTGCCTCGATGATCTCGTCCTTGCCATCGCCCAGTCCGATGCGGTAGACGTCGTCGTCAAACTGGCCACTGAGCGTGTCGCGTCCACTGCCACCGGTCAAAGTGTCATTGCCGTACCAACCCACCAGCTGATCGTTGCCATTCCCGCCCGCGATGAAGTCGTTGCCGTGGCCGCCATTGAGCGTTTCCGCGATGGAGGCGCCCAGCAGGGTATCGTTGCCTGCAAGGGCCGTGCCCATGCTGCGCGTCCCGTCCATCACGATGTGATCGTTGAAGTCGTAGCCGACGATCTCCACGGAACTGGCCCGCAGGCTCTTCTCGTAGAGCGTTTGCCAATCCCAAATCACCCCATCCGAGAATTCCAGGGACTCGATGCGGTGCCGGTGATCGCCAAACAGGAACTGCTTGCGCAAAACGATCAATCCCGCGCTTTCGCCGAGCACCTTGTGCACCAGGATCAGGTCTTCATCGTTGGCCACCCCTCCGTCGCCCCAGACGCGGCCGAAACGCACTTCTTCACTGGTCACGGACAGCTTCAAGCGGTCAATGCCGTTGGTGGCGTCGTCCTCGATGTACACGTCGGTCTCAGGCCAGCCATTGAGGACATAGGTATCGTGACCGGTGCCACCCTCCATGGTTTCGCCGTCCACCAGCCAGTCGTCGCCATCAGTGCCTTTGAGCACGTCTAGCCCATCGCCGCCATTGAGCGTGTCGTTTCCGCCCAGGCCGTACAAGGCGTCATCGCCAGCACCGCCCAACACATGCTCGTTGTTGGCGTCGCCCCAGTGGAAATCGTTGCCGCTGGTCAGCATGATCACTGCGCGGGCCTGGATACCGTTGCGATCCCAGGTTGAGCCATCGCCGAACACGATGTGCTCGAGGCCTTGGCCAGCAAATTGCTGCGCGACCATGACCACCCCGGGCTGGCCCTGGACGTGGATCTCCAAGTCAGCGCCCACGCGAACGAGGCGCAGGTCGGCGGCGGCGACCGTGGGGTCGATCACCAGCCGGTCATTTCCCTGGGTGGAGCTTGCGGTGTCCTCGATGCGGTCTGCCCCTGCTGCGGGAGCCCAGTGGTAGTCGTCCGCCCCCAGGCCACCGCGCAAGGTGTCGTTGCCCAGACCTCCGACGAGTGTGTCGTCGTTGTCGCTGCCCACCAGCAGGTCGTCACCCGACGTGCCCGTGATCTGCAGCGCGACCAGCACCGCTTCGATTTGTGTGGTGTCCCACACGGTGGCATCGGCGAACACAACCTGCTCCAGGCCCTGGCTCAAGAAGTGGTTGGCCACGCGGACCTGATGCGTCTTGCCAACCACCCACACCACCAGGTCGTCCCCAACCCGGGAAACACGGGTATCGGCTACCGCGATGTCGGCACCCAGGACCAAACGGTCCAGTCCCAGGGCTGCTCCTCCCGCATCCTCGATACGGTCGTTGCCAGCCTCCAGGTTCCAGTGGTAATCGTCCGATCCGCTGCCGCCGCGCAGTGTGTCGCTGCCCGCGCTGGCGAGGAAGCGGTCGTTGAGGTCCGTGCCGGTGAGCACATCGTCACCGCCCGTGCCACTGAAGCCAAAGCCGCGCTGAACGAGTGCTGCATGGCTGAACGAGCTTCCGCTGGCAAACACATAGCTCCCCACCAGGCTGGCTGTCGCCGCTTGCGACGCATTGAAGCCAGCAATGCGGATCTGGTTGCTTGCCGACACTCCCACCTGCACCACCAAGTTGCCGCCAGAGTGGCTCAGGTGGATATCGTCGGCCGTGATGCCAGGGCCGAAGACCAGCGTGTCGACCGCAGGTGCCCCGATGTCTCCATCGATCCGATCGAGACCGTCACCCACGCCGTAGCGGTAGCTGTCGGCGCCTTCACCACCCATGAGCACATCGTCACCGGCGCCGCCACGCAAGGTGTCATCACCGATGGATCCACGCAGCGTGTCGTTGCCACCGTTGCCTTCTATCCGGTCGTTGCCCGCTGAGGCAATAATGTCTTCGGCCGACGCGTCGCCGTCGAAGCCCCGGGCCAGCATCTGCGCAATGCTCAGTACCGTGCCATCGGCAAACTCGAACTCGTCGATGGGGGAGGGTGCAGAGCCTGAGGCGTCAAAGCCGGCGAATGTGATGCTGTCCGCGGAACCTTCGCCAACGCGCAGGCGAAGGCTCCCTTGATGCCCCGTGAGGCGAACGTCGGCCAAAGCGATGCCTTCGCCGAACACCAAGCGGTTGGGCGTGGGGTTTCCGAGCGCATCCACCTTCTGGCTGGTGTCGATCAAGGAGTCTGCGCCGTCTCCACGCCGGTACAGGTAGACGTGTGATCCCTCACCTGAACCCTCGAGCAAATCATTGCCCAGCCCTCCGGAAACAGTATCGCCAGCTTGATTGGCCACCAGCTGGTCCGATAGGCGCCCGCCCATCACGATTCGCGTGCCCTCTGAGGTCACACCCATGACTGCCTGGTCGCCCAAGCGGCCAATAAGCTCGCTGTTGCTCAGAGTCACCCCGTCAGCAAATTCGTAGCGGTGGAGCGAGTTGCTGAGGCCACCGAAGACCAATACGCGGTTGGTCTCTCCCCAAGAGATGCGCAGGTGGGTGTCACTGACCGGCTGCACGCTCACATCGTCAGCGTTAACGCCCTCGAACCGGATAACGTTCGCTCCCTCACTGTCCTGCACCACATCGTTCAGCTGCAGGTGGGAAGGCTCGTGAATGCTGTCACCGGTCCGGAAAACGAAGAGGTCGTCGCCCGCGCCGCCCTTGAGCAGATCCACGCCGACCCCGCCAATCAACGTGTCATTGCCATGGCCCCCCAACAGCGTGTCATCGCCCGACCCACCATCGAGCGAATCGTTGCCTTGAAACTCGGTTGGCAACTGATCCAGATCGTCATCGCCTTCCAGGTAGTCGTTACCCGCACCGCCAAGCAAGGTATCGGATCCACCAGAGCCGAGAAGTGTGTCCTCTCCCGCCCCACCGTCTAGCGTATCGTCGCCATGGTGGACCCCAGCAAGCTCTGCCTGAGCGGCATCGCCCACCAGATAGTCGCTGCCCTCATCGCCGAACAATGAGTCGGCACCGCCAGACCCGAAAAGGGTGTCGTTTCCGGAGCCTCCGTCTAGCAGATCTGCACCATGGTATTGCCCAACCAGATACTGTTCCGCGACGTCACCGATCAGGAGGTCGTTATCCCCTCCGCCAAGCAAAGTGTCTTCGCCGGCATATCCAAGTAGGGTGTCATCGCCACGGCCGCCATCCAGATAATCGTCTCCCTGATACGTCACATCGATATATCGACCGTCACCAACAAGCTCATCGTTGTCATCGCCACCAAAGATCACATCGTGGCCACCATCGCCGTGAATGGAATCGTTCCCTGCTCCGCCACTGATGAAGTCGTGGCCATAGCTGGCATCGGTTTGTACGCCTTCGTCGCCAGTGATGACATCGTTGCCCTCCCCACCATCAAGCCAATCGCTATCGCCCCCGCCAAAGAGGACGTCCTCCCCACTGCCCCCGAACAACTGATCTTGTCCAAGTTCACCGAACATCCAGTCGTCTCCGGCACCGCCGTACATCACGTCTGAATCTCCTGCTGCGGAAGCTTCGACGTAAGTCACTCCAGTGAAGTCGACCTGATACGTATCGATGTCGGTCTCTGCACTGTGAGTCACCGAGCGCTGCAAAGTCCAATCGCTCTGTGCGGAGCCCACATTGCTGTCCCCATACAGAACGTCATTTCCAGCGCCGCCCCACAACGTGTCTTTGTCATCGCCCCCAAGAAGCAAGTCTGCACGGCGCCATCCCACAGTCCAGTCAGCACCTTCACCACCAGCCAATAGATCACCTTTGCCGGAAACTCCGTTTTGGTCTTCACTCTCGGGATCGTGATCGGTTTGAACGTGTGCGTCCTCTTGGACTTGGTCGGCGAACAATCGATCGTCTCCGCCTTGGCCCCACAGCCGATCAAGGCCATTTCCTCCCGCAAGCGTGTCGCTGCCTAGTCCTGCGAGCAGATAGTCATCACCGGCGCCACCATCCAACAAATCATCGCCACCGCGGTAGGCATTGAGCGTGTCATTGCCACCATGGCCAAATAGCTCGTCGTTGCCCAATCCGTCGTAGAGCAAGTCGGTACGGTCGGGCGCTGCCTGGTTCGCTTTGACAATCACGTTGCCCAAGGCGTCATAGCTGACCTGTACGCCCTCAGCCTCGGGGTTGATGTCCACCGGCGCTTTGTCACCATGCACGGATACGTCCGGGTTGGGCGGCTCAGGGGGCTCCTCGGCTTCGTCGAGCTGAATACCAAACCTGCCTTCCACCCAGTCCATGAGCGTGAGCGTGCCGGCACCAGCGCTGATCACCAAGTTCTGCTTGTTGCCCTCGGTGACGACGCGGTAGCTGGCGTGTTCGTCCTGCCACTCAAGCGCGCCCGGGCTGGCGCGCTTGGCCACGGAAAGCACATGCTCCTTGTAGCGGATGGTGCCACCACCTTCGTCGATCACGACGTCGTTGCCCGCCGATCCATCGAAAACATAGGTGTCGTGGCCGCCGCCTCCCTTTAGCGTGTCATTGCCCGCGTCGCCATGGAGCTCATCGCTACCGCCACCGCCAAGCAGGCTATCGTCGCCGCCGCCGCCGCGCAGGGTGTCGTTGCCGGCACCGCCCAGCAGCGAGTCTTTGCCGTCGCCGCCGTCCAAGCTGTCGTTGCCGGCGTTGCCTTCCATGTAGTCGGCACCCCCCTGGCCATTGACGGTGTCATTACCGGCGCCGCCGTAGAGGCGATCGTGCACGCCTGCACCATCGATGACATCGGCTGCGGCGCTACCAAACACGACCTGGTGGTCGTTCAGCGTGATGCCCTGACCATCGATCGCTAGCGTCAAGGGCGCTCCACCAGGCAAACGTTTGGTGAGGTCTACGAAGTCCCAATTGCCCTGCACTTCGCTGGCGTCCCAATCCTCGGTGTAAGACTTAGGGCCTTCACGCGGGCTGTCGTTTTCGTCGAGCATGCCGCGGTCGAAGCGGATCTTCCAGGACAGCATGGCCGCGCGATCAGCCAGCCAAGCCTCGCTCATGGCACCTTCGTCGGTATCGGGGTCGTACAGGTCGAGCGAGCCGTCGCTGTTGTGCTGCGCGTAGTTGATGTCGGTAATGACGAAGGCGTTGAGTTCACGCAGCGCATAGCGCCAAGCGATGTTGACTGTGGCAAGCGTGACCATGTCGTCGCGCCCGTAGGTGGCGTCCAGCGTGAGTTGCTGGCCGTTGAGGTCGGGGGGCAAGGGGCTCAGCACGGTGTAATTCACGCCGAAGAGCAAGTTGCCCAGCTTGTCCAATAGGTCCATGCGGCCGTTGTCGTCCAGGTCTTTGGTCATCTGGTAGAGCTTGGCCGCGCCATCGGCGCCAAAGATGCCGCCCAGCAGCGCGGCACCCACCACGATGGCGCCGGCCACGGGCGCGGAGAGTACGGTGCCGGCAGCGGCGAGCACCGCCACAGCCACGGCACCTACCGATGCCCCAATCACTTGGCCCGCGGTGGAGCCTGCAACATCCAGCGCCCATTCGGTGACGATCTGCTTGGCGCCCGCATGGTCGCCGCTGAGCTCTGCTGCTGCGGCTTGCGTGGCGATCATGCCGGCGCTGACGATGCCGCCGATGGCGCCCAGCTTGGTGAGTGCGCGCGTGGCCGCACGCGGCACGTGAAAGCCGCTGAGCAGATCGGTCCAGGCCTTGATTTCTGCGGCGCTGGCGTTCTTGTGCAAATCAACCAGCGCATCGGGCGTCATGCTCAGCCAGCCCGCGTATCCGTTCAATGCGGGTTTGCCGAAGTGGGTTTGCGTGATGGCCGTGTTGACCACAGCACTGCGCATCGCCTCAGCCCAGTTGGTGGTGTAGGACGCGCCGATCTTGAGCAGATCGTCGCGAGCGATTCCGTCCACCTCGGTGATGCTGCTGCCTGATTGGAGTTTGGAGAGCAGCTTGGGGATTTCGTTGTTGAACAGCACACTGTCGGCAGCGGGATTCAAGGTCAGTATCCGCACAGGGCCGTTGGTGGCCTCAACGAACATTTCTGAAGCCGTGGCCCATGGGCCGCCTGTGCCGCCCTTGTTGAGCCAAAGTTTGGCGGGGTGAGTGGATGCGAGTGCATCGAATCCAGTGGCGTCCGCGGGCAATCCAAATGCCTGAGCTACCTTCGCTTTGAACTCATTGGAATTGAGAACATCAGCAGCCATCGTTTCACCGATATGACGAACATCGTCGCCCATCTGCTCAACAATTTGCCAAGCAGGCGTGTTGTCAATAGTTCCTGCGTACAGAACCGTTGTTGACCCGGAGGCATCGACAGAGAGCTGTCGAACGAAGTTGATGATGTCAGCTTGAGTTGCACTGACGTTGGAGAGCGCCTGGATCGCGTCATTGAAACTTGCAAAAGGCATGACACTCACTCCCCAATGAATTCGACGGTTGCACTGCGATGAACGTACTGATGCGTCACGCCCCCCGGAGACGCAGCAATTGCCTCTCGCAGAACTTCCATGAGATCATCCCTTACCACAGTGCCCAAATCTGAAATCTCAATACCTTTCGCGAGAAATCTGAACCAACACGAAGTCTGATCAGGCGATATCTTTGAATCAACTGGACGCATTTCAAAAAACACCCATACCTTTCTCCAGTAGAAGGCATACCCAGAAAACTCAGATTCCTGATGCGCCCACACCTTGAGCAAAAAGGCATCTCGTTCACGATCAACCGTCCAATCGCGGCTGTGCATGCGACCTCTCCGCGAAGGTAAGTTGCGTTCGCCACAGATTCTCACCAAGTCGTACTTTTCGCGATCCGACTCCGAGATGTACTCATTCACAAATGCCATGACGACTTCCTCTTGAAATATTGACTGCGAATTAGAGCAACCAAATCGATTGAATCAAACGACACGAATCCAGAAGCATTGATCGACAGCATGTCAACCATCACACCATAGCCGCCGCCATGCGGGTCTTGCCCACGGTCGCCGAACAGCCGGTAGTAGTGCCCATATTCATCTCTCACGAATACTCTCCCTCGAAGCCCGCTGAATCGGGCTCAGCAAATACTCGATCACCCGCCGCTGGCCGGTTTTTATCTCCGCGGTCAGATTCATACCCGCCGCCAGCGGCGTCTTGCGCCCGTCGATGTCCATGCTGGCCTGCGCCATCCGCAGCGTGGCCAGGTAGATGGCGCCCTTCTTTTCGTCCTGCACCGCGTCCATGGAGACGAACTGCACCTGCGCGGGCACGGTGCCGTAGCGGGTGTACAGAAAGGTCTCGAGCTTGATCTCGGCTTCCTGTCCGGGGCTGACGAAGCCGATGTCCTTGTTCTCCAGGGTCACTTCGGCCACCACACTGGCGCCGTCGGGCACGATGACCATGAGCGGTTGCGCTTCGGTGACCACGCCGCCGGGGGTGTGCACAGCCAGTTGTTGCACCGTGCCGGCCACGGATGAGCGCAGTTGGGTCAGGTCTTGCCGCTGCTTGGCCTTGGTGGTTTCCTGCTCCAGGCGCGCCAGCAGGGTGCGGGCTTTGGATTCGCGGTCGCGCAGGTCGCGTTGCGCTTCGGCCCAGGCGGCCTGGCGGGCGGCTTGCGCTTCCGTTACCTGCCACTGCACTTCGGCTTCACGTGCGTTCAATGTGGCCAGTTCGCGCTCCATGTCGATGCGCTCGCGCTGCCGGTCTTGCGTGGCGTGGGTGGACATGAAGCCCTGTTTCACCAGCGATTGGTAGTCCGCCTCGCGCGAGCGCACCAGCGGCAGGGTGGCTTCCAGGCGGGCCACCGCCTGCTGGGCCACGCGCACCTCGGCCTTGCTGCGCTGGGTTTCGGCGTCGAGCCGCGCCAGGCGCGCGCGCAGGTCGCTCCATTCGGCGTCGATCTGTTGGGCCAGGGCCTGGCGCTCGCTGGTAGGGAGGCTGGCCAACTCGGCGGCGGGCGTCTGGGGCGCACGCAGGGGGAGTGCACCCGCCTCCTGGTTGCGCAGCGCATGCAACAACGCGCTGGCGCGCAGTAGTTCCCGGCGCGCCTCGGCGGCCTGCTCGCTCACGTTGCCGTGGTCGGCGCTGGCGGCGGTGGGGTCCAGCTCCACCAGCAGTTGGCCGGCGGCCACCGTGTCGCCGTCTTTCACAAGGATGTGGCGCACCACGCTGGGCTCCAGCGGCTGGACGAGCTTGGTGCGCTCGCTCACCACGATGCGCCCGGGGGCCACGGCCACGATGTCGATCTTGCTGAGCAGCGCCCACATCAGCGCGATGAGAAACAGCGCCATGAGCAACCAGGCCAGCCGCCGCGGCGCGGGGTGAACGGGCGTTTCCTGCAAGCTCATTGCCGCAGGCAAAAAGGCCGCTTCCTCGCGCAGGCGAGCGGGACCGGCCAGGTCGGCACGGTGGCGCCAGGCCAGGCGAAACACCTGGCCATAGCGTTGCGGCAGCGCCCACACCGGGTGCGGGGCAGATTTGGTCTTCGATAAAGGCTGCATGGCGGGCTCAGGCTTGGGGGTTGGTGGCGTTCGGTTCGCGCAGGCTGCCTTGCAGGGCCCACAGGTGGGCGTAGAGCCCGCCCCCGCGCTGCACCAGGGTCTCGTGGCTGCCCTCTTCCACAATGCGGCCGCGCTCCATCACCACGATGCGGTGGGCATGGCGCACCGCAGACAACCGGTGCGCGATCACGATGACGGTGCGGCCCTGGCAGATGCGGGCCATGTTGGCCTGGATGGCCGCTTCGCTTTCGTAGTCGAGCGCGCTGGTGGCTTCGTCGAATATGAGGATGCGCGGATTGCCGAAGAGCGCGCGGGCAATGGCGATGCGCTGGCGCTGCCCGCCCGAGAGCGATGAGCCCTGCTCGCCCACGAGCGTGTCGTAACCCTGGGGCAGCTCGCTGATGAAATCGTGCGCGCCGGCCAGCCTGGCCGCCTCCACCACCGCCTCGATGGGCGCGGCCGGGTCGCTGATGGCGATGTTTTCGCGCACGCTGCGGTTGAACAGTAGGTTCTCCTGCAGCACCACGCCGATCTGGCGGCGCAGCTGCGCGGCGTCGATCAGGCCGATGTCGATGCCGTCGACCAGCACGCGGCCCTGCTCGGGCGAGTACAGGCGCTGCGCCAGTTTGGTGAGCGTGCTCTTGCCCGAGCCGGAGCGCCCGACGATGCCCAGCACCTGTCCGGCCGGAATGTCCAGCGACAGGCCATGGAGCACGGGCGCCGCCTCGGGGCGGTAGCGGTGCGTGACCTGGTCAAAGGCGATGTGGCCTTTGATCGGCGGCAGCTTCGCGGCCTGCGCAGGCGGCACCTCGGTGCGGGTGTCCAGGATGTCCGCGAGCCGGGCCATGGAGATGCCGGTCTGCTGAAAGTCCGTCCACAACTGCGCCATTCGCATGATGGGCTGTGCCACGCGTTGGGCGAACATGTTGAAAGCCACGAACTGGCCTACGGTAAGCTGGCTGTCCATGACCAGATGCGCACCCCACCACAGGGTAGCCGCGTTGACGAGTTTGCCGATGAGCCCGATGGATTCGTGCCCGAGGGCGGCTACGTTCTGAGTCTTAAAGCTGGCCGACACGTAGGCCGCCAATTGATCGTCCCAGCGCTTGCCAAAGCGCGGCTCCAACGCGCCGGCCTTCACGGTCTGGATGCCGGTGACAGCCTCGACCAGCATGGCCTGGTTCTCGGCACCGCGCGCAAACTTCTCGTCCAGCCGGCGGCGCAGAACGGGCACGATGAACAAACTAACCGCCAGGTACAGCGGCACGCTGGCCAGCACGATGAGGGTGAGCGTGGTGCTGTAGAAGAACATCACCGCGATGAACACGCCGCAGAACAGCACATCCAGCAGTACCGTGAGCGCGTTGCCGGTGAGAAAGCTGCGGATGTTCTCCAGCTCGCGCACCCGGGCCACCGAATCCCCCACCCGCCGGGCCTGGAAGTAGGCCAAGGGCAGTTGCAGCAGGTGGCGGAACAGCTTGGAACCCAGTTCCACGTCGATACGACTGGTGGTGTGGCTGAACACATAGGTGCGCAGGAAGCTCAGCACCGACTCGAAGATCACCACCACGACCAAGCCGATCACGAGCACATCGAGCGTGGTCATACCGCGGTGCACCAGCACCTTGTCCATCACCACCTGGAAGAACAGCGGGCTCACCAGCGCTACAAGCTGGAGCATGAAGCTGATGAACAGCACCTCGCCTAGCAGGCGTCGGTGTTTGACGAGACTGGGGATGAACCAAGAAAAGTCGAAACGCGACAACTCCGCAGCCAGCGTGGCACGGCTGGAGATGAGGACAATCTCACCCGTCCAGCTGGCGGCAAACTCGGCCGATGACAAAACAACAGGGCGGCCTGCGCTCACGTCGTGGATGAGTACGCGCTCGGCGTCCACCTTGGCCAGTAGCATCACGCGGGTCTCGCCTATGTGTTCGGCCATCGAACGGAGCAGCACCAAGGCTGGCAGGGCGATGTGCGCCAGGCGGTCTATCCGCGTGGTGACAAGTTTTGCCTTGAGACCGAGGGATTGAGCGGCCAGGAGCAGCTGCGCTCGGTCCGGAGGTTCTGCTTGGCCCATACCCAAGCTGTGCCTCAAGGCCTGTGGATCAGCGGGTACCTGGTGAAACCGCGCGATCAAGCACAGCGCAGACAGCGGATCTCCGCCCAGCTTGTCGGTTTCGGAGGCTACGCTCGGGACGCCTTCACTGAGGGCACCGTCTGTAGCCGCTTGGTCAGCACCTGGCGGCAGGTCCCGATCGTCAACTCCCATTGGGCGCTGCTTTTGCACCCAAACTCCTGCTTCAACAGCACCCACAAGGCCCCCTTGCCCTGGACGGAGGGAGATGCAGGCATGCCTATGCGCCTCCCCCGAAATCTACCTAGACAAAAGTGGAGGCATGTCCTGCTGGCTGCCGGGCTCGTGTCCCTGTTGAGCACTTCTGTTTGTGGTTAAGGTTGTCGTCGAACCAACGATTGCTGTCAATCGCGACACGCCGACGTACCTGCTGATCATCATCAACTTTTGCACTTTCAGGGCCTCGTACAAACATCCAGTTGGTTTGATCAGCGCTCCCCATTGGGTCCCATGCCGGGAACCGCAGAAGCCCGACGACGACAGGCAGTCGCCTCGGTCCAAGAAAAGGAAAAGCAAAAAGCAGGAGGCCAAAGGCGACACGATTCGCGGCGAGCGCGCGGATCCTCGCTGCCGGTACAACGAGCACGGCCAAACCAGCTGGCTGCCGCATACCTCATCAATGTTGCATCCGAGCCCACTTCCGATGAGCCATCCATCAGTTCATCGGTGGCCGCACTCTGATGGGGTACGCCTGGGCACCCGACTACCCGACTACCGCTACGCAAGGTCAGTGGACCCGCTTGCCAACTCCCGCCGCGATACATCCTCTCTAAAACGCGCGTGCGCGCGCACGCGCGCGCTTTTTTTTTAAAGGCTGGCGAAAAACGAGTGGTCGATTGCAACTACAGCGAAATTCTCGAGGTATCACGATAGGCGACTTGAGTGCGCGCGTACCCCTGAGACGGGTTCGGCGTGGCCTACGACCACCGCCAGCGAGTCTGAGGCCCCTGCAGTGCAGGGGCTTTTTTATTGTTCGAACGCTAGGCGCGGTGCGGGGTTGCGGCCGATGGCACCCCGTCTCTCACTTCTCCGAAATACAGCTAGCAGCCCCCTTGCCCTGCTTTGGCGCTGGTTTCTCTCTACCCGGCGCTTTTGTCGATACAGATAGTGGCTAAAGCATGTTCAGGCCACGAGGACGTCGCTACGGTCAGGTCGAACTCGGGAACACCCTCAGCAAGCGCGCACCATCGACCAACGAGTTGTGTATCGCTGGCTCGAGCAGCACGATATCCAGTGCGCTCATGTGAACGAAAAACTGCGAGGCCATAGTCTTCCAGCGTCCGAGGCTGTTCAGCTGGCGACTGAGGTGCCACCGAGCCTGATCAGGGCCAAGCCCGAACTCCTCCGCCCTCACCATGAGCTCCTTCAAAGTAAGCCGGGGACTCCCGCTCGCCACCGCCTCATCGTTTGGCTCGAAAGCCGGATAAAGGCGCAAGCCGTACGCGGGCGCAAGACGCCAACGCCCATGACCGGCATAAAGGAATCCGATTTTTCGCAAATCGTTACCCGGCTGACAGATCAGCCGCATGAAAACGAGACGCTGCCATAGCTGACTAGCGTCACCGGAATGATCCCTGCAATGCACGCGCATCGCTTGCAGCAGGTCAAGGGGCCCGACGTCATCACGCCCGTGGGCTAGGAGCAGGCTACGTGCAGACAGGAACGGACGGCGCTCGCCCACCTCAGTACGGTCAAAGCGCTCGCCAACGAGAATAGGCCGCTGCACCGGATTGAGCAGCCTAACCCGGACTGCGTCAATCCCCGCTGCCGCTGCCAAATGCATCGCCAGCACCTCTGCTCGATTCAACGATAAAGTCTCCAAGCCGGTGTCCAATAACGCAACGAGTGGAGTCATTCCCCTCCCGCGCTTGTACATCCGCAGTTCGGCTACTGAACTGTGTGGGCAATCGGTTACTTGAGGCCTTGCTTGACGATACGAAAAGTTAGAGATTGCCATCGGGAATGTCCGCCGCGCAGATGTGGCAGCGAGCGTCAAGGCTCACCCGCGCAGACTTGACCGTGTAGTCGTCAACTCCACTGTCCAGGCCTTCGACCAGGTCGCGCTCGTCGCTGCGGTTTGTCAGAAAAAGAATGGGCATGGCGTGCTCGCAGTTGGCGCGAATCCAGCGCACCACGTCGGGGCCGCTGATATCGGACAACTGCCAATCGACGATAAGGAGGTCGAAGGTGTTGCGGCGCAGTTCCCGTAGCAAGGCCAGACCGCTTTGGAAAACAGCACAGTCATGGCCAATGGATTTGACGCTGCTCTGAATCAGGTTCAGCTGTAACACGTCATCATCCAGCGCGGCAATACGCATCTCTGTCCCTTGCTAGTCTTGACCTATGCCGTTTGGGCGTAGTTGAAAGGTGGAGACGGTCTCGAGCAGGCCGGTAGCCTGGGTAGAGAGATTGGCGGCAGCGGCGGCCATCTGCTCGACCATGGCGGCGTTCTGCTGGGTAGACTGGTCCATCTGGCTGACTGCCTGACCCACTTGGTCAAGCCCGGCGCTCTGCTCGCGGCTGGCCAGGCTGATGGATTCCACCAACTGCGAGACCTCGCTGATGGAGGCCACCATGCGCTGCATTACCTCTTGGGCTTGGGCCACCATGTCTGTACCTTGTTGGACGCGCTCGCCGCTGGCTTCGATGAGCTGCTTGATTTCATTGGCAGCGGTGGCAGAACGCTGGGCGAGCGAGCGCACCTCGCTGGCTACGACGGCGAAGCCGCGGCCTTGTTCGCCGGCGCGAGCGGCCTCCACTGCCGCGTTGAGCGCTAGGATGTTGGTCTGGAAGGCGATGCTCTCAATCACTCCGATGATGTCTTGAATGCGACGGCTGCTCTCTTCGATACCGTACATGGTGGTCACCACTTTAGCCACGGTTTGACCGCTCTCTCCGGCCAAGGCATTGGCGGTGCGAGCCGCTTCATTGACCAGGGCGGCGTTGTCAGCGGTGCTGCGCACGGCGGAGCGCAGTTGCTCGGTAGAGGCTGAAGTCTCTTCCAAGGCGCTGGCCTGGCTTTCGGTACGTGCGGAGAGATCGGAGTTGCCGGAGGCGATCTCGCCACTGGCCAGAGACACGCTCTCGGCGCTTTGACGCACGCCGCGCACTGACTCTTCAAGCCGAGCCACCATTGCGCGCAGGGCGGCCATCACGCTGGTGGTGTCGCCTGGGCGCAAAGGGATGTCGATGGTGAGATCGCCGTGGGCCACGGCATCGGCAGCAGCCTTAAGGACATGCGGGTCAGCGCCGAGTTCGCGTGTAATGCGCATCAAGAACATGGCCAGGCCGGTCAGGGCCAGGGTGATGAGCAGGGCTGCGCCCACCACCAAGTTGCGATCGAGCGTAGCCATGGAGCGCACGCCCTCCACGTTAGCGCTAAGTTCCTGGCTTAGACGAAGCTTCTGCTCGCCCAATGGCTTGAGGAGGGCATTGCGGGCGGGAATGGTGCGGTCCACCAAGTAGGCGAAAGCCTCTTCCTTACGGCCTTGCTGAATGAGCGCGACGTTGGCCTCGCCTTCCTGCCAGAAGGAATCGAGCAGCCTGGCGAGCGATTGCACGGACTCGCCGTCTTCTGGGGCGGCGTTATCCTTTACCAACTGGCTTAGCAGCTTGGCCAGCAAGACCTTTTTGGTGGAGATATCGGCCAGAGCTTCATCGCGCTCCTGCGAGTCGCGCGCCAGGATGCCGTGGCGCAACTGCAGCGAGGTGCGGGTGACGTTGAGCTCCATGTCCGCTATGGTCAGCAGTGCGGGCACGTTGTCGTTGTTGATGCGCGCGGCATCGCCAGCCACCTTGCCCATGGCAAACCAGACACTCGCGCTCAGGGCGACCAGGAGGGCTATCAAAATGCCGTTAATCAATAGAAGTTTGCGATTTAAGGGCATGATTCAACTCCAAAGTGCATGTGATTTTTGTTTAACGAGAAACATTGCAAGTTCTTCAAATCAATCGACGACCTGCTCTCCTCGGCAATCACCCCAATGGTGCTTCGAGGCCGATTTGGCAGATTTAGAGAAGGAGGGAACCTAACTGGGTACAAAAAATTTCAGCCTCCGATGGAGTTGGGCGCCTGAGCACTTTCTTAATGCGGCAGAGGCGTGCATTTGGGCCACCGCCTATGAGTAGATGGGTTAGGTTGTCCACCTTGACGCACGAGGCATGAGATCGTCATCCGTGTTTTGGCTGCTCAATCGTCACAGGTGTTAACGTTTAGGCTTGACTATCTGCATGCAACATCAACTCACCCACCATGCGGTCGATTTCCTGGAACATGCCGTCAGCACTGTCGGGTTTGTAGACGATGCCGTACACACCCAGTTGATCGGCCTGCTGTCGCAGAACCTCCGTGATGTGTCCTGTGATGATGGCCACCGGGATATTTGTACCGGCGGCCCGCAGCGCTCGGGCGAATTCGATACCGTTGGTGCGAGGCATGTTGTAGTCAGTGAGGATGAGGTCTACCTGCGTATCCGGGCGGGCGATCCAGTCCAGTGCGACCATAGGGTCGTTAAAGGTATTGATCTGATAGCCCGCACGCACGAACAGGCGCTCCATCAAAAAGGTGAGAACTTCGTCGTCGTCGACATACACCACGCGGGCTTTTCGCTCCGAAAGCAACGGCTTCGTGTCGGCTGCGATGGCCGACGCGCTGGAGCCTGTAGAGCGACTGGGCTCCAGCTTGCTGGACAGGCCAGACAGACCAGGCAAACCAATAGTGAACGCGGTGCCCAGGCCAGGGACGCTGTCGATGTCCAAGGTGGCGTCGTGCTCGCGCAAGACGCCGTGTACCACTGGCAAGCCGAGGCCCGTGCCCTTACCCGTTGGTTTGGTGGTGAAGAAAGGCTCGAAGATGCGGCGCTGGGTCTCAATGTCCATGCCCACGCCGTTGTCTCGAACGGTAAGAAGCGCCCAGGAACCACTCTCATGGGCACCACCTTCCAGCACTCGCAGACGCCCGGGTTCTGGCGCTTGCTCACCGCGTTGCACCATCACCTCAATGCGCCCATGCTCTAGGCTTTCCACCGCGTGCCCGGCATTGATGCACAAGTTGAGCAGCACTTGCTCCAGTTGTGTGAAATCGGCGAGCACATCGGGTGCGTCAGGCGCGACCTCGATGTGCAAGGCCACTCCCTGGGGCAGGCTGCTGCGTAGCATCTGCTCGGCGCCATTCAGGAAAGGGCGCCAGGCCATGCGCTCGCGACTGGCCACCTGCTGCCGGCCGAAAGCCAGGATCTGTTGCACCAGGTTGCGCGCGCGGCGCCCTGCTTTGCGCACCTCGTACAGGGAGACACGAGCGGGATGCTCAGCCTGCACGTCTAGCAGGGCCATCTCTACATTGCCCAGGATGGCGGCGACGATATTGTTGAAGTCATGGGCTACGCCCGAAGCAAGCGTGCCCAGTGCTTCCATCTTCTGTGACTCGCGCAGCTTGGTCTGCAGCTTGAGCTGCAACGCCTCGGCTGCATAGCGATCGGACAGATCGACCTGCACCGCGTATAGCTCATTGACGCCCTCGGCCAAGGGCAGGCATAGAAGGCTGAGCAGCACGGGAACCTCTTCGCCGTTCTGGCGGCGCAGGTTCATTTCCCGCGGAGGTAAGGGGCGGCCTCGCGCCACCATGTCGCGCATGTCGTGCAGCAAGGCTGCGTGCTCGGCTGGCGGCAGGATCAATTCAGACAGGTACCGGCCCATGGCTTGTGCTGCCGTGTGGCCGAACAGGTGCTCAGAGGCGCGGTTCCAGTAGCTCACCCGCAAGTCGGTGCTGTAGCCCTGGATGGCCACGTTGGGTAGGCTCTCCAACAGAGTCCGCATTCGATATTCGCTCTCCAGCAGAGACTGCTTGTCGCGCCGGCTCTCGGTGATGTCGCGCACGAAGGCGGTGTAGCTGACGCGTTCGTCCACCTGCACGCGCGACAGCGACATCCGGCCCCAGGTGTCTTGCCTGCCCAGGCACTTGATGGGCATGTCACGGCCAGGGCCGATGAATTGCTCCAGCACTTCCTTGGGCGATTGCGCCAGCGCCCGGTCGTACTCGTCCACCAAGCTGTCGTGGAGCAACACGCGCAAGTTCTGGCCCACCAATTCAGCGCAGGGGCGTTGCCACAGCTGCTGCGCCGAGGCGTTGCAAAAAGTGATGCGCATCTGGTCATCCACGGTGATGACCGAGTCCACCGCCTGCTCCAGGGTCTGACGTATCATCTCGCGAGAATCCCGATCGGCGGTGACATCGCGCACGAAGGCGGTGTAGCCAATGCCGCGCCCCAATGTAATGCGCGAGATGGCCAGCGACACCCAGCGTCGTTGCCCGTCGGCGCGCTCAACCGGCACTTCTCGGAATGTGCCCACGATGCGGTCGGGCTGCCCCTCGCGGTTGCGGGCGATGTAGCTGTCGTGTTCGCGTCGCCATTGGGGGGCACCAGCATGCTCACGTTTCGCCCGATGACCTCCTGGCGCTGATAGCCCCACAGGCGCTCGGCCGCAGAGTTGTAGAAGGTGACTCTATTGTTCGCATCGATAGTGATGACGGCGTCGATTGACTGCTCCAGCGCGGCGATAGCCCCCTCACCAGAGCTTGTCAGAAGTCGTCGCACAGATGCCAACAGGCGTGAGACGACGCCTCGATCCAATTGCTTTTCGTGGAGCGGGCAGGAGTATTTAGTGGGATGGTCGTGCATGCCTACTCAAGTTTTCGAAGCTAGACCCCGGGCCAATCTTCGGCAAATTCGAGGCTATGTTGCGTGAATAGGTATCGGTCGATTTTTCGACTTATATACAAACTGCGCAAGTTGAGTCTCGAAATATGATCAAAAATGAATGATGACAAAAATCGGCGCCGGCCTATAAAATTGACTCGTCACTGGAGCTTATGGTGTGAGCCCTATAGTTGAATAATACTTTAGCGCTCTTTTTTGCCAAAATCATGGCCGACAAAAAATCTCTTGACGTTTGCCGAATGTTTTGTATTCTTTATCCGCCAAATTTAGACAAAAAATGAATAGCAAAGTCATTAGCAAGAGAGCAAAAAATGGCCTGATGTTTGCGGAAAAATGAACATGCCAAAAGCTGGACAGGTCGGCATCTACCCCATCAATGTTCGCCGCGTGTGTGCAAAGCTTCTCAGAGAGGGGCACGACTCGAAAGCTTTGTTGGCTGCGGCCGGCCTTTCTCCAGAGCTACTTTCAGATCGAGAGGACTTGATCTCTCTGGATGTCATCCGCCAATTTGTGTCTGCCTGCCAGGGCGTCGTGGGGCGCCCAACCTTGGCGCTTGAATGCGGATGGGAGGCTCCCCTGACAGACCTGGGACTGGTAGGGCTACTGATAGCCTCTGCCGAAGACCTCCGGCAAGCGCTTCAGGCAACGCAATGCTTTGTGATCTTGGTTTCGGCGTTTTTGCGAGACATGCTGGTGGAGGCAGACGGCGGCATTTGGGTGGTGATCGACTCGACACGTCCTCTGGGCGACTTGCATGCCTTCGTGCTCGACTACACCGTGGGCGTCTTCGGTCGAATCATTTCTGAAACTGTCCCGGGCTCGCGCGAGGGGGCTCGGCTTCAAGTCCCTTGGTCTGCTCCTCCTTGGCGGACGTTCTACGAAAAAATTGCTGGGCAGGTTGAGTTCAACTGCGGGCGCATGGCGTTCTGGATTCCAGATGGACTTCTGAATCGCGCCAACCCCACGGGTAACAAGGTAACGCACGAGGCCACTCGTGCGCTGGCTGTGCAAGAGGTAAAGCGACTATCGGCAAGTACGACTTTGCACAACCGCCTGACGGCGCTGCAGCAAGATCCAGAGTTCCGCTGGCAGAGTGCGCACGAGTTGGCTAAGGAATTGGGCGTGTCAACCTCGACGCTCGGGCGTCACTTGAAGAAGAGTGGAAAGTCTCACCGGCAGTTGCAAGAAGAACAGCGCAGAGAGCGGGCGACCTGGCTGCTCGGGCACACGTCAGAGCCGGTCAGTTCGATCGCCCAGCAACTGGGGTATCTGAGTGAATCCAACTTCAGTCGAGCCTTTCGCCGCTGGTATGACATGTCTCCTTCGGCGTACAGACTGGGGACCAAGAACGGACTATTGAAGGAATGAGTCGCCCCAGGGCGATTCAAACTCCGGAGCAAGCCGCGTCGCTTGGAACTTGCTCTTGAGCTTCGCTTAGTCTTGAATGACTCTGAGCACTCCGTTCTCGTAGTAAAAATATTTTGTCTTTCCGCTCAAGATGCCAGGATAGACATGCTGCTCAAGGTCCAGCCCTTCCAGGCTTGTTCTGTTAACTTTTGCGGGGCTCCCCAAAATAAGACGCACTGCCGCCTCACTCATCCCTAACTCGTATCGCCCCGCCCGCACGTTTTTCCATTCTTCTGCCGTGACAGCAGAGTTGGTCGTAATTGGGTCCCGTGTGTGCCAGTCGATGTTCAGCTGGACAGTAGGACCCGTCTGCTCTAGGTGAATCGCCCCGGGACGATTCAGTCTGGCAGACGGCGTTGTAGTAGCTTCGAGCTTCTGTACCGCTTGCTGTCCTTGCGGGATTCTGTGCGGCATAGCATTTGAACAATCAACGTAGGATGCTGCTTGGCTGCAAGACGGGGCTGTCTCCAATGGACTGATTCTGGTTAACAAATGGGAGGACTGTTTTGTCTGAGAAGCTGAGATTCGTTGTCTTGAGTCGTCGAGAGGTATTGCCTGCCGCACCTCGCCCGCTCATGGTCGTGAGGACAGATGCCTGGAACGATTTTGGCTACCAGGTGCAGTTTCACCTGACCTATGTCGATGAAAAAAATTATCAAACACACCTTGGAACGCTGAAGGTCCTTCAGCGGGTCAGTGCTCCTGGTGAAGCGATTGGGTTGGCCAAGAGCACTGTGCTGCCTGAGTCGTTCCAAGCGTTGGACGATTCGTTCGTCTCTCTCGGGCAGGACGATGACTATTACAAGGGCCTTCATGAGCTCATGGGAGCGCAAGCCGGCGACGTTTTGACGGCCTTGCGGGACATCGCCTGGCTTCCGGCGCTGGCGGCCGATTTCGAGCCAACTTCCGGATTCCGAAACGCCCTGATGCGCGAAAACGGAGCTCACCGAGCGCGCCGCTTTGGCAGGCCCTGGGCTTCCGGCGTGAAAGTCACTGAGAAACTGGATTTCACTTACGTCGGGGCCATCGAGGGGGCCGAAGCAGAGGTCACTGCGCGTTTCGCTTTCTACGCGGAGGATCCTGTGCCCGGGCGCATCGTGGGCATCATCGGCCGCAACGCGGTGGGTAAGACGCGGTTCATGGCGAGCCTGGCTGCCGATCTGGCGCAGATCGCCCGGACTTCGGCCGAAAAACTGAATGAGCGCGAGACACGGTTCCCGCTGGGTCGGCCACTTTTCACGCGGGTCATCGCAATTTCCTACAGCGCGTTTGACCGCTTCAAGAGACCGCACCAGGACAGTTCCAGCAGTTACGTGTACTGCGGTATCCGCAACGACAAGGGCATCCTCTCGCGCAGCGCCTTGATCGATAGCTACCGCGCCAATCAGGCGCGTATCCGCGAGCGCGGTGACCAGCGCAAATGGACAAGCTACATGCAGGCGATTCTGGGCGACCTGAGCGCTCAGCTGACGATGGACCTGGAGGATGAAATCGGCTCGGACAACCTGGAGGACAAAGCGCTGTCGTTGCTCAGCTCAGGGCAATCGATACTTGCGCACTTCGTCACGGCTCTACTGGCTTGGATTCAGCCCAACTCCATCGTGTTGTTTGACGAACCGGAGACCCATCTGCACCCCAACGCTGTGGCCAGCCTGTTCCTCGTTCTCTCGGACATTCTCGAGGAATCAGATTCCTATGCCGTTGTCGCCACCCACTCGCCGATCGTCATCCAGGAGATTCCGGCTAAACGGGTGCTCATGTTCCAGCGCATGGGCAACGTGACCGAAGCCGAACCCCTGGGTCTTGAGAGCTTCGGGGAAAGCGTCACGGAGTTGACGCGGCATGTGTTCGAGACCGATGAGGTGGACAGTGTGTATCGCCGCACGCTCAAGGAGCTTGCACAGACCGAATCGGTTCAGCAGGTCATAGCACGTTTTGAGCAGGGCTTGAGTCTGTCTGCACAGGCCTATCTCCTGGCGCAGTACGGCAAAAAGGCAGGGGGCAATCGGTGAAGCCTCTGAGTCCGCTGCCCGAGCCCGCGAATTACCTTGGTCGATATGTGTCTATCCGCGACAGCAAGCACCATGGAACACGAGGCCTACTGGTGGCCAACCACGCCCTACTGACCCAAAGGTACCAGGACCATGCGCAAGCTGTTGCGCTTGGTGCGTTGGAGAGCCTGCAACCCAACGTCCAGGCCCGGCAGATCAGCGAAGCGCTGCGCGCGTGTTATGGCGGAGCCACCCAGCCGCTTAAAGAACTCAAGCGGGACATCAAAGCCGAGCAGCCCGAACGGCGCCTGAAGTACTGCCCGATGTGCGGGACCACACTGCCCAAAACGTTCGACCACTACTTGCCTGCGGAAAAGTTTCCAGAGTTCTCTGTGCACCCGCTGAACCTGGTTCCCTGCTGCTCAATCTGCAATTCGATCAAGAACGACGATTGGCTTTGCGCGGCTGGCCGCCGGCAGTACTTGCATGCCTATTCAGATCACTTGCCCGATGAGCCGTTCATCCAAGTGATGCTGCATAAGAACCCAGCTTTAAAAGGTGTAGGGGCAACGTTCGCGTTGCGCAGGCCCGCCGGCATGGCGGATGCACTGTGGCAGTTGATCGACTCGCATTTTCGCAAGCTCAATCTCATCGAAAGGTACAACGAGCGAGGCAACGATGAGGTGAGCGAGATCCTGTCGGACTGCCGTTCCTATGTGGCTGCTGGTGGCCAAGATGCGAGAGCATTTCTTTCCCTGCAGGCCGCAGATCGTGCAGCGGTTTATGGTCGCAACCACTGGATCGCTGTGTTGATGGAGGCCGTGGCTGCGCATGCGGATTTCGATGACTGGATTGCAGCGAACTGACGCAGTGTAGGGGCCACATTCGCGTTGTACAAGCCCGCTGGCACGGCGGATGCACTGTGGCAACTGATCGACGCGAATTTTCGCAAGCTCAATCTCATCGAGGGGTACAACGAGCGAGGCAACGATGAGGTGAGCGAGATCCCGTCGGACTGCCGTTCTTATGTGGCTGCTGGTGGCCAAGATGCGAGAGCATTTCTTTCCCTTCGGGCCGCAGATCGTGATGCGGCTTATGGTCGCGATCCACTGGATCGCCGTATTGATGACGGCCGTGGCTTCGCATGCGGATTTCGACGTCTAGGTTGGTACGAGCTGGCACTGGTCTCTTGCCTGCGATCGGCATCTATGACGCCCAAGCCGACCTGATCGATGTGTGGCGGGCCGTGTGATGGCGTCTGTCGTTCGTCAGTCATATCCGCAGTCAGCGGGGTCTATCCAACACTCATATCCTGGACCGGTTGTGCTCGATCGCCATCTTTCAGGTGTTCCATCGAACGCTTACGACGGGGTAGCGCGCTCTAGTAGCTCCACCCCCTGTCGTGCGTGGTGAAGTGCTTGCGCCAGCGGCGGTCTTGCGCTTGAGATGGGATTCAGGTGTGCTGCTATTGCACGCAGGCAATCGTTGATGACCTTCGGTGGCGCCCCAAGCTCCTCGCTCTCGTATCGCGTCAGGCAGGAACGATGTACCCCAAGCAAACACGCGAAGGCTGACTTGGTCATCCGATCCCCAATAGCTGTCGCTGCTGATCCCAGTCCACAGGAAATGGCACTGTCGTGATTAGCTTGGTCACGTTCAGATCCTCCGGGTGGTCTCCTCGCTCGATCGCCTGCACGATGTCAGGCGCCAGCAGCGCGACGTTGATAACCCGGTTTACATATCGGGAGCTGAGCTTTTCGCGCTCGGCAATGGTCTCGATCGCCTGCCCGCCTTGTGTGAACTGCTGCAACCAGGTCTTTCCTTTGGTCATCAAGGACACCAGGGTCGGATCAGGAGAACGCATCTGCAGTTTGCCGGGGCGCTGGTCACCGATGACCAGCCGCACAGCCATGCCGCTGCGCTTGCGCTCAGCAGCCACCTCAATGATGGCTTCTTTAGGTCCCAAGCCATCCTTGCGCAGCCCGGAACTCGCCAGATTGAGCCAAATCCTCACCAGGCTGGGAGTTACCTCGACCCGAGCAATTCGGGAAGCCAGTTCTGTCTTCGGCTTGTGCTGCAAGACTGTGGCCAGATGCTTCGCCTCCTTCAAGGCATCGGCCGCCCTCTTGGCGTCCTTCCATCCCACGGCATTCAGTACCTCCTTGTCGTTTGAAGACCAATTCACGATGGCCTGGACGATGAGCTGTTCCAGATCATCCGCAGGTAGTCGGATAGGCTCCCCTGGGTCGTCTATCGGTGTCACGTAGTAACGGTACCGCTTGTTGGCCTTTCGGGTGTGGGATGGGATTAGCCGGCGACCCGTTTCATCAAACAGCTTGCCGCTCAATGGGCTGGGATTCTTCGCCTTAACCTGGGTCTTGTGACCTTGTCGATTGGCCTCCAGCCGCTGCTGGACCTGCGTCCAAAGATCCATCTCGACGATGGCCGGATGCATCCCGGGAAAGTTCTCGCCCTTGTGGCAGACCATGCCCGCATAGATCGGGTTACCTAAGATCCGGTAGAGGTGCCCGCGGCTGAAAGCCCGGTTCCCACCAAACCCCTTACGCTTGTTTTCACGCTCTGGCGTCAACCATCCCCGCGCCTTCAGTTCTGCCGCGACTAAGCGCACGCAGTTGAGCTTGAGATACAAGTCGTAGATCTCTCGGACACGACTTGCATGGGGCTCCTCGGGGTCGAGCGTGCGTCCTTTGGCCAGGTAGCCAACCGGTGGCACACCACCCATCCACAAGCCTTTTCTCTTGGAGGCGGCAATCTTGTCGCGGATGCGCTCACCGGTCACCTCGCGCTCGAACTGAGCGAAGGACAGCAAGACGTTGAGCGTCAGGCGCCCCATGGAGGTGGTGGTGTTGAACTGCTGGGTCACCGAGACGAAGGAAACGCCTTTGGCATCGAACAGGTCCACCAGCTTGGCGAAGTCAGCCAGCGACCGGGTCAAGCGATCGACCTTGTAGACCACGATCACCTTGACCTTGCCCGCTTCGATGTCGGCGATGAGGCGTTTGAGGGCGGGTCGCTCGACGTTGCCGCCGGAAAACCCACCATCGTCGTAGGCGGTCGGCATGAGGGTCCAGCCCAGGCTCTTCTGGCTCAGCACGAAAGCCTCACACGCCTCACGCTGGGCGTGAAGGGAGTTGAAGTCCTGCTCCAGGCCCTCCTCCGACGACTTGCGTGTGTAAATCGCGCAAGCCAGCGAGGGATCGACCTGGGGAGCAGAAAGACTCCCTGACTTTTTGGCCGCCATCAGCGCTTGATCCCAAAGAACGCGGGACCTGACCAAGGTGTACCGGTAATGGCACGAGCGATGGCAGAGAGGCTCTTGTAGGTCTTCCCTGCGTAGTCGAACCCATCGGGACAGACCGAGACCTCATGGGTAGTGCCACGCCACTCCCGCAACAACCGAGTGCCTGGCGTAAGTAGCGACCTTGTCCGATCTACCGATGCAGAGCTAGGACGATGCAAGGTCACCTTCTGACCAGTGGCCTCGACTTGGACATGCCAGGCCAAAACGCGGCGCAACAGCTCGGTGTGAACCCGGGGTGGTGGATTGACGTTGAAACGCACCTGCCACCGGGTCACGAGGAGATCCCGGCTGGCCGTCCGGATAACTTCCAGCTCCGTCATTGGCCGGCCACCTCCACGATCCGGTAGACGCGCACACCGTTTTCAACTTTCAGCTCAACATTCAGGCCAAGCCGCCTGCGCAAAGCCGTGCTGATCATTGCTCGAACGGTGTGCGGCACCCAGCCGGTCACCTCAATCAACTGGGCCATTGAGGCCCCGGCGCCTGACTTGAGCAAAGCAATCACTTGCGATTGCTTGCTCGATGGACCTTCTCCGGAAGCGGCTCCATGAGGTTGCGCTTGCGCAACCAGTTCAGCTTTCGAGTTTGGCTGCCTGCCAGCCTTCTTGGACGAGTGCGCTACAACCACCCTCGAGAGAGATCGAGATGGCGCGAGCTTAGCGGCTGATGTCTTCGGTTTGGTCTTTGCAGAGTTGGGCTTAGCTGCGGTCGATGCAGTTCGTTTCACGTAAATCTCCTATGCCATACAGCGACACGGAGGTAGTAACGCTCTACATCAGTTGTGATTCAAGCCGTAGAGGCAGTACCCGTGGTGATTGGTAATGATTGAGGCGATAAGCTTGCTTACCCGAAACAGAGAAGTTCACGGTTGATGGCGCGCACCGCCGACACCGTATCGCGAATGCCTGCTGGTCGCGAACGTTCTCGCCAATGAAGCGGGCGTTCGCCCTCCCGGCTCAGATGAGAACCGGATTCGTCGCCCGCTGACGGATGCCATCGGCCAGGAAGCGGATGAACACCTCCGCCACCTGGTCGCCAGTGAGGCTGCCATCGGCGTGGTACCACTGCGAAATGGAACTGATCGCTCCCATAAACCAGAATACCGCGAGCCGTGCATCACAGGGGGCGATTGAACCGTCGCGAATGCCCTCTTCAATAATGTTGCGGAGCTGGAGGTCGAACTTCCTTCTGCGCACGGTGATCTTCTTGCGATCTGCCGGCGTCATGGCGGAGAAGTCGTGCAGGATCGCCGGAGCACCCATCTGATCCGTCAGGTGTGAGATGTAATTCCGGATGAAAGCCGTGACCCGACCATATCCAGTGGACTCTGAGGCAATCGCGTCCTTCAACACCTGATCGCCAATCTTCATCGCCAGTTCATGGCACTCGTAAATGAGCTCCTGCTTACTCTTGAAGTAGTAGTAGAGCGCAGGCTTGGTAACGTTGAGGGCCTTGGCAATTTCGTCCAGAGAGACGTTCTGTGACCCATGGCGCCCAAAGGCTTTGGATGCTTCGGCAATCACGGCCTGCCGCTTGAGTTCGTACTGCTCATCCGCACCACTGACAGCATTGTTCCACCTCGCCCCCTTGGTGGTGCGCTTGGTCGCTGAACGCGCCCGTGGCTTCGGTTCTGCGTCGATGGATTGGCTCATAAGATCAGACGTCGTGCTTTGCTAGGGGTAGAAACTGGAGAGTGAGCCATGATATCTAACGAGTCCGGGCAGCCGCCCTCGGCAGCGTGCCCAGGTACTCATTCAGCCAAGATCTGGCGGGCGATGATCAGCTTCTGGATGTGGCTGGTGCCTTCGTAGATCTTGGTCACACGAACATCTCGGTAATAGCGCTCCACCGGAAAGTCCGACACGTAGCCGTAGCCGCCATGAACTTGGATGGCCGCCGAACAGACTTTCTCTGCCATCTCGCTGGCATACAGTTTCGCAATCGAAGCCTCTTTGTCTGAGGGAAGTCCCGCATCTCGCCGGCGCGCGGCATAGATCATGTACTGCCGGGCCACCTCGACCTGCATCGCCATGTCGGCCAGATCAAAGCTGACGGCCTGGAGTGCCGAAATCGGCTTACCGTAGGCCTCCCGATCTTTGGCGTAACGAATGGCCGCTTCAAGCGCCGCACGTGCGACACCAATGGCCAGGGCGGCAATCGCGATTCGCCCATCAGACAAAAGCGACAGGGCCTTTCCGTATCCCCTCCCCTCTTCGCCCACCAGATTGCCGGCCGGAACGCGCAGGTTGTCCAGCTGAATCTGGGCAGTGTGAGCCGTGTGCTGCCCGAGCTTGTTCTCGATTCGGAGCACCTGATAACCCGGATCCTTGGGGTCAGCAATGAACAGACTGAATCGATTGCGCGATCCAGGCTCGCCAGTGGCTGCCACCACAAAAGCGAACCCCGCTTCGCTGCCATTGGAAATCCATTGCTTGCTGCCGTTGATCACATAGTGATCGCCATCGCGCTTAGCAGATGTTCGGATGGCAGCGGTATCCGACCCGGCATGTGGTTCTGACAGCAGGAATGCACCGATGTTCTTGGCCGAGGCCAGACCAGGCAGGTGTTGAGCCTTCTGCTCCTCAGTGCCAAAATTGCATAAGACATGCGCTGATGAGTTGTGCACGTGCATCATCGTGGCAAAGCCGCCATCTGCTGCGGCGAATTCCTCGATGGCCAAGCAATACTCAACAAAAGAAAGTCCTGCACCCCCATACGACTGAGGGGCCAGCATGCCCATAAACCCCAATTCGGCCACGGACTGGATTTCGGCATGGGGCCATTCACTGCTTTGGTCTCGCTGCGCCGCCGTGACAGCCACCACCTCCTGCGCTACGCGGCGCGCGGATTCCCGAATCATGACCTCTTGTTCGCTGAGGAAAGCGTTGGAAACACTGCTCATCTGATGTCCTTGGATTTAACTTCTTTGTGTCAAAAAATACAGTTCAACCGAGCCAGCGCTTGCGGCGACGATAGTGCTTCATGTCCCGAAAGCTCTTGCGCTCCCCCTCCACCGTCAAGCCGAGGTAGAACTCGCGAACATCCTCATTGCTCTTGAGCTGACCAGAAGGCCCCTCCAACACGATGCGGCCGCTCTCCATCACATAGCCGTAGTCCGCGAGTTCGAGCGCAACGCGGGTGTTCTGCTCAACGATCAGCAAAGTCAGACCGCTGGCTTTCAAGTCGGAAAGAAGGCCGTACACCTCCTCCACCATCAAGGGGGCCAATCCGAGCGATGGTTCATCGATCATCACCAGCTTGGGCTGGGACATCAATGCGCGACCAATCACCAGAAGTTGCTGCTCGCCTCCAGACAAATACCCTGCGGTTCGGTCGCGCAGGGCGGCCAAGCGCTTGATGCGGGAATAGACCTCGTCGAGCCTTTCCTTAGCCTCTCGCCCGCTACCCATGTGCCCACCGACCACCAGGTTCTGTTCGACTGTCATGTGACGAAGGACCTTGCGCCCCTCCATGACGTGCACGAGACCCTGGCGCACCACCTCTACCGGGTTGGCTCCGGTGATGTTGGTGCCGTCGAGCGTGATCGATCCCGCGGTGACCCGACCATCTTCGGTGCGGATCAGATTTGAAATCGCCTTGAGCGTCGTACTCTTGCCCGCGCCGTTGGCGCCAAGCAGCGTGACGCACTGGCCCTGTGGTACGCGCGCTGTAATCCCCTTCACAGCCAGAATCACATCGCTGTAAAGGACTTCCACGTTATTTAGTTCAAGCACAGGCAACTCCGACAGTTGTCACTCCAAGCCTGCAGCCGCGGGCTTGGAGATCCGGTCAATTACCACTTGTTCACGTTTGGAACGGGAGCGTTCTGCTCGATCAGCTTGTACTTCCCCTTTTCAATCGTTCCGATGTTTACGGCCAATCCAGAAGTCGGAAACGGCGCCTCGTTGCTGAACTTGACGTTGGGCAAAACACCAAAGGTTCGTTCGCTAGGAACGGCATTGGTCTGCAAAGCGGCGCGGACATCAGCTCCCGTCACCCCAGCAGGCCCCTTGGCCTTTACCACCTGCTCCACCGCGCGAACAGTGAGCAGGGAAGTGGCCAGCCCCATCATGCAAGGCGAGGTGAAGTTGGCCTGGGTCTTGTACTGGGTGCGCAGCTTCTCGAAAAAGGCTCGAGCAGTGGTCGGGTCGTCCGTCGGAATGGCCATGCCATAGACCTCGTAACTTCCCTCCATCTGGTTGAGGTCGCCCAACGCCTTGCCGGATGACAGCAATCCGTTATGTGCGCTGACCACCAAGGGAATATTGCCTTTGCCCAAGCTTTGCAGCGCACGTCGGGTTGCCACCACCGATGCCGTGTTGTTAAAGACCTGGATTACCGTCGCCCCTTTGCGGAGCAGACGGCTCACCTGCTGCGTGAGGTCCGTCGGCTGTGCCTCGGTGTAAATCGTCTCAACAATCTCCAGAACCTGCGGGTTGTCCTTGGCAAAACGCTCCACGCCTTTGTGGATGTCCACATAAGCAGGAGAAACCTCAGAGGAGATCACCCCCACCTTCAGCGGGGCGCTCCCCATCTTCTTCTGATACCAGGTGTAGAAGCCTGCCGCTTCATGCGGATATGTGGCCCGGGCATTGAACACCCAGCTGTCGCCCTTCCAGGCAAATCCATAGCCGGCCGTGCCCAGCAGCAGCGGAATCTTGTCGTTGGGCAGTCGTTGCTGCAGCGCGTTGCTGTCCGGGCCGCCGAGGCCCCAAGCGGCGATAGGGTTCAGCTCCGCCTTGATACCTGGCCAGAGCGAGGCAACCTGGGCGACGTCATAGCGGGCGTCGTGCTCCTTGACCTTCAGCGTCACGCCAAGCGACTTGCCCACCTCATCATTCCACCAGTCAAGAACCCCGCGGCGGCAGCCTGTGATGTCCTTCATAACATCGGCGAAGGGGCCGGTAAAGTCTGCGATACCGGCGATGTTGTATGTCGCTTGAGCGTGAGCGGCACTACCGCAACCCAAGGCGGCCAAGAACATCACCGAACCCAAGGCCTGGCGGGCGCTGACAGAAACGGCCATCGTCTGCTGAATCATTTGCTTGTCTCCTTTGTGGTCACGCTGTTCAACCAAAATCAACCGCCCACCAGCGCAAAAATGGGGTTGAAATAAATAGCGATCTCAATAGGGGTATGGCCACATCCGATACGACCGCTTTGCAATATTCCAACGGTGCATCAGGCCACGAGGCTCAAAAATCAGGAAGCCCGCAATGATGCCGCCGAGAAAAATATTCATGGCCGCGAACACCAGGTCTCCTCCAAGAAATGGAATTCTTTCGATCAGCACAGGCCCCATGGACGTGATGGACTCCTGGGCCATTCGAATGACGAACACTCCAATCAATGCGCCGGTAATCGAACCCATACCGCCCACGATGATCATGGCGATAAACCAGATCGAATGAATCAATGTGAACTGGTCAATCGTCACAAAGCGGACGTAGTAAGCCCAAAGACCACCACCAATGCCGGCATAAAAGGCACCCACCAGAAATGCCAGGGCTTTTGTCCTGACCACATTGATACCCATCATCCCCGAGGCAACGTCGTCATCACGGACGGCTGCAAAAATTCGTCCGTGTCGGCTGCGCGCAATTCCGTATCCTCCAGCGATCATGATCATCGCCACCACAAGACACAGGTAATACACGCCAGCATCCGACTCAAACTTGAAGCCAAACAGCTCCGCAGGCTGCATGGTGATGCCGTTTGAGCCACCCAACCATTTTTGCGGAAGGTTGAGCACAAAGAAGTGAAACAGGATTTGCGCTGCAATCGTGGTGAGCGCGAGGTAGAAGCCCTTGATCCGGACAGCAGCGAGACCAAATATGACGCCGAAAAGCGCTGCGAACACACCCCCCGCAGGCAACGCCAACCAGAACGGAAGATGCAGTTTGCTGGCCAGCACAGCCGTCGAATACGCACCCACCCCCATGAATGCTGCCTGGCCAATATTGACCTGTCCGGCCAGGCCAGTATTAATTTGCAGACCAAGGACTACCACTGCAGTGATGAGCATCGAAGTCATCACTGCCACCGATCGCACCTCAGCGAACATCGGCAGGGCAAACAGCGCCACAATAAACAGCAGCAGGGTGATGGCCTGATTTCGCGTCCGGATGAGCGATTGATCCTGACGATAGGAGGTTGAAAAAATTCCTGCGGGATCCATGTTCAAACCCTTTCAATGGTTTTCCACCCGAACATGCCGGTTGGACGAATCAAGAGCATCAGCAACATGATGATGAATGGAAAGACTGAGCCAATTGCCCCGCCGACTAGGGGGTCGAGATAGGCAGAAGCCAACCCTTGAATCACTCCCACCAACACCCCAGCAAGCAACAAACCGGCAAGCGATTCCAAGCCTGCTAGCAGAGCTACAGGAAGCGCCGCCAAACCAATATCAGAACTCAGCATGTTGATTGATCGACCACTCAGGTGGACCATGGCACCTAAAGTCGAAAGAATGGAACCAAGAATCCAAGCGAAGGCAATCGATCGCTGCACCGAGATTCCCATGGACATCGCCACCTGGTGATCCTCGGCCACCGCGGTCATCGTCAGGCCGGCGCGGGTCTTATTGAAGAACCACGAAAGTCCGAAACCAATGGCAATCGTGAGCAACCCGCCATAGAGCATCGAGCGTGAAATCAGGATGTCGCCAAATATCAGCGGCTCAATCGGAAATACCATCGGAAAGGCGCGGACCTGTGGACCGAACAGGACCAGAACCACGCCCCGAATAAGGATCAGAAGACCGATGGTCACCATCACCATTGAAAAGATGGACTCACCGACCAATCGCGCGAAGAAGATTCGCTCAATCATTAGTCCAAAGATTGCCGCACTCACGAATGCCACTGGCAGGCCTATCCACAGCGGCAGTCCCATTTGAATCACTGTCCACCAGACCATGTACCCGCCGAAGACGACCAACTCCCCCTGAGCGAAGTTGAATACCTTCGATGCCCGATAGATCACCACAAAACCCATGGCAATCAGTGCATACAAAAGGCCCGTCAGCGCGCCATTGATCAGGTAATTCAGAAAATCAATCATCGCCTTCTCCCGTTGGAAAGACCGGACTTGGGCGTGGCAGACGCCACGTCGCGAATGAAAACCTGCGCGGTGAACTGGCTGCGACGCCCATCCTGATAGGTCACTGGGATGTCCACGGTCACTTCAGGCGCCCCGTTGTAGAGACCTTGAATCAGCGCCGAATAACGTTCTTCCAGAAACTCTCGGCGCAACTTTCTCGATCGGGTCAACTCGCCCTCATCGGGATCAAGTTCCTTCGGGAAATTGGCGAAGCGCTGCACCCGCGCATGGGCCGGCAGGAACTGATTAACCCGCGCGATTTCTCGGCTGAGGAGCTCCGCGACTTCAAGACGCTGGGAGAGGTCCGTGAAGGTCGAGAAACCAATGCGCTTGTCTTCTGCCCAGCGAGACAGCACGCTCATGTCGATGTTGATGAGCGCGGCCACGAAGTCGCGCCTCTCGTCTCCGACGGTCATGATGTCCTTGATGAACGGGCTGAATCGCAGACGCGTTTCCACAAACTGAGGTGGGAAGGTCTGGCCGCTGGCGAGGCGCTTCAGGTCAGACATGCGCTCCAGGAACACCAACTCACCTCGGTCCGTCTTGGTGACCGCATCGCCAGTCTGGTACCAACCGTCCTTGACCTTGGCCTCGACAGATCCTTCGCGTCGGTAGTAGCCCAGAAACGAGCTGCCTCCCTTGACGCACAACTCACCATCGGCCGTGAGCATCCATTCAAGGGAAGAACCTGCCTCCGGGTGCGTCTGCATCCAGTGACCCACGGTCTCCAGATCAAAACGGTCGCCCTGGTGGCTCGTCAGCAGCCCCACCTCGGTTGAGCCATAGATGTTTCGCAAGGGAACGCCGATGGCATGGAACATACGGAACACATCTGGGGCCATGGTGGCACCGCCGCAAATGGCCACCTTTAGGCGCGTCAGGCCGAGTTGGTCTCTCAAGGGCCTCAGGACCAGCGCATTGGCGAGGGGCAGCAAAGCCCGCTTCCACCATGAGACCGGTTTGCCGTCCAAGCGCGCGACGTGCACCGCATGCCCCACCTGCAAACCCCACTCGTAAATGCCCCGCCGCACGGGGCCAGCGTCGAGCATGTGGGCCTGCACGGATGACGCCATGCTTTCCCATTGCCGAGGGGCAAACGTCATGGCCTCGACCGCCAGCTCGCGGATGTTGGGCAGCACCTGCTCAGGACCCTCAGGAAAGTTGACCACCATGGGCAGACCAATGCCCAGGGCCACGCCCATGAACTGCTCTGTGGCCCAGGCTGGCGCGATGTAGCTCAGGTACTGGGTGCCAGGCCTGGCCTTGGTGGCATTGATCAGGCGTTGAGCGTTGTCGACCAGGCTGCGATGGGAAAGGATCACCCCCTTGGGCTTGCCCGTGGTGCCCGAGGTGTACGAAAGCACTGCAATGTCGTCGGGACAGCCCTGATCAACGAGACGGTCGTACAGCAGAGCATCCTTCTCGCCAAGAGCCCGGCCCTCGCTCTGCAACTGATGAAACTTGCGCAAGATGGAGTCGTGGTACGACCACATGCCCGTGTCGTCCCAATACACGATGTGCCGTAAGTTAGGAGTTGCCGCCTTCACCGCCAACCCTTTGTCCACCTGCTCCTGATCCTGCGCAAAGAGGCAGACGGCCTCACTGTCTTCCAGCAGGTACTGCACTTCGTCTGCGGTGAGGTCTGGATACAGCGAGATCACCTTGCACCCAATGGCCTGCGCCGCGAATTCGGCCCAGTAGTGCTGAGGCTCGTTCTCCCCGATGATGGCGACCGTCTCTCCCCGTTGAATGCCCAATTGGTGAAGACCTAAGGCCAAGTCCATGACATTGCGCTGGACCTGCGAGAAGTCGTACTCGCGCCAGATACCGCGCGTCTTGTGTCGCTGAGACAGCCGCTTCGGTGATTGGCGGGCGTGATCACGCAGCAATTGCGGCAGTGTTGCCATGCGAATGTTCATGCCACCCCCTCGCCCAGATAGGCTTTCAAAACGGCGGGATCGGACTGGATCTCCTTGGGCGTTCCCTCAGCAATCTTTTTCCCGAAGTCCAGTACAGCAATCCGATCCGCCAGGTCCATGACGACGCCCATGTCGTGCTCAACCAGCACGATGGGGATGCGTTTTGCCTCTCTCACGTCCAGAATGAACCGGGCCAGGTCTTCCTTCTCCTCGGTGTTCATGCCTGCCATGGGCTCGTCCATCAGAAGGATCTTGGGATCTTGTGCCAGTGCACGCCCCAGGTCGACGCGCTTGCGAAGCCCATAACCCAGGCTGCCAACGGGCACGTGACGGATCGACTCGATCTCCAGGAACTCGATGATTTCCTCCACGGCTTCCCGGTGAGCCACCTCTTCTCGCACAGCGGGTCCGAAGTGGCAGAACGACTGGATCAGGTTGGTGCGCATGTGCAAGTGACGCCCCACCATCAGGTTCTCGATCACCGTCATGCCCGAGAAGATGTGGGTACCTTGAAACGTCCGGGCCAGTCCACGGGCCGCGACCTCATGCGTGCCCATGCCTCGGATGGAGTGTTCGCCAAGGCGGATCTCGCCTGCCTTGGGACGATAGAAGCCGCTCAAGCAGTTCATCAGCGACGACTTGCCTGCGCCGTTAGGCCCGATCACCGCCAACAGCTCGTCGGCGTGTACATCGATGGAAACGTCGTTCAGGGCCACGATGCCCCCAAACTGCAGAAGCAGATGGTTTGCGGAAAGCACGATCTGAGGCGGCTTACCCCCTGGAAGATCACTCATGTTTTTCCCCCGTGATCCATCAGTCGTCTTACTTGCATGGAAACTCCTTTGCGGTCAGTCCCAGTGACAGGTTCAGTTCGTTCTTTGGAGGGACTGGACCATCAGCGAGTACCCGCATCCAGGCTGATGGTCGTGGCGTTAAAGTACGCGTTCTCGACGATGTGTTGAACCAGTGAAGCGAACTCCTGCGGTCGCCCCATGCGATGCGGGAAGAGAATCGAGTGGTCGATCAGCCCTTGTGAGACCTTGGGCGGCATACCTGCTGACATGCCCGTCTCGAACAGGCCCGGTGCAATGGAAACAACCCGCACGCCGTGCTGCGCCAGGTCACGTGAGACGGGCAGCGTCAACCCCATCACCCCTGCCTTCGTGGCGCTGTAGGCTGCTTGCCCCATCTGACCCTGCCAAGCTGCACCGGAAGAGGTGTTCACGATCACACCTCGCTCGCCGTCGTCGTTGGCTGTGTTGCGCGACATCGCCAGGCTCGCGTGTCGGATCACGTTAAACGTGCCAGTGAGGTTGACGGCAATGACCTGGTTCCAGAGCGAAAGGGGGAACAACTCACCTTTGCTCAAGGTCTTGCACGGCCCAAGAATGCCGGCACAGTTCACCGCCACCTGCAGCGACCCAAATGCCTGAACCGCAAAGTCGACGGCGGCCTTCACCTCAGCGTCGTTGGACACGTCGACCCGCTGAATGCGAACATTGGGTCCCAGCGGCAGCACGCTGTTGACCAAGCGCTCCTCATCGACGTCCACCGCCATCACCTTGGCGCCCGCCTTCACCAGCGCCTGGCAGGTGGCCAAGCCCAAACCCGAGCCCGCTCCGGTGACGAGTGCCACCACGTTTTGAATGTCCATGTTGTCTCCTACTTCGTTCTTTGTTCTTCGGGTCAGCGGCCAAGGATCGTGATGCAGGCCACCGCTTCTTCAATGCCTTCCAGGCCACCGCCGTTCTCGGCGAGCGCAAGTCGAGCGCCTTCAACCTGGCGCTTCCCCGCCTCCCCTCGCAGCTGAGTAACCAGCTCGTGAATCTGTGCAAGCCCAGTAGCCCCGACAGGGTGCCCTTTGGACTCCAGACCTCCAGACGGGTTGATCGGAATCCGCCCTCCGAGGCTTGTGTCACCTCGCTCCGCGATGACGCCTCCCATGCCGAACTCGCAGAAGCCAAGGTTCTCGGACTGGATGATTTCGCCCATGGCGGTAGCGTCATGGACCTCAGCCACTGAGATATCTGCAGCTCCGACGCCCGCCAGGTCGTAGGCCTTCTTGGCGGCCAGCGCCGTGCAGTGCGAGCGGTAATCCGACTCTTCGCGATCTGAGCCGCTTTGCACCACCGTGGCCAACACGCGGATCGCTCGCCGGGCGTCCAAGTTGAGGCGCTTGAGGGCCTCGCCTGTGCACAAGATCGCAGCCGCCGCGCCATCAGAGATGGGCGAACACATAGGCAAAGTCAGCGGATAGGTGATGGGTGGCGCCGCCAGGATCTCGTCGATGGTGTAGGCCACTCGATATTGAGAAAGTGGGTTGTGCACCGAGTGGGCGTGGTTCTTGGCAGCCACGGCCGCGAGCTGCCGCTGCGTCGTGCCGAACGTGCGCATGTGCGAGCGCGCGAAAGCGGCATACACATCCATGAAGACGCTGTAAGGCTTGGGCGAGGTCGTTCCTTCGGGCACTGTCACGTCTCGGCCCAGTCTCATGAGGGAATCTCGAATCTCGTGTGCACGAGAGATATCCCAGGCACTGTCAAACACGGAAAACATTCGCGCCTTGTCGGTGGAGAACATCTTCTCGGTTCCCACTGCGAGAGCGACATCGCCCGCACCGGACTTCAAGTGGCTACACGCCAGCGCAAACGCAGAGGAGCCACTGGCGCAGGCGTTCTCAATGTTCACCACTGGAATTCGACCAATGCCCATGGCGCGCAAGGCAATCTGCCCGCGAATCATGTGCTGCCCTTCCATGTGTCCTTGCGAAGTGTTGCCAAAGAAGGCCGCTTCCAACTGCTCCTTCTGCACACCGGCATCCGCGATGGCTGCCTCCACCGCCTGCCTGGTGAGCGCCTTCATGTCCAGGTCGAGGTGTCGGCCAAACGGCGTCATGCCAACCCCAATCACGTAGATGTCATTCATGTTCGGTCTCCTGATGTCTGTTGAAAGCCGGCAGCCAGAATCATGTTTACCTGCCGTGCATTTGTTTTACTCTAGAGTAAAACTAAAAAAATTTGAGAGGGGTAAACCCTCATTGGGATGACTCCAAATGGCCCCGTTCAACCAGGGGCAGGAAGCGCAATCCCCGCGCCGTCTCGACGTCGCCATCGGAGGTCAGGCGATACAAGCCACGACTGGCGTTGTGGGGATGCCTCGCCGCCTCTCCCAAGGTGAGGACGGGCGCGAAGCAAGCATCCGTGCCCTCCAGTTCCCTAGTCCAATGGCGGCTTGACTTCGACGCAAATGCCTCAGCCAGTCGGACCTTCAGTGCCGGCCACGACGCCCTGTTCATCTGGTGAGCGGGATCCACATCCGACAGCCCCATCTTTTCCAGAAGAAGCGCATAGAACGGAGGCTCGATAGCGCCCACCGTGATGTATCGACCGTCCGCACACCGATAGCGGTCATAGAACGGTGAGTCATGAAACACGCTGGGCTCCACCCCTTCCAGGGCGCCTCCCTTGCGTAAAAGCTGAACCAGAGGCGCGAGAAGCGCGAGCACATCCACAATCGCTCCGTCGACGACGCAGCCCTGCCCTTCGCCATTTCTCGCGGCGAACAGCCCGGCGACGATTCCCATCGTCAGACCCAAGGCCCCTGCCGCATCCCCCAAGACCGTGGGGGGCAAGATCGGTGGATGGCCGGGTGTCTCCGTCAGAGACATCAGTCCGGTCAGTGCCACGTAGTTCATGTCGTGGCCGGCAGCTTGGGCCAGCGGGCCATCCTGTCCCCAGCCCGTCATGCGGCCGTAGACGAGGCGGGGGTTTACCTTGGCGCAGTCTTTAGGCCCAAGACCTAACCGTTCCATCACCCCCGGTCGATTGCCTTCAATCAAGGCATCACTTTGGGCGATCAAGTCCATGGCAATCGCTTGGTCTCGTGGCGTCTTCAGGTTCAGCGTGACGCGGTGCTTGCCGCGGTTGATCAAGCTATCGGTTGGCGGGGTCATTTCTGGTGGCAGAGCCCCTCGACCGGGGCGGGCGACCAGGGTGACGCTCGCGCCTAGCTGTACCAGGTGAAGGCCCGCCAAGGGGCCTGGACCGATTCCCTCGAACTCCACCACCTTGACTCCCGCCAACGGTAGACGACCGCCTTCGCTAGATGACTTCATAGCAACTCCTTTGGTTTTTACTCTACGGTAAGTTGATTTGCTGATTGGTAAGGGAAATCACCGAGTTACTTACCCGATAGTCAAAAGAAAGAATCGAGGGAACCCTAAGTACGCCTCTAAAGGAGAAGACATGTCAGATTCAGTGGTGGTTACCGAAGTCCGGAATCGATCTCTTTGGATCCGCCTGAACCGCCCGGATGCAATGAACTCGCTCACGCCAGAAGTCCTCCAAGCCATCGACACAGCCCTGGACCAGGCGCTCGAGCGCGCCGACGTAATGACCGTTGTTCTCACCGGCACCGGCCGCGCCTTCTGCGCTGGGGCGGACCTCAAGTACGTACGAGGTCAGTTGGGCGAGCACGGCACGAGCGCCTTTCTCGCGGGTGTCCTGCGGACCATGAACCGCCTGGACCGGTTCCCCAAGCCTGTGATTGCCGCACTGAACGGCATTACCCTCGCTGGCGGCCTGGAGTTGGTGCTGTGCTGCGACCTGGTTATCGCAGCCCAAAGTGCAAAGATTGGCGATGCGCACGCCAACTACGGCCTGCTTCCCGGCGGTGGCGGCTCGGTGCGCCTCCCCCGTGTAATTGGCCCGACGCGTGCCAAGTACCTCCTCTACACCGGGGAGTTCGTTTCAGCCGAGGACATGCGGGAGGCCGGGTTGGTGAATCAAGTCGTGGACGACGCGCAACTCGCTGCGGCGACCCAGAAGGTGGCAGACACCATTGCCACCAAGAGTCCCCTGGGCCTTCAGCGCATGAAGGCACTGGTTGACGACGGGCTCGACCAACCAGAGGACACGGCACTTCGCTTGGAGCTTCTGGCGTCAGAAGTTCATGCTTTCAGCGCTGACCTTCAGGAAGGACTGGAGGCCTTCCAGGGAAAACGTGCGCCGCGTTTCACCGGCAAGTGATCCACAGGCCGCCCCATGACCACGTCCCCACGCTCCAACCGATTCGCAGCGCTTCAGCGCATTCAAACCGACGCTTACCGACAAGCTCCAGCCATACGGGCCATTTTTGAACGGGCGGCCATAGAGCCGGCCAACTTGCACGGCGCCAGTGATCTTGCCCGTCTTCCCGTCACGACCAAAGACCAACTCCTCGCCCTCCAACGAGCGCACCCCCCTTTTGGCGGGTTCCTGGCCGCAGACGAACGCGACATTCGACGCATCTTTGTATCACCGGGTCCAATCTATGAGCCTGAATTTTCAAGCGACGTCAGTGGGCGCGGCTTCGCACAGGTCTTTCGTCAAGCGGGTATCGGACCCGGCGATCGCGTGCTGAACACCTGGTCGTACCACCTTGTGCCCGCTGGCCTTTTGCTCGACCAAGGCATCGCATCTACCGGGGCCACGGTCATCCCTTGCGGTCCGGGCGGCGCTGAACAGCAAGCCCAACTCATCCTGGAGTTGGGCATCACCTGCATTTGTGCGTCAACCAGCTTCTTCATTACCTTGACCGAAACCTTGGAACGCATGGGCTGCGAATTGCCTCGTGACTGGCGCGTCAAGAACGCCATGCTGGGCGGGGAAATGGGCAACTGGATGCAGAAGCGACGCGATCTTGAGCAGCGCTATGCCATCGACACGTTCTCCGCCTATGCCACCGGTGACTTTGGTCTCATCGGTTACGAAGAAGATGGACTAGAGGGGTACCGCATCCACCCTGAGCGCATGGTGCAGGTGTGCGACCCAGTGTCGGGCGAACCCCTGCCGATCGGCAGCACCGGCGAGATAGTGGTTACGACCCTGGAGAGCGGGTGGCCATTGATTCGATTCGGCACAGGCGACGTCGCCCAGGCGTTGAGCCAGACAGATGACGGCCTCGTTGACCGAATTGGCCTTCTGCAGGGTCGCGTTGGCCAGGGTGTCAAAGTACGCGAGGTGTTTGTCTATCCTCGCAACATTGAGGAAGTGCTCAGTCGCGTACCAGCACTCAGCCGTGTGCAGCTTGTCGTGGAGGCGCAAGGCCACAGAGAGACCATGACATTGCGCGCAGAGCTCAAGCCGACAGGCATACCGGCCGATGTGGAAGACCACTTAATGGACTCCTTCAAGCAGGTAACCCGGCTCAAGCTGGATAACATCGAATGGCTGGAGATAGGCCAACTCGCTGAGGGCGATCCAACGCTTGTCGATCGGAAACACGCAAAAGCTTGAAGCGACTGAGGTCTAGATCATGCGCAAGTACCAGTCGTTTGAGCGACTCTTGCGCATACTCATTCCGTTTTTTCGACGTCGCCAGTAACTTTTAAGGGCTCTCAATCGACCTTGGTAGCGACGAATCCTCCAGCGACGTCGCTCACCCGAAAATTCAGTGCATCGGCAAAACTGACACTCAGGTCATTTGGTACATGCCACGCTCGACCTGTATCACGCGCCTAACTTCTAAGAGCCTCTTGATGGAGGCTGCGATTGAGCCTACCGGAATGTCCGCCTCACTCGCGATCTGTGACTGAGAAAGTGGCTCCCCCTTATGCACCTTCAACAAGCGGCGTAGAGCCTTTAAGACCTTTTCGTCGTTAGCACTGACCCGACCGCCTCGTCGCTTTGACGCGCGGTGCATTTGAGTCTCTTTGGCTGGTGGAGCTTTGCGGGACTTGCGAGGGCCAGGATGGGCTACCAGGCAAGCATCCTCAGCCGTCGAGGTAGCCGATTCGACTTGAATCGCCCCGGGTTTTGAGGAGGCTCAACACTCTGAGAGGATTGAGCCATGAGCAAGTCGAACAAGTTCTCACCCGAGGTGCGTGAGCGGGCGGTGAGGATGGTGCAAGAGCACCGCGGGGAGTACCCGTCGTTGTGGGCCGCCATTGAGTCCATCGCCCCCAAGATTGGCTGTGTGCCGCAGACCTTGAACGAATGGGTCAAGCGCGCGGAGGTGGATGCCGGCGTGCGTGAAGGCGTCACTACCAGCGAGGCCCAGCGGGTCAAGGACCTGGAGCGCGAGGTCAAGGAACTGCGTCGGGCCAATGAGATATTGAAGCTCGCCAGCGCGTTTTTCGCCCAGGCGGAGCTCGACCGCCGGCTCAAGTCCTGAAGGACTTCATCGACAAGCATCGCGATACCTTCGGGGTCGAGCCGCTCTGCAAGGTGTTGCAGATTGCCCCGTCGGCTTATCGAAGACATGCTGCGCTGCTGCGCGAGCCCCACAGGCGTTGTGAGCGGGCTCTGCGTGACGAGAAGTTGATGCCGCAGATTCAACGCGTTTGGCAGGCCAACATGCAGGTCTACGGCGCTGACAAGGTGTGGCGCCAACTGGGGCGCGAAGGCGTGAGCGTGGCTCGCTGTACGGTCGAGCGCTTGATGCGCAAGCTGGGGCTGCGCGGCGTGATGCGTGGCAAGGTCGTGCGCACGACTGTCGGTGACGCCAAGGCGCCATGCCCGCTTGACCGGGTCAACCGGCAGTTCCGCGCCGAGCGGCCGAACCAGCTATGGGTCAGCGACTTCACCTATGTCTCGACCTGGCAGGGCTGGCTGTACGTGGCCTTCGTCGTTGACGTGTTTGCCCGTCGCATCGTCGGTTGGCGCGTGAGCAGTTCAATGCGCACTGACTTCGTGCTCGATGCTCTGGAGCAGGCCCTGTACGCCAGACAGCCCGAACGCGACGGCAGCCTGATTTGTCACTCCGACAGGGGGTCCCAGTACGTCAGCATTCGCTACACGGAGCGGCTGGCCGAGGCCGGCATCGAGCCGTCCGTGGGCAGCAAGGGCGACAGCTACGACAACGCTTTGGCCGAGACCATCAACGGGCTCTACAAGGCCGAGTTAATTCATCGTCGCGCGCCATGGAAGACCAAGGAGGCGGTGGAGTTCGCGACCCTGGAATGGGTGTCCTGGTTCAACCACCATCGCCTGCTCGAACCCATCGGCTACATACCCCCGGCAGAGGCTGAGGCAAACTACTACCGGCAACTCGCCAATCAGGCCGCCATGGTGATGGCCTGACTTAAACCAAACAGCCTCCGCGAATCCCGGGGCGATTCAAGTCGTCTCTTGAGCAGCAGGGGAAGAAGACGCCTGAGCCTGAGCGCACATTTCAATCTTCAAGGTGCACGTGATGAATCCACCAGAGCTCTGCGAGCAATCAATGTCCAAGGAGGGTTCGCGAGGGGCTGCCCGTTTAGCCTTCTTCCTTTTGGGTGAGGACGCGTACTCACAGATCTTCATCAGGGCCTGCGAGATGGCTGCCGCAACATCGATGAGGGAGCATGACCCGTCGCCCCTGCTGCCGCGATAGTTCTTCCAGTAGTCCGGGTTTCGCTTGACCCAAGCCGCATGGGCTTTACTCTGATTCGCAGCGTAGTCCTTGTCACTTCGACGCTTCGTCTTCTGCCAGAGAAGCTTTCGTGCTGCCTGGCACTGCGCTTCTGAGCAGTAAGCTTGGTTAGGGCTCTGAGCCCTTGGGAAAAACTTCTTGCCGCAAGCGCTGCACCAGCGTTCGTTCATGGGGACACCTCCATCACGATAGGGACTGCACACCAACTTAACTTTTGCGTTGCATCCTTAGACTGGCTGCGGTTCCCCCTGCGGTTCCCCCTGCGGTTCCCCCTGCGGTTCCCCCTGCGGT